>JBAZIE010000004.1:0-114998 GCA_041652055.1 Sulfurimonas sp. | reverse complement strand
TAATCACGCAACTTTTAGGAGGTGCTATGTTAGATATAAATCCGATACTACTTGTAGCTACATTAATCGTGTTTCTTACTCTTATCGCCGTTCTAAACAGTTGGCTTTACAATCCATTATTTGCTTACATGAGTAAAAGAGATGAAGACATCAAAAAAGAGCTAGAAAAAGTAGGCTCTAATGATGATGAAATCAATGAACTTGAATCAAAAGCGCAGACAATAATTGTAAATGCTAAATTGGAAGCTTCGGCCCTGAGAGATAAAGTTATTGCGGATGCTAGAGAGTTAGCAGAGAGTAAATTAGAAGCAAAACGTGCTGAATTAGCTAGTCAGTATTTAGAGTTCGAGCAGTTACTTGCTCGTTCTCGTGAGCAGTTAAGCAGTGATTTAAGATCACAAATGCCGCTGTTCAAAGAAGCTGTAAAAGCTAAATTTAGTCAAATATAAGGATGTGATGTGAGTAGAATTTTAGTATTTATGCTAATGATATCAACATATGCATTGGCATCTAGTGGCAACACAGAGACAGATATAGTCCAAAGAACAGTTAACTTTTTACTGTTTGCAGGATTAATTTGGTATCTTGTTGCTGAACCGGTTAAGAGCTATTTTGCTTCAAGAAGTCAGGGAATTGCTGATGAAATGAAAAAAGTGCAAGATAAGCTAAAAGAGTCTGTCTCTTTAAAAAAAGAAGCACTGGCTAAGGTTGCGGCGGCTGAGAAGTTCGCAACAGATTTGGTGACTAATTCTAAAAAAGAGAATAAAGTTATTAATGACACTATCATGACTCAATGTGAATCAGATATAGAGATATTGATAAAGCAACAAGCCGTACTTATGGATTTTGAACAGAGAAAAATGGTTCGTAGTGTTGTTGAAAATGTACTAGCTGAAGTGTTGAGTCAAAGTGACGACTCTTTTGACAAAGAGGCTATGGCTAATGTTATCTTAAAGAAGGTGGCATAAATGGAAGAGTTGATTGCAAAGAGATATCTCAAAGCTATTAAACAGAGATCTACTGCGGAGTCTATGCAAGATGTATCTATGATATTTTCTGCTTTAGCTGAGGCGTTTAGTAATGAGAAATTTAAAAGAATTATCAGTAATCCAGATGTTAGTAAAAACCAAAAGTCTGACATCTTGCTGGCTGCAGTAAAATCTGCCGGCAATAAAGATGTTGAAAATTTAATTAAATTACTTGCTGAACATAACCGTATCAATATTATTCCTGCAATAGCAGAAGTAATGAGAAAAGATATCGCCAAAACTAACAAAGTCTATAACGGAATTGTATATAGTGATAGCGATATTGATGCAAAGGTTATGGAAGATTTAGGTAACGGATTAGGCAGTAAATTTGATTCTAAAATATCATTAAAGTTTGTTAAAGAGAACTTTAAAGGTATAAAAGTAGATGTTGAAGACCTTGGTGTAGAGATTAGTTTCTCTAAAGCAAGAATCAATAGTCAAATGATAGAACATATTATAAAAGCAATTTAACTTCATGAGAGGAGATGTGTAGTGGTAGCAAAAATTCAAGCTGATGAAATCAGCTCAATAATTAAAGAGCGTATTGACAACTTTGAACTAAGTGTTGATATTAATGAAACAGGTAAGATCGTTTCTTATGCTGACGGCGTTGCTCAAGTTTACGGACTTAGCAATGTTATGGCTGGTGAGATGGTAGAGTTCGAAGAGGGAACAAGAGGTTTGGTTATGAACCTTGAGGAGAGCACTGTAGGTGTTGTTATTCTTGGAGCAGGTGCCATGTTAAAAGAGGGCTTGTCTGTAAAAAGATTAGGTCGTCTTCTTCGTGTTCCAGTTGGTGACGCACTTCTTGGTCGTGTTGTAAATGCACTTGGTGAGCCGATAGACGGAAAAGGTCCAATCGAGACAACAGAGACTCGTTTCGTTGAGGAAAAAGCACCTGGTATTATGAGCAGAAAATCTGTTCATGAGCCGCTCGCTACAGGTATCAAAGCTATTGATGCTCTTGTTCCAATCGGTAGAGGCCAAAGAGAGCTTATCATCGGTGACCGTCAAACTGGTAAAACAACAATCGCACTAGACGCTATTATCAATCAAAAAGGTAACGGTGTTGTTTGTATTTATGTTGCTATTGGTCAAAAAGAATCGACTGTTGCGCAAATCATCCGTCGTTTAGAAGATCATGGTGCGCTTGAGTACACTATTATTGTTTCTTCTACAGCTGCTGAAGCTGCTGCACTACAATTCTTGGCTCCGTATACCGGTGTTACTATGGGTGAATATTTCCGTGACAATGCAAGACATGGTCTAATCATTTATGATGACTTGTCAAAGCACGCTGTTGCTTATCGTGAAATGTCACTTATTCTTCGCCGTCCTCCGGGCCGTGAAGCATATCCGGGTGACGTTTTTTATATCCACTCTCGTCTTTTGGAGAGAGCTGCAAAGCTCTCTGATGAAAAAGGTGCAGGTTCTTTAACTGCTCTTCCAATCATTGAGACACAAGCTGGTGACGTTTCGGCGTATATTCCTACTAACGTTATCTCTATTACTGATGGTCAAATTTTCCTTGAAACTGAACTGTTCAACTCGGGCGTTCGTCCAGCTATTAACGTTGGTCTTTCTGTTTCTCGTGTTGGTGGTGCTGCTCAGATTAAAGCTACTAAGCAAGTTGCAGGAACACTTAGACTTGACCTTGCTCAGTATCGTGAACTACAAGCATTCGCACAGTTCGCTTCTGACCTTGATGAGACATCTCGCAAGCAGTTAGAGCGTGGACAGAGAATGGTTGAAGTTCTTAAGCAGCCTCCTTTCTCTCCACTATCTGTTGAGAAGCAAGTTTTAATTATATTTGCTGGAAATGAAGGTTTCTTTGATGATATGAATCCGTCAAACGTTGTTCGTTTTGAATCTGAGTTATATCCATTTATCGAAGCATCTTATCCTCAGATTTTTGAGAATATCAGAAGCACTTCTAAGGTAGATGATAACACTAACGCATTAATGAAAAAAGCACTTGAAGAGTTCAAAGCTAGCTTTATAGTGGCGTAAGGATAATTTATGGCAAACTTGAAAGATATTCAAAGACAGATAAAGAGTGTTTCAAACACTCAAAAGACGACTCGCGCCATGAAGCTTGTTTCTACTGCTAAGCTTCGCCGTGCAGAAGAGCTTGCTAAGCGTTCTCGTCTTTATGCTGCAAAGATGAATCAGGTAATTGCCGAAATTGCTGGACGTATTAAATGTAACAAAGTTGGCGGAATCGACAATCGCTGTTTTATAGAGATTGAAGATCCAAAAACGGTTGACATCATTTTTGTAACTGCCGACAAGGGCTTGTGTGGCGGATTTAATATTCAAACTATTAAAGCTGTTAAAAAGCTGCTAACGGAATATAAAGCAAAAAATGTAAAAGTACGTTTACGTGGAATCGGTAAAAAAGGTATTGAATTTTTCAAATATAATGAAGTTGAACTTTTTGATTCAGCTACAAATCTTAGTTCAAAACCTGATAAAGAGAGATCTGATGAGTTCATTTTGTCTTCAATAGAAGATTTTAAAGATGGAAAAGTTGATGCTCTTTATCTTGTGTACAATGGCTATAAAAACATGATAACTCAAGAGTTACATGTAAATAAAGTATTGCCTGTTGATGCAACTCAGTTTGAGTGCGGTGAAGCAGAACAATCAATGCTTGAGATAGAGTCTCAAGATGAAGAGAAGATGCTAGATTCTTTGGTAAATAAGTATGCTCAGTATGCAATGTACTATTCACTTATTGATTCTGTTGCTGCTGAACATAGTGCAAGAATGCAGGCTATGGATACGGCAACAAATAATGCTAAAGAGATGGTTAAATCACTAAAAGTTGAGTTTAATAAAGCTAGACAAGCAGCTATTACTACAGAACTTATAGAGATAATAAGTGGTGTGGAGTCTATGAAATAATGGAGAAAAATATGATTGGTAAAATAAGCCAGGTTATGGGTCCGGTTGTTGATGTTGATTTTGATGGATATCTTCCTATTATCAACGAAGCAATCGAAGTTAATATACATTTAGAAGGTACTGTTACTCGTTTGGTACTTGAAGTTGCAGCTCACCTAGGTGACGGTCGTGTAAGAACGATTGCAATGGACATGAGTGAAGGTTTGGTTCGTGGAATGGAAGCAAAAGCTACAGGTGCTCCGATTAAAGTTCCAGTAGGCGAAAAAGTTCTTGGACGTATCTTTAACGTTATCGGTGAGACAATCGATGATGGAGATCAAATCGCAGATGCTCCTATGTGGTCAATCCACCGTGAACCTCCAAAATTAGTTGAGCAGTCAACTAGAACTGAGATGTTTGAAACAGGTATCAAAGTAGTTGACTTGCTAGCACCATATGCAAAAGGTGGTAAAGTTGGACTATTCGGCGGTGCCGGTGTTGGTAAAACAGTTATTATTATGGAACTAATCCATAACGTTGCAATGGGTCATGATGGACTATCTGTATTTGCGGGTGTTGGTGAGAGAACGCGTGAAGGAAATGACCTTTACCATGAGATGAAAGAGTCAAATGTTCTTGACAAAGTTGCACTGTGCTATGGTCAGATGAGCGAGCCCCCAGGAGCACGTAACCGTATTGCTCTGACAGGTCTTACAATGGCTGAGTACTTCAGAGATGAAAAAGGTCTTGACGTGTTAATGTTTATCGACAACATTTTCCGTTTTGCACAGTCTGGTTCAGAGATGTCTGCTCTTCTTGGACGTATTCCTTCGGCTGTTGGTTACCAACCGACATTAGCTCGTGAGATGGGTGCATTACAAGACCGTATTACGTCAACTAAAAATGGTTCAATCACATCTGTTCAGGCTGTTTATGTTCCTGCGGACGACTTAACCGACCCGGCTCCGGCTTCTGTTTTTGCTCACTTAGATGCAACGACAGTTCTTAACCGTAAAATTGCTGAAAAAGGTATCTACCCTGCAGTTGATCCACTGGATTCATCTTCAAGATTACTTGATCCGCAAATTTTAGGTGAGGAGCATTATGGTGTTGCTCGCGGTGTTCAACAAACACTTCAGAAATACAAAGATTTGCAAGATATTATTGCAATTCTTGGTATGGATGAACTTAGTGAAGATGATAAAAACGTTGTTGAGCGTGCTCGTAAAATTGAGAAGTTCTTATCACAACCGTTTTTCGTTGCAGAGGTATTTACAGGTTCACCTGGAAAATATGTCTCTTTAGAGGATACCATTAAGGGCTTTAAAATGATTCTTAGCGGTGAATGTGACCATATGCCAGAAGGTTCTTTCTACATGGTTGGTGGTATTGATGAGGCGATTGAAAAAGCTCAAAAAATGAAGTAATTCATAAAGGACTGACATGGATAAGTTAAAACTTGAAATCCTGACTCCTAATGGCGTAATCTATAATGGTGATGCCCTTAGCGTAACTCTTCCAGGCGAAGAGGGTGAGTTTGGCGTTCTAGCAGATCACTCTTGTTTAACTACTCTGCTTGAAGCAGGTGTAATTGACATTGAGAAAGAGGATAAATCAGTCGAATCAATTCTTATCAACTGGGGTGTTGTTCAGGTTGATGAGAAAAAGGTTATTGTATTAGTTGAAGGCGCTGTTGCAATTCGCGGTGAAACAGAAGGTGCTGTTTCTAAAGCACTTGAGAGTGCAAAAGAACTTATTGAATCTATTAAAGACAATAATCCTGCAATCGCTACTGTTACTGCAAGACTTGAGTCGGCAGCCCAGAATTTACTATAAATTATGATTAACGATATAATTGATTTTTATATAAAAAGCCACCCAGTTACGCTGGGTGTTCTAGCTCTTTTAGCAGTATACTTTATAGTGCTAAACTGGGTTTTCTTCTACAGATATTTTTCTATAAACAGTTGGCTTGAGATTGAAAATAGATCTCTTGAGAGTCTTTTGATGGGTGCGTCAAGCGTTCATCCGCAATCTTTTTTAAGCAACTTTTTAAAATCAAGCTCAAATATTACCAAAGATATATTGTCTCTATGCCTCTTGGCGGCGACAAAAGATGCTACAAAAGGTCTTTCTGTATTATCTGTATTTGCGTCAACTACGCCGTTTATTGGGTTATTTGGAACAGTTGTTTCTATTTTAGATACATTTACACATATTGGACAAAGCAGTGGTGGCATGTCTGTTATTGCTGCTGGGGTTTCTGATGCTTTGGTTGCAACTGCTGCTGGTATTTTTGTTGCAATATTTGCCTATACGTATCATCAGATATTAAAGAGAAAATCATTTGAGCTAATTAGTTTTATTGAGATGCAAAGCGATGCAATAATAGCTAGAAAAGTGTAACAAATGGCGTATAACTGGGATGAAAAACCTGAACTAAATATTACGCCGCTTGTGGATGTAATGCTGGTTCTATTGGCTATAATGATGGTTATAGCGCCAAATATGATATATGAAGAGAAGATAAACCTTCCTCAAAGCTCAAAAACAAAATCATTGTCAAAAATACCTCCTGTACACATAACTATAGATAAAGACAGAAATGTAAAAGTCAATAAAGACAATTTTCAGATGGACGCTTCATTTCTAGATAACTTTTTTCTCTATTCAAAACAGTTGGATTTAAAAGCGACCGTATTGATTAGTGCAGATAAAAGTTTGGACTATGGTGTAGTTATGTCTGTGCTTGCCGCTGTAAAACAAGCAGGTTTTGTAGAGGTTTCGTTAGCTACTAATGGGTAACAAAGACTCCTATTTTTATTTCAGTGGTTTTATATCGCTCTCTCTCTTCGCATTTTTTACAGCACTTTTTTTTATTGCAATAGTGGTATCAAAGGATGTAAAAATCTATGCACTGCAAAAAGATGATTTTATCTCTGTCTCTGTCGATATGGCAAATGTTCAATCAACTAATGTTCAAAAACCGGTTGAGAAGCCAGTAGAAAAAGAAGAGGAAAAACTTGTTGTAAAACAAGAGCCCCAAGAGGAAAAAGTAGCGCAAACCCAAAAAAAAGAGGTTAACATAGATAACCTATTTAGTCAGGTTTGGACAAAAGATATAAAAAAAGAAGATAAAAAAATAGAGAAAGAGCTAGATAAGAGAGTGGCTCAAGAGCTTTCTAAAAAAAGTCCAAAATCTGAAGTAAGTAAAGTTGAATCTGCTAGCAGCAAGATTCAAAAAGTTAATTCAGAAACTAAATCTGACAAGGCTTCAAAAAGCTCGACCGGAACGGAAGTAAATGAATATTTGGCTAAAATTCAGGGCATAGTATATCAATACTTTATACCGCCTGATAACACTCAGGGCAAGGTTGTAAAAGCGGTTATAGAGCTTGACTCTTTTGGAAAGGTTATAGATTTTAGAATCTTAACCTACTCAGACAGCGATGCTCTAAATAGTGAGTGTGACAAAATAAAGGGGAGATTGGCTAATGTCCTTTTTCCTAAAAATCCTGATAATAAATCAGGAGTTTATGTAATAAATTTAATATCTCAGGAGTAAACTTTGAAAATTATTATTTCAATTTTATTGGTTATGGTGTCTTTGTTTGCAAGTGATGCTACTATAGATGTTGTAAAAAAGGCAGACACTCTTCCAACTATTGCACTTGAGGATGCTTCAGTTGGTTATGACCAAACATTTAGGAGCAAATTTTTCAAGTCGATTATAGCTGACTTGAATGTTCTTTCTATATTTAACGTAGATAGAAATCATAGAAATGTTAATTTCGATGCAGCAAGCGTGCTTATTGAAAATAAAAATATGAACTATATCCTTAGATATAAACTGTTTGAGGGTGATGATCGCTCTTTAAATGTCGAACTTAAGCTAATAAATAATGACAGTGTTGTTTTTAATAAAAGTTATAGAGCTAATAATACAAATGTATACATGTTCACTTCGCATACAATCGCATATGATATAAATGAGTTTATGGGAGAGCCTCCTGTTGAGTGGATGAAAAGAAAAGTAATATTTGCTAGAATGATTTCTCCTCAAAAAAGCGAATTGGTAATTTCTGATTATACTTTAACGTATCAGCATATTGCAGTTAAGGGTGGGTTTAATATTTTTCCAAAGTGGGCAAATAAGGAGCAGAGTGCATTCTACTACAGCTCTTTGGATGAGAAAAAACCGACATTAAAACATGTAGATATAAGAACGGGGAAAAGCAAGGTAATAAAATCATCTGATGGGATGATGATATGTTCAGATGTAAATGATGATGGAAGCAAGCTTTTGCTGACCATGGCTCCAAAGGGACAGCCTGATATCTATTTGTATGATGTAAATACAAAGAGTACTAAAACTTTGACAAACTTCGGCGGCATAGATGTAAGCGGACAGTTTTTGGAAAGAGATAAAGTAGTATTTGTATCGGATCGTTTAGGTTATCCAAATATATTCTCCTTAAATATGAACACGGGTGCTGTTGAGCAAGTAGTTTATTATGGTAAGAGCAATGCGGCATGCAGCGTTTTTGGCAAATACATAGTCTATAAAGCAAGAGAGAGCTCTGATGCGTTTGGCAATAATACTTTTAATTTGCATCTAGTATCAACTGAGACAGATTTTATAAGAAGACTCACGGCAGTAGGTGTAAACGAATTTCCAAGGTTTTCAGTCGATGGAGATGCAATAATTTTTATAAAAAATTATGATGGTCAAAGTTCAATAGGTATAATCAGATTAAACCACAACAAAAATTATCTTTTTCCGCTTCAATATGGAAAAGTTCAATCAATTGATTGGTAAGATTAATTTATAAATAAATTTTAATATAATTCTGATACAATTCCGGTAAAATAAACTCAAGGTAGAAAAAGATGAAAAAAGTAGTGATTTCAAGCGTTTTAATGGCGCTTTTGGTGTTAAGTGGTTGTGGTGATAAAGAGCCTCAAGTTGAAGCAGCAGACAGTGCTACTCAGGAAGTTGAAAAAGTAGAAGCACCAGCCGCTCCAGTTGCAAGAGCTTCAGCTGCTAGTAGCAGTGTAGAGTCTACAAGCGAAGCTATTGCTAGATTAGAAAAAGAGCTCAAAACTATCTACTTTGATTTTGACAAGTTTGCTATAAGAGCTGATATGCAAGCCAACCTGTCTGCTGATGCTTCTGTTGTAAATACTCAAGCAAAAAACTTTTTTGTAAAACTTGAAGGAAATTGTGATGAGTGGGGAAGTGATGAGTATAACTTCGCACTTGGTCTTAAAAGAGCTGAGAGTGTTAAAAAAGCTCTAACTGCTGAAGGCGTTGACGCTAGCCGTATTTCAATGGTAAGTTTTGGTGAAAGTAGCCCTGTATGTACAGACAAAACTAAAGAGTGCTGGGCACAAAATCGCAGAGTTGAGTTCAAACTTCTACCATAATTAATGAATATCAGTAAAATAGTTGCCATATCGGTAATACTCTTACCTTCATATTTAGTTTGTGCCGAACCTTCTGCGTTCGGTGCAGGTGATTTAAACAATCCAAATCCATATGGTTTAACCTCAACTGAGAGTACTCTGCTTGAGACTAAAAAAAATCTTCAAAAAGTTGTTGTAAAAAGCAATAATCAAGCGAACGAAGTTGACTCTTTAAGAGAGAGAATCGATGGGCTTCAAACAATAATAGAATCAATCAGTTCATCTGCTCGTGAAAACAAGATGAAAATAAAATCTTTAGAAGATGAAAAAACAAGTGGTTCAGAATACGACAAAAGAGTTGCCGAGTCAATTCAGATAAACAGCAAAGATATTGAAACAATAAAAGTTAGCCTTGCCGAAATCTCTAAGCTTATTGATACAATAAATAACTCATATGTTACAAAAGATGAGTTCAATTCATTGGTAAATGATGTAAATAAGTTTAAAGATCTTGTAGCAAAAGAGCTAAAAGTTGGACCAAGTTCAAAAAAATCTAAAAGTACAAACATGTCTGGTGCAGAAATAGAGACAAAAGCCAAAGACCTTTACAATAAAAAGTCTTATGGCGAGTCGCTTGAACATTATAAGCAACTTATTGCAATGAACTACAAGCCGGCTCAATCTCACTATATGGTAGGAGAGATAGAGTACTATAAAAATAATTACGCAGAGGCAATAGCTTACTTTAAAAAGAGTGCAACGCTCTATAGCAAAGCTAGTTATATGCCTACGTTGCTGTTGCATACTGCAATCTCTATGGAAAAAACAGGCGATAAAAATAATGCAGAAGTTTTTTATGATGCAGTTATCGCTCAATTTCCCGAGAGTACACAAGCAGATAGTGCAAAAAAGAAGTTAAGTTCACTAAAACAGTAATAGTGCAACTTATTTGTAGTTACAACTGTTATTATGATAAAATCACAAAAAAATAAAGGCACCCATTATGGCAATAGAAAAAAATCAAATTGTATCGATAGAGTACGAAGTTAGTGACGGAGAAAAAGTAGTAGATAGTAATATTGGCGGAATGCCTTTAGTGTTTATGTTTGGAAAAGGTCAGATTATCCCTGGACTTGAGAATGCAATCGCTAATATGTCAATAGGTGAAAAAGCTGAAGTTCTTGTAAGAGCAGAAGATGCATACGGTGAGTATGATGCAGAAGCTAAGCAAGAGGTTCCAAAAGACCAATTCTCGGGAATTGATTTGGAAGTTGGAATGGCTCTTTACGGTCAAGGCGAAGATGGCGGTACTGTTCAAGTTGTTGTAAAAGAAATTGGCGAAGAGAGTGTTATCATAGATTTTAATCATCCATTAGCTGGAAAAGATTTATCTTTTATAGTGGCTATAAACAATATAAGAGAAGCTTCTGCAGAAGAAGCAATGAGCGGTATTCCGGTAGAGAACCAACATGATGATTGTTGTGGTACCGGCGGCGGCACGGGTTGTGGATGCTAATTTCATAACTGCCTCTGCCTCTTCGGCACAGGCATTTAAAACAGCCGCTCTTTTAAAGACACTAAGCGTAAATGCCCTTATAAGAGGGGATATTGGAGTCGGAAAAAGAGCTCTAGCTCGTTACATTCTTCCAAATGCTCCGCTTCTTGACGCATCAAATTATGATGAATTGTTGTCAACACTTGAGAGTGTTAATGAGATAGTAATTACTAATTTGGAAAATTCACCAAATATCAATAAAATTTTAGAGATTACAAACAGAGGTAACATAAGGGTAGTCGCTACCGCAAAAAGTTCATATTATAATGAATTTGCCGAGAGACTATTTAGCATTAAACTTGATATCCCATCTTTGCATGAGAGACCTGAAGATGTTGAGCAGCTGGTGCAAAAGTTTAGCAAGGAGGCCTCTTTTCTTTTTGACTCAAAAGAGGAGTTTAGCTTTAAAAACTTTAAGCCTGACCTGAGCCAAAACGCTCTCTCTCTGAGAAAGCAGGTAATGATTAATTATCTCCTGCAGAACATCAATGAAAATGAGCTGATGGATATTATGCAAAATTATCTTGTTGATAAATTGGGCTCAAACAGTGATTATAAAAACTTTTTACACCTCTACGAGATACCTTTGATTAAAGCCGGACTTCAAAGATTTAAATCACAATTGAAACTGGCTGACAAACTTGGATTAAACAGAAACACACTAAGAAAAAAAATAGCTGATAATAGTAAGTATTTATAAAAAGGATGAAAATGAAAAAAATAGCAATGATTTTTGCAGGTCAAGGTTCTCAAGCAACGGGAATGGGAAAAGATTTTTACGATAACTCAGAGTTGGCAAAAGAGATGTTCGAAGAGGCCGGCAAAAGAGTCGGATTAAAATTTGATGAGTTGATTTTTGGTGAGCATGACCTCTTAAATCAAACGGCATACACGCAGCCGGCAATACTTTTGGTTCAAATGGTTGCTTATCGCCTCTTTAAGGAGAAGTGCCCAGATGTAAAAACTGAGCTATTTTTAGGACATTCATTAGGTGAATTTTCTGCTCTTTGTGCGAGCGGCGCAATAAATTATGTAGATGCAGTCGAGCTTGTTCATAGACGCGGACAGTTAATGCAGGATGCATGCAGTGATATTGAAGCCGGCATGATGGTTGTTATGGGTCTTGATGATGAGAGCGTTGAGAAGATTTGCTCTGATGCTCAAAGGGATGGAAAAAAAGTTTGGCCTGCAAACTACAATCAGGACGGACAGCTTGTTGTTGCCGGCATGAGAGCTGATTTGGCATCGTTAGAGCAAACATTTAAAGATGCGGGTGCAAAAAGAGCGCTTCTTCTTAACATGTCGGTTGCTAGCCATTGTGAACTATTATCTCCTGCTCAGATTCCGCTTAAGAGTTTAATGGAGGGGATGATTGAGGATAGTTTTGAGGCTCCCGTTATCTCTAACGTAACTACTACACCATATGCAACTAAAAAAGAGGCTGTTGAACTTTTAACTGAGCAGTTGGTAAAACCTGTGAAGTACAAGCACTCTATTCTTGCAATAGCAGAAAGCGTTGATATTGCAATCGAGTTTGGAAATGGGGCTACTCTTAAAGGTTTGAACAAGAGAATTGCGCCAAATTTAGAGACATACACTATCTCTGACATGAAATCTCTGCTTGAAGTTGTAGAACAAATCTGCAAATAAGATGAGAATAACATTAGCTCAGACATCACCGAAATTAAATCGCTCCAATTTAGAGGGTGTGTTTTCAATAATTACTACTTGTAAAAACGAGACCGATTTAATAGTTTTTTCTGAGCTCTCTCTAAACGGCTATATGCTTCAAGATAAACTCTACGAGGATGCTTGGCATATAAGCGAGTTGGATGTTATAAAAGATTTAAGCAAAAGTGTTGATATTGTTGTCGGTGCTGCCATTAGAGATGAAAATAGTTTTAGGAACTCTGCACTTTACTTTTCAAAAGGCAAACTTTTGTCAAAACACGACAAGGTCCATCTCCCTAATTACGGGATGTTTGAAGAGGCTAGATATTTTAAAGCAGGTAATATTTTTGAGAGTTTTTCTAGTAGCCTTGGAAAAATATCTATGGTGGTTTGTGAGGATTTGTGGCATAAATCTACACATGAGAAGTTGATAAAAGAAAATCCGGATTATATAATAGCGCTTGTTGCTTCTCCTGCGCGTGGATTTAGCGATAGTGGGCTTGAGATAGAAGATAAGTGGTATGAGATTATAAAGAGTGTTGCGCGTCAGTGCAATGCAAAGCTTATATTTGTAAATAGGGTCGGTTTTGAGGACGGTCTTGGCTTTTGGGGCGGAAGCTGCATAGTCAATGAAGAGGCAATTATAGTCCATAAGCTTCCGCGTTATGAAACAATAATAAAAACATTTGAGATATAAGGAAAATAGATGAAAATAGCAATAATGGGAGCTATGCCAGAAGAGATTGCCCCGATACTTGAAAAAATTGGTTCATATAAAACTACCGATTATGCAGGAAACAGATATTATGAAGCATCATACAAGGGTATTGAGTTAGTTATTGCTTACTCAAAAATCGGAAAAGTATTTTCTACTCTGACCGCGACTACTATGATTGAGCACTTTGGAGCTGAAAAATTACTCTTCTCAGGAGTTGCCGGAGCTATATCGCCGACTTTAAAGGTGGGAGATTTGATAGTTGCAACCAAGTTGACCCAACATGATTTGGATATCACGGCATTCGGACACCCTTTTGGCTATGTTCCAGAGGGAGCTGTATTTGTTGAAGCAGATAAGCAGATGATAGAGATAAGTAAAGATGTGGCAAAAAGCATGGGCAAAAGCGTGCGAGAGGGGATAATTGCTACAGGAGATCAGTTTGTAGCAAACGAAGAGAGAAAAAACTGGATAGGCTCTACGTTTGGTGCCGATGCACTGGAGATGGAGGGTGGAAGCGTTGCCGTCGTTTGTAATGCACTCAATGTACCGTTTTTCATTCTTCGTGCAATAAGCGATGCGGCTGACATGGACGCAAGTTTCAGTTTTGATGAGTTTTTACAAACAAGCGCAAAAGAGAGTGCAGAGTTTGTTATGAAAATGGTTGAAAAGCTTGCAGATTAAACTTTCAAAAAAAATTATGAGCAAACTGGGCAAAACAAATGCCGAGTTTGAGTTAATAGAAGAGGGCGATAAGATTTTAGTAGGTCTTAGCGGCGGTAAAGACTCGCTGACGATGGTTCATGCGCTTAAAGAGCAGCAACGCCGCGCTCCATTTCGATTTGAGTTTATTGCCGTAACTGTCTCGTATGGCATGGGTGAAAATTTTGATAAACTTATTGCACATTGTAAGGACTATGATATTCCACATGCTATTCATGACACGCAAATTTATGATTTAGCCGAAGAAAAGATAAGAAAAAACTCCTCATTTTGCAGCTTTTTTTCACGTATGAGAAGGGGTTCTCTTTATAGTGCAGCTGAAAAACATGGCTGTAACAAAGTAGCACTTGGTCATCATATGGATGATGCTGCGGAGAGTTTTTTTATGAACTTTATCTACAATGGGCAGATGCGTTCACTTGCTCCAAAATACAGAGCCGAAAATGGTTTAATTGTGATTCGCCCACTAATTCAAATGAGAGAGAGACAGCTAGCTGCATGTGCAGTTGATAATGAAATGCCGACAGTTGGTGATGAGGCATGTCCATCAATGAGATTTGACGTAAAAATGCCTCATGCAAGAGCACATGCAAAAGAGATGTTAAGAAAGATGGAGAAAGAGTTTCCGACACTTTTTACAAGCCTAAATGCAGCTTTCAAAAATATATCAGTGGATAGCTTTTTTGACAAAGATAAGTTTAATATTTAGACTCTATCTTCTCTTCATCTTTGGCAATTTGTGATTTTTTCTCATGAAGAGTCTCTTCTTTTATAGCTTTTAGAAACTCTAAAATATTTGCTTGATATGAAATTGTATCATTGTCATGTGAGAGATAAATCAACTCTCTGAGTGGCTCTACCTCTATTTTTTTAGCATATCTTGGAACCATTCTTAGCTCTTTTTGAATGCTGGCTATAAGAGTGTCTATAGTGAATTCATTATTCTCTTTTATCTTCTTTACTAGTTCTTTTGTAGAGAGCATAAGCAGGTTGGCTCTATCTTCATCATTTTTATAAATTTCTATGCCGATTTTTTTAACAATATCATAATTTTCTGCTTTAATCTCATCGTTTGCAGAGATAACAAGCGCAAAAATTTTTGCACGAAACTCTAGTGAGCCGTGATGATGAACAAACAGCTCGCGAAAAGCGCTAAAAAAATGACTTTTGATTTTAAAATTTGGCAGCATTTAAATCCCTAATATATTCTAATATGCTATTATACATTTTTGATTTTAAAATGAGTGTAAATAGAGATTAGTATATAAAACAGGTGAGGTAAAGTTTATGGGAAGAGCTTTTGAATATAGAAAAGCATCAAAGTTAAAAAGATGGGGAGCCATGTCGAAATTGTTTCCAAAATTGGGGAAAATTATAACAATGGCTGCCAAAGAGGGTGGAATAGATCCTGATATGAACGCAAGGCTTCGTACGGCAATTATAAATGCCAAAGCTGAAAACATGCCAAAAGATAATATAGAAGCAGCAATTAAGAGAGCTACCTCGAAAGATACGGCAAGCATGCTTGAAGTTAGTTTCGAGGGTAAAGCACCGCATGGCGTACAGCTTTTTATAGAGTGCATGACTGACAACAATACAAGAACCGTCGCGAACGTTAAAAATATACTTACAAAGCATGGCGGAGAGATGCTAACAAAGGGCTCTTTAGAATTTATGTTTGACAGAAAAGCAATATTTGAATTTGCGCAAAAAGACAATATGGATTTAGAGGATTTGGAACTAGAGTTAATAGATGCTGGATTAGAAGACATAGAGGCGGATGAGGGCGTTGTTATAGTTACGGCTGATTATAAGAGTTTTGGCGCTATAAACAGTGCACTAGAGAGCATGAATATCGAGATTACTAAGGCAAATTTAGAGAAAATGGCTACATCTCCTATAACGCTTACACCTGAAGAGCAAGCAGATATAGATAAAATTTTAGACAAGCTCGAAGACGATGAGGACGTGCAAAAAGTATTTACAAATATTGCGTAAAGAGTGCTATCAAAAATATGAAAAAGTTTTTAAGTAAAATAGAGAAGCTCTATTTTACTTTTTGCCCATAACTGCATTACCCATGTCCCACATAGGCAAGAAAATACCAAGAGCAAGCAGAAGAACCATACTCGCAAGTATTAGTAGCATAATCGGCTCAATCGCCTCTGAGAGGCCATCGATAATAGCATCAAATCTCATTTTATAATACTCTGCAACTTTTCCAATCATAGTATCTAATGTACCGCTATCCTCTCCCGCACTAACCATTTGAATAATCATATTTTCAAAAAGTTTCGTATCGCCAAGCCCCTCATGTAAAGAAGAGCCTTTCTCTACGGCTGCCCTAACAGAGGATAGTTTGGTCTTTAGAGGAAGATTGTCAATCATTGATATTGAAGTATCAAGTGCTTCAGCTATCGGGATACCGGCACGAATAAGTTCTGAAAATACAAGAGTAAAACGGCTAAGAGTTGCAAACATGATAATGTTTTTTATCAGATATGTTTTTAGCAAAACTTCATGCCAGCCGTATCTAATATTTTTACTGTTATTTATCATATATTTAAAAATTGCAAATGATATAACTAAAGAGGCTAATACGTAGAGTCCGTAATTATTAAAAAGATGTTACAGTTTTAATAATATAAGAGTTGGCAACGGTAGGTCTGCATTTAACTTTTCAAACATACTCTTAAAGTTTGGAACAACATAAGAGATAAGAACAGTAAAGGCAATTGCCATTGCAATCATAACGTTTCTGGGGTATGCCATGGCCTTTTTAAATTTAACAACATTTGCGCGAATCTCTTCGAGCATATTAGCAAGAGAGTAGAGTGCATCATCTAAGTTACCTGTCTTTTCACCTAGTTGAACCATAGCAATAGCCAAGTTCCCAAGTTCAAAACGAAAATTTTCCATAGATTTAGAGAGTGAATGTCCAGAGTTTATGTCCTCCGCAAGTTTGCCAAAAACAAGTTTTAAATTCTCGTCCGTGGTAGATTTTGAAATCTCACTAAGTGAGTCGTAAATTGATATACCGGCATTCGTCATAACCGCTAGCTGTCTAATGGATGCAATAAGCGCGTCAGGCTTTATTTTTCTTTTTTTGACATTGCTTAGTAGATTTGTCTTGAATCTTTTAAGTCGAGCCTCTAGCGGTTCAGCTTCTTCTGCAATTTTAAGAATAATTCCAGTATGCTTTAACTTGGTAAGCTCACTTGCTTGTTTTCTATCTTCAGCATATAGACCAATTTGTTCTTTTTTACCTTTTATAAGTATTGTCGCTACAAAGTATTTCATTATTTTGCCACCCTTAAAATTTCTTCTAAACTTGTAACACCGGCAAGAGCCTTATTGATACCGTTCTCAAATAGCCCGACAAATCCATCTTCCAACGCTTGAGCATGTATTAATTCTACTGACGCATTTTTTGCTATAAGAGATGATATTTTTTCGTTTACAACTAAAACTTCACAAATCATTTCTCTACCAAAATAGCCTGTTTCGTTGCACTCTTTACATCCTTTCCCAACATAAAATTTGCTATCCGGCGGAATCAAATTTTTTAAATCATCAAGTGCTGATAGAGGCACTCTTTCCTCAGTTTTACAGCTTTGGCAAATTTTTCTAACGAGTCTTTGTGCCTGAATTGCAACCAATGAACCGCTTATCAGATATGGAGCAATACCCATGTCGACCATACGAGTTACTGCACTTATTGAGTCGTTTGTGTGCAGTGTAGAGATTACCAAGTGACCGGTAAGTGCAGCTTTTACTGCGATTTCAAGCGTTTCGGAGTCACGAATCTCACCAATCATAATTTTATCAGGGTCTTGTCTTAAAATTGAGCGAAGAGCGTCGGCAAAACTAAGACCGACTTTTGGATTAACCTGCACTTGCTGAATAAGGTTCATTCTATACTCAACTGGATCTTCAACCGTAATAACCTTGTCTTCTACATTTCTAAGTTCATTCAGGGCGCCATAGAGAGTTGTTGTTTTACCGCTTCCCGTCGGACCTGTAACAAGTATAATCCCATACGGTGTTTTTAGCGCTTTTAAAAACTTTTGATAACTTATGGCATCCATTCCTGCATCTTCAAGCCTTACAAGCGCTTTTTGTTTGTCAAGCACCCTCATAACGATAGATTCACCATATAAAATTGGAAGCGTAGATATACGGAAGTCATACTCTCTAGAACTTACCATGGTTGAAAAACGACCATCCTGCGGTTTTCTTTTCTCTGCAATATCAAGGTTTGCAAGTAGTTTAAGCCTAGATGCAAGAGGTGGATAGATATCTTTTTCAAATAAAAATATTTCAATGAGTTTTCCATCAATTCTTGTTCTAACGACACAGTTTTTTTCAGTGGGCTCAATGTGAACGTCACTAGCGCGATTTTTAATACATGCATTTAAAATAACGTCAATCAAAAGAAGAATTGAAGAAGCCTCTTGTTGCTCCTCAATGGAATTGATAGAGTTTAACTCATCTCTTATTTTCTTTACAAGACCTTTTATGCTGTCTTTTAGCTCTATTTTAAAAAGATATGATTCAATCTGTCTTTTTGTAGCTACTGCTATCTTTATCGGTTTTTTTGGAAAAAGTCTCTGTATTGACTCATGTGCTTCAATATCAAGTGGATCGCAAAAAACAACAGTAATGCTTAAATCATCTTCTGAGACTGGAAAAGCATTATATTTTTTAAGCTGTGCAAGGGAGACTTTTTCAGTTAGCCTATAATCCATATCAATAGAGTCTAAATCAAGGAACTGGGCATTTTGTTTTTGGGCTAATTTTACTAGAACATCTTTTTCTTGGATGTAATCATAGTTATCAATTATTGAGAGGTCATACTCGCCGCTTTGAATTTTATCTACAATAAAGCGTACAAGCCTATCCATCGTCATAAATCCAGATATAGTAATATCTCTAAGAATGAGGTTGCTGTCAAGACCTTTAGCAATAAGCCTGTCAACCTGACTCTTCATTATGGAGCCGTTAGCTAGTAAATCAGATGTAATTCTATCCATAATACCCTCTACCAATAGATATGTTTTTTAATGCTTATTGAATTGTAAAACTCTTCAATAACTATTTTATCTATTTTAACATCTTTTAAAATATAAACTTTATATTTTAGCTCTTTATCATTTTCATCTTCAAGAATATAAAACTCTTTTTGCTCATCATTTTTTATTTTTGTAAATAGATCAAATACTTTTGAGAGAATATAATCAGTAGTAGGTAAATTTAGAGAAGATATGTCATGATTGTCTAAGAGTGCATGGTAGAGAAGCTTTTTTTGCATAAGAATAGTTGAGAAATATGCAGCATTAGCGCGTGCCTCTTTTGAAAATTTTAGTGTTGCTATCGGCACTGCCAAACGATCAACATAGTCAATGTTTAAACAGGAAAATGAGTAGAGTGATACATACTCCTCATCTTTTGAGTAATCATTAAAATTTTTAAAACCAAGATTGCAAGCGTCAGCGTATTTTTTATCTTTATAAAGTGCAAACATATCTTGTTTTACGTCAGCGTACATAGTTATTGAGATTAATATCAATAGTAATATTTTCATTTAAATTTTCCTGCTTGAATCTCATCTAAAAGCTGTCTTGCTTGTGAAGAGTGAGAGTGTGAAATATACCTTTTAAGGGTTTCTATGGCCATCTCTTTTTTATTTATTTTAACCAAAGACTTTGAAAATATAAGCCAACTCTCCTCTATGTTGTTGTTAATATCATTTGTAATTAGTGCATAGTTGTATGCTTGCTCGTAATCGCCAAGCTGATAATATTTTTTTGCTACAAACAGACTTAGTGCAGGATTGTGATTGATATTAAACCTTTTAATAACGTGTGCAACATCTTCCATCTCATCATTTCTCGCTATGTTGATAGAGCTCTTTTTGTCTATGTTTAAGATAACTTCCTCAATTTCCTCTTTTTTTGGTTCAGTTTGTTTCTTTTTTATTTTTGGTTCTGAGTGCTTAGTTTCTATCTTCTCTTGTGATACCGGTGTATTTTTTATCTCTTTAATTGGCTCACTATGACTTTGGCTATTTGATTCAAATTTGCTCATGAATCCTAATGACGGAGCGAGCACAATCTTCTCCTGCTTCTCCTCCGTCATTATTTCTTCTTTTGCAACAGTTTCTGTTGCAACATGCGCACTTTCCTCGTCTACAGGTTCTTGAACAGATTCATTTTTTTCTACAATAATAGGCTCTGTTTCAATTTTTTGTGCAATAACAGGCTTTTGCATAATTTTGTTTTCAACTGCAATCGTATCTTTTGAGTTATATATAACAAACGAGGAAATAGACGCTGCTATAACTATCACCGAAGCAATCATTGTAAATAGCGGTACATAGTATTTTCGTTTATATTTTTTGTGTCTAAGTTCTAAATCATTAACATTAAGCATCTATTAACCCCGTATGAATCCCAGCCATTTCTATAAATTTAGTTGAAATTTCATTTCTGTTTATTTTATTTGGATTATTATTCGCATAGTACACATATATATCAAAGAGTGTGTATATAAGCTTGTTCACATCCCTGTAATTTCCATCTGTCAATTTATGAACCAAATCAATAGATTTTTGCGTAAACATACTTGCAGTGTCTATCGAGTTTGCTTTCATAAGTTTCTTTTGAATATAAATTTTTAACTCTGAAGTTGAAGCATTTTCGAGCTTAATACTCTCCCAAATTCTAGTTTGAAAGTGCTCTTTTGCAATAATGTCCTCTTTCTCGGTTTTGTGCAGGGCAATAACAAATTTAACTTTTCTAGTATCAGAAAGAAGTCTTATTTTTTCCATCATTGGCGTTGAGTAGAGCTGGGCCTCATCCAATAATATCAACGGAGTTTTTGTTTGGCCCAATTCCATGTTTTCAACAACTTTTACAAATTGCGTGAAGTTCAATTCGCCATCATATGTTATTGCATAGAGATCCTGAGCTAATGTTTTAAAAAACTCGCTCTCGTCTAAAATCGGTGTTTTATAGAGGCAAACTTTTTGAGATGATGCGAGATTCTGGTGAAGTTTTGATAGAAACATGCTCTTGCCTGTCCCTGGCTTGCCATATAGAAGAACCATCTTGAGTGGTTTTTCTATTGAATCTTTAAGAGACTGATAGATGGCAGACACCCTCTCTAGCTGGATGTAATCTTTAGCATTGACCGTATCTAAAAAAACATCCCGAGAGTTTTCATAGATACTTGGTTTCAATTTTCCTCTTTTAATGTATCTTTAGTAGTTGTAATAGCATCTTTAGTATTTAGTAAAACTTTCTCAGACAAGCCTTCGTAGCCTAAATCTGAAAGAGATAAATCATTTTTGCCTTTTCTGACAATGTGCGGCTCAATAACAATAACAAGCTCTTGAGTAATTTTTAATTTATTCTCGTATTTAAATAAATAGTTTAATATAGGAATATCACCCAATATAGGGACTTTATTTACATCAATAGAGTTGCTTGTGTTTATCAAACCGCCTAATATAATGCGATTTCCATCTTTTACTGTTACAACTGATGAGAGTTGGCGGCGGCTTAGGTCTGGCGGCATAGTTCTATCGGCTCCGTCTATTGTTGATATGTCCGTAGCAGTTTCAGAAAGAGAAGGATTTATTTTTAACGTTATCATATCGTCATCTGAGATTTCCGGAGTGATATCTAGCAATACCCCTGCAAACACTGATTGAAGGTCTTCGCTCGTGCTCTGTGTACCGCTTGTTGTACCGGATAAAGTTTCAGTGCTTATGATTTTGTAAAAATACTCGGTTCCTGCTGTTATAAGAGCTGCTTGATTGTTTAGTGTTAAAACTTTAGGGTTTGAGATAGAAGTTACATCTCCTTGAGTTTTAAGAAACTTAATTACCTCATTTAATGAACCGCTCGCACTTATTTTTATAAGGTGAGAATTTTCGCTCGCTCCTCCACCAGCAATAGCCGTAGTAATTTTAGTATCTTCAAATTCAGATATATTTTTATGGAACAGTTTGTCTATACTGACATCAATATCCTGCAATTTATAAAGCTGAGACCAGTCAACACCTGTTGTTTTACCGTCACTTAATGTAACTGAAAGAAGTTGAACATCTATTAATACTTGAAGTTGAACTTTATCTTGTAATTTTTTAAGATACTCCTCTAGTCTTTCCATTTGTTTGACTGTTGCAGTAACTGTTATAATTCCCGCATTTTTGTTTATAATGGGAGCTTGAGCTACATAGACGTCTTGTGGTCTGTTTAAAACCTGTTGAAGTTCCAAATCCAACTGATGCCAAAATTGCACTTCATCAGAACTGTTGACGTTCATGCCAGATTTGCCTGCAGCACCGCCTCCCGCTTCATCATTTTCAGTTGATGCAGTCGTAGTTCCTGTTTGGGAAGCTACACCGGCACCTTCTGATGAGAGCGTAATGTTTGTTTTAGATTCACTCTTTCTTTGAGAGAGAATATAATCAATATTAAACATCTTTGTCTGAAGATATGAGATTTTTAAGATATTGTTTTCGAGGGTATATGTAAGATTGTTCTCTTTTAATACAATACCTAAAACCTCCTCTATCGTCAGGTTGTTTAGATTGGTCTTGTTTAAGTTGCTGTCCAAAAACTTCTGCGCATTTGGATCTGTAACTATAATACTAAATTCACACTCATCACTAAGTTGCTCTATGAAATCTATTATTTTAGTGTCTTTAGTAGAACTAATGCTAAATAGTTCATAAGAACAGTCAGCCAAAGCACTGCTTGATAAAAGAAGTGTTAAAAGCGTTGTACACATTGTTGTTTTTATAAGTTTCATAAATCTGCCCTACTTATTTTTAAATTTTAGAGTTTGTTTTTTAGTAATAGTTGATAAGACAAGTATCTTATCGCCTTTTTTTAGAGTTACGTTGTTTTTGCTAATATCAGAGATAGTATAGCTGTTTACAACGTCGCTCTTTTTGTACCAACTTCTGTTAATTAAAGCCGATGAGTTAATAATCGTACTCAGCTCAAAACTGCCACTTTTTTTCGCATCTTCATCTTTTTGTGTAGTAGATAAAGTTTTAGTCGCTACAACATTTGCGCGAGGTGCTAAAGAAGTAGCACTTTTTTCTTTTGACTTGGGTCTGTTCTTCTCCAAGAAAATAAATGGATCGTTAACGCCTGAAATTGTATACCCCTTTCTTGGCGGTTTTATCGCTTCTATCTGTTCATCAACCCACTCAAGCTCCGTGGCACAAAGAGTAGTACTTAAAATAACTGCAAACAGTCCTATTAGTGTCGTTTTCATTTGTAAGTAATCCCCCAAACTGAGATAACAAGTTTTGTATTTAGAGCTTCTTGTGCTTTTATATCTATGTTGTTGACATCAACAACAAGATCGCTTTGCTCCAAAGAGTTTATAAATTTGACAGTATCCAAATAACTACCCTTTGCATCAAGCGCGATATCCAAAACATGACCAAATGATGAGTCATTATTTAGCGAATATGTATTTGTAAAGTTAATAATCTTTATATTATGCTCTTTTGCACGTATAGATATCGAGTTAAGATATTTACCCCATGCAACTTCATCGTATATTAAAGACGATATTGTCTCTATCTTCTCTTTAATATATTTATTTGTCTCTTTTTGAGCAATTAACCCAATTTCTAGACCTTTTATATCTTGTTGGAGCTTTGCTACCGTAGCTTCCGTGTTTACTTTTAGGTAGATTTTATCAGCATCAATTTTAGCCGTAACTTGAGTTGCTTTCTCTTTTACGATATTAAACTCTTTTTCAGAAGGTTCGTAAAACGGATAAGCCAAAGCACCCAATACGACAACAATCATTATGTAGACAATGTAAACATCTTTTTGAGACTTTTCCTTAAAAAAACTGTCAATTTTTTGTAAGGTGTCTTCAATCATTAATTTGAAATTCATAGTAGATTCACCTTCAATTCACCAAAGTACAATTTCTCTTCAACTTTATATGATATCTCATTAATCGAGAAGTGAAACTTTCCTTCGTAGGTTTTAGTTAGATATTTGACCAAGTCAGTAATCTTTTTATCATTCGATGCAACTAGACCAAGCTTGAACTCCTTAGAAGCTTCAATTTTATCACTCTTTTCGACTTCAGTATAAATAGCGGTCTCTAGTCTCACATCATGTCTGTTTAAATCTTTAGTCAACACTTGTATAAGATTTGCTTTCATAGGATAGTTGACTTTTACTTCATGAATTTTTATAAGAGTATTTTTTTTCTCAACATACTCTTGCTGCTCATGTGCTAGCAATTTTGAGACTTTATCTTTCTCTGCTTCTTTGTTTTTTATAGTCGCTTCCCTCATAACTTTAATATTGTGAACGGTTTTATACTCTTCTTCTAAAAGCTTATACTGCAGCGATTGAGCATATGTTAGCGTCCAATATGTTACAGGATATATGAAAGCAATCAACAATGCAGCGACGGCTAATAAAATAGCACGCCCGCTATCTCTTTGCATGAACTTTGGAGGACGGTGGTATGTAGTGAAGTTACACTCATATCTCTCCTTCTCAGGAAGAGTAGTGTAGATATACATAAGAGAGTGAAGATTGTCAATATGACTCTCTTCGCTGAAGAGCCCATAGTTGAAGCTGTAACTACTGCTTCTTATGCCAAGCTCAACCTCTGCCATTTCATCTATCTTGGTAACGGTAGAGAGTTGAGTATCTATATATACTGAGTCAATTTTATCAATGTCAAGCGCTCTTTTTACATAGGTCAAAATATCATTTATATTTGAAAATATCTCTTTGTAGAGCTTGATAACAGATGTTTTATAACTGTTGTTAGTAGTTTTAAGATCTTCATGTGATAAAAAATGGATAAAATCGTCATATTCGACCATTTCTCCGTGTATCTCACAAAATCTCTCATGCATCTGCAAGAATGAGTAGCTTATAGATTTTGTATATAGGAACTCTTTTTCGCTATATATAGTTATAGCCGTATCACTTTCTTGAAAATAGATAAAACAGTGAACCCCGCTGTCTTGTATAATCTCTCTAGAGTAGAGTGATTTTAGTAGGAGAGGAGCAGGGATTATGTAATCTATATATTTAACTTTTTCAACGGCAGTTTTAAATATATCGCTTACTGTTAAGGGATTAATAATAAATACATGAAAGCTTCTGTTCTCTTCTTCTAGGTTGCTAAAAGTTTCTATATACTCAATTTGGTACATAATCGCTTGGTCAAGCCCAAGCTCATCATACGCTTTATTGTAAATTGCATCATACAAATCATCTTCTGGAATATTTTTACTAATAGAAATATTGCTATTAATAAAACTTTTTGTATTAAGATAAGAGATGACATACTGCTCTTTGATATAAATAGGAGCTGCAACACTCTTTTGGGAGCTGGCAATCGCGCTGACGTATGTATTTTTGTATGGATTGATAGAAAGTACACTAGAGAAAGAGTGTTGTTCTTTTTTACTCATTTTGCATTATCCTGTCTAAAATGAACTTTGGACATAGAACAAAATTCATTATTTTTATAAAACTCTATCCTGTAAACCTTTTCGTCTACGTCAACAGAGAATTTTTTGTCAAAATCTTGAAGCTTAATATTTGTATCACTTTCATCAAGACGACCTACCGCTTTATAACCAATAATATTTACTCGATAACCATCTTTTTTAACGATACTGAAATCGTCATTTACAAAAAAATCTGAAGTTTTATCTAAAGAAACTCTTTTCCCATCAACAATAGCTTCAAACTTTCCTTCGCAAGACTCACCCATTCCGAAATATTGCGGATTAAAGGTCAGAATTTTTTCATTGCCTATGTAAACAACAAAACTTCGACCCTCTCTAGCAACACTGCCAAGCAGGTTGGAGAACTTAAACTCATTACTCTCTGATTTTATCGGAATAAAGCTTAAAGATTTTTTTATATCATTTAAATTAATAAAAATATTGTTATTTATACTTAGATTCCCGTAATTTTTCAAAATTTTATCTATTTCATGTTCGTTTAATTCAAATTCTCTCTTAAATGAAATACCCATGATATTCATAAATTCCTCTATTGAAAGAAGATGATAAAAAACTTTTTGTGAGAGTGATGGGAGGTTTTTGCTACTCTCGATTGCAAAAGCAGGCTTGTTGTGTGTGACGGCAAAATATGTAAGAGAGAGCTGCATCGCCTCATCATCAAATTTTGTATTTGTATTTTTTACGTCAAAAGTGTGGTGCTCTTCGATAAGTCTTTTGTTTATTTTCTCTTTAATCTCAAGAGCAATTGTATTTAAATTTCCAAACGGCTGATCTATGCTTAGTTCGCATTGATCAATTACGCATGTCTGTCCCCATGCATTTGCGTTAAAAATATTTCCCTTGTCAGTCTTTCTGTAAAACCCGTTGCCGTCATGTAGATTTAAGACTAATGAGACATTTTCTTGAGTAATAATCTCTTTTATCTCATCAACAATTTTTTTGTCTTTATCACCACTGTTTACAATTGCAAATTTTCTATTCATATCTCCATTGATGCCTCTGCTGTTTTTTTGAATGCTTTCTTGATTTAGGTTTGGAACTACCCAGAGATTTTTTGAGTCTATATTGTAATGGGTGGCTAAAATTGATGAGGCAAAATATCCACCCGGTTCATCGCCGTGTATCCCTCCTATTACAAGAAGTGTAACATTTGAGTCACTGTTCTCTTTTTTAATTAACTGAACATCTGCATGCAAAAAAAGAGGCACCAAAGACATTATAAAAAGAAGTTTTACAAAAACATGTTTCATTTACTACTTCTTTTTATTTTTCAGTCAGTATACGAATTTTTCTGTTTTTATCAAACTCAACAACCAATGTTTTCTCGCCGCTAAATTGAAAGCTTTCTGATCTATAAAACTCTTGAAATGTTATCTGGTAGATGTTAGCGCTGTTTGGATAAGGTAGTACGTTTATATCGTTAAAGATAATGCTCTTTTTCTCCGCTTTTTTAAAAATTCTAGTTTTGTAGCTTTTGAATTTTTCGATGTCCATTCCGTCAAATCTAACAAAATCAGATGAATAAAAGCTTAGATAACTATCTATATCATCATAAATCCAAGCATATCTCCAAGCGTAGAGTTGCGCAAGTATTGAAGTTAGAATCTCCTTAGATACATCTGTTTTGATAGCTGAATCATTAATAATAAGAAGAGTTTTTGAGATATCTATATTGTTGCCCAAACATTCGATGCTTGAGTTATTTATGGCAATGCAACCTCTGGTAAATTCGTCTCTGTCTGCAGCCGGAAGTCCATGTATCCATATTCCTGAGCCATTTTTTCCTCTATAAGTATCATAGACATTAGGGTATGAGGTTACAAAAGCCAACGGTCCATAAAATGGATCCAAATTTGTCTCTTTTGAGAGTTTTTGAACAATCTGATATATTCCAATTGGAGTTCTTAAATCTCCCTCTTTTATTTTGTCACCTTTAAATTTACCTGTAAAAGCGCTATATGTTTTTTTGAATTTAAAGCTTTTGTTTTGATCAACTGAGTAAAAATCTAGAGCAGACTTTGATTTGTCACATGCTAAAACATTGTTATAAGCTTCTATATAACCAAATGTTGTGTCTTTGTCAGCCAAATACTCTTTCCAATACTCCTCTTTTGAGAGCTCCATGTCCAGCTGTTTTTCAATGTCTATGGTGCCCTTAACTCTATAGCTAGTCAAAATATCGCTAGCAAACAAATTGAAACTAATAAAAAAAAGTAGTAGTAATCTCATGACATGTAACCTATCTCTTGTAAATATGATTTATCTTTTGTCCACCCTTTTTTTACAACAACTTGCAACTCAAGGTAAGCTTTTTTCCCACTTAGCATCTCTATTTTTTCTCTGGAGTACTTTCCGATTCTTTTGATGCCTTCCCCGCCTTTGCCGATAATAATCCCTTTTTGAGACTCTTTTTCAACAATTATAGTGGCAATAATTCTGTCTATATTTTTCTCTTCATATATTTTGTCTATTAAAACATCAGATTCGTACGGAATCTCATCACTTACATTTTGAAATATACCCTCTCTGATAAATCCTGCATATATGTCACGAACAAGCTCGCTTGTCAAATCTTCAGGGTCAAAAAGAAACGGTGATTCCGGCAGGAGTTTTGAAATAGTCTCAAGCAGGTCTTTATGCCCTACTTTTTTAGGCACCGCCATTGGAATAAGAGCCTCAAAATGGTCTGAAAATTGGCTATATTGAGCTATTTTTTTAAAAAGTTTATCTTGAGTAACTTGATCAATTTTGCTTAATACTATTATATGTTTAATTTTAGAGTTATTAAGTTTGAGAAATTTTTCATAATACTCTACACTGTCTGTTACGGGAGCCAGATATACAATCAAGTCACAATCTCCCATGGCTTTTAGAGCTTCATCAAGCATAAACTGGTTAAGAACTTTCTCTCTCTCATGCAATCCCGGAGTGTCCACAAAAATAATTTGAGTATCTCCATACATGACGATGGCATTTGACCTCTTTCTTGTGGCATTTGCTTTTTGGCTTACCATGGCGATATTTTCACCCAAAAGTGAGTTCATAAGGGTGCTTTTTCCCGCATTTGGACGACCGATGAGTGAAACGAAGCCTGCTTTAGTCATATTTTTTCCTATAAGATATATCTTGAGAGGTCGTTATTTTCAACAACAACATCAAGTTTTTCATGTACCAATTCTGCGGTAACGACAAACTCTTTATCCTTATACTCATCCGCATGAAAACTCACATCTTCCAAAACTCTCTCTAAAACCGTGTGAAGTCTTCTTGCACCTATATCTTCAGTTACTTCGTTTGCTCTGTGTGCTAGTTTTGCAATTGCTCTAATTGCTTCATCATCAAATACCAGCTTCATCCCCTCTGTGCTTAAAAGGGCTTCATACTGGTCTAGCAATGAGTTGTTTGTTTGCGTGAGTATCTTGTAGAGTGTCTCTTCAGTCAAAGATTCAAGCTCAACTCTAAGCGGAAATCTACCCTGAAGTTCCGGAATCAAATCACTTGGTTTGCAGAGATGAAATGCGCCTGCAGCAATAAAGAGGATATGGTCAGTATTGATTGTTCCATACTTTGTGCTCACGCTGCTACCTTCGACGATAGGAAGAAGGTCTCTTTGAACTCCCTCTTTGCTTGGGTCATTTCTTCCCTGTGATTTTTCGCTTATAGCAATTTTGTCAATTTCATCCAAAAAGATAATGCCGCCATTTTCTGCGCGTCTAAGTGCTTCTGAATGGATGGAAGTTGTATCAAGAAGTTTCGCACTCGCTTCATTTTTTAAAATAGCTTTTGCGTCTTTTACAGTCACCTCTTTTTTATTATCCTCTTTACTCATTTGAGAAAAAACTCTCGAGAAAGACTCTTGAACTTTTGCCATTTCAGGAGGAAGATTTGTATCGTTAAATTCTACATGTATCTTTTCAATCTCAAGCTGTATGATTTTATCATCCATCTCGCCTGAGAGAACTCTTTTCTCCATAACCTCTAAAAGTCTCTGGTAGTCATCTTTTTTGCTCTCGCTGGCACCAAGCGGAAGAGGGGGAAGAAGCTTCTCTACTATCTTGTTTAAGACGTAGTTCTCTATCTTCTCTTTGCTCTCCTCCTCTTTTTCTGCTTTTACAATAGCAATAGAAGCAACAACCAAATCTCTAATCATAGACTCAACATCTCGTCCGACAAATCCGACTTCGGTATATTTACTCGCTTCAACTTTGATAAAAGGGACTTTCATCATCTTTGCCAAGCGTCTTGAAATTTCTGTTTTTCCGACACCCGTTGAGCCTATCATCAATATATTTTTTGGCATTATGTCGTCTTGAATCTCGGGAGCGAGCTGCATTCTTCTGTATCTTGTTCTAAGTGCAAGTGCGATAGTTTTTTTAGCGTTGTTTTGCGAAATGACATATTTGTCTAAATATTCAACAATCTCTTTTGGTGTTAGATTCACTTCTCTTCTCCGCCTAGTGTGAGAGTTTTAATGTTGTGGTTTGTGTAGATGCATAGGTCAGCGGCTATTTTAAGGCTCTCACGTACAAGTTCCTCTTCATCTAAAGAGGCATGTTTTTTAAGAGCGCGTGCAGCAGATATGGCGAAGTTTCCTCCGCTCCCTATTGAAGCAATCTCTCCATCCTCAGGCTCTACAACATCGCCGTTGCCGGTAAGGATAAAAATATGTTCATTATTTAAAACTATCATCATAGCTTCAAGACGGCGAAGTACTTTGTCTTTGCGCCAAGCTTTTGAAAACTCGACGACAGATTTTAAAATATCGCCTTTTTTTGCCTCTAAAAAATCTTCGAACATGTCAAAAAGATTAAAAGCGTCAGCCGTGCTACCTGCAAAACCGGCTAAAATTTTGCCGTTATGAAGAGTTCTGATTTTGGTAGCATTGCCTTTTAGAACACTGTTTCCAAAAGTAACCTGTCCGTCTCCGCCGATTACTGCTTTGTTTTTGCCTTTGTATGCAAGTATGGTAGTTGCGTCAAACAAGTTTGTCTCCTTTTGCAAAGAAGTGAATTCTTTGTAAAATTCCCCTCACTAAAGCTTCGCCTAACGGCGAGACGAAATAACACATGACTTATTTACTCACCCTGAACATCTACATGCAGAGTTGCATGGATTGAGTGGCCAAGTTTGAGGTCAAGGTCATGTTCGCCGACAGTTTTAATAGATAGTTTATCGGTAATATGTTTTTTGTCAATCTCTATGCCATGTTGTTCCTGAAGCGCATGAGCAACTTCATCTTTTGTGATTGAGCCAAAAAGATGACCGCTTTGTCCAAGTTTTTTGGTGATTACGATTTCAGCTTTATCTAGTTTTGCAGCCAATTCTTTAAGTGATGCTATCTCTTTTGCCAAATTCTCAGCTGCGATGCGTTCTTCTTCTTTATGTTGTGCTAAAATCTCAGTAGTTGCATGTTTTGCAAAACCTTTTGCTATTAAAAAATTTTGGCCGTAGCCGTCTTTTACCTCTTTAACTTCGCCTGCTTTACCGAGAGTTTTTACATCTTTAATCAGTAGTACTTTCATTTTTCCCCCTTATTTCTCTATTTCGCCGCCATATGAAACTATTCCATATGATAAATTTCCTATTTTCGTATATCCCATGTCGGAGAGAATTCTAGCACAGTGCGCGCTTCTGCTTCCGACATGACAGTAAAGAATTATATTTTCATCTTTGTTTAGTTTTGCGTCATCAAGTGCAGCAAAAAAACTGCTTGTAGGAACAAGCTTGTCAGCACCTTTGATGTGACCCATCTGCCACTCCATGTGCTCTCTTACGTCAACCAGTTTAAACGCTACCATGCCAAGATTTCTTGCTTCAAGAAGCGATGTCAATTCATCCCCGTCAAGCTCGCTTTGATTTAGCAAGATAACCGCTTCATCTTTTGTGAGACCTCTGGAATGCGTGTGAACCGCTTCCTCTATCCCCATCTCTGCCGCTTTGTTTGCAGCATATTCAGGTGTACAGTAGATTCCACAGTGGCACACACCGTCCTCTGGAATCTCTCGCTCAATAGCAGGCTTACATGGACAGATACGGTCATCCACGCTTTTTGGTTTGCCATCTACCGTCTCAACCATAAAACATGGACAAAAACGCTTGCCGTACATCATCTTGTTTCTCGCAAGACCCATCTGCACGCCTTCGTTTACCTCTGCTTGAGGATTGTAAACCCAGCCAAACTGCTTGTTGACTTTGTCTGTAAACTCTATCGTTTTTTGCATCTCCGCCTGAAATTCTGGGGAGTTCATATCTATCTTGATAATGCTCATTTTTTTCCTTTTTTTAAAAACGTACTTATTTTCTAGCTTTGCCGGCAATTATAAATCGAAGAGCGTTTAGTTTAATGAAACCAGCCGCATCTTTTTGGTTGTAAACTTCATCTTTTTCAAATGTGCAGTATTCAGGATTGAAAAGTGTTTTTTTAGACTCTCTTCCGACTACGCTTACATTTCCTTTGTAGAGTTTTAGTCTAACCGTACCCTCTACATGCTCTTGTGTTTTGTCGATTGCCGCTTGAAGCATCTCTCTCTCAGGGCTGAACCAGTAACCTTGATAGATAAGCTTTGCATATTTTGGCATAATCTCATCTTTTGCATGAGCCGCTTCACGGTCTAGTGTGATAGACTCGATGGCACGGTGCGCTTTTAGCATAATAGTTCCGCCAGGTGTTTCATAACATCCGCGGCTCTTCATACCGACATATCTGTTTTCAACGATGTCAGCTCTACCGATACCATGCTTGTTGCCATAATCGTTAAGTGTTGCAAGGATAGTTGCTGGGCTCATCGTTTCGCCGTTTATTGCAATCGGGTCACCGTTTTTATACTCAATAGTGATGTACTCAGCAGCATCAGGAGCATTCTCCGGTGAAGTTGTCCAAAGCCACATAGACTCTTCCGGTTCAGCGTTTGGGTTTTCAAGGTGCAGTCCCTCATAAGAGATGTGAAGAAGATTTGCGTCCATTGAGTATGGAGAGATTTTTGGGTTGCCGTTTTCATCCATATGTTTTTGAGAAATTTCGATGCCATGCTCTTTTGCGTATGCAAGAAGGGACTCTCTTGAGTTCAAATCCCACTCTCTCCAAGGAGCGATAACAGTAATGTCAGGGTTGAGTGCAAGATAACCAAGCTCAAAACGTACTTGATCGTTACCTTTGCCTGTCGCTCCGTGGCTTACTGCATCAGCTCCAACTTGTTTTGCTATCTCTATCTGTTTTTTTGCGATAAGCGGTCTAGCTATAGAAGTGCCAAGAAGGTACTCGCCCTCGTAAATAGCGTTTGCACGAAACATTGGGAAAACATAATCCCTGACAAACTCTTCTTTGATGTCAAGAATAAAAATGTTTTCAGGTTTAATCCCCATAGCAAGTGCTTTTACTCTTGCCGGCTCTACCTCTTCGCCTTGTCCTAGATCTGCGGTAAAAGTAACAACTTCCGCATTATAAACATCTTGTAGCCATTTGAGTATTATACTTGTATCAAGTCCGCCAGAGTATGCCAGAACTACTTTTTTAACTTCTTTTTTCATGATAAAACCTTTATGAGCAAAATAATTGCCGCGATTCTACTACAAAAAGTATTAAATAATGGTTAGCGTAAAGGGATTAAATACAAAAGCCACTAGAAGAATTAAAAATTGCAGAAAGAAATTCAAAAGGGTATTAATTACCCTTTTGAATCAAATAAAATTCCTGTTACTTCTTTCATTTTTGGAAGAAAATCAGCTGCTTGTTCTGCCGGAAATCTTCTTATCATTTTACTTGTTTCTGACTCTATGACAGATACATAAAAAATATCCTGCTGATCGACGCCAAATTTTATATTTGTGTTCATCGGTGCTAAAGCTCTGTTTAGCTCTTCAACCAAATCCTGAACCTGTTCCTTAGAGTTGATTTTTTGGGAATCGCCAGTGTTCTCTTTTTGCATCTCTTTAACAACATCAACCTCTTTCGGCTGCTGCACTTGCTGATGCGCAACTGCAACTTTCGCCTCTGATTCTTGCGACTTTACTTGAGATTGTTGCATCTTTGCAACATTTGCTATGCCATCCATGACTTGCTCCTTATTTTAAAGAATGTTATTACACACAAAATCGGCAGAAAAAAAAAATACTTTAACGTAATATAATAATTTTGTATTTAATTTCTTTTGTCTATATTATGATAATCTTACGCCGATGAATGAATATATAAAATTGTTAAAATCTGAACTTATATTAAGACGGTTATCCACCGTGCAGTTGATTGCCTATTTTGGCGCGTGGTTTAGCAATGTCGCTATTTATACGCTTCTTTTAGAGATGAAAGTTTCTGTCGAGGTAGTTGCGTTTACAGCTATGCTTCATTTTATCTCAGGCATTATCCAAGCTCCTTTTTCAGGCTCTATAATTGATAGCATGAAGCCAAAAAAACTTATGTTGGTTTTAATTTTATTTGAAATCTTCGCGACACTGTTTTTAGTCTTTGTCAATGAGATTTCAGATTTGTGGCTTCTTTACATGTTAATTTTTATAAAAATGGCGGCGGCGAGTTTTTACTTTACAACAGAGATGTCGCTTTTGCCAAAACTCCTAGATGGAGAGAAACTTCAACGTGCCAATGAGCTTCACTCGATTATATGGTCGTTTTCATACACTTTAGGGATGGCGCTTAGCGGATTTGTAGTATTTTGGTTTGGAATAAAGGTTGCGTTTGTTCTTGATGCGCTTATGTTTGTCATCGGTTTTTGGCTGCTTTATAAGTTGGATATAAATGTAAATTTTCTTAAAAGCCAAGAGAGCCTGTTTCAGATGATGAGAGATACTTTTAGATATCTGAAAATCTCTCCGCATGCGCTTCATCTAATGCTTATCCACGCATTTGTAGGGCTTACGGCCTTTGATGCTTTAGTCGCTCTTATGGTTGATAAATATTACGCTTCTGTTATTGCTACATCTTTGGCACTCGGACTTCTGCACGCTTCGAGGGCTGTCGGTTTGGTTATTGGACCTATGATTTTAAGCAGATGGATAAGTAACAAAAGAGTAGCTTATATTTTCGTGTTTCAGGCTATGGCAATTTGGCTCTGGGCTCTGCTTATGAAAGATTTTTACATGTCACTAATTGCAAGCATTATCGTGGGGCTTTTTACCACCACGCTCTGGTCATATACATATACGCTTCTTCAAAAAAATATTGAACAAAAGTATTACGGCAGGATAGTCGCATATAATGACATGTTGTTTTTGAGTTCGGCCGCATTTACCTCATTTATGATTGGTTTTTTGGCAACTAACGACTACTCGCTGGAGTTTATAACCTCTTTAATCGGAGCTGGATTTTTAATAGGCGCGTTTTACTTTGCATGGATAGTTAAAACGCAAAATATAAAAGATGTAAAAATTTAAATTAAAGGAAAAATATATGGCATCGGGAATTTTTTTACTGCTTGACGATATCGCAATGCTCGCAGATGATGTTGCGGTTGCAAGCAAGGTTGCTACGCAAAAAACAGCAGCGATACTCGGAGATGATTTAGCGGTTAATGCGCAAAAAGCGACAGGATTTGATCAGTCACGGGAATTGGCGATAATTTGGGCTATAACAAAAGGCTCTCTTAGAAATAAGGTTATTATCTTGCCGATAGCGTTTATTTTAACCGCAGTGGCTCCTAGTTTGATTATCTATATTTTGATGCTTGGCGCTCTGTATCTTCTCTATGAGGGCACTGAGAAGATTGAAGAGTATCTGTTTCACAAGAAGCATGAAGAGAAGAATGAAGAGCTGCTGCACTCTACAAAAGATAACATTTTGAAGATAGAGAAACAGAAGATAAAATCAGCCGTATTGACAGACTTTATTCTCTCGATAGAGATAGTCGTAATCGCGCTCTCCGCCGTTGCAGCAAAGCCTTTTATGGTTCAGGTTTCATCTACTGTTATAGTCGCACTGATAGCAACATTTGGCGTCTACGGGCTTGTCGCGATGATAGTAAGAATGGACAATGTAGGCTTTTGGCTGATTGAGAAAAATCATATAAAAAGCGGAAATGCTCTTATTGGCGCTATGCCGAAGCTCATTAAAACATTAACGTTCGTTGGCACGATTGCTATGATACTAGTCGGCGGGGGAATATTGGCTCATCATGTTGAGTTTTTTCATCACTATTTTATAGATGGTGTTCCGGCAATAATCAATGACTTAATCATAGGTTTGATTATAGGCGCCGTTGTGTTGCTTGTTGTAAAGATATTTAAGAGATAATTGACCTTACGCACTTTTCATAAAAGTGCGTAAAATGCTTTTTAATTCTCGAAAAACAAAGTTTTTTCTAAAGAAACTTCGTTTTGTAGCTTTATGGGGTTGCAAGGGACATCTGTCCCTGCCATTAAAACGGACGCGTTCGTTTTAATGCGTAACATCAGGAGATAACTAGTAGATTTTAGAGCGGAGGTTGAATCTGTCATAATAGATATCAATCATCTCTCTTAATGTTTTGTCATCGAGCGTTGTTTTTTCTTTTGTGCCAAATCTGTTTATATACTCATAAGGAAGAACTGATTTTTCAGCAGTCGGCTCTTTAAGGTAGTCAAAAATAGCCTCTTTTATTCTTTTTTCGCTGCTATATTTTTGGGTATATTTCTTCATCATCATATTAAACTTAAAATCGTTTCCGTGGCAGTTTAGGCAGTTCTCCTCAAATGAAGAGGCATTTAAATAAGCTAAAGAGACTAGTGTTAAGAGTATGATTTTTACCATGTTAATGTTACCTCTGTTCCTTTGTCAAGTTCTGACTTTATATTGATTTTTATGCCATACTCATCAATTATTGATTTTATGATGCTATATCCGATGCCAAAACCGCCATGTGTTGTGTCAAAACGGCGATATCTTTGAAAAATAGTGCTTATCTCATCTTGGCTCATACCTTTGCCTTCGTCTGAGACGCTAAGCGCGTGTTGTGTCAAAACAACTTTTATGGTTGTGGATTTGTTTGTATATTTTATGGCATTTGAGAGGATATTGTCTATTAAACGCTCTATTTTTTGCTTATCCGCATAAAGGAAAACATCTTCTTCGATAGCAACATGCAGATTTAATTTTTTAACATTTGCCGCCTGTGAGAAGTAGTGCAGTCTTTGATTTAATATTTCAGATAAATTTAGCTCTTCGTTTTGTGATGAAACTTGGTGGTTTAATAACAGATATACCAAATCTTGATAGAGATTGGAGATAGTGGTAGAAGCTGTTTTGATTCTTTGGAGTTTTCTCATCGATTTTTCATCACAGTTTTTTGAATCAAGCGTCTCAATATTTGCAAGAATCGTTGTAATGGGAGTATTTAGCTCATGCGTTGTATCTTTTATGAAGTTGTCAAGAAGGCGCAGGTTGTCTCTGAGGGGTTTTAGAACAAGTTTTACTAGAAAAAACGATGTAATAATCGTAATAGTAATGATAATTAAGGCTGTAATAATCAGATTGTTTAATATGTCTATTGGCTTTCTCTTCTTTTCAATAACACTGTAAGCAGCACCTAGGTAGTACGGTTTAAGTGGTGAGACGTAGTATGAGTTGGAGTCTTTAAAAAAGAAATCTTTCTCAAGGTTGTCTATTTTTGTATCAAGCGTTGAGAAGATTAGATTTTTGTCTATGTCATAAATTGCACTTTTAAAATTCTCGAATCTTGGATATTCATACTTCTCATCGCTGTTTTCATGCACAAAAAGAAGCTTGTCCTCTAGAGCTGAACTATATTCTTTTAAAATCTCTTTTTCGGCATGCATAAGTTCTTCTTGTTTATAAAAATAGTAAGTGGCAAAAAGTGTGGCAATTAGGAGCAGGGTAGAGCTTAGATAAAGCCCGAGCACATAAAAAATGGTCTGTTTTTCACTCTTGTACAAATTTATATCCTACTTTTTTTATGCTGAGTATATTATCTTTTCCGATATGTTTACGCAGGTTTTTTATGTAAGTTCTCAAGCTCATATCGCTGTGCATCTCATCAAACGACCAAACGCTTTGGTAAATGTTTTCAAATGATACGCACTCGTTTTTATGCTTTAACAACAGTTTTAAAAGAAGAACCTCTTTAGGGTTTAATAATATTTTTTGATTATCAATAATAAGCTCATTCGCGAGTGTGTTAAAATCGATATTTTTGGTGATTTTAGTCAGCTCGCTTTGAGTTTTAAACTCTCTTTTTAAAAGAGCTTTTATGCGAAAGAGCAGCTCTTTTAAAAGAAACGGTTTTTTTATGTAGTCATCTGCACCGCAGTTATAGCCTCTTGAGAGGTCATCAATGCTGTTGAGCGAAGTTGTAAAGATTGCAGGTGTTGAGATATTTGCATCCCTTAGCTCTTTTAGGAGTGTAAATCCATTGATTTGCGGGACATTTACATCAAGCAAAAGCATATCAAAACCGCCTTTGTAAACAGCTTCTAGTGCTTCATCGCCATCATAAACAGTAAGTACATCAAAGCCCTCGTCGCTTAGAAACTCTGCAACTGTCTCCGCTAGAGCAATATCATCTTCTAGGTATAAAATTTTCATCAAAAATTATACCTAAAAAAATCTACGCATATACCGAAAAGCCATCACTTACTGTTTCTTCACTATTTGTTTTATCTAAAATATCAAGAAGCGCTTTTGTGTAGTCTTCTGAGGTTAGAGCGGTTGCATCAACCTCTTTCATTTCTGTTATCGCAGCTGCTCTCTCATCCTGACTCATCGAGCTGAGCTGATCTTTTAGTGTAGCTCTGTCTTCCGTGGATAAACTCTGCATGATATCCTTCATGCCGCCTTGTCCACCGCCTGAACCATCCATCTTTCTCGTTTGTGTTTGTTGCATTGAGTAATTTGAGTTTACTTGCATTTTATTTTCTCCCTCCGTTATTTGAGCCTTTGTACTTGTTTCCTGTGCCATCTTTAGGACCAGAGCCTGATTTTTCCGATTTTCCTGAACTATTTTTGTTTTGCTCACCGGTGCCATCTTGTTTTTGAGTGCGTTCTTGCATCTGCTGCATTTTCGCTTCATGATCCGCATAGCTCTCTTCCGCCATACAAACAGTACCAACCAATAACGACGCTAGTAAAATTTTTTTCATCCCTATCCTTTATGTGTATTTTATGTATTATGATTATTATTTGTGAAATATTTGTGAAATAGATTTACAAAATTTTATCTTCGCCTAACTCGTGAAAAACAATTCCTCTGTTTTCTATCTTCATAATTTTGTCAAAGTATGGGAGGATGCGGTCGTCGTGGGTTACGGTGATGATAGCAACATTCTGTTCCCTCGCGATTTTTTTGAGCATTTGGATGACACTTATATATCTATACATCTACAAAAAAAGAGTTTGGTTGGAGACTAAAGTTTGATTGCTTGGTGTTGTTTTTAGAAAAAATTTTTATGGTATGAAACAACTTCGCCCGAAGGAGAGTAGGCGAAGTAATTATTTTATTAATAAAGCTCTTGAGTAGGATGGTTGGGCTTTATAATCTCTGTGGTGTTACCGTTGTTAGTATCATAGTTTACTATGTTATCAGCTTGTAAAGCACCTAATGTTAATGCGATTAATAAAATAATCTTTTTCATGTTGTATCCTTTGGTAAGAGAGCGTTACCCTCTAATATTTTTAAATCAGAGAAATTTTATCCGATTTAACTTTTAACCTTTTAATGATTTTATAAGTAGCTTTTATTTTTAAGGTTTTAGTTAGGTTTTAATCTTGATTCTAAAGAAAAAAGCAATTTTCGGATTGCATTCAAAGTGTTGATTTAATTATACTGTCAATAAAAAAGGAGATAAACATGAGACATAGAACCAAGACGCATCTTTTGACGCAAGAGCAGATTTTAGAGCTTTTGCATCGTGCTCAAGTCGGAAGATTGGGAACTATTTCTAAAGACGGCTATCCATATATCGTGCCTATGCATTTTGTCCATTTTGACAATAAAATATATCTACATGGACTGCCTATGGGCAAGAAGATAGACAATATTAAATACAACCCAAATGCATGTTTTGAGATAGATGAGATGCTCTCTTTGCTATATAAGGGAGTTGAAAATCCATGCGATGTAAACAGTGAGTTTAACAGCATCATCATTCAAGGTCATGCATCAATCGTTGAAGATTTTGATGAAAAGCATGAAGCACTTTTTAAGATAATAGAAAAATTTACCCCTCATCTAGCAGATAAAGAGATGCCGTCAAAAATGATACATGGAACCGCAGTCATTCGGATTGATGTCGTTGAGTGTGTTGGAAGATACTACAGATAAATTATCGGTTAAAAATAGCAATTTTCGGATTGTTTGATTTTTTGGCTTGGGTTATGATTTCAAAAATAAAATAATAACGGAGACGCAAAAATGAGTTTTATATCTAGCAAAAGTTTAGAACATGCGGACAGTGAAGTATTTTCTATCATAGAGGGCGAGTTAAAGAGGCAAACTGCTCACTTAGAGATGATTGCCAGTGAAAACTTTACAAGTCCGGCGGTTATGGAAGCTATGGGTTCGGTTTTTACTAACAAATACGCCGAGGGTTATCCATACAAGAGATATTACGGCGGATGTGAGCATGCCGATGCCATTGAGCAGTTGGCGATTGATAGAGCTTGTGAGATATTTGGTTGTAAGTTTGCAAATGTTCAACCACACTCAGGAAGTCAGGCAAACGCTGCGGTATATGCGGCACTTCTAAAAGCAGGTGACAAACTCTTAGGTATGGATTTAAGTCATGGCGGACACTTGACACATGGTAGCAAACCGAGCTTTTCAGGGCAAAACTACTCAAGTTTTACTTATGGTGTTGAGGCAGACGGAAGAATGGACTATGATAAAATCTTAGAAATCGCAAAAGCAGTTCAACCAAAGATTATCGTTTGTGGAGCATCGGCTTATGCTAGAGAGATAGACTTTAAAAAATTCCGTGAAATTGCTGATGCTGTTGGAGCTTTTCTTTTTGCAGATATCGCTCATGTGGCTGGTTTAGTCGCGGCAGATGAGCATATGAGTCCATTTCCTCACGCTCATGTAGTAACAACAACTACTCATAAGACTCTAAGAGGTCCAAGAGGCGGTATGATTATGACAGATGATGAAGAGATAGCAAAGAAGATAAACTCTGCTATTTTCCCAGGTATTCAAGGTGGTCCGCTTGTACATGTTATCGCTGCAAAAGCTGTTGCATTTAAAGAGATACTAGACCCATCATGGAGAGAGTATGCAAAACAAGTAAAGGCAAATGCAAAAGTGCTTGAAGTTGTTTTAACAAAAAGAGGTTATGATTTGGTCTCGGGCGGAACAGATAACCATTTAGTGTTAGTGTCGTTTTTAGACAAAGATTTCTCAGGTAAAGATGCAGATGCAGCATTAGAGAGAGCGGGAATCACCGTAAATAAAAACGGTGTTCCAAACGACACAAGAAGCCCTTTTATAACAAGCGGTATCCGTATAGGAAGCCCAGCACTAACGGCTAGAGGTATGAAAGAAGCAGAGTTTGAACTTATCGCAAACAAAATCTGCGATGTTTTGGATAATATAAGCGATACAGAGCTACATGTAAAGATAAACAAAGAGTTAGAAGAGTTAGCAAAGGGCTTTGTGATTTATAATAAATCAACTTTTTAAAAGAGCTAAAAATGGATGAAATTTCACTTCTGCACGATAACTATAAACAGATTGAAAAAGCAATCAAGTACATTGATGAAAATTTCAAAGAGCATCCGTCAATCGATGAGATTGCTAAAAATATCGGTATGAGTAAATTTCATTTTATAAGAGTTTTTAAAGAGTATGTGGGAGTAACTCCACAACAGTTTTTGCACTCCGTTACTCTAAACTATGCAAAAGAGCATATAAAAGAGTCTAAATCTATCTTGGATAGCAGTTTGGATATAGGTCTCTCAAGCAGCAGCAGGCTCCATGAACTTTTTGTAAACTTAATCGGCGTAACTCCTAAAGAGTGGAGAGAAAAAGGCAAAGATGTACTCATAACTTACGGTTACGGGCAAACTCCTTTTGGCGAAGCCCTCATCGGTTTTACAGAAAAAGGAGTTTGCTATCTGGGCTTTATCGATGAGAATAAAAATGAGATTTTTAAAAGATTTAATGAACTTTGGGAAAATGCAAATCTACATTTTAATGAAAAAGCGGCATATGAATACTTAGAAAGTATCTTTATAAAAAACAAAAAATACTCTCTTTTTGTTAAAGGAACAAATCTTCAGGTAAATGTTTGGAAAGCACTTTTAAATCTTCCAAACGGCGTAGTCACGACCTATCAAGATATAGCAAACTATCTCGATAAACCAAAAGCCGCTAGAGCAGTCGCTTCTGCCATAGGTAAAAACCACATCGCTTATCTTATCCCATGCCATAGAGTCATTGCAAAAAGTGGAGCTATGAGTGGCTATAGGTGGGGAATAGAGAGAAAGAAAATACTTATAGCATCTGAAAATAATTAACTAACCGATATTACATATAATTCATTTTTTTTGTTTATCCTGACTCTTGTAATGCTAGAGCGGGTCTATTGTCAAGATTAAATATTTATTATATAACCCTCTCCCCCTCTAACTCGTGAAAAACAATTCCTCTGTTTTCTATCTTCATAATTTTGTCAAAATAAGGAAGGATTCTATCATCATGTGTTACGGTAATGATAGCAACATTCTGTTCCCTCGCGATTTTTTTAAGCATTTTTATAACGCTGATTGAGCGCTGTGCATCGAGTGCGGCTGTCGGTTCATCGGCTAATATTATCTCCGGATTGTTTGCTAATGCTCTTGCGATGGCAACTCTTTGGTTTTGTCCGCCTGAGAGCTGTGATGACATATTGTATGCTTTGTCCGAAATCTCAAGATACTCTAAAAGCTCCATCGCTTTTTGTTTTGCTGCTTTTTCGCTCACTCCGTTTGTCTGCGGAAGCAGTGTGACGTTCTCAATTATATTTAAAAATGGTATAAGGTAGTGGGCTTGAAATATAAAACCTATCTTTTCTCTGCGGATTTTACGAGTGTCTTTGGCTGTCCACTTGTTGTCGTAAACTTTCTCTTCGCCTAGCCAAATCTCTCCGCTTGTAGGTTCCTGAACACATCCAATCATCATCAAAAGGGTAGTCTTTCCGGCCCCGCTTGGAGCTATGAGAGCAACGAGTTCTCCTTTTTGTATCTCAAATGAGGCATTTTCAATTACCTTTACAAGACTCTCGCCTTTGCCGAAGTTTTTTACTAAATTTTGAACTTTTATGGCCGTATCTCTGTTCATATCATCCTCCGATTGCTGCTGCAGGATCAGCACTGATAACTTTTTTAACACCTACGAAAGAAGCTAGAATGGAAGCAACGATAACGACACCAAAAAGCCCCCATGCATCGGGAATCTCAAGAACTATTCGTTTTGGAAACCTGTCATAAACTAGATGCGAGAAGATATTTCCAAATATAAACGCAAAAACTCCAAGAAGCAAGGTCTCTTTGACAATCATGGAGATGATAAGTGAGTTTGGAAGCCCCATAAGCTTCATAATTGATATCTCTTTCATCTTCTCTAGAGTCATCGTATAGATGATAAGCGCGATGATAATAGTTGATACTACGACCAAAATAGCTGTAAAAAGACCTATCTGCTTAGCTGATTTTTCTATAAGATTTTTTGTAAGTATATCTTTTTGCTGCTCTTTGGTATATACACTTTTGTGTTGCCATTTTCTTATGTCTCGTGCTACTTCATCCACGTTATATCCACTTTTTATTCTGGCGACAATAGTATTTACCATAAATGCTTCGGAGTTTTTTACACCTCGCGCGATATTGTTTTGAATCTCTTTGTTGGAGTAGGAAAATTGCAAATCCTGTGCATCTTTGAGGCTTATGTACACAAGCGGATCGCCGCCGTTTGAGACTGTGCTGTGCGTGATGCCCACCACGGTGTAGAGGTTGCGTCCGAGTTTGATTTTGTCATCTAGCTTAAAGCCTGTTTTGTCTGTGACGACGATTTCGTAATGGTCGTTTTTGATGTCTCTGCCCGCTATAAGTCTCTTTGGGTTGACGGGGTTGATAACTCCTCGTATGTCATACCCCACTGCCACGACACGTACGGGTTTTTCGGCTCGTGGAAGCTGGATGTTTTGAAAGGTCATTGCCTCGCTCGTCTCTATGCCATCCATGACATAGATTATATCTTTGAGGTCCTCATATACTCGTGAAGATTCCGCAAAAGGTCCAAGTGTGTCTTCTTGAACTATCCACAAATCTGCACTTATGTCATCAAGCAAAATTTCTGCATCAACCATCATGCCGCGGTAAACACCAATCATAATAAGAACAATTCCAAGCAACATCCCCACGCCCATGGCGGTAACTAAAAACTTGCCGAGGGTATGTTCTATATCTCTTTTAGCTAGGTTTATCATCGAAATATCTTCATTCCGTCACTTAAAGGTTTGTTGCTAGGCGTATATAGGAGTAGTTCTGTGTTTGCATCCATTCCAGATGAGACGGCAGCTTCTTCGTCATTTTGCGCCAAGAGAGTTACGGGCTTAAAGAAAGCATTGTTGCCCTCAGCCACCCAAACGCCTTTTTTGCCCTCTTTTGCAACTAGGAGCTTGAGAGGGAATTTCAAGACATTTTCATGCTGTGCCACCTCAATGTTTACCTCAGCTTGTTCATTTATGTAAAACGTCTCAGGAGTGATATCAAAACCTATGTTTACCTCTCTCTCCAAAGTGACGGCGTTGCTCATGGCGACTACTCTTTGGAGTGTTCCTTTGATTTTTTCATTTGGCTTTGAACGAAGTTTTATGGTTGCCTTTTGCATAACATTAACCTGATTTGCAAGTCTCTCGTCAATATTTGCTCTTACCCAAAGTGTTTTTGGATCTACGATTTTAAAAATTACATCAGATGGCAGGACGTATTGATTTTTCTCGGCCTCTTTTGTTATTACGTAACCGTCTATCGGCGAATAAATTTTTAGTCTCTCAAGTTTTGCTGATATCGCTTCTATATTTTTTTGAGCTCTTAGCTCTTCAGATGTGGCAGAAGCTATTTTAGACTTTGATGAGTTAATCTGCGCATTTATATTGTCCAAATCACTCTTTGCTTTGTCATACTCGGCTCTTGATACAAACTTCTGTTCTAAGAGATTTTTATAACGCTCATAAGTTGCTTGAAGAAGAGTTTTTTGCGCCTCTAGGCTCTCTAGGTTTTCTTTTACCGACTCTGCTTCGTGGCTTGATTTTTTAAGAGCCAATCTCGCCTCGCCAAGAAGCATAGGCATATCTACCGGGTCTATGCTAAGAAGAAGGTCGCCTTTTTTTACCCACTCGCCCTCATCAAAAAAGATACTCTCTATCTTTCCGCCGGTTTGCGCTGTTATTGCATAGATGTTTTTTGCATCCACATTCCCGATACCACGAATAGTTACATTTAGATTTCCAACAATTGGTTTTGTTGTCTCAAATGTTGATTTTGCAACATATACCTTATTGTAAAAAAGTGCTCCGCCGATAACGACAAATAGAGCAATAATTGCATACTTTATCCAGTTTTTCATCTCTTCTCTCCTCTTAAATACTCTAATCTGTTTATAATTTTATTTATTGAAAATTTCGCTTCCAAAAGCCCAAGCTCTGCGTATAAATTTGTTGAAGTTGCATCTAAAATCTCTATGTAAGTCGAGAGTCCCTCTTTGTAGCGTGCTTCAACTATCTCTTTTGTTGCTTTTGAGGAGTCAATCAACGCCTCTTTTGCTTTAAGTGTGTGTTCATATCTTTGTAAATCAATCATTAACCCCTCAATCTCCTCTTCTAAAAGGAGTTTTTTTGCATTGTATGACTCTTTTGCCATCTCTTGTGATATGCGCGCCTCTTCTGCTTGTGCACCTATTCTCCCGCCGCTGTAAAGCGGGATGGTAATGCCGATACCGACCATGGAAGTATCGTACTCATTTATAGAGCTTTGATGCGTGTATGAAGCTACTGCATCAATGGAGCCGTAGTTAGCGGCTTTTGCAGCACTATATATCAAGTTCTCTCTCTCAATCTCCTCTTTTAAACTCTTGAGTGCGAAGTTTTTTGCAACTGCTTCTTGAAGAAGCGGTTCTTTCTCTTGAGTTATTTGATATGTTGCATTATCGACAAGAGTGGTCTCTAAATCTACTTTTTTGCCAATGTAAAAAGAGAGTGTTGAGAGAGCTTTTTTTAAATCGGCTTTTGTGATGGCAAGAGCATCCTCGGCGTTGTAAAGTGCACTTAATATAGTTGTTGCATCCGCCTCTGTTTTTAGCCCCTCACGAACTAATGCCTGCGCCTGTTTGTAAAGCTCCTCTTTTGTAAGCAAATCTTTTTTTCTGACCTCTAGCGCTTTGGTTTGAAAAAGTGCTGCATCATATATGTTTTTCACATTGTTTATTAAAAGAGCTTTTGCATCTTCTAAAGAGAGAGTCGCCATATTTTGGTTCTTTTCATACGCTTTTATCGTTGAAGTTGTTTTTGAAAAATCATATATTTTTTGGTTAAGTTGAGCATCGACTTGCCAATTGTCATCAGTTATTGTTTGAAATTGACCGTTTTGCGGCATAACAAAGGTGTTGTGAGGATTGTACTGTGCACCCACACTTAGCTGAGGCAGATAGTCAGCTTTTGCGATATCAACCAAAGAGTCGCTTTGTGCAACACCAAGTGAGAGTTTTTTGATATCGGGATGGTTTTTAAGCGCTTCTTCAATCGACTCTTCAACGCTCAATGTTTGGGCGTTTAAAATCAGAACAAAAACATAAAAATATATAAGCAGAAATTTTGTCATATTAAAATTATCCTTCACAACATTGCAAAATGTTATGACTATTATAATTAAAGTTTGTGAAATTATTGTGAAACTCGGCGTAAAAGCCAACTATAAACCATCATTAGTTACCATATCGACATGAAAAATATGATTTATAAATCAAAAATCGGAAATATTGATTTGAGCAAGGTCACGAGGCTTTATCCCGCTGCGGTCGTGGACTCACATGGCGAAGTTGCAGAGATGAGCCTTGAGTGGGCAGATATGAATGCCGATAAAGTAAAGATAACGGCTTTTGTTTTAGTCTTTGATTTTACACCGCCAAAAGAGCAGGTTAGAGATAAAAAAGAGCTCCGTTTTGAGACAAAAGAGGAGCTTATCGAGGTTATGCAAGAGGTAGCACAATTTTTTCAAGATTAATCTCCCGTGATACCCACAAGGTATTTTCCATCGCAATTCCTGCCGCACTTAAACATCTGGTTGACATACTTCAAATACTGATTGACATGTTAATGGTTGGAATGGTTAGCATATCGGCTCTTGCGGCGGTTGGTATGAGCATGCAGTTTATGATGATAATAAATGTTTTGATGACTCTTTATGTTGTGGGCGGAAACGCTCTAATATCGAGATTTATCGGGCAGGGAAGAAAAAAAAGAGCTTCCGCGCTCTTGTATGCGCTTGGGATTTTTGCCGTCGTCTTATCTGTTTTTGTAACAATTGGGGTTACTTCGGCAGTGAATATTTTTATACATGGATGGGGGCTCAGGCAGATGTTGTAGAGCAGGGCACACTCTATTTCAAGATAATTTCGCTTGGAATCGTAATCATATTTATAGATACACTTTTATATAACGCACTCTCGGCGGCAGGAGATACAAAAAATTCTCTCTACATAAAGCTTATCTCCGCGGCGATAAACGCTTTTTTAAACTATGTTTTGATATTTGGACACTATGGATTTGAGCCGATGGGCATAGAGGGTGCGGCTTATGCAACGGTCGTATCTTACTGCTTTAGTGTTGCGGCATATTTTATTCTTTTGAAAAAACCTCACTCAAAGCTAAATATCATCCCGATAATCCGTATAAAAGATATGATAAGAGTTTGGCATGTAGGATGGAGTGCAGCTTTGGAGCGCGGGATTTCAAGCCTCTCATTTCTATTTTTTGTTGCCATTATTGCGGCGTATGGAACGGCTGAACTTGCAGGATATCAAGTAGGGCTTCGCATAGAGGGAATAGCTTTTATGCCGGGGTTTGGTTTTGCAATAGCAGCTACGGCGCTTGTCGGGCAGAGTTTGGGTGCAAAAGACAAAGAGCGGGCCTACAATATGGGCATTATAAGCGGAAGAATAGCCTATGTGTTTATGGGCGGAGTAGGAGCTTTTCTTATTCTTTTTCCAGAGTTTTTGGTCGGTTTTTTCACACAAGACAAAGCGACTATCGCAGTGGCTTCATACTATCTTATTTTAGTCGGTCTGGCTCAGATTCCGCTTGCAATAATGTTCGTCTATTCGGGTGCGCTAAGAGGTGCGGGGGCAACTAAGATTACACTTAAAATAAGTGTGCTTTCGCTCTGGATTTTTAGACTTGTACCGTCGTATATCGCTTATAAAATGGGGTACGGTATAGTTGCGATTTTTATTATTATGAATGTGGAGACGCTTATAAAGGGAATTATCTACATGTATATTTATAAAAAGAGACTTTGGCTAGATACCAAAGTCTAAAAAGATGGAGAAGATGGCGAAAGAGTTATCTTCTACCGCCACCGCCTCTTGAACCGCCGTTAGAGCCATTTTCCATAGAATCTCTGTTTTTCATTTTAGACTCTTGTTCTTTTTTTCTCTTCTTGCTTCTCTTTGTTTCCTTCTCTCTCAACATTCATAGCACCCGAACCTGTGTTTTCCTGTACCTGCTTCATCTTCTCTTCGCGAGCGGCTAAACTCTCATCACCAAAACAGATTCCTGAAACTAAAACTGACAAAATTAAAACTTTTTTCATTTTGCATCACCTAAAAATATTTGCACCTTTAAGATGAAAACGGTACAATTATTTTAAATAAAAATATAGTGGGTACGAGATGAATGTTCCTAGTCAGACAAGACGCAATACGCTAATTTTGACTTTTTTTGTTTTACTACTGTCATGGGGTGTGGTTTATCTATTTTTAGAGTATCAGTTAAAAAATTCAATAAACGAACAGTTCCAAAGGGTTGTCGGTTCTGTGCAAAAGTTTTTCGATATAAACTTAAAACATGACAAGGTCGAACTGGACGTTAAACTAGATGAGCTTGTTATGACAGAGGGCTTGTCAAAGGCAATAGAGAGCAGAGATTATGAGCAGATAAAATCCATAGCCGCTCCGCTTTACACGCAATTAAAATCCATTAATAACACAGTAGATATTCTCACCTTTCGCTCACCTGATGGTATAACACTTTTTAGAGCGCATAAACCGAACTATTTTGGTGACGCTCTAAACAAAAAAAGAACTTTGATAGTTGACACAAACAGACTTCATCGCTCTTTTAGCGGGTTTGAGGCGGGCAACCTTGAGATGACATACCGCATAACAAAGCCGATTTTTTACAACGGCGTATATGTTGGAAATGTTGAGCTTGGAATCTCTCCTGAGGGTTTTTTAAAAAATTTTAACTCAATATTTAAAGCTGACATAGGCGTTACGATAGATAAGTCGTTTGCTGAGATTATGTTAGATAAAAAGGTAACGCCGATTAATGAGAAATATCTATATGTAAGCGGCAGCGAGAGTTTAAAAACTCATCTGCAGCATAATCATAATAGCGAGGCGGAGTTGTATAAAATAGATATGAGTATTCCTTTGGAGAATCATCTATCGCAAACTTTGGGGTATTTAGTTGTTGGTTTTGAGATGTCTGATATCGCAAAAAAAGATACAGAGTTTATGCATCGTCTATTTTTTATGATAGTAGCAATAATGTTGGTTTTGGGAGCTATTCACCATTTTGGTTTTAATAAAATGTTAAAATATTTTTCAAAACAGGTCTATACCGACCATCTTACCGGCCTTTTAAACAGGCATGCACTAAATGATGCTCTCTACTCTGAAGATAAAAAACTGTTAATTTTAAGTAATATAAAAGAGTTCAGTCTTATAAATGAGCTCTATGGCGTGGATGTAGGAAATGAGATTTTAGTTGAGGTGGCGGAGACTTTTAGGAGTTTTGCAAAAGAGTATGGATTTGTCGCATATAGAATCTCTTCTGATGAGTATGTGCTGTTTAAAGAAGAGGACATTTTTGACGAAGATAAATATTTTAAAATTATTGAACAGCTCCACAGCGAGATAAATTCATTAAAGATTGTGGTGAACGGGGTAGATGAACTTATTGGCATTGAGATATATTCAGGAGTCGCATTTAACAATGCGCATCCTCTTGAAGATGCTCAAATGGCTCTAAAAAAAGCAAAAAAACAGTCGCTCTCTTACCTGATGTATTCAAAGCAGGTTGATACGAAAGAGTACTCTCAAAATGTTATAAAAATTAAGCGGACAATCAAACATGCGCTTGAGCATAAAAATATTATCCCATTTTTTCAGCCAATAACAGACAGAGACAAGAACATCATTAAATATGAGGCTTTGGTTAGAATTATAGAGTTTGATAACGGTGAGAAAAATATTTTATATCCGAGCGATTTTTTAGATATATCTATGAATAGCGGTTTATATATAAAAATAGCAAGAGAGATGTTAGAACAGAGTTTAGCCTTTTTTGCTCCTAGAGAGGAGAAAATATCCGTAAATTTTCTACCAAACGATTTCTTTGATGCAACTATAATGGACTCGTTGATGAGGGGAGTGCAAAAGTTTAACTCCCCAAAAAGAGTAGTAATCGAGATAACTGAACAAGAGGGTGTAGAAAATTTCCAAAGATTGGCAAAAGTTGTTAAAAAACTTAGAAAAACCGGCGTTTTAATAGCTATTGATGATTTTGGCAGCGGCTATGCAAACTATGCTCACATCTTGGAGATAAAGCCTGATTTTATCAAGATTGACGGCTCTTTAATACAGAACATACTCACAGACAGCGATTCAAAAATTTTAGTACAAAGCATAGTTAACTTTGCACGAGAGCTAAATATCAAGACGGTTGCAGAGTATGTTGAGAATGAAGAGATATTTGAACTCTTAAAAGAGTATGGAGTGGACGAATTTCAAGGTTACTACTTTGGTCGTCCGACTGATTTGATAAGCTAAAATATTTTTATATTAAAATACATGTTATAACTTTTTAAAGATATTGATTTGATTTTTTTTGCTATAATAATAAACTTTCGGGGGTCATAATTTGCCTACTGTGCTTAAAATTAATGGTTTTAGATTTTTCTTTTTTAGTGATGAGCACTTGCCTTTGCATATACATGTTGAAAAAGGAGGCGGCTATATGAGAGTTGAACTTGAGACGCTTTTTATTACCGATAACTACAAATTTTCTGCAAGTAATGCAAAAAAGATACTCTCTATAGTAAAAGAGCATCAAAAAGAACTCATAGGAGCGTGGAATGAATACTTCAATAACGAAGCTTGATTTTAAAGATAAGATTTATGTACATCTCAAAAGCAGTGATGTTTTGTCTATACCTTATGATTACACTCCAAAAATCCAAAAAGCCAACAAAGAACAGCTTCAAAACTACCGTCTCATAGGAGATGGTATAGGCGTGCATTTTGAAGAGATAGACGAAGACATATCACTTGGTGGAATTATCTCTTATAAACTTGCGCATGAGCTTAGAGCTTCTTAAAATCAGGAAGCTCCAAACTATATTTCTATCTTTTTGCCTCAAACTTCTCTTTTAACTCTTTTGCCTTTTCATAGCTCTCTTTTTGCGCTTCTACTATTGCATCGAATGCAAAGCCTTCATAATTATTTCATATAAATATGGCTAAAATCAGTTTTTTAAAAAGTTAGAAAATTGACTTTAGAAGATATTAGCTTGGTTGCTTGGTTGAATTTGCAAGTGGCTCACAAGTAAGAAAATTATTTTGAGTTAAACAACAAAACTGCTTCAAAAAGTGGTGCAAATGGTTTCAAGTATGCAGAGTATTCATGATGAAGCTAGAGAAGGAACCTAGAAGATTGGGTTTGTGTAATTTTATCTCTTTGCTCGTCCCTTGGGGACAATTTTAAATCCTCACTTTTTGGTGGGGCTTTTTAGTGGAGCTTGGATTTATAAATAATTTTATATTAAAAATAAGATACAATAAAAGAAAAAAGAGGTAAGGATGAGAACTATACAGCTTCAAGTAGAAGATGACAATTATGAGTCATTTTTAACTGTTATAAAAAGTTTAAAAGAGGGTATGGTCAAAAATTTCTCGGTAAAAGAGAGTGATGCCGTAAATAAGGATTTTGAACAAACAAAGGTCTATTTTCATAAATGCTTAGCAGATATAGAAAATGGCAATACGCAGTTACTACCGCAGGAACAATATACCAATAAAATGAATGATTTCAAAGAAAACCTCAAGTCTAAATATGCAAATAATTAGGGATACCAATTATCTCCAAAAACTCCAATCTATGCTACTTCAATGATAAAAATATAAGAGACCTTGTATTCAAAGGTTATGTTGTGCCTTATAAGATTGATACTGCTAAAAATCAAATTATTATCATCGGTATAAACAAATATATGGAAAAATTAATATGAGTTTGAATTAAAAATATTGCAAATTGTCATGTTTTTAAATAAAAATAAAATTTTCTGTTATGGTTTTGTGTCTTTAAAATCTAGGAGCGGTGAAGATGGATACAAAAAATCAAGTTTTAAACAATATTGTCGTAGATGATAAAATATTTATCATCAGAGGTATTCAAGTAATGATTGATAAGGATTTAGCAGAGTTATATGATGTGCCTACCAAAAGACTCAATGAACAAGTAAAGAGAAATATAGAGAGGTTTGATAGCGATTTTATGTTTCAATTAACTAATCAAGAATTGAAAAATTTGCGGTCGCAAAATGCGACCACAAATTTTAATATGATAAGAACGAATCCTTATGTATTTACTGAACAAGGTGTTTACATGTTGGCTACAGTTTTAAAAAGCGGCATTGCCGTAGAAGTTACAAAACAAATTATGCGAACATTTACAAAGCTTAAAAATCAATCCGTACCATACTTTGACATCATCAAAAGGCTTGAAAAACTAGAAACAAACGACAAAGAGACAACAGAATTACTCCAAAAAGTGGTGCAAGTGGTTTCAAGCATGCAGAGTATTCATGATGAAGCTAGAGAGGGAACTAAAAAGATTGGGTTTGTGTGAGTTGGTTTTTATTGAATTTTGATAAAATATAAAATAAATATATAAAAATAAAGGATATATCATAGATAATAGACTGAAGTACTACAACTATATTGATGAAAAGCTACATATCCTTTCTCATAGAATAGAATCAAATGGTAAATTAAATATGTTACATTTGCATAATCATGCAGAAAGTTTCTACACTCATTTTTTTAATTTACTCTATAACTATAATTTAAGAAATTTAAATAAATCTTCACAAAATATAGAAGCAATTGATTTAATAGATGAAAATAATAAAATTGCTATTCAAGTATCATCTACTAGTACAAAGCAAAAAATAGAAACAGCATTAAGTAAAGATTTACTTAGTGATTACTCAGATTATACTTTTAAATTTATTTCTATATCAAAAGATGCAACAAATTTAAGAAAGAAAAACTATAAAAATAAATTTGGTATTACATTCAATCCTAAAACAGATATCATCGATATTAGCTTCTTATTAAAAGAAATTAAAGATTTAGATATTGATAAACAAAAAGAGGTTTATGAGTTTATAAGGAAAGAGTTAGGGAATGAAAATGATGAAGAAATTAATCATAATCTATTTAAATTAATTAAATTTGATAATTTAGACACAGAATATTTAAATGCTTTAAGTTGTAGTGGCTTGGGAGAAAATGATGTTGAAGCTTGTCCTTGTGATAGTGATTTAATTCTAGACATAAAAAAGAAAATAGACTTATCAAATAAGTTTGTAATAAAAGGTGAAACTGGTTCTGGAAAGTCACTTTTAACTTTTCAAGTAGCGAAGAAATATCATGATGAAAATTGGCAAGTATATAAATTGTATAAAGATAATTTATCAGAAAAAGAAAAATTTACTTATCCTAGTGAAAAATGTTTTATTATAGTTGATGATGCACAAACAATTAATCAGTCATTGTTTGAACAAATAGCTGATTATTCAAATAAAAATTGTTTGATTTTATTTAATTGGAACATGAGTACAAATACAGCAAATGATAATTTTTTATATTCTTACCTTAACATAAGCGTTGATTTAAAAAAACAAGTAGAATTATTAAAGAAATTTTGTTTAAAAAACAAAGATTTAATAAGTAAAAAATTAAAGAGCTTAGACATTGATGTAAAACCTTATGACCATTTTACAAGTATTGATAATAGAATTGAAAGAGCTTCATCTCAAAAAACTTTATGGGAATTTAATTATGTATTAACAGAAGGATGGAATGCAGTTTCTCATGATATGAAAGTTTTAAATAATAAAGATAGATTAGACTTAGGATTAGTTGTCATTGCAATATTTCAATTTATTACACTTGATACGGGTATATCAAAAGATATATTGATAGATAAATTAAAAGCTTATACTAATAAAAAAATTTGGTTTGATAACTTTAACAAAATTTTAAATGATAAAGATTATTGTAATTTTACAGATGGAGTAATTAAATTAAAACATTATATGTATGCAAAAGAAGTTTTACACTATTTTATAGATAATAACAAAGATGAAAATATAAATGATTTTATAGAAGAATTATTTATAAAGATTTTAACTGATAGTACTTATGAAATGGGATATAGTAATATTTTAGAATTTGTATTGTTTGATTATAAAATACTGCATTATAAATTAAATAAAAAGAATTTTACATTGGAAATGTTAACAAATTTGTTTGATAATTCTAATTCATCTGACGAAATTAAAATTAAAAACTTATATTCTTTGATTCGATTTTCAGATGAAAATCATTCAGTTCTAAAAAATAATATTGAAATTATTTATAAATGGATTGAAAATGTAAATAGAAAAACTGCTTATCCTTTAGCATGGTTAATTAATGAACTTTATAATGAAAAATTCGAGTTAAATATTACTGAGAATATTATGGCAAGTATTTTTAAAAAAATTTCTAATTCAAAATTAACTGAAAAATCAATGTATTCAAATCTTTATAATAGGTTAAATATGTTTGCAAAATTAAAATTTATTCCTGAAAATCAATTTAAAATTAACTTAGCCAATATTGATATAGGAATAGAACATTATCATTTTGCAAAAGTTATATCTGATTTAAGCTATATAGATACAAAATGGACAAATAAATGTATCAAAGATAATATAAACTTTGTGGCAACAACTTTGAATAATAATTTAATAGAAGCAATTGAGTATTATCACGAGATTTTTGATAATACTTTTGGATTGACTCATAAAATTTTAGGCATTAGCAATAAATCTAATCAATATGCAAAAGTCTTAGCAAATTTAATTGAAGTTGATAAAGTTTTGGAAGCTTTTTCAAAATTATCATATAAAGATACTCAAAGATTTTCTCATTTTTTATTGTTTTTAAAAATTTATAACAAAGCTAAACTAGATGAAATATCAGAAAAAGCTGATTATGAGTATTTAAAAGAACTATTTAAAGATGATTTTTTAGACATACATGAACACAAAGTAATTGTTCATGTTTTGTATAATGAAAATAGTAAAAGTTATATGAAATATGTAAATTATTTGATTAACAATTGCAAAACACTTAATAAAAAGCTATTAGGACTAAATCCAGAATTGTCATTAAAAAATTTGAAAGAGGGCAAAGAATATAAGATGAATTTTCATGGTATTGAAGAATATGATTTTAAAATGAAATTCATTAAATGGCTTGATGAAGAGAAAGAACATGAACTTTTATTAAAGATATTAGAATTTAATGTCAATGAAATTAAAAATTGCATTTTAAATAATATAAGTAATGTAGATAATAGCCAATCAAAATATGATATGTTAATTTACATTTATAAAAATATTCCTATGTTATATGAAAATATTCTTGATGATAAAGATAAGGTTAATAAGCATATACAAAAAATATATACATTATTGAGGGGCAAACAAAAAGAAAAACAAATAGCTAAATTGTATGTTTATCTCATAAAAGAATTTACACATGAACATAAAGAAGAACTGTCAAAATTGGAAAATTCTTTTCCTTCAATTAAAAATACTATTAGTCAAAATCCAGAGTTAAAAAATGAAACACAATTTAAGAACTCTATTTCTTCCCTTTAAACTGCTCTTCCAAAGCTTTTAGCTCGTCGGCGTTTTGTTGAGCTTTTTTTACCACTTCTTCAAATGCAAAGCCTTTCATCACTATTTCGTATAAATGTGGTTTTTCTTTTTTCCAGTTTCTTATTGTAGCAGTGGCTACGCCTAGATACCCTGCCATGTCTCTTTGTGTCATTTTATACCTTTTTTTAGTACAAAACTTAACTAAAGCATATTGATTATTCAACAAATCAACATTTAGCGATTTATGGTTAAAAGTCGCTAATATTTAGCGGTTTAAGTTTAAAGAAGATAATATTTAGCTCAAAAAATAAAAAAAGAGACAAATAATGGCTTTATCACTTATAGAAGAGTTACCAAAAATAGTAAAAGAGGGGAAAACGGAAGCGGCTAGGATTTTGGAGCGGATAAATAGCGGAAATGCTCTTGCTCTTCAAACAAATGAGCTGGTTTTGCCCTCTAAAGATGTAAGCGGACTGTTTCGTGGTGAGATGCCGAGTTCTGATGAGAGTGAGTGGAAAAACAGGCTTATCTATGGGGATAATATCTTAGTCATGCAAGGGCTTTTAGCAGGTGATGCGACAAGTGGGCTTGAGAGTATGCGAGGTAAAATCGACCTAATCTACATCGACCCGCCTTTTGATAGCAAAGCGGACTACCGCACCAAAATCATCCTGCCAAATGTAAATCTCAGTCAAAAACCAACCGTAATTGAGCAGTTTGCCTATGCCGACACATGGAAAGACGGCACGGTAAGCTACCTCAAGATGATGTATCCCCGTTTAGTTTTGATGCGTGAACTTTTGAGCGAAAAAGGTTTTATATATGTACATTTAGATTGGCATGTAGGGCATTATGTAAAAATTTTGCTTGATGATATTTTTGGGAAAGAAAACTTTAGAAATGATATTATAGTTAAGAGAGTTAAAAAAAATGTTCAGGAATACGAAACTGTAAAACAGTTAAATTATGGACATGATACTATCTTTTTATATTCAAAAAATTATTCATCAAGAATAAAACCATTTAAAAAACATAGTCCAAAAGAGGATAGATATCATTCATTTGAAGCTTCAGGGCATAGAAATGGTATGGATTATGAACTTTTCGGATTCAAACCAAAAATTGGAAATCATTGGAGATGGAAAAAAGAAAGAGCAGAAGAAGCAATAGAGCATAAAATATTAAGAGCAAATCCTAAAACTGGAAAACCTGAATATTTAATAGAAGCATCTGAATTTGAAGTCAGAGATACGATTTTTGATGATATAACTGCATATTCATTTAAAAATAACTACCAAACAGAAAAAAATGAAGATTTATTAGATTTATTAATTGAACATACTTCAAACGAAAACTCCATAGTAGCCGACTTCTTCGGTGGCAGCGGTACAACCGCCGCAGTTGCCGAAAAACTCGGTCGCCGTTGGATAAGCTCCGACATCGGCAAACCATCTATCATGGTGCAACGAAAACGGCTTATCGACAATGAAGTAAAACCTTTTCTTTACCAAAGTATCGGCGACTATCAAAAAGAGGCGTTAGAGTCTAGCCGTATGTTTAAACGCATCGGCGATTTGTCTCAAGTTGTTATCTCTCTTTTTAGCGATGAGAGCGGAAGCGGTGCGCTATCTTTTGGAAGCGAACATCCGCAAAATCTGGGCTATATCAAAGACAAAAAAACGCTTGTATTTATCGACAGCCCTAACAAGATGACAGGTCGTGCGACACTCAAAAAAGCGATAGAACTGCGTGATAATTTCTTAGGCGGTTGGGATAAAGTGGTCGTTTTGGGGTGGAACTTTGCTTATGATATCAGCTCCGCCATAAATGAACTCTCCGACAGCAGACTTGAGATATTGGTTATTCCGCCCGATTTGCTTGACAAACTAAAAAGCAAAGCAACATACAAAAAACTCGTCGATAGCGGCAAGATACGATTTAGCTCACTCCAATACTTAACCATCAAACCCATAGAGAAAAAAGCTTACGACAGCGAACTCGAAGAGCTAACCATAAAACTTGACAACTACATCTTGCTAAGTCCCGACAACATACCGCTTGACGATGCGGATAAAAAATCGCTTCAAGAGCTTATGGCTCATGACCCGCTTGCTCTCATAGAGTACTGGAGTATCGACCCTGACTATGACGGAGTGACTTTTAGAAGCAAATGGCAAGATTACAGAGAAAACACGGCAAACGACGGCGACCCTTTACATGTAGTTTATGAAGCCAAAATTATGGTGGCACGCAAAGAAAAAAGAGTAGTAAGCGTTAAGGCGGTGGATGTTTTTGGTTTTGAGTCTGTCGTAAAAGCGGAGGTGTAAAAATGGCAACACCTATCAATACACTCACGGGCGACATACCTTTACAGCTTGCAAAAACTCTTACATGTAAAGTAGATGAACTTTGGCAAAGCGGCGAGTTTTTAACTCTTGTTACGCCTACTACGGCAGATCTCTTGAAGTTCTGGTTTTGTGAACCGCATACCTCACAACGAGAGATAAATTTTCATAGAGGGCAAAAAAATGCAATTTTGAACACTATTTATCTGCATGAGATTTTAAAAGTAAATAGCGTTTTAGAGATTTACGAAAAATGCGACAAAGAGCTGATACCGAAGTTTAACCATACGCTTTTGGCAAAAGAGAAGTACAAAGTGCCGAAATACGCCATGAAGATGGCAACGGGAACGGGGAAAACTTGGGTTATGAATGCTCTTTTTATCTGGCAGTATCTAAACGCAAGAGCCGAAAAAGAGAGAAGCGGAAGATTTACTAAAAACTTTTTGCTTATCGCTCCCGGGCTTATAGTCTATGAGAGACTACTTGATAGCTACATGGGCAAAGAGAGAGAAGATAAAAGCCGTGATGTAAACACAAGCGACATTTTCAAAAATAGAGAGCTGTTTTTACCGCAAAGATATGAAGTGACTATAAAAGCATTTTTACAAAGCAGTGTCGTCAAAAAAGATGAGATAGGCAAAAAAATCACAAGTGACGGATTTATCGCCATTTCAAACTGGCACTTGTTTATGGGTAAAGAGGAAGAAAGAGAGGAGATAAGCCCGTTGGATGACCCAAGCGGAGTGATAGCCGACATTTTCCCCGCTCGCCCTGGAATAAGTGCAGGAAATAGCTTAGAACAGCTTGACGGGGCATATTTTAGCGGCGGTGAAATAGAGTATCTGGCGGAACTTGATGATTTGGTGGTTATGAACGATGAAGCTCATCACATACATGAGAACAAAACGGCAGGAGAGATACAAGAGGTAGAGTGGCAAAAATCTTTAAATTTTATAGCCAAAAACAAAGGGAGCAAATTTGTTCAGATAGATTTTTCGGCTACGCCTTACGACACGACGGGAAGCGGACAAAACAGAGCTAAACACTACTTTCCACATGTCATAGTTGACTTTGACTTGAATGCAGCGATAAAAGATGGTTTAGTGAAGATGATAACGATTGATAAGCGAAAAGAACTATCAACTTTGGAGCTTGACTTTAAAGCACTTCGCGATGAGGGAACAAACAAAGTCATAGGTCTTAGTGACGGGCAAAGAGTGATGATTCAAGCGGGGCTTACAAAGCTAAAAATCCTTGAAGCAGATTTTAGCAAACTTGACAATCCTAAACATCCAAAAATGCTTATTATGTGTGAGGAGACGGAAGTTGTCCATTATGTCGAGGAGTTTTTGGTTGAGATTGGACTAAAAGATGATGAGTTTATGGGTGTTCACTCAAAGAAAAACGGAGAGATTCCAAAAGATGAATGGGAGCGGCTAAAACAAAAACTCTTCAATATCGATGCACATGAAAATCCTAAAGTCGTTATTTCCGTTTTGATGTTAAAAGAGGGTTTTGATGTAAGCAATGTCTGCGTCATAGTTCCGCTTCGTTCAAACCAATCTTCTATCTTGTTGGAACAAACCATCGGGCGTGGGCTTAGGCTAATGTTTAGAGAACGAGAGTTTGAAGATGAAAAAAATGAAAACCGCTCAAGAGTTTTAAAACAAAAACTAAGTCCAAGTTCGTATCTTGATGTTTTAAGTATTGTCGAACATCCTGCTTTTAGCCAGTTTTACGGGGATTTACTAGCAGAAGACGAGTTTGGTTTTGATGAAAATGAGCCAAAAGAGGGAACTTCTACGGGCGACATGATAAAAGTGGGGCTTAAAGAGAACTATGAAGATTATGACATGGCATTTTTGGAGATAATCAAAGATGAAGAGGAGGAGTTAAACGCACCTGAGTTTGATGTGAATGCACTTCCGCCGTATATCTACCATAGTTTGGAACAGCTCAAATCATGGACTACAAAAGGCGAGGTTTTTCACTCTGAGGAGCTAACGGTTAAAACAACTTTTGGCGATTACATGATAAGTGCGGATTTATTTACAGCCAATAGTTACAACGAGTATCTGCAAAAGATTTTGGAGATTTTAACGCATAAAATGGGACAGTTAAAAGTGCGGGGAAACAACCGTGCCCTGCCGTCTATGCAGATTTATCAACCGCAGCTTTTAGGAGTGTTGGACAAGTACATTCGAGAGAGGCTTTTTTCGCAAAGTTTTAACCCATTTCTTGATGAAAATTGGCGTGTTTTGATGCTTAAAAATGCGAAGATTACCGAGCATATAACAAATGAAATTCATAGACTTATATACAATGCGCAAAACTCCACGACTTACATAAAACCTGTTGTCAATAAAATCTATTTCTCAAAAGTTGCAAGCCTCAACATGAGAGCAAATTATGCGCTTGATTTGCAAAAGAGTATTTACGAAAAGACAGCATATCCGTCAAACAAAGGCGGATTTGAAAAGGCGTTTTTGGAGTATTTAGACACAGATAGCAAAGTTTTAAAGTTTATTAAAATACTTGAATTTAAACATGACTTTGCAACGATAAGTTATTTTAGAGACGATGGACTTATGGCTAGTTACTATCCTGATTTTATGGTTGAGACTGACTTACATGTATATTTGGTCGAGACAAAATCAGACAAAGATTTAAAAGATGTAAATGTCAAACAAAAGCAAAGAGCCACGCTTGATTTTGTAAGGCGGATAAACTCACTTGAGGAAGAGCTAAGAGAGGGTAAAAATTGGAGCTATCTGCTTTTGGGAGAAACACAGTTTTACAGCCTTCAAAAAAGCGGTGCGGATATGGAGGATATCGCAAGAAGTGCTAAGATAAATGAGAGTTCTTTGAGCGGGAGTTTGTTGGATAATTAACTGTTCTGATTAAACATAGATTGCTTCGTCGCTGCGCTCCTCGCAATGACTATCATTGTGGCTGCGCTCCTCGCAATGACAGTCATTGCTAGCAAGTTCTTCCCGTCATTGAGATTGCCACGGCTAAAGCCTCGCAATGACAAAGAACGCTACCCCTTGATTCCGTCCGCTCTTGGAGCTATTAAAAACCCAAAAAAGACCTTTGCATAAATTATAAACGGTATTGCCCAGATGATGGAAGAGAGCAGGTAGAGAGTTTGTGCATATTGTTCAAAAAACGGGATGAGTCCTCTCATGAGTGTTGCTATAACTATCAGACCTACCATTGAGTGCGTGTAGATGTTTGATGTCAGATGTCGTCCGGTATGAATCCAGCCGATGATTATCATGACCATCAGATAGGCAAGTCCGTAGCCGCCGCTTGTGACAAAGTGTCTAAAACTGCTGATGTTGGCAGCATTGTTTGCCAAGATATCCCATCCCATAAGCGCGTATCCAGCTCCAAGCATAAAATATATAAGCGAGAGGTAGATAACAAACGGCTGGTTTATAATCACTTTGTCTTTTAAGATATAATCACCCGTAACTGCAAGTATTGCCGCACCAGCCGAGAGTCCCAGCCATCCCAGTGCTGAGTTTGCAGGGTAGAGAAACTCCACAATCGTAAATGCTATAACCGTAAATATCGCCAAATTAGTAAGGGGCGGGCGTGCTACATAAACATCATCTATCCCTTTGTCTTCCATAAGCTCGTTTACCGCTTCAGTATTTACGCGTCTCAGAGCCAAGAGGATAAGCACCACATGACCGCCGAGCGCTATTTTTAGGATATCCATCGGCGGAGTTTGAACATGCCCTGCCATTGCTGCAAAAAACCATACCTCAATGATAAAGAGTGCGAGGAGTGCATATCCAAGTGAAGCATGTCTTTGTAGTTTGTCTAACACTGCGATGCGCGCAAACCACAAGAGCCACCCAAGCATTGCAAGGTTGAAAAACGCCGCCACATAAACGCCGGTAACATCGATAAACCAAAAACTTACTCTTCCTAAAATCCATAAAATCACTACATTTTTTAGTTTTTTGCCGATAAGCGGCACAAAGCCTGGGAAAAGTTCCGGAAGTCCTGTTGTTAAAAATGCCAAAACCCCAGCCGTGAGGATACCAAAGAGCATCTCGTAAACGTGCCAGACTAAAACGTTATTCATAAACGGTATGTTTATAGCGCCGCTCCAGACAAGTCCCCAAAGAAGCATCGAGAGTATCATGTAGGGAGCAAGCAGTAAAAAGGCAGGTCTAAATCCGTAAGCTAGATGAGGAGGAACACCTTTGTCGTCAGGATAGTAGAGATAATGGCTTGTTGCATGTAATATTTGCGGTTTTTCTTCTTCGTGTTTCATTATTTTATTTCCAACTCAAATGTACTTATTATCTCTTCATCTTGGAGTATTTCTGCGCTTTTGCCATAAACATATTTATCGTCTCTTAGGTTCTGTATAAGGTCAAACTTGAATTTTTTGACAATATGCCCCGGATCTGCTTTTAAGAGAAGTATCTCATCGCTGAGGCGGATAGCTTCCATCAAATCATGCGTGATAAAGAGCACACTTATCTCTTTTTTGCTTATCATATCTATTAAAACGCTCTGAAGCTCTTTTTTTAGTCCTATATCAAGAGCTGAAAACGGCTCATCCAAAAAGAGAAGAGAAGGTTTGATAACCAAAGCTCTTGCAAAACTCACTCTTTGCTTCATTCCGCCGCTCAAATCTTTTGGAAACTTCTCAAAATCATCCTCTTCAAGCCCAAAACGAAGCGCAATTTCTTTTGATTTTTTGATAGCTTCGCTTCTCTTTTCGCCCTTTGCCAAAAGTCCCATGCTTATGTTGTCAATGACGTTTTTCCATGGAAGAAGTCTCGCCTCTTGAAAAGCAAATGCGCTGCTTGAAAATGTGTTGGTAATGCTTCCCTCTTGGACGTCAAGCAAATTGGCGCAAAGGTGCAGAAGTGTTGTTTTTCCGCCGCCGCTCGGACCTACTATAGAGAGAACCTCGCCTTTTTGAAGGGTAAAATTGATATTTTTTAAAATTTGGGTAAAACCAAAACGGTGGTTTACTTTTTTTACCTCTAATCTCTCCATAACTCGACCTCTCTTTTTATCGGCTCTAAGATTATGTACTCAATGAACATGAGCGAAGCTATCATGATGACTACGATGGAGAGAGCCGTTGGGGTATCTAGCTGACTTCTTGCAACAGCCAAAGATGCGCCGATACCGTTGCTTGTCGCCAAAAGTTCCGCCATGATAACTATTTTCCATGCCATACCAAGTCCGCTGACCCATGCGGGAAAAACGTATGAGAAGATATGTGGAAAGTAAACATCGAAAAAGCGCATGTGCCACGGAAAGTTAAAACTCTCAGCCATCTCTTTTAAGTCGCCATCGAGCGTGCGGGTTCCCTGAAGTGCGCCGACAAAGATGATAGGAAAAGAGGCGACTATTACCGTAAAGATTACGGTTTCATCCCCCATGCCAAACCATATCATCGCCAAAACTATCCATGCAATCGGCGGCATACCCACTAAAATGGTAACAATCGGGCGGCTCATCATGGAAGCAGTTGCGAAAAAACCTGCGATAAGCCCAAGAGCGGTTCCAAGAAGAAGAGCGATTCCAAAGCCGATGGATGCGCGGTAAAGCGTCGTTTGTATCTCTGCTATTACCGCATCATCTTGAAGCATCATGCTTAGAGTTTTAAATGTCTCAAGCGGAGACGGCAGAACTAAATCGCCATAGACTTGACTTCCTACATCCCAAAGGGCAATAAATAGCAAAATAGAAGCGACTGCTCCCCATCCGCTCCAAAGAAACGCGGGGAAATCTTTTAAAATTTTTAATGCAAATTTCATATATTAAAGTCCATAGTAAAAACTATTCTCAGGCAGTTTATCACCAATACTCTTGGGTTCTTCCTCTTTTAAAATGTTAAAGAAAAACTCCAAATCTTTTTTCGCTTCCGCTGCGCTTACATTTTTTAGTCTTACATGTGAGATTGAATCACTCACACCGTCTTCATTTAACATGTCAAGAGTTTTTACGACAAGCTTTCCCGCCTCTTTTGGGTTTGCCTTGTACCACTCAAGCGATTTTGCGTACTCTTCTTGAAATCTTTTTATGATATGCTCATTTTTAACATGTCCCATTACGGCAACACCGGCTTCAGGAACATCGCCTGAGGTGTTAAAAACCTTGCCCCACTCCTCTTGCAAATCAACGCTTCTATACAGCTCAGGTGCAACAAGGCTCACAGGAAACGATTTTGTCTTGCGAAGAGCCATAGATATGGCAGGTTCTGCTAAAAGCGAGTGGTCTATTCTTCTCATGATAAGCATCTGCATCGCATCTATGGGACTTGCCACATAGACGAGCTCAAAATCTTTTTTAGGGTCTAAACCCTCTTTTTTAAGAAGCTGTTTAAAGACAATGTCGGGCATATCCGCGCGAAATGGAACGGCTATCTTTTTGCCCTTAAAATCTTTGAGTGTTTTTATAGTGCTATCACGACTTATCATCCCTAAAATCCCCCAAACAGAGACGTTTATAAGCTTTATATCTACGCCTTTGTTGTTTAGAATCGCTGCGGTATTTGTAGGAAGCGCTAAAAAATCAACGTCACCTTTGATTGCCAATGCGCGTAGTTCGTCAGGATTTTTCCAGAGTTTAAACTCTATTTTATCTGCTACATCAGCCAAAGCATTTGTCTCAATCATGTGCAAAATAGGGTGTGAAACCGTTGCAAACGGACCTGCGACAACAATCTTGTCCAGTTTCTCAGCGGCACGGAGTGAGTTTGTACTTAAAAACAAGAGCGTAAAAATTGTATAGATAAAATTTTTCATATGAAATGTCCCTCTAAAATGTATTTTGTATATTACTAACTATTATATTAATTATCATTGACCATAATCAAGTTTAAAATAGATACCCAAATCTTAAAATAAATCTCTTTGTTTCAAGCGGTTGATACTCTTTTAAGTCGTAGTGCGCCAAAAATGATACTCCCGCGCCGATGTGAATCTTCGGTTTGCCAAAAGGCAAAAACTCCACTTGAGGCGTTATATAACCCGCTGTTCCGCTAAAAGCTTTAAACGGAAGCATTGCGCGAAGCTGCGCATTTGTATCTTCTCCCATATAAGTTTTTGTATTATACTTGATATTATACTCAACGCCTGCATTTAGTTTGCTTGTAATTGCTTTTGTTGTTGAGAGATTCAGGGCAATCTCGTCGCCAAAATCGTAGTCATTGTGTGCTTTTGGTCTGTATGTATACATGGCATGTGCATCCACTTCCAAGCTCTCGCTTATCATTTTTGTCGCCCCAAGCCCGAGTATATACTCAAACGCACCTGTTCCCATTTGTGTCGGCATAGGAGTGTTTACACCGTTTGCAACAGCCGGAGCCGTCTTAAATGAGCCGTTTGTGGCACCTGTTGGGAGTTTTACGGCTGCATCAAAAGAGAGCTGATAATTCGCATCACTCATAGAGATTAAAACATGTCTTGCCGCCAAAACGATGTCGCCTAAGCCTTTGTTGTCTATGGCGACATCGTTTACACCGAGTCTTGCTGTTGCCTCGATATTTTTGTAAGGGATAATTGCGCTTATGGTTGTTTTGTTTGAGAGACCGTAGCTTAAAGCGACAGTGGTTATGTTTGCGGTAGCGTCAAGATTCTCTCTGTTTTGTACCTCGCTTGTTCCCTCAAACATACTGTTTCTCTCAAAATTAATATGCGTAATTCCCATTTTGAGTTTACCTTCGGGCAGAACCAAAGCGCCGCCTTTAGAGTTTATAGCGGGCATAACATCCGCATTTAGAAGCATTGGGGCTAGTAAAAGCGATTTTATAAAGAGATTTTTCATGATTTTTGTTTTCCTTTTATGTAATGATATTCATTCTCAATAAGAAATTGTAGTAGAAGTTGCCTTAATCTAATATAAATAGTGATAATTATTATCAGGATAATTATTTTAAGAAGATTTTGATAAAATTTTGCCCATGAACAAAGAACAATACACAAAAGCCATAGAGCTTCTTAACCTCTACGCATACCACTACTATGTCCTTGACGACCCTATGACGACCGATGAGGTTTATGACAAACTCTACCATGAAGTTTTGGAGTATGAAGAGCAGAATGAGGGAGATATCTTGCCCTCTTCACCGACGCAAAGAGTGGGGGACGGTGTATCTGATGGGTTTGAAAAAGCAGCGCATCTTAGCCGCATGTGGAGTTTGGAAGATGTTTTTGACGCTGATGGACTGCAAAAGTGGCTTGTTAAAACCTACAAGCTTGACCGCAATATCTCCTTTTACTGCGAACCAAAGTATGACGGTGCATCGCTCAATCTTATCTATGAAAACGGTATTCTTACTCAAGGTATCACGAGAGGGGATGGCAGTGTGGGAGAGCTGATAACGCAAAATGTCAAGACGATTCGCTCTGTTCCGCTTGTTATTTCGCATAAAGAGCGCATCGAGATTCGGGGCGAGGTTGTGCTTTACAAAGAGGAGTTTGAACGCATCAACCATGAGAGAGCCGCAAAAGGCGAGGCAGTTTTTGCAAACCCAAGAAATGCGGCGGCGGGGAGTTTAAGACAGTTGGATTCGAGCATCACCGCTTCAAGAAATCTGGTTTTTTTGCCTTACGGTGTCGGAGAAAATAGCTTAGAGCAGAAACTTTTGAGCCAAAAGATGGAGTATGTTTACTCTTTGGGATTTAAAAAACCGCCGCTTTGTGCCACTTGCCAAAACTTTGAGGAGATAGAAGCGGTTTATGAGCAGATGAACAAAAATCGTGATAGTTACGCCATGATGCTTGATGGGATGGTTATAAAAGTAAACGAGATAGCCGCACAGATAGACATGGGCTATACCGTCAAAAATCCCCGTTTCTCAGTGGCATACAAGTTTCCAGCCGTTGAGAAGATAACCACGCTCAAAGAGATTTTGCTTCAAGTCGGACGCACAGGTGTTGTTACTCCCGTTGCGGTAGTTGAGCCGACAAACATCGACGGCGTTATCGTCGAGCGTGCCACGCTACACAATTTTGACGAGATAGAGCGAAAAGATATCCGCATCGGCGACAAAGTCATCATCCTAAGAAGCGGCGATGTGATACCAAAAATCATAAAAGTTTTAACACATGAGAGAGACGGAAACGAAGTTGCGGTGCAAAGACCCACTCATTGTCCAGTTTGCGACAGTGAACTTTTAGATGAGGGCGTGCTTTTAAAGTGCCAAAATCTTACATGCGAAGCCAGAGTTATCAACTCCATTATCTATTTTGCTTCCAAACCGTGTCTCAATATCGACGGTTTGGGTTCTAAGATAGTCGAGGCTCTTTTTGAAGCAGGTTTGGTAAAAAGCGTGCTTGATTTGTTTGATTTGGACATGGAAAAACTGCTGAAACTTGAGGGTTTCAAAGAGAAAAAAGCGCAAAATCTGCTTGACTCACTTGAAGCGGCAAAAGGGTGTGATTACTGGCGATTTGTGAACTCTTTGGGGATTGAGCATATCGGAGAGGTTGCATCAAAGGCTCTTAGCAGCAGATTTGGAAGCTCTTTTGTGGGTGCTTCAAAGGAGGAAATCATCGCACTTGAGGGGTTTGGAGAGGAGATGGCGGAGTCTGTTTTGGAGTTTGTGCGTGTCAACAAAGAGACGATTGCAAAACTTCAAGCAACACTCCGCCCGCTTGAGCCGCTTCAAAGAGAAGAGGCACACGAGAACCCATTTAAAGGCAAAAGCGTTGTTTTGACGGGAAGCATGAGCCTCTCAAGAGATGCCATAAAAGAGATGTTAGAGACTTTGGGCGCAAAAGTGGTAAGTTCGGTCTCCAAAAAAACCGATTTCGTCATTTACGGCGAAGATGCGGGAAGCAAATATGACAAAGCCATCGACTTGGGTGTTGCGGTTCTTAGTGAGCAAGAGATGAGGGGAAAAATTGAGCAGGCTTGATAACTATCTGGTAGAAAATGCCTTGTGCGAGAGCAGAAACAAGGCACAAACACTCATAAAAGATGGGTTTGTAAGCGTAAATGGCGAGCAAATCCTCAAAAGTTCCCATGTACTCAAAGATAGTGATAAAGTTGCACTCAAAGAGCATAAAGAGTATGTCTCCCGTGCGGCTTTTAAACTGGATGCTTTTTTGGATGAATTAGAGCTTGATGTAAAAGGAATGAACGCACTAGATATCGGCGCATCAACAGGCGGTTTTACGCAGGTTTTACTAGAGAGAGGAGCGGACGAGGTAACCGCAGTAGATGTCGGACGAGAACAGCTCCACAAAAGCCTAAAAAATGACCCAAAAGTCCGCTCATATGAGGGTTGCGACATACGAGAGTTCAAGAGCGATAAAGAGTTTGACATAGTAGTAAGCGATGTTGCTTTTATCTCTCTGCTCTACATCTTAGACGCCGTAGATAGGCTTGCAAAGAGCAAAATCATCCTGCTTTTCAAACCGCAATTTGAAGTAGGACGAGAAGCCAAAAGAGACAAAAACGGCGTAGTTACCGATGAAAAAGCGGTACTAAACGCCATGATAAAGTTTGAAGACGCATGCGCTCTTTTGGGTTGGAAACTTGTTTTAAAATCGCCTTCAAAACTCACAGGCAAAGAGGGAAATCTGGAGTATTGCTACTTTTTTGAGAGAGCAAGCCAAATCTGTTAATGTAAACTTAAAATGATATCATGTACAATACACATATAAGTACACATATATTTAAGGAGCAGAAAATGGCGCAGGTTACTATATACATTGATAACAACCTTGAAGAAAAAGTAAAAAAGTTAGCAAAATCGGCAGGAACTTCTATAAGTAAGTTTATATCGAACATTTTAGAGCAGAAAGTAAAGACAAGCTGGGATGACTCCGTAAGAGAGCTGAGCGGAAGTTGGAGAGACGATAGCGCCTTTGACGAAGAGATGAAGAGCTACAAAACAGCCGATACAAAAAGAGAAGAGCTCTAGTGTACCTGCTTGACACCAACACAGTCATATACTTTTTTAAAGGGCTCGGTGATGTGGCAAAAAATATGTTTGAGAGGTCGCCGCAGGAGATATTTATATCGTCCATTGTCATATATGAACTAGAAGTTGGCATAGCCAAATCAAGTGACTCAAAAAAAAGAGAGGAGCAGCTCTTAAAACTTCTCTCGCATGTGCAAATAATTGATTTTAGTGTCAATGAAGCTAAAGCAAGTGCAAAAATAAGAGCAAAGCTAGAGAAGAACGGCATTCCAATCGGCTCAATAGATACGCTTATTGCGGGATGCGCACAAGCAAATAACTTAACATTGGTTACAAGAAATATTGACGAATTTAAAAGAGTTGAAGGATTGTCACTTCAAAATTGGTTCTAAACCTACCACATGATGCCTTTTAACAATCTCGGCTTTGTCTTTAAACACTTCGGCTCCATTTTATATTCCAAACCTATTTTAGAGGATTTGTGTCTGTTTTTGCATGGGTTTAGTGACAAAGAGCGCGTTTTGGATATTGGTGCTGGTACGGGGATGATGAGCGAGTTTGCTTACAAATGTAACGACAATTTGAGATTTGTGGCAGTTGACCCCGCAGAAGGGATGCTCAAATATGCTCCTGAGTATTTGGAGACGCATGTTGGAAAAGCAGAGGCGCTTCCGTTTGAAGATAGTAGTTTTGACGCCGTATTTATTGGAGAGGCACTGCACCACTTTGACGATATAGATGTTGCGCTGGGCGAGGTAGTACGAGTGCTAAAAGAGGGCGGAAGGCTTTTTATATATGATTTTGATAGAGGCACGTTTTTAGGTCAGAGTGTATTTTTAATGGAAAAACTCTTCGGAGAACCTGCTAATTTTTATGAGCCGAGCGTACTAAAAGAGGAGCTTGAGAGTCACGGTTTTATCGTAACTGTAATGAAGCATGGATGGCGCTATACTGTTAGCGCTTCTCTTTAACAACATAAAATATTTTTCTTATTTATCCATATTGTGTATAGGCAAGTATTGGAATGAGAAAGAAAAAGACATATTTAATATTTTAGGTCATAAGCTTGTGCTTTTTGGATAATATTGAGGCTATGGATTTTGTTTCTGTAAAGATGTAATGAAATAAAATAAAAGGGAAAAAAATGAAAAAGTTACTGTTTGTTATTGTGCTCTTGTTAGCTGGTTACCAATATTTATTTTACCAAGATGGCTCTGTACTTGATGAAGTACAATCATATGAATTATCAAGAAGCATAGACAGCACTGTCCATTCAGCAGCTTTCAATGAAGCACAATCATCTGCAACGTTAGTAAATCCAGACAGTGCCGATGCAGTTATTTCTGATGCTTTTGCAAACCGTAAGAGCAATCTGCAAGTATCAGGGTATGGAACGGTAATTAAGTTGCTGCCGGACGATCTTAGTGGAAGCAAGCATCAAAAATTTATTATTAAATTGGATTCAGAACATACATTGTTGGTTTCACATAACTTTGATCTTGCTCCAAGGTTGTCTTCAATTAAAATAGGTGATGTTATTCAATTTAATGGTGAGTACGAATGGAATAATAAGGGCGGAGTCATACATTGGACACATGGAGACCCTAGAGGATTACATGTAGCAGGTTGGTTAAAGCACAATGGGAGAATATATCAATAAATGAACAGTTTTTTAGTAGATGTCGTCGGTATCGTGGGTGTAGCAATGGTTTTGGCAACATATTTTTTACTCCAAAGTGAAAAAATAGACTCAAAAGGCTTTTTGTACTCGTTTCTTAACTTCTTAGGCGCACTGCTTATTGTCTATTCTCTTTTATATAGCTGGAATCTTGCCTCTTTTATCATAGAATTTTTTTGGATTTTGATAAGCCTGTACGGGCTTAAAAAGTGGTATAGAAGTAAAAAGTAAAATGCTTTTAATGATAATATATAGACCACTTAGATAAAATTCCGCATTAAAAAAGAAGCTACTCTAGTAGATAGGAAAAAGATTTGAAAAACAGCACATCTATAGCAATAGGCGGTTTTGACGGTATGCACATCGGGCATCAGCAGCTTTTTGGAGCCTTGGATGAGAATGGCACGATTGTCGTTATCGAGACCGGTTATGCAAACCTTACTCCAAAAAAAGAGCGCGAGTATTTTTCGCACTTTCCCTTTCTCTATCTTGAACTTGACGCTATCCGTCACTTAAGCGGTGAAGAGTTTATAGCTTTTTTAAAAGATAAATTTCCAAAACTCAAAAAAATTGTAGTCGGGTACGATTTTCACTTCGGAAAAAACAGAAAATACTCCTTTAATGATCTAAAAACTCTCTTTGACGGGGAAGTGGTCGTTATAGATGAGGTCTCGCTCCACGGCGATTCTGTTCACTCCCACAAGATAAGAGCTAAGCTTCAAATCGGAGATATTAACGGAGCTAACGCTTTTTTAGGGCATAATTACACTATCAAAGGCAAAGTTGTGTCAGGGCAGGGCATAGGCAAAAAAGAGCTATATGCAACTATAAACTTAGAGGCAAAAGAGTTTTTGATGCCAAAAGAGGGCGTTTACGCAACACTCACACGCATAGACGATGAAGAACATTTTCATCCCTCCGTCTCGTTTGTGGGGCACAGAGTAACAACGGATGGAAGCTTTGCGCTTGAGAGCCACATACTTGATGGCGAGGTATCGTGCAAAGAGAGGGCGTGTATCTCTTTTGTCAACTTCATAAGAGAAAACAAAAAGTTTGACTCAATCGCAGAGCTGAAAAAAGCAATAAAAAAAGATATAACAATCGCTTCAAAGGAGCTAAAATTTCTACAATTATAAAAGAGCTGGACAGAGAATATCTGCAAAGCGCGCAGGATATCGACTTTAAATTTTATCAAAACGAGAGGGATTTCATAGTTGATGAAATTCCGATGGAAGAGTTTTTAGGCAGAGGAAACTACCTCATATTAAAAGTGCAAAAAGTTGAACTTACAACTTGGGACATGATAGCCGTATTTGCAGAGTTGCTAGATGTTCCTGCCCAAAAGATAGGCTATGCTGGGCTTAAAGACAAGCACGCGACTACGACACAGTATATTTCGCTAGAGTCAAAACATGAGAGAGCGCTCAACAACTTTCAGCATAAACAGATAAAGATTTTAGAAAAGACAAGACATTCTCACTCTATCAGAATGGGAGATTTGGCTGGCAACAGATTTAGCATAAATCTTTATGAGCTTGATGCGATGGACGCAGGCAAGATAGAAAAAGTTGCTAGAAAAATAGCTAAAGGAGGACTTCCAAACTACTTTGGATATCAAAGATTCGGGCGTGATGCGGGTAGCATAGAGCAGGCTAGAGAGATGATAAAGGGAGAGCTTTTTATCGAAGACGCAAAGCTCAAGAGCTTTTTAATTTCTGTTTATCAGAGCTACTATTTTAACGAATGGCTAAGAGAGAGGGTGATGATAAGCAAAGAGATGGGTTCTTCTGAATTTGTGCTTCTTAGCGGTGATGTGTTCGTTTCAAAAGACGGCAAGCTATCGACTCCAAAGCTGATTCCATCAAAAGAGTTTGCGGCAAAAAAGATTGTCCCGACAGGACTTCTATGCGGAAGAGACACATTTAGGGCAAAATACGATGCGGCGGAGATAGAAACAAAATATGACGATGAATTTTTGCAGGAAAAGGGTCAAAGACGTGAAGCTCTTGTCTATCCAACAGATATTGATTGCAAATATGTAAAAAAAGAGACAATGCTCAATATATCTTTCAAGATGCCAAAAGGCGCCTACGCAACGGTATTTTTGGAGAGTATTGCAGGTAAAAATTACAGCGCAAAAGATGTAAAACAGGACAAAACTAAAAAAAGTAGATAAAAAAATTAAATTTATTATAAAAGTTTAATCCAATTTTTACTATAATCACACAATTTTTACGAGACAGGGAGTACACCTATGGGTGAATTGTTCACATTTTTCGGTCTAATTTCTCACGAAAAGACCTTTATCTACATGACACACATGCTACTATCTGCTGGTATCGCTTTGGTACTTGTCAAGATGGCTATGTCAAACTTAAAAGTAGTTCCAACAGGAACTCAAAACGTAATGGAAGCGTATATTTCTGGCGTTCTCAAAATGGGAACAGACGTAATGGGTCAAGAAAATGCTCGTCGTTATCTTCCACTTGTTGCGACAATCGGTCTTTTTGTAGGTATCGCAAACCTAATCGGTGTAATACCTGGCTTTGAAGCGCCAACTGCCTTTTTAGAGTTTGCTTTTACGCTTGCACTTTCTGTGTTTATCTACTACAACTTTGAGGGTATCCGCCGTCAGGGTGTTATCAAGTACTTCAAGCACTTCCTTGGTCCTGTTTGGTGGTTATACTGGTTGATGTTCCCAATCGAGATAGTTTCTCACTTCTCTCGTTTAGTATCTCTTAGCTTCCGTCTTTTTGGTAACGTTAAGGGTGACGATATGTTCTTGATGGTTATCTTGATGCTTGCACCGTGGGTTCTTCCGTTGATTCCATTTGCGCTTCTTACATTTATGGCATTCCTTCAAGCTTTCATCTTTATGATGCTTACATTTGTTTACCTCGGCGGAGCGATAGCTGTTGAAGAACATTAAGGGCTGAGTACCATGCAAAAAGAAAAATTCGATAGAATTATTAGCTTTTTGCTTGGAGCATCATGGGCGATTGTCATATTTGGTGCTCTGATAACTTTTCAACTCTTCTCTTTTTTGGGTTTCTCACTCGCTCTTTTTATTACTATTACTTTCGTTGTTATCTCATTTTTTTTAATTTTGGCTCTTGATGCTTTTGCGGTGAACAGACAAAGGCTTGAAGAGGCAAAAAAACAGACAACTCTTCTAGAAAAAATCTACTCAAAACATACAAAATAGCTTCTATGAATAAGCAGCTCTCATTTATTTTCACACTAATTTTAGTGCTTCTATACCTCTTTTTTGAAAATGATTTAACTCTAAATCAAGAACCGGACGGTGCCAAAAAAGATGAAAAATATTATCAAACTAAAATGTGCAGTGAGTTTGGCGGCAAGATGGAGCATGTTTTGTTTGACAAGGCAAGAGTAGACTGCTTGACGACAGAGTATGCCATTGAAGTTGATTTTGCCAAGAAATGGGCAGAGGGAATAGGGCAGTCACTCTACTATGCTGAAGTTACCGGCAAAAAACCTGCCATCGGGCTTATTGTCGGAGACGGCGATGAAAAGTATCTCAATAGAATTAAAACTGTGGCTGATAAATTTGGTATAAAAATTATTGTTTTAGAGAAGTAGTAAAAACAATTTTTAAGACGCGCCACAGTTTATGAAACATAAAAGCATAAATTGGATAAAATCCAACACAAAATTATAATTTTTTATCAAGGAAAACTATGTTTGAAGTAGTTATAGGACTTGAAGTCCACGTTCAGCTAAATACAAAAACTAAACTTTTTTGCTCATGTCCTACGAGTTTTAACCACAAACAAAACACAAATACATGCCCGACCTGTCTAGCACTCCCTGGGGCTCTTCCTGTACTTAACAAAGAGGTGCTTCATAAGTCCGTTATGTTTGGTACGGCTGTTGGCGCTACTATAAATCAGACATCATATTTTGATAGAAAAAGCTACTTTTATCCTGATAGTCCCTCTGCTTATCAGATTACACAGCTCTACACTCCTGTAGTTGAGCATGGAAAATTGCGTATTGACTTTGAGGATGGCACGCATAAGACTATTCGTATAAATCGTGCTCACATAGAGGCTGACGCCGGAAAAAATATACATGACGGTCCTATTTCAAAAGTTGACCTGAACCGCGCAGGAACGCCGCTTTTGGAGATAGTAAGCGAGCCTGATTTAAGAAGTGCCGAAGAGGTTACGCTTTATCTTAAGAAGCTTCACTCGATTATTCGCTATCTTGACATTGGTGATGCGAATATGCAGGAGGGTTCTTTCCGTGTTGACGTAAACGTCTCTATCCGCCCAAAAGGTGATGAGAAGCTCTACACACGCGTCGAGATAAAGAACATCAACAGCTTTAAGTTTATTCAAAAAGCAATTGAGGTAGAAGTTCAACGTCAAAGTGAAGCTTGGGAAGATAGGGTTTATGACAAAGAGATAGTTCAAGAGACTAGACTTTTTGACCAAGTTAAGCAGGAAACTCGCTCAATGCGCGGAAAAGAGGAGGCGGCAGATTACCGCTACTTCCCAGAGCCTGATTTACTAAAAGTAGTTATAACTGATGAGATGATGAGTGAATTTAGCAAAATCCCTGAACTTCCGGATGAGAAGATGGCTCGTTTTGTTAAAGATTACGGGATGAATGAGTACAACGCAAGCGTATTGACTTCGGCTGTTGAGATGGCTCACTACTTTGAGAGTATGATGCAAGAGGGCATTAGTGCCAAAAATGCCCTTACTTGGCTTACCGTAGAGCTTCTTGGAAGATTTAAGGGTGAGGTCAATATCTCAAACTCCCCTGTTAATGCTAAAAAACTCGCACTCTTGGTAAAAAGAATAGAAGACGGCACTATAAGCGGAAAAGCTGCAAAAGATGTGCTTGATTTTCTGATGGAAAAAGGCGGTGATGTTGATAGCGCGATTGAGACTTTGGGTCTTAAGCAGGTAAGTGATACAGGTGCGATAGAGGCTATCTGCGATGCTGTTATAAATGCAAATCAGGATAAAGCCGCAGAGTATAAAAGCGGAAAAGATAAGCTTTTTGGCTTCTTTGTAGGTCAGGTCATGAAAGAGTCCAAAGGGAGCGCAAATCCTGCTACCGTTAATGACATCTTAAAAGCAAAGCTAGGGTAGATGAATTTTTTTACAAGCTTGGTTGTCGATTTTGCATATTTTTTAAATTCGTCCCAAGCCTATCAGCGCAAAAAGCGTTTTTTTTATGACATTTTAGAAAACGATAAATATCAATATAAAAAGTATTTTGATATTTTTATGATTATACTTATCTTCTCAAGCGTTGCTATTTTGATAGCCGAGGTTAAATCCGAGATAAATATCTATCTTAAAATTTTCAACATATACGTTATATCTTTTATATTTTTTATAGAGTACATGTTGCGATTTTGGATAAGCAGCAGTGTTAGTGAGATTATAATAAATAAGAGTGAACATGCCGCTGCTCTTGGCAGAAAGTTTTATCTTTATAAAGCACTTTTAAGCGCTGCAAAAGTAAAGTTAGGTTTTGTTTTTTCTATCAAAGCGATGATAGATTTGCTCGCCATTCTACCTTTCTTCCATGAGCTAAGACTGCTGCGTCTGTTTGTTATTTTTAGAGTTTTTAAACTCTTTAGATACACAAAAAGTTTTCAAGCTTTTACTTCTGTTCTCGCCACTAAAAAATTTGAATTTTTTATACTTTTTATATTCTCATCCATAGTTGTTTTTGTCTCCTCAGTACTTGTCTATGTTATGGAAGCCCAAAATCCAAAATCTCCCATAAATACCCTTTTTGATGCGCTTTACTGGTCTATAGTCACCATTGCGACGGTCGGATATGGTGATATTGTTGCCGTAACAACAGAGGGTAGGATAGTTGCCATCTTTGTTATTATTGCCGGTATTTCAGTGCTGGCTTTTACGACGTCAATCGTTGTCTCCGCTTTTACAGAAAAGCTTGATGAAATAAGAGAGATAAAAACAATCGACAATATAAGAAGACTTAAACACTTCTATCTTATATGCGGTTATGAGAGCGTGGCTCAAGAAGTAGTTAGAAAATTAAAAAGTACAAAAACTAGCATTATCGTTTTGGATGAAGACGCACAAAGAGTTGAAAATGCGAAAAAAGATGGACTTATGGCGATAAACTACGACCCCGGAGACATAGAGAGCTATAAAAAAATAGGCATAGACATAGATCTTCAAGTTGAGGCAATACTGTGCTTAAGAGAGAGTGATATAGAAAACGTATATACAACCTTGACGGTGAGATCAATCAGTAAAGATGTAAATATAATATCCCTGCTTATGGATGACGCAAATAGAAATAAATTAAAATTTGCGGGAGCAAATGAGATATTTTATCCAAAAGGTCTGGTTGGGATGATTTCAAAAGAGCTAACAGGAAGACCTGTTGCTTTTGAAGTTATTCATGCGCTTAGAAATGATTACTACGGCGTGAATGTGGAAGAGATTTTGGTGGACGACAGAATGAGCAAAAACATACTCTATATCAGCGAGTTGAACAGTGCCAAATATAGAATAATTTTGCTCGGAATATACAAAAAAAGCACCAAGAGATTCTTTTTTAATCCGACCGAGAGCACAATGCTTGAGAGCGGAGACTATCTGCTTGTTATAGGAAACTACACCTTTATGAGAGAGTTTGAAAAACATCTGCATACAAAGATAAAACGATGAAAAATAGAGCCGCTTTAATTTTTGGATATAACGATTATGCTTTGGAAATTGCTAAAAATATTAGAGATGAGTATGAAAATATTTATTTATACAGTTTAAACTCCGAGCAGGATACTTTAAAAAATAGATCCGATTTTGAAGTGAAAAGTTTTGATTTAAGCGATAAGTGGGATGAGCTCAATGAAAATATAGAGATTGAAAAATCAATTGCATTTTGTGTTTTAGAAGATAGCGCGGAGAACATTTTTTTAACCATTTCGCTCAGGTCTTCATTTCCAGACCTAAATATAATTGCTCTATCAAATAATAAACAGACTGCCAGCAAGTTGCAAATGGCGGGCGCAAACAAGGTTATACCGCTTGTACAAACGACGGCGGAGATGATTGCAGAAATGTTGCAAAAACCTATTATTAAGGAAGTTTTCCATAAAATTTTATTTCAAAGCGGTACATTAAAAATAGCTCAAGTTAAAATAGATGAGAAAAACAGTTATGTCGGAAAAAAAATCTTTGACATAGACTGGAGTAAAAAATATGGCGTTATGGTTTTAGCGCTTGTCAACAAAGATATGAGCAGCGAATTTATATACTCGTCTAAAATAAAGCATCATGTAGTCGATAAAGATGATGTTTTTATAGTCGTTGGATATGAGACTGACATAAAAGAGTTTGAGAAAATAACAGGGAGCAGATGTGACTAAAGTAGGAGTAATAGGAGCAGGTAAATGGGGAACTGCTCTAGCTTTTGCACTGAGTGAAAAGTGTGAAGTCTACATAACTTCAAGAACGCCGAGGGATATGAAAAACTTTGCCTCTTTGGATGAGATTTTAAAACTTGAATATCTAGTCGTAGCAATTCCGGCTCAGCAGGTCTCCTTTTGGCTAAGAGAGAATTTTAAGTACAACAATCAAAAGATATTGGTTGCTGCAAAAGGAATAGAAGCAACAACGGGAAAATTTTTAAATGAGATATATGAGGAGTATGTTCCTCATAATAATATCGCTTTTCTCTCGGGACCATCTTTTGCGACTGAGGTTATGAAATCACTTCCAACAGCGCTTGTCGTAAACTCTGTAAATGAGGAGCTTAGCAAAAAGTTTGCCTCATTTTTTCCATCATTTATAAAAACATACACTTCTACCGATGTTGTGGGTGCAGAGGTTGCAGGAGCATATAAAAATGTTATAGCCATAGCGGCGGGCATATGCGAGGGATTGGATCTTGGTAAGAATGCAGCCGCATCGCTAATATCAAGAGGTCTTGTGGAGATGCAGAGGTTTGGCAAAGTTTACGGAGCAAAAGAGGAGAGCTTTGTAGGGCTAAGCGGAGCGGGGGACCTGTTTTTGACGGCATCATCGACCATGAGCAGAAATTTCCGAGTAGGGCTTGGCATAGCTGCAGGCAAGTCCAAAGAAGAAATAGTAAAAGAGCTTGGAGAGGTCGCAGAGGGGATAGGAACTACTTATGCACTACATAAAATCGCCAAAGAAAAAGAGTTGTATCTTCCTATAGCAAGAGAAGTTTACAATATGCTTGAGGGCTTGAACCCGCATGTCAGTTTGAGCAATTTTCTTGCAAATTAATAAAAAAGTTGCTTGAAAGCTAAATTTTATGTATAATTATTCATATAATTGTATGAATAGGAATTAAATAATGCATAAGATTAGAAGTACGTTTACTGTTTCTGACTTTATTATTGATGAGTTAAACAGTGTATCTAAAGAGCTTGATGAGAAAAAATCTCACATAGTTGAGAAAGCACTTAGTATGTATTTTGACGCTATAGATGAAAAACTCTCAGACCAAAGACTTAAAAATCTTGAAAATAAAAAAGAGAAACTCATCCCCGCAAGTGAAGTTTTTAAAGAGCTAGGTTTATAGCTACATGTACGAACTTAACTTTTTAAGCAGTGCAAAAAAAGAGTTCGCCAAGTTAGACACAGTAGCTCAAAAAATTATCAAAGAAAAACTCCTCCTCTTAGTAACAAATCCCGACATCCTAAAAAACAATATCAAAGCCCTCAAAGGCGAATACAAAGGCAAATTTCGACTTCGCATAAACCAATACCGAGTTGCTTTTCAAGTTATAGATGAAGAACTTATTATCATAGTTGTTCGTGTTGGACATAGGAAAGGGGTGTATTGAGATGAAAAAAAATATAAAATTTGTGGAACCTGATGAATTACAAAATGTTTGTGAGAAAATTACTGCAATTACTAAATTAGAAAAATTAAATTTTAGTTTTGAAAATCAGAGAGAATATCACAAAATTTTAAATAATCTAAATAAAATTCAGTTTGATAATTGTTATTTTCAAATTCAATGGCTTCATAACCCAAACAAAGGTACACAATATCTTAATTGTATATTTGATAAGTTCGAAATATTAAATGTATCTGAAAATAAAATAACGGCTATAGGGTGTCTTTTTTATAATTGTGAATTTAAAAATATAAATTGCGAAGGAGTTGTTTTTGAAAAAATACTCTTTAAGTTTAATAATCTATATAAACATAAAAAAATTGAAGAAGTGAAATTTGTAAATTGTGAATTTAGAGAGAATTTTCTACTAAACATAGCACCTAGCGAAGATGAAAGATTTAAAATTACTAATTTAGATTTAAGTGAATCTACCTTTAAAAAAAAGGTAAAAATACAATTTCTTAATATAGAAAAAGCAAGTTTTTACAATACAAAATTTAAAGACTTAGTTGTACTGTCATTATTTATATATCAAAATCCACGGCTTTTATTAAAAATAATTTTAATCATTAGCGCCTTGATGTTTTTATTTTTGTCATATATAAGCTTAGATACAGTCGCGGATAAAATAAACCCGTTTTCAATTATGACAAGCAAAGATCCTATCGCTTTTGGGCTCTTGATGTTTAAAATAACCATAGCCTATCTAATCTACCAATTCATAGTCTCAGTTAGACAAAACACAAGGAGAAAGTAAGTGAGCAAAGACAAAGAACAGTTTAAAAAAATAGTTACAGCTATTTTAATCGGCACCATTGTTTTTGCTCTCTCCATCTCTATTTTTAGTGTGACACAAGCCACTCTTCTTGGGCTTATAGCATTTCTTGTAACTCTTTGGACAAATGAGGGCTTGCCGCTTGGCGTTGTCTCTTTGCTTCCTATCGTTTTGTTTCCATCTTTTTCTATTCTCTCAACAACTCAGACGACCGAAAGCTACTCAAACCCGATAGTTTTTCTGTTTTTTGGAGGTTTTTTGATTGCCATTGCAGTTGAGAAAACAGAGCTTCACAAGTGGATAACCCAGAAGATGTTTGCCGTCTTTCCATCAACTCCAAAGGGGATAATCTTCTCGCTTGCAATTACTTCAGGGTTGCTAAGTTCACTTCTTTCAAACACGACAACAACACTTTTGTTAATGCCAATCGCTGTTTTTATTGCGGATGACATCAGGCTTAAGATGAGATTTGTTCTCGCGATTGCTTATGGTGCCAGTGTTGGTGGAATTTTAACTCCGATTGGAACTCCGCCAAATCTTATTTTGCTTGGTTTTATGCAAGACAAAAATATGGAGCTTATCTCTTTTTTAGAGTGGATTTTCTTAGCTGCTCCGCTCGTTTTTATAATGTTTTTTGTCGTTGCCTCTTTACTAAGTATCGGCGTTAAAGATATTGCTATATTATTAAAGAGTGAGAAAAAAGCCTTGAATTTTGAGCAGAAAAAAGTTCTTTTGCTTATCGGCGGAGTTGTTTTGCTTCTTCTTTTTAATGCGCCGTTAAAGCCTTACTGGAGCGGACTTGGACTGAATGAAAACATTATATTGCTTGGTGCAGGACTTTTGCTTTTCGCTCCTCCTTTTGGTATACTTGATTGGACAAGCGATAAAGAAAAAATTCCGTTTGCTATTATGCTTTTATTTGGTGCGGGCTTCTCAATTGCAACTGCCTTTAGTGCCAGCGGTCTTGCTGATGAGCTTGCTTCCTATCTTATAGCCATGATGCATCTTCCACCCATTTTGATAATTTTGGGCATTGCGACGCTCATTACTTTTGCAACGGGGATAACATCAAACACGGCTTTGATCTCCGTTATGCTTCCTATTATATATTCAGTTGCGCAGCAGAGCGGGATTGACGCTGTTTTATTTATGATGGTGGCAACTGTTTGTTCAAGTTATGCTTTTATGCTTCCAATAGCAACTCCGCCAAATGCAATTGCCATGAGCAGTGGAGCAGTAAGTGTTGCGCAGATGGTAAGGTATGGGGTAGTTCTCAATTTTGCAGGCATTTTTTTAGTAACCATAATTGCAGAGTTTTTTTGGAAGGGTTTTTAAAAAAACATAGTTTTATCCTTTTTGGATAGAATTCCGTAAAAATAGTAAAAGGTTTTATATGATTGTCCATATTGTAATATTTAAATTTCGTGATGAGAATAAAAGTTCAAATATACAAGAGGTTACAAAGAGACTAAATGCTTTGGTAGAGCTTATCACTGAGTTGAAATTGATAGAGGTCGGTGTTAATTTTACGGACTCCGAGAGAGCGTTTGACCTCTCTTTGTACTCTACATTTCAGACAAAAGAGGACTTGGCAGCTTATGCTATCCATCCTGAGCATTTAAAAGTAGTAGAGCTTATAAAAAGCGTAACACTGGAATCGAAGGTTGTTGATTATATTTTGTAGAGGTTTTTTTACATGTCAAAAAAAATGACATGTAAAAAATTTATATTAGTTTCTTCTTCTAGTTTGGTGGTCTAAAAACTCCTGTTTGTTTACCACTCCATCCTCGTTCGCGTCCATTCTAGAAAACTCATAATGCTCTTTGGCATTTCTTAACATTCTGCCATCATCTTTACGCTCTTGAACTCTTTTCTCTCTTGCTTCATTTAACTCGTCCTCTGTTAGAGTACCGTCGCTATTTAAATCAAAACTCTCAAATTTAGGCATATCCCGCCCGCCATTTTGCGCTGAAACAACAACCGGAACAATAGATAATAAACCAACTGCTATAAGAGATACTCTTATATATTTAGTCAACATTTGCATAACAACACTCCTTATTTTGGTCTTGCAAATATTGTATCACATTAATAGTAAATCATAGGTTTTTGATAATCTTTCTCGTCTCGTCGTAGCCTATTTTTATGAGCTCTTTCATCTGCGACATATCTATGGCATTAAATTTGGAGAGGTCAGGTTTTATGAGGATGTCTGCCTCTTTGGTTTGGATTTTTTTATTTGTTTTCACCAAAAAATTAAAACTGTTGTAGAGAATCTCAATAACGTTTCTTGGTTTTCTGTAAGACTGCGTAGTGACCAAATCAACACCTATTTTATAATCGACTTGGTAACTTTTTAAGCAACTAAGAGGGATGTTTTCTACAATACCGCCGTCAACTAAAATCCTGCCCTCAATTTCAACAGGCACAAAAATCCCCGGAACACTAGTTGTAGCCATTACTGCCTCGGCAACATTTCCTTTGCTAAGTAAAACTTTTTCTCCTGTTGTAATATCGGTTGCAATCATGCAGAGCGGGATAAGCGCTTCTTCTATATTTTTATCGCCGATATTATGCTTTATCATCTCCCCTATTTTTTCGTTTGATAAAAGACCGAATTTTGATAGTGTTAGAGATGAGAGATTTTTCCACTCAAACTTTAAAATGATTTTTTCTATCTCTTTTGCACTTTTTCCAAAAGCATAAAGCGTTGCAACGATACCGCCTGCACTCGTGCCGCTGATGGCTTTTATCTCAGCATTAGACTCTTCTAGCGCTTTTAACACACCGACATGTGTAGCACCCAAAACTGAACCCCCGCCAAGTGCTAGTGTCACTGTTTTATTTTTCAATTTGTTCATATAGTCTCTTTAGCGGCTAAATTTTAAAAATTGTATCTAAATATTCGTTAAAGGTTTTTGGAGGTGCGCTAATGTTAAAATTGCGAAATTTTTTTAAGGCAGTTATATGTTAATGATTATTATGGGCATCTATACTCTTTTTGTTCTTATCTCGATCTACACAAGCGTTATGCAGATAGGCTATGTAAATGTGGCAAAAAGAGGCAAAGCGGTTCTTCTCTCGGAAAATGATTTTATAAAAGCTGGAAATTATAGCGTTGCAAAAGAGAAGATGAGTATAGCAAGTATGTTTATAGACTATATTGTTTTTATTCTCTGGATAGGTTTTGGCGTTAAATTTTTAGAAAATAGCTTATATTTTGAAAATGAAGCGCTCTTAAACATCGCTATTGTTATGGGCTTTTTGGTTATAAACTCTATCATCTCCCTTCCTTTTGGCTACTATGAAAAGTTTGTTTTGGATGAGAAGTTCGGTTTTAACAAATCAACCATGGCGCAGTGGATAAAAGATACGCTAATCTCATTTGTGATGACTATTATCTTCGGTTCGCTTGTTGTCTGGGGCATCTACGCGATAATCTCAAGTTTTGAGCTGTGGTGGCTTTGGAGTTTTATATTTATATTTGCGGTGGTGATTTTAATCAACATGTTATATCCGACTTTTAGAGCGATGTTTTTTGACAAACTCACTCCGCTTCAAAATGAGAAGCTTGATGCGCAGATAAAAGATTTGATGGATAGAACGGGCTTTGTAAGCTCCGGAGTATTTGTCAGCGATGCAAGCAAAAGAGATGCAAGACTTAACGCCTATTTCGGCGGTTTTGGAAAAGCAAAGAGAGTTGTTCTTTTTGACACTTTGATAGAAAAACTTACCGCAAAAGAGCTTTTGGCGGTTTTAGGACATGAACTTGGACACTTTGCGCACGGCGACATATATAAAAACATAGCAATGGTGGGCGGTATGCTTTTTGCGATGTTCTTCATTTTTGGAAATCTGCCAGACTCTATATATGTCCAGCTAGGAGTTAGCCAATCTCCATATGCCATAATAATTTTACTGCTTCTTTTTATGCCAGTGCTTGGTTTTTTGATGATGCCTATCATGGGAGTTGTGAGCAGACGAAACGAATATGCGGCGGATAGAACCGGAAGCGAGCTTGGCGGAGCAGGCGGAGCGATAGAGCTTGCAAATGCTCTTAAAAAGCTGGTAAATGAGAACAGAAGTTTTCCGCTCTCACACCCGCTCTATATCTTTTTTCACTACACTCACCCTCCGGTTTTAGAGAGATTGAAAGAGCTTGGCGTTGATGTAGGCGATATCGATAAAAGTGCTTTGGGAGCTGCATGTCAAGCAGATATCTAGTAAAAGATATTTTAAAAGAGATAACTTTGGCGCTAAATCCTCACATAGAAAGGGCGTCAAGAGAGGCGCAGCTTCTTCTGATGCACCATTTGGGCGTGGATGAGCTTTGGCTTTTGACAAATCAAAATCAACATGTAGATAATTGTCAGATGCTTTTTGAATGGGCGGCGCGCAGGGCAAAAAACGAGCCGCTTGAGTATATAACCCAAAAGGTGAGCTTTTACAGCGAGGAGTTCTTCATTGCAGAGGGTGCGCTTATTCCGCGTCCTGAAACTGAGTTTTTGATTGATGAAGTTATAAAAAATGTAAAAGATAAAAATAGTAAGATAACTTTTGCGGAGGTTGGCGTTGGGAGCGGAATCATCTCCATAATGCTTGCAAAAACATTTCCAAACGCTAAGATAATAGCGGTTGATATCTCACAAGCTGCTTTAGATATAGCAAAAATAAATATAAAAAAATTTGGACTTCAAGATAGAATTGAGCTAAGACTAGGCTCGCTTTTGGAGCCTGTAAAAGAACATGTTGACTATCTCGTCTCTAATCCTCCATATATTGCAAATGACTTTAAACTTGAGTCAAATCTCTCTTACGAGCCGCAAAATGCGCTCTTTGGCGGAGAGGTTGGAGATGAGATAATCAGAGAGCTTCTTGATGAAGTCTTAAGCAGAAAGATTAACTTTTTTAGTTGTGAGATAGGTTATGACCAAAAAGATAAAATACAAAACTATTTAATCAAGAAGCCACTTAAAAAGCTAGAGTTTTATAAGGACTTTAGCGGTTTTGATAGAGGTTTTACATTAGGGTTGTAATTTTTGAAAAGAAATATTTTTATAGATTTTGCGTATCTAATCACGTTAGCCGCTACGCTTGGTGCGGTTGTTGTTTTGGGTGCGATTGCCGCTCCTGTAATTTTTCATGCCCAAGATATTTTAAACGGTGCTGCACTTGATAGCTACAACGCAGGAATAGTAATGGCTGAAATATTTCGCCGCTTTAGCTACTGGATCTATTTTTTAGCTTTTTTTATTGCCGCGTATGAGATGGTCATGTATAAAAATGGGCAAAGAGACGCGATAATCTTTGCCAGCTCTGCTACTGCTCTGTTTTCGGCTTTGATGTTTAGCGCTGTCTATTCACCAAAAATAATATCTATGCAGGGTTTGGGTGCCGAAGCCACGCAGAGTGATACGTTTAGAAACATTCACTTCGCAAGCGAACTTGATTTTAAAATTCTTGCAACGGCTCTTCTTGTTCTTTTTATAAGAAGACTGATGCTTCTTAAACTCTCCTAGACATACTTTTTATATAACTTTTTCTTTTAATACTTGATATCAATCAAGATTGATAGTTGTTAAATGTACTATCATTTTGTTCAATACAACTTTTTAGGGGCTAGTGTGAAAAGTGTATTAAAAAAGGTAATAGTAAGTGGGTTGACATTATTGGCAGTTTTTTAGCTGCTGATAGAATTTATTCTTATGAATGACAAAAACAAAAGTGATAAAGTACTTGGTTTGACTATGCTAGTTGCTTAAGTCAAGCCATTTTCCTTCAATATAGCCAAATCCCAAATGCAGCGCTTAATCAATCATACAAATAGTTTAGGATAAAATAACAAAAATTATTATCCGGAGGCTTTCATGTTAGTAAAAATTCTTATCTCTTTATTTCTCTTGTTTGGCATCTCAAGTTTATGTGCAAACGGTTTTACAAAATCGGCAACCATTAAACCCGTGTTAGTTCAAGAGGGTCCGCAAAAAGAGTGGTGTCCGGTTTGCGGCATGAGTATTGAATCTTACTATAAAACTTCTCACACCTCAAAAATCAATAATAAAAATAGACAATACTGCTCAATAAGATGTTTGGCAGTTGATATGCAGGAGTATGATATAAACCTGAGTGATGTAAAAGTCGTTGACGCTGCCACTCAAAAACTTATACCCGCAAAGAGCGCTTTTTACGTTGTCGGCTCGGATATAAAAGGGACAATGTCAAAGGTCAGCAAGCTTGCGTTTGCTTCAAAAGAGTCAGCTGAGGATTTTAACATCGAACACGGAGGAGAGATAGTTGACTTTAAAACCGCTCTTTATATGGCGCAGGAGTCTCTGAAGTCTGATATTACAATGGTTGAGAGTAAAAAAACAAAGCAAGTTTACCCTATGGGTGAAAAAATATTTGATAAAAGATGCAAAAAAGAGATAGATATAAATGCGTATCTGCAAATAAATGAACTAAAAGCGGCTATAAAAGAGAAGAAGTTCTGCGGGGAGTTAAAAGAGGGCGAACTTCAAGCTCTCTCATTGTATCTTTGGGAAGTTAAGAGATTTGGTGATTTAAAAAAGATAGGCGATGTTATTACTGTAACCAAAGATGAAAAATGCCCAATTTGTGGAATGTTTGTATATAAATATCCAAAATGGGCGGCGCAGATATTTTATCAGGATACTCACTTTTCGTTTGATGGTGTAAAAGATATGATGAAGTACTATTTTGAGCATAAAGAGGGGATATCTAAGATGCTTGTAACCGACTACTACTCGCAAAAGGCAATAGATGCCAGAAGTGCTTACTATGTCATAGGGAGTGATGTTTATGGACCGATGGGAGATGAGCTTATCCCTTTTGTAAATGAGAGCGAGGCAAAAACTTTTTATATGGACCATAAGGGTGTAAAGATAGTATGGTTTGAAGATATAGAAGAAAAAGAGGTCTACAAGCTAGATGAGTAGAAGAAGTACAGTTCTCTTTTTTACATTTTTGGCTCTTGTAGGAGTTTTTTGCCTAGAGGTTATATATCTGCAGAGAGCAAAGAGTATCGATTCTAACATGTTAGAATCAAAAAATGCTTTTGTTTCACTTGTCGGGCTTAGCGATTTGGCAATCTCAACAGAAGCAACTTATGTTAGACACAGAAGCATGAGCAATCTTTTTTCCATATATAAGGATGACGGAAGCCTAAGAGAGTATTTTCCCTCTACCTACGTCTATTCGCACTCAAGCATCATAAATAAAAAGAGTTTTGATGCGCGCTAAAATCAACATCTATCTTCTTGAATATGCCATAAGCTCTCTTCTTAGACAAAAATTTAAAACACTTTTTACGGTTCTTGTTTTAAGCGCTCTTATATTTTTGCTGACATCCGTTTTTTTTATTGCAAACTCCATAAAATATGAGCTCCAAAGCACGGTTGACGCACTGCCGGAGATTATAGTTCAAAAGCTTGGCGGCGGCCGCCACTATGACATTGTGACAAGTGCTGTTGATGAGATTTTAGAAATTACGGGTGTTGGCAGTGCATCTGCGCGTGTCTGGGGATACTACTACTTTGAAAATGCGGGCGTAAACTTTACACTTGTCGGTATAGACGAGTTTGAAGAGCAGTACAAAAAGAGCTTTGCATACGCTGCAAAAGAGCTTGATTTCTCCAGGCCTACCATGATGCTTGGCGAGGGTGTCAAGAGTGTTATGGATAAAAACTACTACAAAGAGTACTTTAACTTTATAAAACCAGACGGAACACTCAAAAGAGTAGATATCGGCGGGGTGTTTAGCGGCGATACGGAACTAGAATCAAACGACGTTATCGTTATGAGCAAAGATGATGCGAGAGAGATTTTTAACATGTCAGAAAATATGGCTACCGATATAGTCGTCAAAGTTGCAAACGAGGATGAGATAGCAACTGTAGCTTCAAAAATCAAGCTTTTATATCCAGATGTTAGGGTAATTACAAAAGATGACATAAAAATCAGCTATCAAAATATTTTTGATTATAAGAGCGGGATTTTCTTAACGCTCTTTGTCGTCTCGCTTTTTACTTTTTTTATAATTATATATGACAAATTAAGCGGTCTGAGTAGCGAGGAGAGAAGAGAGATAGGAGTGCTCAAAGCAATCGGCTGGAGTGTGAGTGACGTATTAAAAGAGAAGTTTTATGAGAGTTTTATAGTCTCGTTTTTTTCTTACATGTCAGGAGTTGTTTTGGCTCTCTTTTTTGTCTATATCTTAAAAGCCCCGCTTCTTCAAAACATATTTACGGGCTATTCTCAGTTAAAAACATCGTTCACTCTCTCCTTTGTTTTTGACATGCAGACATTGGCGCTTATCTTTTTTCTAAGCGTGCCTATTTACGTAGCAGCTACAATAATTCCATCTTACAGAGGCGCTACCCTGGATGCTGATGAGGTAATGAGATGATTGAGCTAAAAAATATTACAAAGATATATGAAGAGAGCAAAGAGAGTAGCGTAACTGCACTCAAAAATATAAATCTCACTATAAAAGAGGGCGAGCTTGTAGTTTTAAGGGGAGCAAGCGGAAGTGGAAAGAGCACTATCCTCTCACTCATTGCATCTCTTGCAAAGCCAACGAGTGGAGAGGTTGTCGTAGATGAGCTGAGGGTGTCAAAACTTTTTGATAGTTTCGCATCGGCATACAGACGTGAGAGTATAGGCATGATATTTCAAAAATATAATCTTATTCCATCTCTAAGTGTGAGTGAAAATATCATTTTGCCTCTAGTACCGCTAAATCTACATGTAAAAGAGGTAGAGGATAAGCTTCTTAGTGTTTTAGAGAAGTTTCATATAGCGCACAAAGCTTCCGCGCTTGTAAAAAATCTCTCAGGCGGAGAGCAGCAGAGAGTTGCCATAGCAAGGGCAAATATAAACAACCCTAAAATTATCCTAGCTGACGAGCCAACGGCAAATCTTGATGAGAAGCTCTCTTTGCATTTTATAGAGATATTAAGAGAGTTAAAGCGGGATGGCAAAACCATAATAGTAGCAACACATGACCCTCTCTTTTTTGACCTTGATATAGTTGATAGAGTGCTCGAGATAAATCATGGAGTTTTGCTTTAGATGATTTTAACACCTGAAGTTTTAGCCATATTAATCTTAAATGCAATATTTACTATTTTTGCAATTATCGCATTTCTCTTAAGCGTTAAAATTTACCTAAAGTGGGATATAAACTCTACCTCAAACGCACAGTATCAGCTTGAGAAGCAGAGTGTTTTGGCGGCAACTATTATAAAATATATCTTTGGTGTAAAAATTCCGCTCTTTTTGTTTTTTATATTTACGCTCGATAAAATTTCAAATGTTCTAACTGGAGCAATGTGCGCGGCAGGCGTTGTTGATGCGACAGAGTACGGAACATATCTCATAGTTTTAAAAATCATAAATCTCTATCTTTTTGCCTCTTGGCTAAAACTTCACGCAGAAGATATGAAAGATAAAAATCAGCCCTACACAAAGCCGAAGTTTAGGCTATTTATCGTCACTTTTTTTCTCTTTATAACCGAGATTGTTTTAGAGGGTTTTATGTTTGCAAATATAGAGATAGACAAGATGGTAAGCTGCTGCGGTAGTATCTACTCAAGCTCTGCAAACTCTGGCATCTCTGCTCTTTTTTCCATAACAACAACTTCGCTTTTGGCTCTTTTTTATGGAAATTATCTCTTGATTGTATTGTTTTATTATCTAAAAAACAGATATCTTTTTGCTGTTGCAAATATGTTTTTTGTTGTTGTGGCAATAGTCGCGCTGATACTCTTTTTTGGAACATATATATATGAGCTTCCCTCGCACAACTGTCCATTTTGCTTCTTACAGAGGGATTACTACTATGTAGGCTACCTAATATATGGTATGCTTTTTACGGGAACATTTTATGGTTTTGTTGTAGGTTTTATAAACAACTCTGATATAAACTACAAAATTTCGCTTTTATTTAATTCTCTTTATGTTATATTATTGCTAATGTATGTGTTTGTGTACTACATAAAAAATGGTGTTTTTCTATAGGGATGTATATGTTAAAATTCAGGATAATTCTATTTTCGTTGCTGCTACTTATGTTTTTAGGTTGTGAGAGAGAGGATAGTTATGGTCCTGCAAAAATACATTGGGATAGGGATATGTGCGATAGGTGTGTAATGGTTTTAAGTGACAGAAAAAATACATTGCAACTTAGGGATCCTAATACGAAAAGGGTGTATAAATTTGATGACATTGGATGTATGGTTTTATGGTTCAAGGAGGAAGGTGTTGTCTACAAAGAGAGTGTTGCTATTTGGATTACGGATGCTCACACGGGGGAGTGGATAAATGCGAGAGAGGCATTTTACACGACTAATAATATAACACCTATGACATTTGGATTTAGTGCTTATAAATCAAAAGAGTTCATAAAAGAGGGCGAAGAAGTCATAACTTATAATGAGGTATTAAAAAGAATAAAATGAGAGTACATTTAAAAAATATAGTTCTTTTCCAAAATGTGGATGAGGATACGATAAAAAAGATAGAGTGTTTTACAACTGAGCATAAAATATCAAAAGACAATATCGTATTTTATGAGGGAGATGAGCCTAAGTATCTATACCTCTTGGTAAAGGGCGTTATCAAACTCTATAAAACATCATCAAATCATAAAGAGATAGTTTTAAAATATTTTCACGATAATGAGCTTATAGGAGAGGTCGCAAACTTTGAAGGTATGCCATATCCGGCAACTGCAAAAGCGTACAGTGACGTAGAAGTTTTAAAGATTGACTTTGAAAAACTAAAAGAGGTTATTTTCTCCAATCCAAATTTAGCCTTTAATATTCAGACATCACTGATAAGAAAGATTAAAAATCTTGAAAACATAATATCTACGAACTTGGTGTTGGACTCAAAAGAGAGAGTTGCTAAATATATCTACAATCATGCAGGCGATTTCTTTGAGACGAAAAATATCGAGATAGCTGAAATTTTGGGTGTTTCTCCTGAGACACTCTCTAGAATTTTAAAATTTTTTAAAGACCATGACATAATAAATGTCAAAAAAAAGTATATAGATAAAGATGCTCTGATTCAATATTTTTAAGTCAAATAGACAATTACTGACCTATATCAACAACATAGCGTATATGCTTAGTTAAAATGTGCAAATTTTAATTTTGGAGAGAATATGCACCATGTTTTCCTGTTTATATTTGCAATCTTATCTGCAAGTCAGCTTCACGCAAACGAGAGCAAAGTTTGTCAAAAATGCCATCCGATAATATATCAAGAGTATTATGAATCTTCTCATCGCAATGCATCAGTTTATAACAATCTTATCCATAAAGCTATGTGGGAGAAACATCCAAAAGATGAAAAAGGGTATACATGTGCAAAGTGCCACTCCCCGAGCGATTTAAAAGCGTTAAATAGCGGTCTTTTAACTAAGAACGAGACGCAGATTGAAGAGCCAATCTCATGTACCTATTGCCACAGTATAAAAGATGTTAAAGAGGGTGATGAGTCAAATGAAAATATATTGACCCAGAAGAGGCGTGAATATTTTACGGCAGAGAAGGGCAAAAGGGGCAAAGCGGAGTACGAGATGGAAAAGTCGTGGCTTGGGCTTGTAAAAGAGCCAAAGAGCTCGCCGTATCACAAGATTGATTATGACAATGAAAACTACTACAGCGGAAATGTCTGCATGGGGTGCCATTCGCACACAAACAATGAACATGGTTTTGATATAACGATGCTTGATGCCAAGATAGATGAAAAAGACAAAAACAGCTGTGTAACATGTCATATGCCGCAGGTTCTTGGAACAAAAGTAACTATTAATGAGACGAAAACTCACGCTTATCACGGTATTGCCGGCATATATCACAAGAGCAATAATATGGCAGAGTACATAGAGTTTAAAGTTACAAAAAACAGCAAAGATTTTAACGTTGTAGTAGGCAATAAGTCAAATCATGCGCTTTTTGGTCAGGCATTTAGACAGGGCATATTGAAAGCACAAATCAACAGAGGCGGAAAAATAATCGACTTAGAACCTTTTGTATTTGAGAGAATTTTGGCAAAAGATGGCGTAGAAGTTATGCCGTGGGATGCAGATGAGACCCTAAAAGATACACTTATATATGAGAAGAGAGAGGTTTTGTTTGATAAGGCTCTTCAAAGCGGAGATAAGCTTACGTTAACCCTTGGGGTGCAAAGAATCTCAAAAGATGGAACAAAGAAGCTTGGTCTGGAAAATAGCGAAGAGTTTAGTAAATTTAGAGTTTTAAAAAGCGAGAAGTTTGATTTTTAGACATTAGCTTAGATTTAATGCAACAATGTTAAAATATGCACATTGTAAGGGAGTTTATGAAAACTGATATACATATTTTAATGGTTGAGGATGATTTAGTTTTAGCCGAGCTACTTAGTAATTATCTTTCAAACTGCGGTATTAGCGTTGAGGTAAATTCCGACCCTACGACGGTTATTGAGCATCTTAGAAAAACTGATTTTGATTTGATTATCTTAGATTTAACGCTTCCAAAGATGGATGGTCTCTTTCTTTGTGAGAAAATTTCCGGCTCTTTTGATATACCCATAATTATATCATCCGCAAGAGATGAGGTAAGTGATAAGGTTTTGGGGCTTGAGAAGGGTGCAGATGATTATCTGCCTAAGCCTTATGACCCAAGAGAGCTTGTCGCTAGAATACAAGCCATGCTTCGTCGTAGAAAAAACTCCTCATCCATGTCCGAAGAGGAGAACTATATTGACTTTAAGATAGATAAGTCAAAAATGATTATATATCATGAAGGAACGCCGCTTGAGTTGACCGTTGCGGAGTACGGCATACTCTCTTTGTTTTTAAAACAGCGCGGAATGGTTTTAAGTAGAGGAGCTATTTTAGACGGTGTTCAGGGGCTTAGCTGGGAGAGTGATGAGAGAAGCATCGATGTTATTGTTAGTCGTCTTCGCTCTAAACTTTGTGACAATCCTCGTGCTCCCAAATACATAGAATCCATCCGCGGCATAGGCTACAGGATGAAGAGTTGAATAAAAATTCCATAATTTTCAAAATTAGCCTCTTCTTTTTCATCGCATTTATTGCTATGACCGTACTTTTTAAGATGATGTATGATTACGAGTTTATCTCCGTCAAGGAGAACTTAAAAGTACACTATCACAAAGTTGCAAAATCAGTCATGCTTTGGCACATAGGCAAAGATACTAAAGAGCAGCTTTTAGAGAACTTGAAAAATCAAAATATAGAGATAATTGGCGATAAAAAACTCTATCAAAATATCCTTAGTCAAGAAAAATTTGACACAATCTCATGCGGTATGCAAAATTTTAATCTTTATGAGATAGATAATTTTAGGTATATGATAACGCCTGAGAATACCGGCTCACTACTTCTAAAAGATTTAATAGCGGAGCCCATAAACGTAAACTACATGTGGCTGCTTTACGGAGCGTTTGTATTAGTCCTTTTTGCTCTTTTTCTCTCTATTGCTATAAGCATTTATCCGCTAAAACATCTTCAGCTTCAGATTCGCCGTTTCGGTGAGGGTGAGATGGATTTGGATTTAGCATCGAATAGAAAAGATGAGATAGCAGAAGTTTCAAACGAGTTTGACAGAGCTGTGGGCAAGATAAAAGGAATGATTAACTCAAGGGCAATTTTTTTGAGAAATATAACGCACGAGCTAAAAACACCTATAACAAAAGGGCAGTTATCGCTTGAATTTCTTGAAGATTCGCGCACAAAAGAGATTTTGACTAATGTTTTTATGCGGCTTAATCTTCTAACTCGTGAGTTTGTACAGATTGAAAATGTAACTGCATGTGATTGCCAGATAAACAAGAAAAGCTATCATCTTGCGGATATCTTGGATAATGCCGTTGATTTGCTATTTTTAGAACCCGGAAGTATAAAGCACAATATTGACAACTATAAAGTAGAGGTTGATTTTGAGTTTATGAGCATTGTCTTTAAAAATCTTCTTGACAACGGCATAAAATACTCTTCTGATGCCTCGGTATTTGTAGATTTGGATAAAGACGAACTCTCTTTTTGCTCTAAGGGCGATGAGATCGAAAATTCGCTTGAGTATTATATACAACCTTTTACAAAGTGTGACGTAAATATGCAGGAAAGTTTCGGTCTTGGCTTATATATTGTTTACTATATATTGGACAAACACGGTTTAAGACTCTCATATAAGCATGAAAATGGACTAAACCACTTTATTATACATCTCTAAAACATTTTACCCGTTAACAATTCATTAACAAAAAATTAACATCGGATTTATATAGTTTTCTTATACTTTAGCTCATGAAGTCTATGTGGAAGCACTTTTAAGTGCCATTTAGACTACATTAAAAATCTAAAAAGGGTTATAAATGAAAAAAGCTATAAAATTGTCATTAGCAGCGGCTTTGGCAGGTTCTGCAATGCTTCAGGCAGCAGATGTTGTAATCGATGGTTATAGAGGCGGAACGCTAGACTTTATGCTAAAAGGCATTACTGTTATAGATGATGAAAAAAACGGTTGGGCTCCAAGCGAAGGTAGCGGTTATTTAGTAAAGTTAAAGTATGAGACTCCGGATGCTATGTTTGATGGTCTTAAAGTAGGCGTTGGAATGTATGCAAACGGTGATGCAGGTTTGACTGACTGGACACCGGATGATGGCGGTAAAGCAGCAGGCGGTTTGGTTGTTGATACCGAAGGTGATTCAAAAAGTCTTATGGGCGAGTTGTATGTGTCATACAAAAATGAGTATATAGATGCAAAATTTGGTCGTCAAGAGCTTGACACGCCACTGACAAAGATTCAAGTTTCTCTTATGCCAAACTTCTATGAGGCATATATGCTTGGTACAAACGTAATAGATGGTCTTCGCTTAACTGCAGGACATATTACAGAGATGTCAATGGGTTCTCGTGCAGCGGCTGATTATGGACTAATCGGCGAAGCAACAACAACTGGTGGAGCTGCTGTAAAGTTTCTTGTAAACGGCGGTACTGTTTATGAGCAGGCTAAGTTTTACAATATGGGTGAAATTGCCGGTTATGAGGATACAAACGGACGTACAGTTGTAGGTGCTACATATACGGGCGTAAAAAATCTGAAAGCTGACGTATGGGTTTATCACTCAGATGAAATCGCAAATGATTACTACGCAGAGTTGGGATATAAGATTCCGGTTACTGAAGGTATGGCGGTAAAACTAAATGCCCAGTATTTAATGCAAAAAGATACGGGTGATGCACTTGCTGGTGAAAAAGATTTCAACATGCTTGGTGCAAAAATAGCGTTAGAGGGCAAAAAGTGGGGTGTTTATGCTGCATGCAACAAATCAGGCGATGAAGATACTGCTGCTACAGAAAAAGGCTATTTCAATGCTTGGGGAGCTGATCCTGCATACACTAGCACAATCTTCTCTCGTAATGCATATAGAGATGATGTAGATGCTTATAAAATCGGCGGTCACTATATAATTATGAAGGGTTTAAGATTTATGGTTGATTATGCTGAGTATGGTCAGTCTGATACGGTAAGCTATAATGGTGCTGCAGTAGCTACTGATGATGCTTACGAAGTAGATATCGCGTTTAACTATAAGCCAAATAAAAACTGGTTCTTTAGAGTGTTTAATGCAAGACGTGTAAGTGAATACAACGGTGATTTAGCTGTAGGAATTACAGAAAGAAGACAAAATCACTACCGTGCTGTTGTAGCATACAATTTCTAACTCTTAATTTTCTCCTACAAGGTTGCCGAGCTAAATAGCTCGGGAACAAATTCTCCTGTTTTTTAAATTATAGGCTCTCTTCTCAAGAGCCTATTTACTGCGTAACTTCTTTTATAGTTTAGATTCAAGTATACTAACTGAAGATAATTAAGTGAGATATTTTTATGTGGTTTTGGATGCTTAAGAGGTCTCAAGCTCTTGCATATGTGAGAGCTTGAGTGTTGCAGTTTGGTTATTCCATTTCCATTGAAGTTTCAATAGCTTTAGTAACCTTTTTTTCTAGTTTTACAAGGGACTGGTACGCTTTGGAGTCTTTTGGAGCCGAAGTAGGGCGAACATATAGAACCGTTGTAACGCCGTCTTTTTCAGTAAGCGTTATACGAACCGGGCAGTAAGCCATCATGTCTGAGTCAGCATTGATAATGTCGTTACCGAATTTACCGTTACATGCAACAAGTGTTCTAACCTCACTTAAGCCTGCTTTATTAAACTCAGCGCCAAATTTCTTATCTAAGCCCTTTTTTCTGAACTCTTCCAAAATATCAAGCTGCCAAACAACTACAAGCATCTCTCTTTCAAACTGAGCAAGCATGTTCTTTAGAACTTTATCAACAGGAGCATTGTAGCTCACCTTGTAAACGTTAGTCTCAGCAGCCCATAGAGACAAGCTTAGTAGACACATAATTAGAATTTTTTTCATAACACATCCTTTATTTTTACCTGTTTCAGGCTTAATGTTAAATCTCTTTTTCAAGAAATTTATTGTTATAAGTATATGTGCTTAGTATGAATTAGATGTTAATTTTTTGTTAATAGAGTGTTAATGTGCACCCTATTAGAGCCTTCCATTGAGCAGTCTGATGAGAGCATCTGATATTTGGTTGAAAGTAAATACCCTTTTACCGTTGTGTTTAGAAGCAAAATTATTAGCTGCTTCGTATGAAGCAAACGGTACCAAATCGTCGCCCGCAGGTGAGATTATATTGCTGCCGTAGACAAAAAAAGCGCCTTTTGCATTTATGGGCTTGCGTGTGTCAAAATCGGTAACTAAGATTTCTTTAAAATCCTCCTCTCTTTTCACGCCGATATCAAACCATCTGCCGGGTTGTAGATAAAATTCCATCATTGATTTAGGGGATGAAAAGAAAAGTTTTTTGCCATTTGTAAGCTCTATTTTAGAAGCCCATTTTGGTTCTTCATATACTTTTATTTTTCTTACAACACATGTGCTTTCTTTATCAAAATCCATCTTGTAAGAGTCGTTTGCGCTCAAGCTTGAAATAGACAAGAGAGACAAAGCAATTACCAGTGACGCGAATATTTTTTTGTACATAAAAACTCCTTTTAAACTAAATCTTTTTTTTCAAATATTTTAAAACCTCCGTAAGCAAAAGCTAGTCCCAAGAGAAGAGGATAGCCGATGGACAAAAGAACAAACACGCTCTGATTAATAAGGTCAAGTATGTAAAAGGCAACAGGTCCCATAACGGTAAGTTCTGGATCAAAAGAGATATAGCGGCTACCCTGAAGAGTTCCATCGGATTAATCATAGCGATAAATATGATTAGTTCTTCATTTAATCTTTGCTGCATCATAAGCGAGATAAGTGCTATATCTATAAAAGCGAGTAGAAATATCCAAACAAAGAACGAGATTCCAAGAGCAACTTCAGATGATTTCACAAACGAAGAGATGAAAAACGCTATCCCCAAAAAAGCGCTTGAGAGCGAGAAGAGCAACCCCGTATATAAAAAGAAGATACTCCATGGAATTGCCGCACCTTTTATAAAACCAAAAACAATAGCAATAATCATGGCAAAAAGAACAGGAAGATATACCGTGATAAACCTTCCGATGATTTTGCCCCAGTAGTACTGTTTTAGCGAAATAGGAAACGAGAGCATATACTCAAGGATATGGTTGTCTCTGTCACCAGAGATGGAGCGAACGGTGGTTATGAGTATAAATATAGGAAGAATAACTATCGTGATTTGGATATACATAAGCAGAAGTCTGCTGAGTCCGCTAAATCCCATGACCTGAGATTCCGTCACTCCTGCTATAAAAAAAAGGGCAATTAACCCTCCAAATACAAGTGAATAAACCAAAAACCATTTGGCGCGTATGGACTCTTTGAGATCTAGATATGCGATTAAATATAAATTTTTCAAACTAATCCTTTAGTATCCGAGTATCTGTTTTCTAATCTTTGGATTTCCCATATGTTCGCCTCTTAGCATCCTAAGTTTAACTTCATCAATCTTTATCGAGTTCTCTTTTTGTAGTTCGTAAGCGGCAAATCCATAGCTCATAGGTGTCTTTTCGTTAAAGACAAAATAGGCTTTTGACGCTTTTATATATCTGTGCGTATCATTTGCAAAAACCTCTGCTTTGTACATGTCTATGCTTTTTTCTTGGCTCCAAAGAACTAAACATCCAATATCATCAAAACCGTAGTTTTTGTTTTGTGCATGAAGCCTTGCCGTGTAAATATTTGATGCAGGAAGTTCCATGTTGCATTTTGGACAAATTTCTTTATGCTTGTCACTGCTATCTTCAGATGAGAAGGCACTTGATGAATCGCAGCCTGATATAAACAAAAGAAACAGAAAATTTAAGATAAAAAATAAAGATTTATAGTCTCTCATCTGCAATTACTTTCCCCATGTCCATATATATCTGTCTGTTTACCAATCCCTGAACCTCTTCTACCCTGTGAGTAACAAAAAGAAGAATTTTTTCATCTTCATTTTCTTGCAATAGTCTATAGAAATCGTCTCTCGCCTTTGGATCTAGATTTGCAGTCGGCTCGTCATATATAATGATGCTGCTTTTTTTGGCCAAACTGATTGCAATAAGCAGTTTTTGCTTCATACCGCCGCTTAGTTTAAAGAATGACTTATGAAGATTTGCTTTGATGTCAAGCTTCATTTCATTTGAGTAGTGTTCAATGAGCTCTTTGTTTATATCGGTACTCATGCAAACATACTGCATGAGCTCTTGAATATTTAATTTTATGGGAGGTGGAAGCTGCGGTACAAAACTGATATTTTGTAGCACTCTTACCCTCTCTTTAATGGGGCAAAAACCATCTATAAGAACTTTTCCCGAATCGGGATGGTAGTATCCGAGAATTGCGCGGATAAGGGTTGTTTTCCCAGCACCGTTAGCGCCCATGAGCGCTATGGAGTCATTTTTATTGAACTCGCAACTCACACTATCAAGAGATATATGCTCGCCGAATTTTTTTGTAAGGTTTGAAATAGTTATCATTTTTTATACCAAGCTTTTAAGTCTAAAATCAAAGTTTAGCGCATCTGCATGACAAACATCAATACATCTTCCGCAAAGTGTGCAGTCCGCACCTGTGATATACTCTCTTGTTATACCATTTTCTTCTCTTTGTTTGTCATATTTTGCTTTTGTAATCTCTAAAACCTGATTTTCAAAACATACATCATGGCAAACCATGCAGTGGTCGCAGTTGTCATTCCACTCAACTCTAAGTGCCGAGATTTTCCCAAGATAACCGTATGTGGTACCGATAGGGCAGATGTAGGTACACCAAGCTCTGCGAGAATAAAAAACCTCAAATGCTAAAACCACTACAACCCATAGAAGTGCCAAACTCCATCCATACGCAATAGTGCGGCTTAAAATTCCTACAACATTAAATGTCTCAAACACCAAATAACCGCTAACAAAAGAGAGGGTTAAAAATATAATCCAAAAAACATGTCTGACTCTGTGATCAAACTTTCTCTCTTTGATAATCTTTTTGCTTACAAGAGTGTCATGCCATTTTTCGCCGATTTCGCTTAGTATGCCATATGGACAAACCCATGCGCAGTAGCTTCTTCCGCCAACAAGAAGATAAAAAACAGAAATTGTAGCTGTTCCTATTATCATATTTATAGGCAGCTCGAAGGTAGCTAGAAAAACTTCTATCGTAGTAAAAATATCTATAAGATGAAAACCTAAAAACCTTGAACCGCTCAGCGTTCCCTCCAGCATCTGAATATCGACATGAAAAGATAGAAAAAAGAACAGGTGAATGGAAATTATTAAAATCCATCTCTTCATTCTGTAGCTAAACTTTTTTTTACCATCTTTTGTTTTATCAAAAAATGTTGACCAAAACGAAGAGTGTTTAAGTGTCTCTCTATTATTATATTTATCCATTTAAAGCTCCATTTTTTTACGGCTGATTGATAAGCATTATTGATTAGTCTCAGCTGCGCGTGAGGGAAATTCTCCGATTTCATCTGCAAACCTTCTTAGTTCCTCTTCGCTGGTGTTAATGAGCAATCCTCTCATAATCACGTTCTCTTTTCTGTTAGCTTTAAAATCAGCTAAATCTTTGTATATCTTATCAGCACTTTGTCCATAAAGTTTTGGTCCCATAAGTTTTCTACCGTCTTGCTCTCCCGAACCGTTTGCTCCATGACATGCAGCACATTTGCTTTTGTACTCCATGCTTACTTTTATGGCTCCTATATTTCCGGCTTTTTCTTTGAGTGCCCTTAATTGATCCGTCTCTTTTTCTTCATCACTTTTTTCTGCCGGTGCCGCTTGAGTTGTAGTAGTTGCATCCGCAAAGCTTCCTATGCCTTTGGCATGTTCGCCGCCATGGTAAGCTCCCCCTTTTGAGAATGTCCATGCCATCAGACCTAAAACCAAGATTGTTGCTATTGCCGCTATCGTATTTTTCATGCTCATCTCCTCATCTCATTTATCATCTTGTTAAATTCGTATATTTCATCAGAGAGTCTTCTTATCTCTTCATCATCCATCTGGCTGATAAGACCGTTCATCAATACATTTTTAGATGAATCTTTTTTAAACTCTGCAATTTTATTAAAAATATACTCAGAGTTTTTTCCAAGAAGCGAAGGACCTATCACGCCGTTTGCATAGTCGTTGTGACAAGCAGAGCATTTAACTATAAACTCTTTGCTTAATCGTTTTACAAGCATTGAAACTTCTACATCTTCATAAGGGCTTCTAATATAAATATTTGCGTCTAGAACAGTTCTTGGTTTTGCTCTCACAGATGCATCTTCATTGGCAGGCATTGCATTTAAATCATACCCACTTTTTATGTTATAGTCGTAATAGTATGATTTACTCTGATTTGTATCATGCTGCTTCTCTGCTACTTTAATCTCTAGAGCATTTTTGTTTTCTATAACTTCAATATTTTGCAAATTGCTCGTTGATTCTACTTTAGCCTTTTCTTTTTTATCGCTCTCTTGGCTGCAACCTGTAAAAAGGGCAACAAACACAATCCCACTGATACAGAATAAATGTTTGAATTTTGACTTTAAGATAAATTTTTTCATTTTATAGCCCTATTTTTTGTTTAAGTAGTACTCTTCATAAGTCACTCTTGGCTTGATTACAATTGATGGAATTGTTGTCGGACAAACTTCTTGACATACGCCACATCCTATGCATCCATCGTAAATTTCAGGTCTATTTCCGCCGCCGCCATCACTTACCATGGCTATGGCACTTAAGGGATTTGGAATAGGGCACATGTCGGCGCATAGAGTACACTGTTTGCCTTCAAAAGAATCAAATTTTCCAAGAAGTTCTACTTCAAGTTCGTGAATATTTACAACACTATTTGTAAATTTGTGCATTTGTTCATTGTACCCCTTTGGTATAGGAGTATTTGTCATAGCAATACAAGTATCCGGAAACTCCAATACTGCAATTCCCATTTTGATATCTTCGGGTTTTTCACAGTGATGATCAAGCGCTCCGCTCGGACATGCAAGTACGCAAGGCACAGCGCTACAAGCATAGCAACCTCTCTCATTTGCGTCAATATATGGTGTTCCCACACCATGCCCGTTAATGAAATCGGCAAGTTTTATAGAGTGATAAGGACATACTTGAAGACATTGACCGCATTTTATGCATAGTGCTAGAAACTTTTTTTCATCTACGGCTCCGGGTGGTCTCAATCTGTTTTCTGCTTTTAATATATAAGGGCTAAATACCATACCCCCGCCTAAAACAAGTCCTAATACTCCAAGTGTGGAGTATTTTATAAATTCTCTTTTATCTGTCTTAACTTTTTCCAAAATTTATCCTTCTATCTTAACTATAGGCTTTTTGTCTTCAAACAAAAAAAGTGGCTTTGTAAATGGTGCTAACTTTGCTAAAAAATTGAGCAAAGAGATAACTGGCGAGCCGTAAAAAAATTTTACATCTGGATTGTAAACCCAGAGTTGGTCTGCATACTGATACACTTTGTGAGGTGTGTCGCCTATGTTATCACTATTTTTATCAAAGCCCTCGTAGTTATCCCAATAATTTTCACTGATATCATTATTGTAAGTTTTGCTTGATTTGCCATCATTTACAACATCTTCAATATTTCCCATTACTACGTTATTTTTAATAATGTTGTCTTCACTTAAAGAGTGAAAATGGATTCCCTCTGAGTTGTACAATATTTTATTGTTCTCTATCCAGTTATTTGTATCCGGTTCAAATGGGGATCGGTCAATATACATTCCTTGAGCACAATAAATAACGGTATTGTCCTTTATGGTAAAATTAGTAACTTCTTTTAAGCCTATACCCATTCCTGTAGCTCCTAGAGAACTTTTTATAAAATTTCCTGTTGCAACAGTATCTTTGGAGTACATAAAAAATATCCCTACCGAGTTATATTTATAGCCATTATTTTTCACATAATTTTTGCCTGCATACATAAAGTGAAGTGAATATCTGCAATACTCGCCAATATTTTCTTCAATCGTATTTCCGTGACTATACCAAACAACCATATCACGAGAATGAATAAGTGAATTTTTTCTTATGATATTGTCATGACTATACCAGAGTCTTAAACCGTCTCCTTTTAAGCCTAAATCAAAGTTTTTTGATGTTATGGTGTTTTCTGATACGATAGAGTTGCTAACCATCTCCATATCAATCCCAAAAAGACAATCATCAATGATGCAGTTGCTGACTTCACACTGTTTTGCTTCAGATATAGCGATAGCAGCATCAATTTTTTCATGTCTATCTCCGCTTCCCGTAATTCTTAAATTCTTAAGTGTTACAAAAGAGCTTTTAATAGTTATAACAGTTCCGTTACCTTCACCGTCAATGACTACACCATCTTCTTTTCCTATGATTGTCAAAGGTTTATTTATGACGATGCTGCCCTTGTAAACCCCCTGTGGAAGTTTTAATATAGAGCCTATAGGAGCATCATCAATTGCTTTTTGCAATACATTTGCGCTTAATAATGGCAAAAATATAGTAAATAAAGCAAAAAAAAGCTTAAACATGTTAGTTATTTATCTCTTTAAGAGCTTTTTGTTTTGCAAAAAATGCAAGTAAGCTCAGCAGACCGATAACTATAATTAGATAAAAACCGATTGTAGGATAAGAGTGCGTTACAAATTGTGCAATTTTCCCGTCTCCAAAAACAGTAGGCATAAAAGGTTTGATTTTAAACATTCCCCAATCATGAAGATTATGCCCAAACCAATATAGCCAAAATGAGTAATCAATAATAAACAAAAATGGAAGGGATGCCGGAATTAGCATAAAATAAGTTAAAATTCTAGAGTTATAAATCATAAAATATACAATTCCGAGGGATAAAACTAAAAGAGCATAGATGCCTATTTCTCTCTCGATAGTTCCGCCGACCCACATAGGATCCATTCCGACATAGTGGTTGATGGTATTCATTTCATGAACTTCTCCGCTGTAACCGTCAAAATGAAAAAATACGGGGATACCCTCCGGAAAAGCTTCTTTAGGATAGTTTGGCGCTTCAAGAGAAACCGCCCAAATAGGTATTGATGAAGGACCGATTTCCGCTGTAGAGGATATCATTTTCTCTAAGTCATTGTGTGCCTCTTCGGGCGTGCTTACGCTTTTGTACCGCCCCTGATTGTAAAAATTCCAAACTATTTTGCTTAGAGATGAAATTTCATTGCTTTTTTCTTTTTCAACTTTATTTAGCACACCGTGAAACGTAATCATTGGAAATGTAAAAGAGAGCGTTAAAATCAATAAAGCTAAAGCTGCGAATACTCTCGCTTTTGTCAAACTTTTATTCATTATGAAAGTCCTTTGTATATAAAAAATAAAGCTTGAAGATTAAGAATAATCCTCAAATCTTGTTTTAAAATATATATTATATTGTAATATTATTCTTATAAGCTTAAATAATGAAGAGTTGGTATAAATGCAAAAAGGGAGAAGAAAAAAATTCCTCTCCCCCTTTTTTAAACTGTTTTTAAAAATATGTCTTAAAAAAGATTTGCGTTCTCATCTGCCCATTTAAGATATTCAATGATATCTTTAGCTTCTTTTTCACTCATGTGTTGATTGGGCATTTTAAGGTTAAAGTAATCAATCATGCCTTTAATATATGGGTCGTTATACATGTGTTCAGGATTCATAATAAAATCTTTCACCCATTTTTGACCATCTTCGCCATGTCTCTCAAGTACACCCGTTAAGTCCGGACCTGAAGAAACTTTGCCGATAACGTGACAACCGCCACATCCGCCTTCACCAAATGCTTTTTCACCGGCTGCTGCTGCAGCTGACTGTTTTGTAGCGATGATTCTAACAAGTGAATCTTTTGCTCTAATACCAACATCGGCAGTTTTAACCATAAGCTGCCAAATCATATTTTCAAAAAGAATAGCCTTTTCTAAATCACCGACCTTGAGAGCTTCATCAGCCAGTTTTTTCTGTGCAGGAATTTGACCGTATTGATCAAGCGCATCTGTTACAAGATCTGCAACAACTTTATGTTTGTCAAAGTTATTGTCTTTTAAGAACTTCACGACTGACTGGATAACAGCGTCAGTTGCAGCATTCGTTGCAACAGTTTTGTCATACTCAGCTTTTAGCTGTGCAGGAGTCATTGTTTGCATTTTCATTTTTTGTGCACTTTCGTACTTTTTGTTCGGGTCTTTTACCATTAGGTAACCCATCATCTCTAAGTGAAGTGCAGAACAAAATTCAGTACAGTAGTAAGGGAATACACCTTCGATATCAGCAGTAAATTTAATACTTGATGTTTTACCAGGTTCAAGTGATGCGTGAACATTGAAATGGTCAACCGTAAAACCGTGCGCCTCATCTTGGGCACGCTCAAGGTTTGTAACATAGAATGTTACTTCATCACCTTTATTTACAGTGATTCTCTCAGGATTGATGTGTGAACGAACCATAGTTGCGTAAACTTTAACTTTGTTTCCGTCTCTCTCAATTCTCTCTTGACCTGCAAGTGTTTTACCTTCATGGATTTTATCCATTCTTGAGTTTGTACCCATCGGATATCTTACGTGTCCGTGAAGTTTTTCAGCTCTGATAGCAACTGCTTGATGCGGCTCGCCGAGTGGCAAAGGCATGTCAACAAGAAGATCCATCGTTTTACCGCTTATATCGATAAGCTGGTGGTTTTGAGGGTGTAAAGGTCCAACATTTTGGAATCTATCAATCGCAAGTTTGTTTAACGAAATAATATATTTTCCTTGAGGATCGGCAGATTTACCTTCCATTCCACATAAGTGTCCAACGTTATAGTGAACATTTTCTTTATCTATAACTTTAAGAGTTTTGTAGTTCCATTTTACAATTTGACTATCAACGTAAAGTGAAGTATAAATTTCACCATCAACGTTTGAGTATTGATTATGTAATGGTCCAAGACCTAGTTCTGCTTGACCATGTAGAGATTTTTTCATATCTAAGATAGGAATACCGTATGGGTCTTTCCCTGCATACTCTTTGCTGTCGATAAGTTTTTTGATTTTGCTCCACTTGTAAACAGAAGCGTGTGTATCTAGCTTACCACAAACAGTGATGTATTCACCATCAGGAGATACGTCAACACCATGCGGAGATTTTGGTTCAGGAATTAAGAACAGTGCATTGTTTTTAACTGCAATATCCATAGGAATAACTTTGTGATCATTAATGATTTTTACATTTTTTGGATCTTTTGCAAGTTCTCCAAGTTTTCTCCAGTTATATACATGTAAGAAGTCGGTATCGTTTCTACTCATACCTGCTTCATTTGGCGGCATACCGACTTCGATTCCGCCTGTGTACATCTCGGTATTTACAGAGTTTGTAAATCCCCATCCATCAGAAACGCCTTTTCCAGAGTCGCTCAAATCTTGCATATATGGAGGCATCTCAATAGTAAAAGACTCTTTCTCTTGAATCTTTCCTTTTTTGTGATCAAATTTCCACATTGTCACACCACCGCGGTATGCTTCTTTGTAAGATTCGATTGGGTGGTAGTTGTTATCATATGGAGCTGCATATTGGCATGCTTCTATGATATATTCACTGTTTTGGGTAAAGAAAGCCCCGCCGTGAGCAGATTTAAATACAGGGTTAACAACAATTTGTTTTGTTTCAAAGTCTGCTAAGTCGATAATAGCGATACGAGGATTTGCTTTGTCGTTGATAGCAAGCCATTTACCGTCATATTTTCCATCTTTTTCTGATAACGCCGGGTGGTGCGTATCTCCCCAGTTTATCTCTCTTCCTCTGATATTTCCTTGTCTTAAAACCTTTTTAGACTCTTCGTCAAATCCATATCCTTGCCAAGGCTCAGGAGTAAAAACCCCTATATATTTTAAAATTCTCATAGATGGAACACCGTATACTATTACCTGTCCGGCTTGACCTGCTGAACTAAAAACAACAAATTCATCTTTTACACCTGAAGGGTTGTAAGTTTTTGCGGCACGAACCACATCAGCCTCGCTTAACCCTCTTTTCTTCATAACGTCCGCAAGATCACCGCCGTTAGCGACCAAGGCAGTCGCCGCTAACGAAGCGCTTAGCATGACTGAAGAAAACTTAGTAAAATGTCTTTTCATGATATTCTCCTTAAATTCAATAGATAACAAAATGGTAGTTTAATTGGAGGGGTAAAAATTTGACTATGGTCAAATTATTGGATTAATTTTAATTTTTAAGTTTAGAATATAAAATGAGAGCGTCTAAATCATTTTTTAAATTTTTTAACTTTATAGCTGCTGAACTTAGCTCTTCAAGAGATTGTATGACGGCATCCTCCTTTTTTCTCAACTCTTTATCTCTTGTTTTTTCGTTCATAGCATATATTAGCTCTACCAAATCTTCTATATGCCCCTCTGTAATCTCCAGTGATTTATATACATATTCTATAGAGTTTCCAGAATATTCTATTGAGCTGTTTATTTTCTTTACAAGTGAATTAAAGTTGTCTTTTGCCTCTGCTATATCTGTGCCGGCATTCTCTATTTCAATAGGTTTTAGTTCTTTGATTGACGTATTTGAAATAATCTCTTTTGAGGCAGATAGAAATTTTTGTATAAAGGCAATAACTATTTTTAACTCAGTAAATAAATACAGAAGAAGAAGTACTAGAAAAATAAAAAATAAATATTGAATATATTTAAAAAACTGTTGTTTTTTTTCAAAACTTTCTTTTTCTTTTTGAATGATATTGTTAAACTCCGAAATAAGTTTTAAATTAGTGTTATAAATCTCTTTCACACTTTTTTCAAATAAAATAGTTGAGTAGATGGATCTGTTTTTGAATTGATCTCTGAAATTTTGCACATTAAGATAAAAATCGTTCCAAAGTTTTGTAATGTGTTCATTTTTTTCATTTTTGTTATTTTTGTTATTTTTGTTATTTTTGTTATTTTTGTTATTTTTGTTATTCGTGGCAGCTAAAAATTTTTTTATAGAGTCGTCTAGTGTTTGTGTGGAACTAGTTGGATTTTTATAGATATAGAAAATATTTTTAGATACTTCTTGGGTAAAATCTTTTTGTTCATTCATTGTGTTTATAAAATCATTATGTTTTGAAATATTTTTTGACGTGTAGCTAAAAATAGCTGCAAGCGTAATTGAAAGAGTAAAGATAAGGGCACCGACAATTTTTATTTTTTTCATATTTTACTCCTCGTAAATAGAGACAAGAGCTTCTTTGTCTAAAATCATAATTTTTCCATTTTGAGAATCTATGATTTTATCTCTTTTGAGTCTGTTTAAAACCCTTGAGAGAGTTTCAGGCTGAATATGAAGAATAAGCGATATCTCTGTTCTTTTTAAATTGTTAAATATATCTAAATTGTCATGTAGCATCATAACCACTTTTGCAGTAGAGTTAAAGATAAACTCTCTGTTAATGAGTGATTGCAATTGCTGAGATTTTAAAATAATTTCATTGATAAACTCAGAACAAAGAAAGCCTTTGTCTAAAAATTCCTCTTTAAACTTTTTGTAATCTATTTGAAGTATTTTAGAATCTTTAAGAAGTGCTACATTTGCAAAGGAGTTGAGAGTATCTTGTTTTATGTTTGATATTTCGGTTACTAGGGAGTTTTCATATATATAGTATAAAAATATTTCATTATTGTATTTGTCTATTTTATATGCTTTTGCCAAACCTTTTAAAAGATACAAAAGAGAGTTGTTTTGTTTTTTTTCATAATATATAACATACTCTTTAGAGTAGTTGTGTATAACTGAAATAGATGACAAAAGTTCCATCTGATTCTTATTGAGAGATGAAAAAAAATCTAAAGAGGAGATGACTTCCCTAGTGGAGGCGGTTTTATTCATGGTAGAGTATTAAAACAATTTGATAGCTCTTTTGTAGCTGCATGTCTGAGGCAAAAGCAGAAAATATTATAAACAGTATCATAAATAAAAATTTCATTTTTTCTCTTTTTTTGTAAAAAATAATACACAACAGCAACATTTAACTGTTTAAATGTTGCAAAGAAATCAAAAAATTTTAATCTTGTTGCTGTCTCATATATGAGGGAATGTCTAAGTGACTGCCATCTAAATCACCGCCTACAACAAGTCTTGGACGTAAAATTTTAATAGGAGACGGAACTTCGCTGATAAAGTTTTCGTTGTTTGAGCTTGCACTCAGATCTTTTTCAAAACCTGTCGCGATTATCGTTATTTTTACATAATTTTCAGGAAGAGACTCATCAGTTGATGTACCAAAAATTACGTCAGCATCTTCATGCGCGCTCTCTTGAACAACTTCCATAGCATCTGATATCTCTATCATAGGAAAGTTTGGATGCATGTTGAAGTGTACAAGAACACCCATTGCACCGTTTATAGACACATTGTCAAGAAGAGGAGATTCTATTGCCGCTTTTATAGCTTCATAAGCTGCATTTTCACCCTCATGCTCGCCTACACCCATAAGCGCCATACCTTTATGGCTCATAACCGTTCTTAAGTCTGCAAAGTCAAGGTTGATGTCATTGTCGCCGTTTGATAAGATAACGCCTGCTGTTCCGCTAACAGCTTGAGCCAAAACACTGTCAACAATCTTAAAACTATCTTTGATTCCAAGTTTTCTGTCAATTATAGAGAGAAGTTTGTCGTTAGGAATAACAACAATAGAGTCACTCTCTTTTTTGAGCTCTTCAAGTCCTGCTTTTGCAAGTTTTAATCTCTTTGGTGCTTCAAATCCAAACGGTTTTGTAACGATAGAGATTGTAAGCGCGTCAACCTCTTTTGCAATTTTAGCAACAACAGGAGCTGCACCAGTACCTGTTCCGCCTCCAAGACCTGCCGAGATAAACACTATATCAGCACCTTGCAGGGCTGCTTTAATCTCTTCATAGTTTTCAAGAGCAGACTCTTTGCCTATTTCAGGCTTCATACCAGCGCCAAGACCTTTTGTTAGCTTAACACCAATTTGAATCGTAGTTGCATTAATAGTATCTTTTAGAGCCTGTGCATCAGTATTTATCATAATCATCTCAATGCCCGTAACACCGTTTTTAATCATATGACCTATCATGTTGCCGCCGCCGCCGCCAACGCCTACTGCAACTATTCTTGCTCCGCTTACCTTAGATGCTTCTTCTATTAAAAATGGTTCCATACTCTCTCCTTAAAATAACTGGGTTGCCCAGTTCCAAAATTTGCTAATTGCTCCGGCTTCGTCACTCTTCTTCTCTTTTTTCAGGCTGATAGTGCCCATTCCCTCTTTTTTCTCTATGCGAATTTGAGGAGTCGGAATATCGTGCTCTTCAGTAAGATTGATGCTAGTGTGTTCTGTTAACATCTCGTTAGAGTGTCTTACTCTTTTGTTTACGTCTATCTCATACAGAGTGTATGCAGATGCAGCATATAGTACAAGACCTACCGCACTTGAATACTCAGGCGAGCGTAGGTTATCAAAGAGACCGTTCATCTCTTTTGGCTTTGCAAGGCGTACAGGAACAGAGCCAAAAGTTGCAACTGCTAACTCTCTTATCCCTTCCATTTGAGAAAATCCGCCTGTTAGTACAACTCCGGCTCCCATTTTATCTTTTAGACCGCTGTTTTCAATAAACTGAGCCAAAATCATCAACGTCTCTTCAACTCTTGCATAGACGACATTGTGTACGACTTCAAGAGAAACTTCATGTGTAGAGTTCTCATCCCCTATAATAGGGAGTTCTATCAGGTCATTGCTTGGAGAAAGAAGTGAACCATAGTTCAGTTTTACGCTCTCTGCGATATTTAAAGGGGTGTGAAGCGCCATAGACAAGTCACTCGTCACATGGTTTGAACCTACTCCTAAAAAGTCGTTATATCTGATGGAGTTTCCAGAGTGGATTATGATGTTGCTTGTATTTCCGCCCATGTCGATTAGTGCGACGCCAAGCTCTTTTTCATCGTCATTTAACGTAGCGATTGACGAGGCATAGCCAGCTAACACGATGTTTTCAACTTCAACGCCTGCGCCGCGAACAGCTTTTTTTAGGTTGTTTAGGTTTGATTTTTGTGTTGTAATGATATGAGTGTCAACTTCAAGTCTTGAAGCGTTCATACCAAGCGGGTCTTCGATGTAATCTTGGTCGTCAACTTTGAAGTTATATGGAAGTGCATGCAAAACTTCATACTCATTTGGTATGTTTGCATTATAAAGAGAGGTCTGCATAACTCTCTCTATCTCTTTAAAACTTACCTCTTTATTTTGGATATTTACTATTCCGCTTGAGTTTAAGCTTTTTGTATATGCTCCTGAGATTGATACTATAGCGGTTTTAACTTCGCTTCCCGAGACTCTTTTTGCGTCGTTTATAGCGCTTCTTATAGATCTTGCAGCAAGTTCTATATTTGTTATGCTGCCTTTTTTAAGACCTTGTGCTTTGCAAGTTCCGGCTCCTGTTATAGATATAGAGTTATCATTAGCTATCTCAGCGATAATCGCACATATTTTTGTTGAACCGATATCTACGGCTAAAACAGTTCTGCTCAACTTAGAGTCCTTGGATGAAAATCTCTGTTTGGTACTTGTTTTGCAGGTTTTTAATTAACCCTTCGTTAAACATAGCACTCTTCAACTTAACAATCGGATTACTCTGATTAGTGTTAGTGTTATTAAGCAGTTTTTGTTCCAAAACATTGTACATAACAACATTTCCGCTCTCCAATGTAACAAACCCTCTTTTTTGCTGTGATGTAAACAGCTCCGCTAAAAACTCATCTGCCTCGTCCTTGCTTAAATCTGTTAGTTTCTCAGAATCATTTCCAGTTATAAAATCGGTAATTGTTCCATTAAATGTAGCAAACGAGTTTTTTGCCAACTCTAGTAGTTTTGTTCTTTTTTGCTCATCAACATACATATAAATTACGTCTCTCTTTGCCTCTTCATAGCTTTTTGGTTGCGGCTGGTTTACCTTTACAAGCTCAAAAGTGTAGTAATCTTCACCTACCATAACAGGCTTTGAAAATGGAGAGATAAGTGTTAGTTTTGAGATTATTTCAAAAGCATCAATTCCAAAAGGGTTGTTTGTAGGTGCTATAGTAGATGTTTGTACTTCTACGCCCTTAACCTCGCCTTTTTTATATGCAACATATGTTTTTAAAGCCTCTTTTTTGCTCTCTTTTGCATCAAGTTCCGCTTTTATTTTATCTTTTGCAGCATCAAAAGCCAAAATTTTCCCCTCTTCGTCTTTGAAACTTGTTTTGTTATCGTTATAGTATTCATTAAGTGTTGCATCATCATAATCTTTAGATATTTTAGGCTGTTTTATGAACTTTATATCATAGCTGATTTCAGTCATAAAATCATTCTTTTTGCTCTCCCAAAAAGGTTTTAAAAACTCATCTGCCGTGTCTATATTAATTGTGTTTGCATCTAAAACTTTGTAGTTTATTTTATCGGCGATGCTAATAGCCGTATCTAAAATCTTTAACTCGCTCTCTTTTGCATCACTCGGCAGAAGGCTGAGAGTTTTTCTGATTAAAAGCTCTTTTTTAACATCCTCTTCATACTCTTTTATTTTTATATTGTTTTTTGTAAGAACCTCTTTATATCTCTCCTTGTTAAAGACACCCTCTACATGAAAAGGTGTTTGCGCTGTTATCTCAGCCAAAACTTCAGATTCACTTACCTGCAAATCATAAGATTTTGCGAGGTTTAGTACAAGTGCCTGCTGTATTAAATGTTGCAGTGCTTGAGATTTTAAACCAAAAATGTTAGCTTTTTCTTCGTCAAACTCCCCCTGAAACATTTGAGAATATTGAGCATAAAGATTAGAGTAGCTTTTTTGAAGTTCGCCCATGCTTATCTCAACACTGCCGACTTTTGCTACAGAACCTGCTTTTTCGCCGTAATCATATTGACCCCATCCTACAAATCCTGCTCCGACAAAAGCGATAGTAGAAATCCATATGGTAATTATTAGATATTTTTTATGTTTCTGCATCCATGTAATCATTGAGTTAATAGCCTTGTTTATGATATTTTTGTAATTTTAGGTAAATTCGTATTAAACCTTGATAAAGAGAAGTTATACTTTGATGTTACACGCTAAGCTGCAAAAAATATTTTTAGTTATAAAACTAAGATAACTATAAATGAAAAAGTTGTAAAATCGACCAACATATAGCAAAAAGGATTTTCATGAAAAATATTTTAAAATATTCAAATATTAAAGAAGAGTTGCCGAAGTTATCTGATGTGCTATTAAACACTATTCAATCTGACGTTTTAGAGATAAAAAGCGTCAATAAAGAGTGTGAAAAATACCTTGAAACATGTTCTAAGATTCCGGAGCTTAAAGAGGCGATGTATGTGGTTTTCTCAAAATATATTGATAAAGAAAATCACCAATATGAAAAATTTATATTTTTGGGCAAAGAGGGGGAGGAACTTTTTGATGTAAGCGGTGCAGAGATGGAGCTTTATGGTCTGCTCACATGTACAAATTTGAACTATACGGATGAGTACAGGGCAAAAGCACCTAAATGAACAATATAGAGTTAAAAAACAGAGACTTGGATGTTTTGTGGCATCCGTGCACGCAGATGAAAGACCATGAAACACTGCCTCTTATTCCGATAAAGAAAGCACATGGGATTTACTTAGAAGATTTTGATGGCAACTCTTATATAGATGCTATCAGCAGCTGGTGGGTAAACCTTTTTGGGCATACAAACAGCTATATAAATCAAAAAATAAAAGAGCAGTTAGATACTTTAGAGCATGTTATTTTGGCGGGATTTACGCATGAGCAGGTAGTTAGGCTCTCAGAGAGGTTAGTAAAACTAACACCCAAAGGGCTTGAGAAGTGTTTTTATGCGGATAACGGTTCAAGCGCCGTTGAAGTTGCGTTGAAGATGAGCTATCATGCACATAAAAACAGTGCCAAAGAGAAAAAGCTTTTTGTCTCGCTAACAAACTCGTATCACGGCGAGACGATAGGTGCCCTAAGCGTGGGAGACGTAAAACTATATAAAGATACCTATGAGCCTCTTTTGATTAGGAGCATACAAACGCCTGTTCCAAAAGATATGAGCATCGAGGCGGCAAGAGAAGCTGCAGCGGAGTTCGAGAAGCTCTGTAAAGAGAAGTTTGAAGAGATAAGTGCCATAATCTTAGAGCCGTTAGTGCAGGGTGCGGGTTCTATGCATATGTATCATAAAGAGTTTTTAACTTTGGTGCGAGAAATTTGCAACAGATACGACATTCACCTGATAGCAGATGAAGTTATGGTTGGTTTTGGAAGAACTGGGAGTATGTTTGCATGTCAGAGTGCTAACATAACACCCGATTTTCTTGTTCTCTCAAAAGGTCTAACAGGCGGTTATCTGCCGCTTTCAGTCGTACTAACAACAGATGAAATTTATGCAAAATTTTATTGTGACTACAGCGAGCATAAAGCATTTTTGCACTCTCACAGCTATACCGGAAATGCACTTGCGTGTGCCGCAGCAAACGCTACTCTTGATTTGTTTGAGAGAGACAACGTGATAGAAAAAAACAGAGAAACGGCTAAATATATGTCCCAAAAACTCTCAAAGTTTCAAGAGCTTGAAAATGTCGCTTCTATTCGGCAAACAGGCATGATTTGCGCAGTGGAGTTAAAAGGGTACAAGCCCGAAGAGAGAATAGGGCTCAGGGTTTATCAGTATGGTCTTGATAATGGAGTGTTACTGCGTCCGCTTGGACATGTTATCTATTTTATGCCGCCATATATCATCACAAAAGATGAGTGCGACAAGACGATGGACATCGCTTATGAGGCTATAAGAAACCTGCTTTAAAACCAAATAGCTAGGGATATACAAGCAAACAGGTACTTACGTTCTAAATACCTCTAACTTAGCATGCAGCTCATCCGTCATAGAGTTGAGATGTTCAGCTGCCGCTGCAATTTCCTCTACGTTTCTTGCATTTTTAGAAGAGATTTCATTTATTTGTGAGACTTGAGAGACTACAAACTCAACATCTCTTCCAGTCTTCTCAAAATCGCTTACAGTTTTGTCACTTGCTCTTACTGCATCTTTTACAATTGAGACACTCTCATTGATTTTAATCTCAACATCTGTTGCATTCTCTGAGAGTTTTTGAATATCTTCAGAGTTGGAGTTCATTT
>JBAZIE010000003.1:0-128088 GCA_041652055.1 Sulfurimonas sp. | reverse complement strand
TATCGCCAGTTATTTGCAAAATAGGCTTTATATTTTTAAGATATTTGTAAATTGTTGGTTTGGAGGTATGAAATTTATGTATATTTCAAAATGAGACTGTGAAGAACAAGGTTCTTTCACAGTCTCTCCCGAGGTGGAATGCATATATATACCTCATATAAAAAATATGTGTTCGTACTAAATCTTCCCAACATTCAAATCCCGTATTCTCTCAAAGTGTTTTAGATTATTGGTTATTAAAGTGCACTCATTTTTCATCGCAATGCTTGCAATCATCAAATCCATATCGGCTATGATATTTCCGCTTTTTTTAAGTCTTGCTTTCTCTTTTGCAAAAAGCGTAGCAGCTTCTTCATCGAACTCCAGCACTTGAAAGTTTTTCAAAAAAGGTACTATGATTTTTAAATTTTCTTCAACTCTTGCAGAGTTATAAGCACCATAAAGAAGCTCTGCATAATTTATTTTGGAGATATAAAGCTCGCTTGGAAGTATCTCCGAGAGTGTCGCTACTGCTTCTTGCTTGCCTTTTAGAAAATATATCAGAACATCGCTGTTAATTAAATATTTTCTCATTTTATAAATCTAACTCAAAATCTTTGGAGTTTTTATCGCCTGAAATACGCTCTAACATAGCATCCGCATCAGCACTTTTTAATTTGCCCGCAAATTGTAGCAGTTCGTTTTGTTTGAGGCGATTTTCTTTAGAAAAAAACTCTATGGCTTTTTCTATAACATCTGTTTTAGTGGTGTGAAGCTCGTTGCTCAACTGATTGAGAGTAATTATAATACTTTCTTCTAGTCTTAAATTAACCGCTCTTTTCATCTTCAACTCCTTTTATTTACAATATTGTATAATTTTTCGGTATTTTTGTAAAGCATAAAAATTAATAGCTCGTAATTTAGTTACCCAAAAACTTCCCAATACCCGCCTTTAAGGCTTCCAACTCTTTGAACTCTGTTTTCATCTTTTAGTTTTTTTATGACCTTTTTCACGCCTGATTCACTCATATCAAGTTGTTGACATATCTGCATGATGGTTATTTTATTATCTTGCATAATCAAATCCAAGATTTTTTGGTCACTTTTTTGGTCACTTTTTTGGTCACTTTTTTGGTCACTTTTTTGGTCACTTTTTTTAGATTCTTTTATATACTCTTTTAATGATTGTGTTATTATCTCTAACATAAACTCTATAAAAGGTGTAGATTCTCCCTCGCTTCCAGCATCTTCTAGCGCTTGATAGTAGTCTGCTTGATGATTTCTTACCACACTTTCTATGGGCATATATGTAAAAATATATTTAAAAGATTTAAGGATTACACTCTGCCAAAGTCTTCCGATGCGTCCATTACCATCGCTAAATGGATGAATGAACTCAAATTCGTAGTGAAAAACACAACTTGCAATAAGCGGATGTTCGTCTGTACTTTGAAGCCACCCAAACAGCTCATCCATTAGTTTTGGCACTTGACTAGGCGGCGGTGCAACATGGGTTACGCCGTCTTTGGCACCGATACCTACATTGCTGCTTCTATACGTTCCTGCATGATTTAAGAGATTTTCCATAAGGTACTTGTGCGCTCTTAAGAGGTCTTTTTCATTTTTATAGCTGTATTTTTCTATATTGTCATACGCTTCAATCGCCCCTTTTACCTCTTCTATCTCTCTCATGGTTCCTAGAACAGTTTTGCCGTCTATTATGCTCGTGACTTTTGCTTCATCAAAGGTATTTCCCTCTATTTGCAGCGTCCCGGTAATTGACCTAATCCTGTTTTTTTTGCGGAGTTTTAGAGTGTTGTAATTTTTATCTATATATTTTACATCAGATATGAGTTCAGATATTTCACTGACTTGCTTTATTATTTTTGATGTAATAGCATATGGCGGACTGTAGCTCATCACACACCCTCCTTAATTTGCATCTTCCAAAACTATCTCACAACTCACATTAGGTTATGAAAAAAGCCTATATTCCCAAAAACTGCTCTACTCTAAAAATCTCCAACCCGCAATTAAAAAAGTTACTGCCGTTTGTAACGATAGCCGTGCAACCGTTATGTTTCGCACATAAACACTGCAGCACATCTTCTAAATCCAAGTTACCATCTTGCGAAAGCTCCACGCCCTCAAAAAGTATCTCTTTGCTAAAATTTAAAATCTCCCAATCCACAAAAACGACATTTTTAAAAAACTCTAGCGTTTTTGCTTTTTCTTTTGAGATGTAAAAGAGTGTTGTCAACATATCTTCACTTACACACAGTACGGCATCATCGTAGATGGCTTTTTCTACAAGCTCTATAGCCCTCTGATGCCCTGCTCTTTTGGCATCTATAATGTCAGCAACGATATTTGTATCTAAAAATATTTTTTTACTCATGAGTCTTTTCCAATGCGACCGCTTCTTTTATCTCTTTTGAGGATAAGTTGCTATATTTGTCGTCTATCGTGCCGCTACCTGCGTATTTTTTCAGTCTTGAGAGCTTCTCTTTTTTCTCTTTTTGCGATTTTTTTTCCAAATACTCTTTAAACTCTTTGGCATAAGGAGGAGAGAGAAAAAGACCTTTGTACTCATGAGTCTTTTTATCTTCTATATCGACAAAATCATACATTTGCAACTTATCAATATTTCTTGCTAAATCTCTGATACCAACTATTGTTGTCATTTGGACTCCTTGTTGTCTTTTAGATGATTATACCATAAACGGTACGAATATTTAAATTAATCGCACCAAATTTGTAATTACCCCAAAACCTCTAGCTCATCGCTGTATTTGTCTAAACAATATTGCTCATAACTGCTTTTATAGATTTTATAGTGTTCAGAGGCTTTATGCCCATCAAGCGCCGCCTCATCTCTCCACGTCTCTACTGCAAAAAACTTCTCAGGTCTATCCTTGCACTGAAAAATATCATAAAACATACATCCGTCCTCAGCCTTTGACGGCTTTACCATCGCACTTAGAAGCTTTTTCATTGTTTCAATGCCGTCTTTTTTTGCAATAAATGTCACTTTTTTTGTTATTGTCATATCTCTGTTCATCCTCGAAGTGGTTAAATTTTAATCGGATGATTATATCTAATTAGAATATAATATTAAAAAAAATTAGGATGTCTGCTTTGGATTTGGTTCTGCATATTGAAGATATTATAGAGAAAAACGGCAGCAATTTTGAACTCTCAAAGCTCTTTAAAGCCTATATAAATGAGTACAAAACCTCTTTGGGCGAGCAGTTTCAAAAGAGTCAGGGCAAGGATTTTTTGGTTCGCCACACAAAACAGCTTGACTCCATCATATCTCTCATGTACAAAACTGTTTTAAGACGCATCTTTGGGAACTATCTGCCGATGAGAAGCTCCATCCCGATTGCAATCGTCGCGCTTGGAAGTTACGGCAGGGAGCAGCTCTGCGTTCACAGCGATATAGACCTGCTTATAGTTTATGAAAACGTAGAGGGTTTTAAAAGCGAGCTGATAATTGAAAAGCTCTTCTATCTAGCCCTTGATGCAGGTCTAAAACTTGGGCACAGAGTCCATGAAGTAAATGATCTCTTCCGTGCAAGCAATGAAGACATAACCATAAGAACCTCTCTTATGGAGGCTAGATTTGTGACAGGCTCGACTCTGACTTGGCATGCAACAAGCAGAGAGCTAAATAAAATCCGTCTGCACAATCAAAAAGAGTTTATTCTTGCAAAAATCGAAGAGGCTCAAGGCAGACGCAAAAAATACCCAAACTCGATGCAGCCAAATATCAAAGAGAGTGTCGGCGGGCTTCGCGACTCCAACCTTATATTTTGGATTGCACAAACCATCTATGGTGTAAAAAGCCTAAAAGAGCTCACGGGAGAAGTATTTTCCGATGATGAGTACAAAGAGTACCGTATGGCGCTGGAACTGCTCTTTCGTGTCAGAAGCGCTCTGCATCTGGTTTCGCGCAAACAAGAGGATAGGCTTCTTTTGGAGTATATTCCTGAGGTCAGCCGCCTTCTTGGATTTGCAAATCAGCAAAAGATGGTTACAAAAGTCCTTGAAGCGCAGTGGCGCATAAGCAACTTTACTCAAATTTTTGTCAAGAAGATGACAAGAGCATATATTTTTGACATGTCACGTATTGCTATGCTTAGAAAAAACCGTCTCACAAAAGGAGTTTATGAGTTTGAGAGCAGAGTTTACGCCTCGTACAATCTTCCCATTCAGCCCATTAACAAACTGCTGGAGATTTTAGTTTCGCTTCCCGACAAGCCATACCATTTTGACGCAGGATTTTTACGCCAATTTACATACACAAAAATATCATATCCGCTGCAAGTAAAAACTTACGCGCTTTTAAAAGAGCTTTTTAAAAAAAGATACATGCACTCATTTTTAAAGCTGTTTTATGATGCGGGAGTGCTTCATCATCTCTTTCATAACTTCAAAAAAGTGCTTCATTTACCGCAGTTTGACGGCTATCATCACTATCCCGTAGATATCCACTCTATAAAATGCGTTGAAGCGTTAGAAGATATCAAAGAGCCATTTATTAAAAAACTTTATGATGAGTTTAGCGATGATGAGAAACTACTGCTAAAAATAGTAACCCTCTTTCATGACACAGGAAAAGGGAGAGTTCAGGACCACAGCGAAGTCGGTGCGAAACTGATAGCGCCATTTGTAAAAAAGATGAAGTTAAAAGATGAAGATATACAAAGATGCGTGACTTTAGTCAAGCAGCATGTAACTATGAGCAATGTCGCTTTTAAAGAGAATATCCATAACGAAAAAACGCTCTATAAATTTATGTCTGCCATTGAGGATGTCAAAAATCTAGACCTTTTATATGTTTTAACATATGCAGACATCAACGGAGTGGGTGATGGAGTTTATAACTCTTTTAGTTCAAAACTGCTTCATGACCTATATATCAACGCGCTTGAAGTTGCTCAAAATGTAGATAGAATTACAGATGCTTCAAAAAGAATCAATATAGAAAAAAAGATTCAAAAACTAAGAGAATTTGCCCAGTTGCCAAAACTTTTGCAAAATAAACTCCTTCGCGTAGAGTCAAATCTCTTCTTTTTCAAAAACTCAGGACAAAAAATCATAGAGATAGCGCAAAGGGCAACTCAAATCAAAGAGTATGACTATATTATAGACACTTCATCATCATTAACCATCGAGATATACAGAAAAATTCCATTTAACATCGGCTATCTTTTAGCATCGCTTAGCCACTTAGATGTTGCGTCTATGGATATATTTACTCTTTTTGACGAAGTTAAATATTTTAAAATCGAATTCATTGAACATATCAATGCAGACGAAGCGCCTCTTTTAGAAAAAACCATAAATGACGCTTTTGATATGAGCAAAGAAGCAAAACTAAAAAACATCATTATAAAATCAGATGAAGTGAGTATAGATTGCGAACACTCTTTGGCATATGCCGAACTAAGCGTTCATACCCACAACCAAAAGGGGCTTCTTGCATTTATTATGGAGTGTTTTGAAAAACTGCATATAAATATAGCGACGGCAAAGATTCATAGCACCAAGCATAAAGTAAGGGACAGCTTCTTAATGGAAAAACAAAATGAACTATGCAATAATGTCGAGAAAATTTATACACTATTAACAAAAAGTAGTCACAAGGGTATATGAATGTGCGGAATTGTCGGTTATTTAGGCGAAAAAAATACAAAACAAATTTTGCTTGATGGTTTAAAAGAGCTTGAATACCGTGGTTACGATTCGGCAGGTATAGCTGTTTTAGAGGATGGGCACTTTTCAAACTTCAAAGCGGTCGGAAAACTAGTCAACCTTGAAGAAAAAACAAAAGATTTTATAACTGATGGTTTTGCAATCGGTATCGGTCATACAAGATGGGCGACGCACGGAAAGCCGACGGAGCTAAACGCGCACCCGCATTTGGGTGAAAACTCTTATGTCGTTCACAACGGAATCATTGAAAACTACGCAACTCTAAAAAAAGAGCTCCAGACAAGCGGTGTGACATTTTTAAGCCAGACGGATACCGAGGTTATAGTTCATCAGTTTGAAAAAAATCAAAAAAATGCAAAAAACAGTTTTGAAGCTTTTGCAAAAACAGTCTCAGAGCTTCAAGGCGCTTACGCTATTTTACTAGTCACAAAAACAGAGCCTGAGACAATCTTTTTTGCAAAACATGGCTCACCGATGCTTGTTGGAATTAATGGCGAAGGAGAGAAATATTTTGCATCTTCGGACACTCCGCTCATCGGTCATTGCCAAAGCGTAAACTATTTTGAAGACGGTGATTACGGATATGTAACACCAAAAGAGATAGCTATCCTTGACAAGAACAAAACAAAAAAAGAGGCTAAGTTTTCACCACTTTCACAAAACAAACTGCTGGCTCAAAAAGATGGTTTTAGATTTTTTATGGAAAAAGAGATTTATGAGCAAAGCATAGTTATGTCGGACACAATGATGGGAAGACTAGGCGAGAGCGAGATTCTCTTTGACGAACTTGACAAAAATCTTTTTGATGGCATAAATGAGATAAAACTTTGCGCATGCGGAACTTCATACCACTCTGCCATGAGCGCATCATACCTGCTTGAGCGCTACTCTAAAATAAGAACTTCGCTGGAGATTGCAAGTGAGTTTAGATATAGAGAGCCGATTATGAGCAAAGATACTCTTTTTGTAGTAATCTCTCAAAGCGGTGAAACTGCAGATACGCTTGAAACGCTGAAAATGGCAAAAGCTGCAGGACTTAAAACTTTAGTTATCTGCAATGTTGACAACTCCTCAATGGTAAGATTAGCCGATGCAACTATTCTCACAAGAGCCGGAATTGAAAAAGGTGTGGCTTCAACCAAAGCTTTTGCTACGCAGGTGAGTGTTTTTTGGATGCTCTCTCTTTACATTGCAAAATTAAAAAACTCTCTTAGTGCAGACGAAATAGCTTCACATATCTCACTTCTTCGCGAAGTTCCATCACATGTAAAAGTAACCGACGATATGCATGAACGCATTAAAAGATTATCAAAAAGATATCTCCACGGACACGGATTTTTCTTTATCGGCAGAGATATTTTCTACCCACTTGCGTTAGAGGGAGCGTTAAAACTAAAAGAGATTTCTTACCTTCACGCAGAGGGTTATCCGGCAGGTGAGATGAAGCACGGTCCTATTGCGCTTGCCGACCCTGAACTATTTACAATTGCGCTTTTGCCAAAACATCTCCACTACGAAAAATCAAAAAGCAATGTCGAAGAGCTAAGTGCGAGAGATTCCACTATTTGCGCTATCAGCCAAATAGCATTTGACAAAGCTGATGATTTTATACAAATTTCAGAGTGCAGACACTACATGTTAGAATTTTTTGAGATGATGGTAGTATTGCAGCTACTCTCTTTGGAAGTTTCTATAAGATTAGGAAATGATGTAGATATGCCTCGAAATTTGGCAAAAAGCGTAACTGTTGAATAATTATTTCTTATTTCAAACTAAATTTATATTTTCTTAGATAATATAAAAATAAATTTTCATATAAAGTGAATGACATGAAAACAAAATCTAGACTTCTGCTTATAGTTACCATTATGCTTCTTGGGCTTACCGCAGCAACAATAGTCAATATTTCTCTTAATTTTAGAGAGTACAGCATAAACAGTGCAGTTGAAAAATCGCAAATGGCGGCAAACATCGTAAAAGACGGTTTAACTGCTCATATGGTAAACGGCATGATGGACAAAAGACAATACTTTTTGGACAAAATTGCCACAAGCAACAATATAAAATCCCTCTGGATTGCAAGAGGCGAGAATGTCATCTCCCAATATGGCGAAGGCTTACATAACGAAACTGTAAGAGACGCGATTGATAAAGAAGTTTTAAGAACAGGGGAGAGTGTACAAAAAATTACCGAAAACACTAAAAGCACTACATTAAGAGTAACTATTCCATACAAGGCTTCTACGCCTATCGACAACACAAACTGCATGTCTTGTCACAATGTAAACAGAGGTGATACGCTTGGCATTATCAGCATGGAGTTTGACATCAGCGAAATGAGAAGCAGCGGAATGATGACCATCCTAAAGATTTTAGGCATAAATCTGCTCTTTATAGTTGTCGTACTTGTTTTGATAAACTACTACGTTACACCGTATATGAATCTATTTTCAAATCTTCAAAGCGGTATCAAAAAAGCATACAGCGGTGATTTTTCACACCAATTTGCTTCAAAAGTAGGCGGCGATGCTAGAAATGTAGTAGAGCAGATGAATTCACTATTTAGAAAGATGCAAGAGACTTTTGGAGATATTAAATATAACCTTGCCACATTTATACCTCAGGGATGTGTCTCTTCAAGCGATCCGCTTCATGAAGCAAAAACAATTATAAGCGAGCTCTCAGATATATATAAATTCAAAAAAACAATTGAGCTTGATGCTTCAAAAAGCGAAGTTTACACAAGAATCATTGATATACTAAAACTAAAGTACCATGTAGGTCACTTTGCCTTTTATGAAGTAAACAATGTAACTTCGGAGAGAAAACTCATTTACAGCACCGAAGAGGACAACATCTGTTTTGAAAAAACAAACAAAAATGCACTTGAGTGTAGAGCATTTAGAACAAACAGCGTAACTATTTCCACAGAGTTTCCAAACCTTTGTCAGGCTTGTATAGCTCTAGACATTGATTACGTCTGTATACCTTTTACCATAAATCACGATATCTCTCTGACGGTTTCCATGACATCACAAAATAGAGACGAAGTCGAACTTATGAAAAAAAATATATCAAGCATCAGGCACTATCTTGAAGCGGCAAAACCGGTTATAGAGAGCCAAATTTTAATGGAAAAACTAAGAGACACTTCTCTTCGCGACGGTATGACAGGGCTCTACAACAGAAGATTCCTAGAAGAGATAATAGACAAAATTATGAGCCATGCAAATAGACATAAAGAGACTTACGCTGTTATGATGCTTGATGTGGATTTCTTTAAAATGGTAAACGACACATATGGGCATGATATCGGCGACAAAGTCATTATAGCACTTGCAAAAGTTCTCAAAAACAGTATCAGAGAGGCAGACTTGGCAATCCGTTACGGCGGAGAAGAGTTTGTAGTACTTCTAAGCAATGCAACCGATGAAGGAGCAATGGCAGTTGCTAAAAAAATTCACTCTGCATTTGGTGCCCTATCATTTGACGTTGGCAACACTGAAGCCCTTAAAAAAACCATAAGCATAGGTATGGCAAAGTTTCCAACCGATGGTGACACTATATGGAAATGTATTAAGTATGCCGATACGGCTCTTTACGTTGCAAAAGATACAGGAAGAAATAAGATAGTAGAGTTTAAACCTGAGATGTTCAAAAGCGGCGAAGAGTTTTAATTATTAACTATTGCACGTCTCTTTTAGAGGCTTGCAATGACCTCTATGCTTTTCTTTGATACTTTTTTAAAAAAGTACCCAAAAATCATAAAAAATTAAAAGAGTGATGCAGGTTCAAGGAGTCTAGCAAGGAAACGTACAGTTAGTACGTGACGAGCGCGCCCTGAACAAAGTGAAGAAGTACTCTTGGGGTGTAACGACGCAGAAGATGCGCCGCTATTTTGATTTTAATTAATGTTTAGTGCTGCAAGCAGACACACCCGGAGGAGTTGTGGGCTGAACAGACTCATTGCTTGCTCCGCCCTTTGCATTTACCTCTTCGATTGTAGCCCAGATAGAAGCTGCAGCAGCCATATAACGTTTTGCGCTCTCGCTTGTAGGATTAACAAAAGTAATCGGCTTGCCTTCATCTCCGCCCGTTCTGATTGATGGCTCAATAGGAATCTCTGCAATTATTTTTGTACCAAACTCATCAGCCATAGGTTGAGATGTGCCTTTTCCAAAGATATCATACTCAACACCTGTGTCTGGTGCGATAAATCCGCTCATATTCTCAACAATTCCAGCTATTGGAATGTTTAATTTTCTAAACATATCAAGTGAACGGCGAGAGTCATCAAGAGAAACCGCTTGAGGAGTTGTAACTGTCAGTCCAGCAGTTACAGGTACGCTTTGAGCCAGTGTTAGCTGAGCATCACCAGTTCCCGGAGGCATATCGATAACTAAAACATCTAAGTCACTCCAAAGGATATCTCTCAAAAACTGCTCGATTGCTTTCATAATCATAGCACCGCGCCACATAAGCGACTGGCCATCTTCCATAAGCGAACCCATAGACATAACCTCTAGTCCGTAGGCTTTAATAGGAAGAACTTTGTTTCCAGTAACTTCAGGCTTAACATTTGCAATGCCTAACATACGAGGGATATTTGGTCCGTAAATATCGGCATCAAGCAGTCCCACTTTTTTACCCTGAGCAGCAAGAGCAATAGCAATGTTTACAGATGTAGTTGATTTACCAACCCCGCCTTTACCAGAACTAACCATTAAAAAGTTTTTAATGTGAGGCGCTATATTTTTGCTTTTTGGCTTTGGAGCTTCTGGCATTTTTGGAGCTTTTATGTTTACTGTTACATTTTTAGCACCTACTGCTTTTAACTCTGTCGTTGCATCGTCTGTAATCTGCTGTGCAACTTCAGGCGCACTTGATGTAATATCTACATTAAAACTGACATCACTTCCGTTAATTTCTATACTATTTACAAAACCAAAAGTTACGATATCCTTAGTAAAACCCGGATATAGAACTTTTGATAGTGCTGAATTTACAATATCTTTAGTCATTTTTCTATATTTCCTTTATAAATTTTATTTTTTGAAACTTTACCATAATTAAATAAGACAAAAATTATCCTATATCAATTAATTATCTTTTTTAAGCTCCAATGGCTTCCATCGCCTCTTTAGCATCCCTATCTTTGACTTCTCTTGCAATCTGTTCGATAGCTTCAGGATTGTCCATGATGCTTTGAGTTATTTTATAAGAACAAAATTTAGGTCCGCACATTGAACAAAACTCTGCCTCTTTAAATACATCTTGAGGTAGCGTTTCATCATGATATTCGCGAGCTCTCTCACTATCAAGTGCCAGTTCAAACTGTCTCTCCCAGTTAAAACTATATCTAGCGTCACTCATCTCATCGTCAATATCTCTTGCACCCTTGCGACCTCTTGCGATATCCGCCGCATGAGCCGCTATTTTATAAGCGATAATTCCCTCTCGTACATCATTTGCATTTGGAAGTCCAAGATGCTCTTTTGGCGTAACATAGCAGAGCATGCTGGCACCGTGCCATCCGCCGACCGCCGCGCCGATAGCCGAACTTATATGATCATACCCTGCGGCAATATCCGTAACCAATGGCCCTAATATGTAAAAAGGGGCTTCATGACAAAGTTCGCGTTGAAGCTTCATATTGCGCTCAACTTGATTTAGCGGAACATGTCCTGGACCCTCTATCATAACCTGAACATCCTTCTCCCAAGCACGAAGAGTCAAATCACCCAAAACTTTAAGCTCTCCGAGTTGCGCATCATCGCTGGCATCAGCCAAACATCCCGGACGAAGCGAATCACCCAAAGATAGCGCAACATCATACTTTGCACAAATATCTAATATCTCATCAAATGCCGTATAAAACGGATTTTCTCTGTGATAGTGCATCATCCATGCAGCCATTAAACTTCCGCCGCGGCTAACGATTCCCATCTTTCTTTTAGCGATTTTTGGCATAGTCTCAAGCAAGAAACCGGCATGAATTGTAAAGTAACTTACCCCCTGCTTTGCCTGACGCTCTAAAACTTCAAGCATTACCTCTATGCTTAAATCCTCTATCTTATTTCCAACGTCATGAAGAATCTGATAGATAGGAACCGTTCCGATTGGAATTTTAGAAGATGCGATTACCGCTTTGCGGATTTCATCCAAATCACCGCCGGTTGAGAGGTCCATTGCCGTATCTGCTTTATAGTGTTGAGAGACCTGCATCTTCTCAACTTCGCCCTGCACGTCTGATGCTATTGCAGATGAGCCGATATTTGCATTTATCTTGCATTTTGCAGCAATTCCGATTGCCATAGGCTCCAATGAAGTATGATTTATATTTGCAGGGATGATTAATCGCCCTCTTGCAATCTCACTGCGAATCAGCTCTGCAGAGAGCTCTTCTATTTTTGCGACATACTCCATCTCTTCGGTGATTATGCCCTTTTTAGCGTAATACATCTGTGTTCTAACAGAATCGTTTTGTCGCTTTTTTACCCATGATGTCCTCATTACTCTCTCCTATAAAAATTATAATAATATATATTAAAGTACTGGAAATATAATCAAATAAAGTTAATATAATATTAAGTTGATTATTTGATTTTATAATTTATCTATTTTAGAGATGCTTTTATGGGAACTTTACTAAAAATAACTTATTTATTCAAGATAAAAAAAAGCTTTTGGTGTGTATAATTTCGTAACACTAAAAATTTTAGGAGTTTGATTGTCCAATTTGACACTTATTTTACTCGCTGCAGGCGGCTCCTCGCGCTTTGGACTAGATGTTAAAAAGCAGTGGCTCAGAGTAGATAATCAACCACTGTGGCAATTTGTAGCAGAAAAATTTGAAAAAAGTAAGCACTTTGACAAGATTATCATCACCTCTTCGGCAGATGATATAGAATTTATGAAATATTATGCGCCTTATACATTTGTTGAGGGCGGCACCACCAGACAGCAATCCCTAAAAAACTCACTTCTACATGTAAATACCCCGTATGTTTTAGTCAGCGATATAGCACGTTCTTGCATAAGCGATGAGTTTTTGAAAAAGATTATCTCTCATGTGGGGAAAAGCGACTGTATAGTTCCTTATCTTGGTGCTACTGACACTATTGTATATGATGGCAAAACCATCGACAGAGAGAAGGTTATGCGCATTCAAACTCCGCAGTTCTCACGTACATCTGCACTAAAAAATGCTCTTCTTTTAGATGAGGAGTTTACGGATGAGAGCAGTGCGATTGTTGCAAGCGGAGGAAAAAGAGAGTTTATTTTAGGCGAAGAGAGTGCTCACAAGATAACACATATAGCGGATTTAAAGAAGCTTACATGTCTTGCTCCGCCCTCAAACGACACTCTTAGCGGAGTTGGTTTTGATGTCCACGCTTTTGATACAAAAGGTGACATGTATCTTGGCGGCGTGAAGATAGAGTCTGATTACGGCTTTCTTGCCCATAGTGATGGGGACGTAGCGATTCACGCGCTTATCGACGCACTGCTTGGCGCTGCAGGGATGGGCGATATCGGCATGATGTTTCCTGATAGCAGCGACATCTACAAGGGCATAGACTCAAAAGAGCTCTTAAAAAAAGTCGTTACTAAACTTAACCATTTTGGTTTTGTTATAGTAAATGTAGATATAACGATAGCGGCAGAAAAACCAAGAGTAGGAAACTACAAACTGCCTATGAGAACAACTCTCAGCACGATATTAAATATAGATGCCAGCAGAGTGAACATAAAAGCTACAACAACGGAAAAACTCGGTTTTATAGGACGCGGCGAAGGTGTCGGAGTTATTGCGAATGCAAATTTAAAATATTTTGATTGGACAAAAATTTGAAGATATTAATTATTGAAAACGAAGTTTATTTAGCCCAGAGCATTGCTACAAAACTAAGCGAGCTTGGGAATGTTTGCGAAATGTGCACCTCAACAAGAGATGCGATAAAAAGCAATAACTACGACGTTGTTTTGTTATCTACCAACATTAACGGTCAAGATTTCAACCCAGTTATTGAAACATTTAAAAAGTCCATCATTATCTTGATGGTCTCATACATCAGTAACGACACAGTCTCAAAACCGCTAGCTGCAGGTGCAAAAGACTACATTCTTAAGCCTTTTATGATTGAAGAGCTCATCAGAAAGATAAACCACTATCAGGATTATGAGAAGCTAAAAAAAAGAAACGCGGCGTATGACAAGTATCTCACGCATACCTTTGCTTCTCTATCAAACGAACACAATTACGATAATATAGAACTTCCTCTTTTTATCTCTTCGGCTTATCAAAAACATGCCGACTCCTTTGCCTTTGAGTACGCAAAAAAGAAAAATCTCCCGCTTCACTTTATAACGCTAAGTGATCCAAAAGCGATGAGCGAAATAGAGTCTATCAGCGAAAATTCGCTTATCTATATTATAGATTTTCAAACTCTTAAAAAGGGCGATAGAAAAGCTCTCTATTCACTAATTGAGAACAAAAAAGCCATCATTTCAAGCACTGACAAGATAGAAGATGACGAATATGAAGTCATAGAGATTAAGAGCGAGAGCAATATCTTTGATCAGGGAGAAATTCTTCCTATCGAAGATTATGTTAAATTCATAGTTTTAAGTTATCAACACAAATTTCCAGATACAGAGTTATCTAAAAAACTGGGAATCAGCCGTAAAAGTTTATGGGAAAAGCGGAAGAAATATGACATTGTTAAGAAAAAATAAAACTCTTCTTATTGATAAAGAGGCTGCGTACGCGCTTGAACTTTTAAAAGACGGACTTCTCTCTCCTGTTGAATCGCTTATGAACGAGGAGCAGAGCAGAAGCGTATTAAAAACAGGGCTAATAAACGGCAAATCATTCCCTTTTCCATTTATACTTGCACCTGCAGGAAAGATGAATGCAGAGGTTCTCGCTTCACTTGAAAAAGGCGAAGAGATTACAATTCTTTTTGAAGAAAAACCATTTGCAACGCTTATAGTCGATGAAGTTTTTAATGTTGACCCAAGTGAGAGAATAAAGCAGATTTACGGAACTGACGACACATCTCATCCAGGCGTTATGACAACGATAAAAAGACTTGGTTCTTTGGCGGTGAGCGGAGAGTACACACTTCTAAACGAATCAAGCAATACAAACAAAAAAGTAATAGCTGAGGCTAAAAAACTCATAAATGCAAAGCACACAACCGCTCTTGTAATGGCGGCAAATCCTCTTCATAGAGCGCATGAGAGGCTTATTCGCCAAACGCTTGAAAATACCGACTTGCTTGTTATATTTTTACTAAAACCATATACGGAATCAAATCTCTCATATGATATAAGAAAAAAAGCGCTTGATTTTTTTATAAACAACTTTTTAACAAAAAACCATGTCGTAGTGGTACCTCTTGAAAACAGCTATATCTTCGCAGGATACAACGAGATAATCCTTGACGCAATTGTCGCAAAAAATTACGGCTGCGACAAACTGACAATCGGACGAAATCATGCCGGATTAGGTATGTTTTATGACTGTAATTCAAACAAATCAATCATCGACAGAGTTATAGGCATTGACATTGAGATTACCGTTGCAAGTGAATATGTTTACTGCGATAAATGTACGACTCTTGTGAGCAAGAACACATGTCCGCATGGTCAACATCACCAGATATCATATCATTCAAACTCTATTTTAGAGCTTCTAGAGCTTGGCATTTTGCCGCCGACTATTCTTATGAGAAAAGAGATTTCAGCGGTTATTTTATCAAAACTCCATCCAAACAGATTTAAAAATCTGGAGAAACTCTACTATGACATACTCCCTACAGAGGGTCTTTTAGAGGAACATACAGAGAATGATTTTTACTTGGAGCTTATGAAGCTTTATCAAACAACATCGCTGACTTAAGGAAATAGATGAACTGGTTTTTTATAACATTAGGCTACAGCGGGCTCTCTCCAAAAGCTCCGGGGACGGTTGGGACTCTTGTTTCGCTTCCTCTTGGCATGTTGATACTTATCTATTTTGACGCTCAAACTCTATTTTTGGCAACTGTTTTAATCTCAATAATCGCTATTCGCGAGATAAACAGATATGAGGCAAAAAGCGCCATTCATGATGACAAGCGAATCGTAATAGACGAGCTTGCAGGGATGTGGTTTGCGCTTAGCGTTGCACCTGCCATGAGCATAAACATAGGCGAAGTTACCGCTTTGCAAAACGGCTTTTTAATTCAAAGTTTGCTCTCTTTTGCGCTCTTTAGATACTTTGATATTACGAAACCCTCAATCATTGGCAGACTTGACCGTGAAGCTAAAGGCGGTGTGGGCGTTGTAGCTGATGACGTAGTTGCGGGATTTGTTGGGGGAATTTTGAGTGCGGTTATCTGGCAGGGATGGCTGCAGATTCAGAATCTGCTGTAAAATTTTTTAAATCTAAAACAAAGATAGTCCTATAAGAATTAAAAGAGTGATGCAGTTTCAAGGCGTGTGTGAGGAAGGATACTGTAGTATCTGACGAACGCAACAACGCAGAAAATGCGTTGCTATTTTAATTCTAGCAACTCACTTAGATAAACATTGGGTCATCCGTGGGTTCAATCTCTTCAAAATCCTCTATAATCTGTTCAAACATCTTCATAGTTTTTTTAGATTTACTCACATGTTCGTCAAATATCGCTTTTGAGGACGGAAATGCTTCTGATAACTCTTGATAGATTAGTATACGCCCGTTTATATGTTTGCTAATCTCCCCAAATGCTCTTTTTAGATACTCTTTTGAGTTTGTATGTCTAAAGAGCGACCTTACCATTCTTATACGCTCTTTAATCGGCAGTGACTCATCTATGGCTTCTGCTATTCTTTTTATATCGAGTCTTGAGAGATAAACTCCGCTGATTGCAGGAGCCAATAGTTTAGAGGTCAGCGCATCTACAAACTGCGGAACAGGCTCTTCATCCTCTTTATCCCCTGCATCTGGGTCTCTTTTTTCAAACTCGTCAGTTACACAGCTCTCTTTTACAAGCTTATCAAATTCCGCTCTTAAATCACTAAAATCATTTTTATTCATACTTTTATTCCTTAATTTTATTAAAATCTCATATCGCTTTTATCATGCTCTAAATGTTTTTTCTCTTTTAAAAACTCAAATAGAGCCTCGCTTAACTCACTTAACATGTCGTCAAAACCTACATAAACTGCTCCGAGCTCGTTTGTTCTTACCTTGAGTGGCGAGAACTCTTTTTTTTGTTTCATATCTACGTTTATTTTCGCAAACGCCTTTACCATCTCCAGATTTTCAAAATCCGAAAAATCGACAACCGCGTCGTATGATGAAAAGTCACTCTCCATTCCCTCAGCTATGCGGTTCATGTCCGCATCGGCAATGCCAAGTTCATTCGTAAAACTCATAAGCTTTTCCAAATCATCGTAGAAATAGCTTACATCAAAACCATTAGCAAAAAAAGCAAATGCTTTTGCCCTTGAGCCAACTCCGATTAGAGCCACTCTTTTAGCACCTCTATCTTTTAAAAGTTTTACAAGCGCTCTCACCCCAACGATATCCCCGACTAGCTTTTGCTCATCTCTTATGAGAATATCGCACATTCCACAAATCTTAACCGCTTCGCTTGAGTCATCAAGCACATCGACAACACTTTTCATATATTCGCTAGATATCAGCGCGCCGTTTACATGTGACTTTTTCATATTTACCACAGTAAAATAGAGATCATCCTCGCGTATATTCATCGGAATCATCATGGCATCTCTGTTTTGCGCCCTAAAGTGCTTGTTTAGCGTTGCAGACAAACTGCTCTGGCCGGCATACTCGCCTATAAAACCGTATAACTTGGTGTGATGCGATATCTCATTGCCGTTATTCATCATATTACATATCTCCTCTTATACCCCAAAGTTCTTTCGCCTCTTCTTCCTCTGCCTTGCATCTGTAGCAGAGTTTCTCATTGGAGTTTGTGCTAAAGATGACATTGCACTCGTTACATCTTCTTACCTTAAAGGTGATAAGGTTTTGAGCTTCCGGTTCAAACAACTCTTTGACTCTGTAAGTAGGCGAGAGCGTAATTGCTTCAGGTTCACACACATCATGACAGATGCTGCACTTTATACATAAAAACGGGTCAAACTCTATCTTTGAATTTTTAACATCCGAGCTAAGTGCTCCCGTTGGACAGACTCTGTAACACATCTGACATGCCGTGCATTTATCTGCGTCTAAGAGCTTCATGGAAGTAAACGTAAGCTCGTCAGCTTCTATAACATGATAGATAGACGGTTTTTTGACTCTCTTTAGAGCCGTAAAAAAGAGCTTTCTTCTGTCTGTCAAACGTTTTTGGCGCAAAAGCGCAATATCACTCTTTTGCAGAGTATGCGCGACAAGTTCGTCCGTCGCTTTTTGTATCTCTTTTTCAAACTCTATTTTTGTTTTTACAACATTTTTTAGATTGACTTTACTAAAAAACTCTCTTCTGTTTGCCACATTTTCTTCACCGTTTTGCTCTTTTTCATACTTTATATTTTCAAGTTTTATAACAGCTTCACTCTCCATAGCTTCTAACATGTAAGAAGCCTCTTCATGGTTTCTTAGAATCTCAGGTTTGCATTTATGAGCTATCGCGCATCCATCACAATGTCCCATATCAAACACCATCTCTTTTTTAAGCAGAGCCATCGAGATGATATTTTCTATGTTAAGTGCGGCGATGCAGGGAACATTTTTTCTGCATGAGATAAGATTGGCTTCATCTTCCATATAGTTAAAGAAAAAATCTGTCGGGCTGAAATCATCTAAAAAAAGTGCTTCGTTGGGACACACCGCATCACAAGCACCACAACCGACACATGCAGAGAAGTTAATGCTTGGCAGCGGATTATCGCCTACGATTATTGCTTCTGTAGGGCAGATAAGTTCACACTTGTTGCACTCACTCTCCTTTGAGAGCGAACGGACACAACGGCTGGCTTTGAGTTGTATCATTTAAATATTCAGCTCTTTAACCAGATATTCGTTGTCACTCAAGATAAACTCCAAAGCCATATCAGCAGCATCATAGTAAAGCGGTGTTCTTGCCTCATATTTTACATTTATAAGATAGAGCGGCGCCCATCTTAGGAGGTGTTTGTCCAAAAACTCTTTTTGAATCTCTCTAAGTGCTTTAACAGCCTCTTTATCACCCTCTTCCAGAGCTTTTAGTTCAGCAACGGCTAAATGGTGCATAAATTCAAGTTCAACACCTATGTGGTCTGCGGAAATAGCGCGCGCAGCTTCATAGTCAACCATAAAATTATATGCGCTGTACATGTCGGTTACAGGATTTGCCCCGCCGGTCTCGATTTTCTGGTCTTCTCTTGTGTAAAACGTCTCATAAGGAATAAGGTGCAAAAGAGATAAGTTTACAAAATCAGGATTTAAATACTCTTCCAAAAGCTTGCTGTTTTGAACTTCACTGAATGGTTTCCACTCTTTGAGTGTCGGAAAAAAATCTAAAATATTTTCATCATTTTTGATTGTTTGGAGCATCTTCTCATCAAGCTCTTGAAGCAGCACACGGGAGAGGAGTGCGTAAATATTAGCTCTTGCTTTTGTATTTTGCATTATATCTATTCTTTGTTTTGATTTTTTTAGTTTGTGATTTTATCTAAAAAGTCTAAATGTAGGGTTATGCAATTGACATAAAGCAAATTACTTTAGGATAAGATATGATAAAATTCCCGCAAAAAAGGATTACACATTACTTACACTTTTATTCATACCGTGCACATCTTTTCTGTCTTTATCTATGGAGGTTTCTTATTCGTAGATGTGCTGTTTTTATCAAAAATGAGTCAGAATCTAAACGATGAAGAGCATAAAAAAGCAAGAGAAGCCATTATGGTACATGTAAGAAAAGTTGTTCCTTATGCCCTGATGGTAGCTGTTGCAAGCGGGCTTTACTTAATCTCTCAGATTTTTGGCAAGATTGAAGACGGTTCATTGTCGCATTTTCAAACTCTTCTCTCCATAAAGGCGTTCCTAGGCTCTTGGCTTGGTCTTAGAGGAATCAATCAAAAACTTTTCAAGATAAATCCATGGGTATTTAAAAGCCACTTTTTCCCTTTTAGTCTAGTTGTCATAATCATCCTTTTGTCTCAATTTATGTATCTTTAGGAGTGACAATTTAGTCACGTTTAGAAAAAATTACAAAATTATCACAAATAATATGTTATCATTCAGTAAAAATAATACTGAGGATTTTCTATGTTTAAAAATTTAAGCATCCATAAGAAGATGAACTACTTTATTGCGATGGTCACAATCTCTGTTTTTGCCGCTGCAATATCCATATTTTTGGCGCTTGGGCACATTGAGTCAAAATACGACCACCTACATGAAAACTCAATGGAGAGTGCGTTAACGACACTTAAAATAGAAAAAAATTTAAACTTTATCAGCAGACTTTCTAGAGACATTATACTCGGCGGAACTTATGATAAAAACATAGCAAATCTTAGTGAGACCATTGATAACATTAAAAACAGTTTTGACTTACTTGAAAAGCTTATGGCAGGAGATGAGTCGCTCAATATCGTGGTTGAGGCCAAAAACTCTACATTGCTCTTTTTGAACAACTCTCTTACTATGATGAAATCGTTAAATCCTCAAAATATCAAAGAGAATAAAGATGCGATATATGAGACTTACAGAAAAGATTTAACACCTTTTGCAAACGCGTCTAGAGACTCTTTTAAAAAACTGGTTGAATTAAAATCAAAAGAGCTTGATAAAGATTCTATCAATTTGGGCAGCATGATAATATTTTTCAAATATTTAGCTTTGGGTGCGGGAATAGTTGTCGGCACTATCGTGCTTCTCTTTGCAACAGTAATTAGAAAATCAATTACAAGCGGAATAAACGACTTTACAACTCTTATCAGTTATGTTTCAAAGGGCGATTTTAGCCATAGAGCCGCTACAACGGACAGAAATACCGAACTTGGCATTATGGGATATGAACTCTCAGAGCTTATAAAGCATACGAAAGATCTTATCCATGAAATCAACACCACTATCACCGACGCTTCGAAAGGTATATTTACGCACCGTATCTCATCTGATGGTATGAGTGGCGAGTTTGTTGACGCTATTGAGAGCGTAAGAAAGAGTATAGAATTTATGAAGGCGCAACATGCAAAAGCACAAAGAGATATATTTAACTCTAAAATCAGCATAAGAAGCGTTAAGGTTACGGAATCACTCTCTATGATTATCTCTGACTTAGACGGCAACCTTCATGATATAAAAGAGATTACATCTGCAACGAGAAGTGCTTCAGAGCTCGCTACAAACTCTCGCAATGATATTACCAATATCACAACAGAGCTAAATGCCCTAAACGAGCAGGTAAACATCAACAACGACAGTATCGGAGAGATTGCAAATCAGGCAAATGAGATAACCTCGGTCATTCAGCTTATCACAGACATCGCAGACCAAACAAACTTACTTGCGCTTAATGCGGCTATCGAAGCGGCACGTGCGGGCGAGCATGGACGTGGATTTGCGGTTGTAGCAGACGAGGTAAGAAAACTTGCAGAGAGAACACATAAAGCTACTGGGGAGATTTCCGTCTCTATCAAATCGCTACAGCAAAATATGAGCGAGATTCAAACAAGCTCCGATAATATGAAAAGAACTGTTGAAGGTTCAACCCAAAAAATCAACGGATTTGAGGAGACGCTCATAGAACTTAGCGACAACTCTTCAAAAATTGTTAACTACTCGTACAGAATGGAAAACAGCGTATTTATCGTACTCGCAAAACTTGACCAAATACTCTTTAAATCACGTGCATACAACTCTATCATATCGCTTAAAAATGTCCTCCCTTCAAAAGCAGGTGAGAAGTGCCGTCTTGGAGAGTGGTGTTCTGAGGAAGGTCAAGCAAGATTTGCAAAGACTGAATCATTCCCTAAACTTGATGCTCCTCGTATAATGGTTAGCAAAAAAGTTCATGAAAACCTAAGCTTCCTTGAAAAAGATGCCGAAAATGAGACGCTTAAAAATGCGGATAAGATTATTAAAAATTTTGATGACATGGAAGATGTTTCTTCTGAAGTCTTTACACTAATGGATAAAATGTTAAAAGAGTAGCAAAAGCTACTCTTTTACTCCCAATCTTCATAGATTGAGAGGGAGTGTTTATCTTTTTTATATCGTCTTGCGTTTTTGGTTTTATCAAGCTGGTTTGAGCCATAAAGAATCTCCTCTTTTATCTCTAAAATATCCTTATCGCTCTCTTTATAACTTATTATCTTTTTAACCAGTTTTTGCAGCTCTTGCAAATCGCCTTTATAGAGTGCTATTTCGTCAACCTTTTGCAACACCTTCAAGCTAGTCTCTATTTTTTTGTCGTACCCCTCTTTAGTGAGATTTGATGTGCTAGAGAGATAGGAGACGATACTTTTGTGAAATCTTTCCAAAGCTCTTACGTAACGAAGTCTCTGCGAGTTGTCTATTGCTTTTTGAGATGCCATTCTTTACCTATTGTTTATTTATTTGTCGATATAATTATACCCTTAATTTAAGACAGGGGAATGTATTGAAAAAAATAGTGTTATCACTTTTGATGGTATCTGCTTCGCTTTTTGCTGCCATAACAAACGAGGAAGCATCAGAGCAGCTAATCAACTCTAACATACCCATAGTTGATATAAGAACACCGGGGGAGTGGAAAGAGACAGGTCTTTTAAAAGGCTCTATACCGATAATGCTTTTTGACGAAAAGGGAAACTACGACCTAAGAGTTTTTTTAGAAAAACTAAACGGCGCGGTTGATACAAAAAAACCATTTGCCATTATATGCAGAACGGGGAGCAGAACTAGTGTTTTAGCGCCGTTTCTCTCACAAAAGCTAAACTATAACGTTATAAACATCAAAAGTGGCATAGTTTATGCAAAACATTTAAAACTTCCTATTTTGCCATACCAAGCACACTAAACCTCTTTTTTAGGTTCGATTTTATTTACCATCGCATAGAGCGTTGGTAGATAAATCAGGTTCAAAATAGTTCCCCAAACAAGACCAAAACCGAGCGATATAGCGATAGGCTGCAGTATAACTGCCTGACCGCTTGCATAAAAAATCAACGTAAAAAGTCCCAGAAATGTTGTCAAAGATGTAATAACTATAGGACGAAGTCTGAGTTTCGCACGTTGCAAAAATTCATCCAGCTTGTGAGTGCCGCGCAGAAAATCAAGCATAATTATCCCATCATTAATAACAACACCCGCAAGACCTAAAATACCTATTATTGAAGGCATTGTGAGATTTATCCCAAGCAGTTTATGCCCCAAAAGCGCACCTAAAATCGAGAGCGGGATAACGCTCATAACCATTAGAACGTACTTTACCTTTGGAAAGATAAGCAGCAGTGTTAAAAAGACTAGAAAAAGCGACAAAAAGACGGCATTTGTCATATCGCTTTTTAACTGTTGATTTTTTTCCTTCTCTCCCAAAAGCTCGACATTTATGCCAGAAGCTCTTATTTCGTTTAGAGCAGGTTCCAACTTATCCAAAATCTCCTGCGAGGTTATCTTTCTTTTATCGATGTTTGCATATACGATTTTTACTATATTGCCGTTTAACTTATCTATCTTCTCATAATCTCTAATCTGCGTCATGTCGGCAACATCAGACAACTTTACATATCTTCCATCGTCAAGAGCAATGTTAAAATCCAACAGCGTAGAGATACTGTCTTTGGCGCTCTCCTCTGTTTTTATATCCATAACACCCCTCTCGTTAAAGGTTGTTGCCTGTTTTTGCTCTAAAAAATACCCGCTAAGCGTTCTTGCGACAACCGCTTCGCTAAGACCCAAGCTCTCGCCGTAGGAGTTTATTTTAATCTTATACTCCATCTTGCCATATTGTATATTGTCGCTATAGTCTCTTATGTTTTCCATCTTGGAGAGCTCATTTTCGAGTTTTAAAATCCCTTCTTGAAGTGCGGCATCGTTGCTTCCGGAGAGGTTAACCTGTATGTCGCTCTTAATAAGTCCAGACTTATCCTCCATAACTCCGATATCTTCCATTTTGTACTTCTCTTTGTAAGGCGCTATTATCTCTTTTGCTAAAGGCGAGAGTTCAAATGTCTGCTTTTGTCGTATGTTCTCTGGATTATTAAACTCAAAACTAAAATTTAAAACAGGATTAACGTACTTGTCTATCCAGTTTGTCTCTTCTCTGTCATAGAGCTCCATGGTTATCATAAAGACACCGTTGTTTCTCTGCGAATCACCCGATAGACCTCTTCTAAACCCTACAACGGATGAGATTGATTTTAGAGAGAACTCCTCTGCATGTTTCATTAGCTCAGCTTCTATCTCTTTTGAGACCTCGTACGTCTCTTGGAGCGGAGTGTTGATGTCAAGTTTTCCAGAGATATAGAGATAATTTCCGTCAAAATTTGGAAAAAATTGAAACTTCATAGACTTTGCAGTATAAAATGTTGCCAACGGTATAAGTAATAAAAAGAGAAAAACAGAGATTTTTTTATAGTTCAAAAAACGCAAAATTGCCTTTTCGTACAAATTTTCAAAAGGCACCCAGCTTATTGCCTTGTCACTCTTTCTCAGAAACTCCTGCGCATGCAGAGGCAAAAAGAAAAAACTCTCCAAAAGAGAAGCTAGTAAAATAACTATAACCGTAATTGGAATAAGGATAATAAAAAGAGCTATCTCACCTTGAAGCATAAAAATAGGCAAAAATGTTGCAACGGTCGTTATTGTCGCAAGCGCTACTGGAAGCATCATCTCCTTTACGCCTAAAACTGCCGCATCATAATTGTTCATCCCCTCATCGATGTGCCGCTGTATATTTTCACCGATAATTATCGCATCATCAACGACAATTCCTATGACAATGAGTGCGCCAAGAAGAGAGACAACATTTATAGAGTATCCCATGTAGTAGATGCACAGCAGACCTATGACAAAAGAAAAAGGTATCCCAAGTGCTACAATTACCGCTATTCTAAAATTTATCAGAATATGCATCGATAAAAAAACAAGAATCAGACCAAACATCAAGTTTGCTATGATTACGTCCAGTCTTTGCTTAACGGGCTTGGAGCTGTCTTCATAAAAATAAAAATCAACATCTTTGTAATTTTGCTCTATTTTTTTTACATACTCCCTAAGCTCCTTGGAGAGAACAATCGAGTCGCCCTCCTCCCCCTTTGATATAACAAGTGAAATTGTTTTTTTATTGTTAAATGTCGCAAGCGTGTCGGTCTGCGGGTACTCTATATTTACCTCGGCAATATCGCCTAGTTTTATATATTTATCATCAATATTTAAAATGCTCTCTTTGTACTCCGTCTCATCAACTTTACCGTTTGCCGTGGAGACGTAAGCAAAGTTTCCTCTTTGTTCTATATTTCCTATGGGAAAAATATATGAGAGATTTGATATCGCCCTCTGCACTCCCTCATGCGTCAATCCATATGCCAAAACTGCATCAGAGTCTATCTTTATTATAACCTCTTCGTTGGAGTCTCCACGGATTAAAACTTCGCTGATACCGCCGATTTTTGATATTTTTGTTTTCATATCTTGCGCCACAAGAGTAAGCTCACCTATCTCTAGAGTTGAGGAGGAGACCGCAAGTTTTATAAGTGACCTAGTCTTTTCCCTAAGCTTTGCAACCGGCTCGTTCATGTCTGATGGTAGATACTGTCTGGTTGATGCGATTGCGTCTTTGACAAGTCCTAGTGCTATCTCTCTATTTGCGCTTTTGTTTAGTGTCAGAAGTATTGCAAATGCACCAGGTGTTATTGTCGTCTCAGTCTTGTCAATCCCGGTGACATTACTTAGCTCGTCTTCAATATCACGCACCGCCATCTTATCCATAACAGAAGCGCTTGCGCCTCTGTATGTCCCTAAAACTGTTATCTGGTCAAGCTGGGCATCAGGGAAAATCTCTTTTGGAATATTTATGTAGGAGTTGACTCCCATAAAGATTAAAAAAGCCAATATGGCATAATTAAGTCTGCTGTTTTTTATAAAATATTCAATTATTTTGATCAAAATGCGTCTCTTATAAAAGTGATTTAGTTACGTTGCTTACACCCTGATGCAAGTTATAATTTGAGATAGGAAAGTCCAAAAACTCATCTTCTAGATTTACGCTGTAACGTGCCAAATAAGCCCCTAAAAGCTTCAAATCTATGCTCTTATAATTTCTACATGTAGCTTCATCAAGACTGGTTCTTAGTAAAATTCCTGCATCGTTTGACTTTTGGATTGTAAATGCCAAACTCTTTAGGCTTACAAAATCGCTCCATGCAAAAAAGAGCTCGGGAGTTAGTGCTTCTACGCACGAGCCTTCGGGAGTAAAAAGCATATTTGCATCTCTTAGCGGAATTAAAACGCTCAAAATTGCTTCACTAAATGGAACAACCTTGTCCCGCCAAAAAGGGGACTCATTTCTTGTTTTTAGCTCTGTTTCTAAAACTTCTAAAATTGTTTGTATCTCTGCGCTTTTAAAAAGATTATAGCTCTCTTGTTTCATAAAATTTCCACTTTTATTAGATTTACATTATTATAGAATCTTTTTTGTATAATTTCGCTTTTACAATTGGAGATATATTTTGAAACTAGATAAAAGCTTTATGACTAACCTAATCGCTGCAATACTTGTTCTTTTATCTTTTTTATTTGAGGGCACTCTTAGTTCTCTACTGCTATACACCGGTCTTTTTGCGCTCTCAGGTGCACTTACAAATCAGCTTGCAATTCATATGCTTTTTGAAAAAGTGCCGTTTCTCTACGGCTCAGGTGTAATCGTGGCAAAATTTGAAGCCTTTAAAGAGTCTATTAAAAATCTTATGATGACTCAATTTTTCATGCGAGAGCAGTTGGACGACTTCTTTAAACGTGAAGAGAAGAAGATTGACTTAACGCCTATTATAGAAAATACAGACTTCTCTCCTGCCTTTGACGCGCTTAGCAAAACAGTAATGGAGTCATCTTTTGGCGGAATGCTGGGAATGTTTGGCGGAGAGAGCATCTTAGGCAGTCTGAGAGAGCCATTTACTCTAAAGATGAAGAGTGCCGTTATAAAAATAGTAAACAGCGAGAGCTTTAATGAAACTATGAAAAATCATCTTCAAAATTCATCTTTGAGCGAAGATATGATTAAATCAATAGAAAATATCATTGATGCAAGACTAAACGAACTTACTCCGATTATGGTTAAAGAGATGATTCAAAAAATCATACATGAGCATCTCTCATGGCTTGTTGTCTGGGGCGGAGTGTTTGGCGGACTTATCGGGTTGCTTAGTTCGTTTATTTTATAGGTTTAAAAAGGGAGTTTGTCTTAATTTAATTTATGTTTTTAGATTGCCACGCTTCTAGCGAAGCTCGCAATGACTCTTATTGCGGAGGAGCTTGCCATAACCGTCATTGCGAGGAGCTTGCCATAACCGTCATTGCGAGGAGCTTGCCATAACCGTCATTGCGAGGAGCTTGCGACGAAGCAATCTATGGTATTAAATTAGCTCTAAACGACCTCTATAACCACGTCGGCAACTTCAATAGTCTCGCCGCGAAGTATCTTTGCTCTTTTTCTAAGCTCTACTTCACCGCCTCTTCTTACATGTCCATCTGCTATAATCATCTTTGCCTCCGCTCCGCTGTCCACCAAATCCAAAACTTTAAGAAGTTTGTAGAGCTCTATATACTCATCATTTAACACATATGTCATAATCTCTTCCTTTTTATGATTGAAATATTATCAGATTTATTAGCTACTTTTTTAAAGCGATATTTAAATTCCAGAGAAGTAGAATGAAGATTATGGAAATAAGTCTAAATTCACTCTACAATATCGGTACAAACTACTCAGTCAAGCTCAATGAAAAAGAAGCTTTGGTTGTTGGAGATAATCCGCTTAGGGAAGATAAGGGCTTTGGTGAAAAAAAAGTCTCGCAAGAAGAGGAGAAAAGGCGCTCAGAAAAGTCCAAACTCACGAATGAACTTAGCCTTGATGAAAAAATATTGGTACAAGAGCTTCAATCAAGAGATGTTGAAGTCCGTGCACACGAAGCAGCACATCAGGGTGCTGGCGGAGGAATGACCGGAGGGGCTTCTTTTAGTTATCAGAAAGGACCTGATGGAAGAATGTATGCAATTGGCGGAGAGGTCTCTATCTCCATTCCATCAGGCTCGACGCCACAAGAGACCATAAGGAATGCACAACAAGCAATAGCCGCGGCTATGGCGCCAGCTGACCCGAGCAGTCAAGATTTTGCCGTTGCTTCAAGTGCGATGGTAATGCTCATTAAAGCCCAACAGCAACAAGCCAAAGAGATACAACAAGAGATGCTTGGCAAAGAGGCCTACAAAGAGTCCGGTGCCAAAAGTGATGAAGAGTCAAAAAGTAAAACCCAAGAGATAGACACTCCCGCCTAAACTGAGTTACACCTCAGTATCTAGCACAGAAAAACCTAAATCATACATAGCTTTATCTACTAATTCTACTGCTTTGCTCATAGTTTCTTGTGAAATATCAGGCAATTTACCTCCCCACATCTCCTCGGCTTCCTTGAATCCTTTAAGCATTCCCTCTCGCCCTGCACGAAGCATTTTCTCATCTCCCGCAGCTCCATTTATGACAAAATCAGCAATTCTTTGAGATGTCTGAGAGACACCAAAAAAGCCATCCTCGCTAACAAGTTCTGTCGCTTCTTCCTGTGAAAGTTCGGCTATCGGTTTTCCCTCATAATCGATATCTTTTAAAAATGCCTGAAACTCCTCGTAATCTTTTGCAAATGTATCATCTTTTCTAAAAAGGGCACTCTGAACTGACGCCGAATTAAAAGCCATAGCATTAGCATTTTGTTCTATCTGCTTCTTTATCTCTTTGACTTCATCTTTTGAAATTTTTTCCGTATAAAGAGGCTTGATGGCTGAAATATCTTTTGTTTTACCCGAGTGACTCATGTTTGAGGCTATCTGCATTGTAAATCCTTTGATTTAATTTTCTGTCTTGTATCCATTAGTATCGACTTTTCTGTAACTTCTCTAAAGTTTTTATTTTTAGGTACAAAAATTAAAATTTAGGTTATAATTTTTCTGATGAAAGATTTTGCGTGCGAGCTCATCTATAGTATATTCTGCTAGACAAACGACTCTCCCTATATTTTGACTCCTCTTCCACAAGAAGTGAATTTTTACCACAGAGGTACTACACATGGCAGAATTGCTAGACGGATCAGTAAAATGGTTCAATGAAGAAAAAGGTTATGGTTTCATTCAACAAGACAACGGCGGTAAAGACGTATTCGTACACTTTCGTCAAGTAAACAGAACAGGACCAGGTCGTGTTTCTTTATCTGAAGGTCAAAAGGTAACTTTTGAACTAGGAGAAGGTCAAAAAGGTCCTCAAGCTGAGAACGTAACTCCTTTATAAGGTTTTACTTTGCAGGCATAATGCCTGCAAATTCCACAAACACTTCTCTTTTACACCACAAAAAACACTCTAACTCAAACGCTCTTTAAAAAAACAAAACTCTTTTTTACAAAACCGTTCTTTTCGTAAAATCTATGGGCATCTTCTCTAGCAAATCCTGAAGAGAGAACTATATTTTCACACATACCCATCTTTGCAAAGTCTCTAAGATACGCAAGCATCATCTCCCCATACCCTTTGCTTCTATATTTTTCATCCGTAACCAAATCAAAAACAAAAAGATGCCTTTTATGGTAAAGATTTGTTTGGATTGCAACGCCCGCATAAGTTATCAACTTCTCGCCGTCCATAATTCCAAACATTTTATACTCCATACTTCTCATCTCATATATCAAATCTTCAAATTCATCGTATGTCAATGTTGTGCGAAGTTGCGAAACTACATCATATGCACTCAAAAGCTCTTTTAAACCCAACTCTCTTATTTGCATACCCACCTGCCCAAATATTATAAAGTATTATAACAAATTTGCTACAATACACCTAAAATAGTCTCCTTAAAGGGTGGTAACTGGTAATGAGCGGTAAAAATTTTGAGGTTATAATCGTCGGTGCGGGCGTATCAGGTGCGGCATTGGCGTACGAACTGGCAAGATATACGGATATAAAATCTATCGCTATTATTGAAAAATACGGTGACATTGCAACTCTAAACTCTTGCGGAACCAGTAACTCACAAACAATACATGTAGGCGATATCGAGACAAACTACACTCTGCAAAAAGCCTCAATAACAAAGCGTACTGCAAAAATGGTGGAGAAATATTGTCTGCAACATCAATACCAAAACAAGATAATTTTCTCGCACCAAAAAATGGCGCTTGGAGTAGGTAAAAAAGAGGTTGAGTTTTTACTTCACCGCTATGAAGAGTTCTCAGAACTATTTCCTTATCTAGAGGTTTGGAATAAAGAGAAGCTAAAAGAGCTAGAGCCTCGCGTTGTTTTTGATGAAGATGGAAATGAGCGCAAAGAAGATATAGTCGCCATTGGAGCAAGAGGAGAGTGGACTACGGTTGATTATCAAAAGCTATCAAACTCTTTTATAGAGAATGCAAAAAAAGAGAAGGACGTTGAACTGGATCTTTTTTTAAACACAAAAGTAGAAGAGATTCAAAAAAGCAAAAAACGAGGATATGTAGTTAAAACCAAAGAGAACACTTTTTATGCCGATTTTGTAGTCGTAGATGCCGGTGCGCACTCACTCTTTTTAGCACATAAAATGGGTTTTGGTCTAAACCTTGGCTGTCTTCCAGTAGCGGGGAGTTTTTATATGACAAACGAGAAGATGTTAAACGGAAAGGTTTATATGATTCAAAATCCAAAACTTCCGTTTGCGGCTCTTCACGGCGACCCTGACGTACTGGCTGATGGCAACACCCGCTTTGGTCCGACAGCCCTTATGCTTCCAAAACTAGAACGCTATAAAAGCGGTACATATATGGACTTTTGGAAAACTCTACGTTTTGATAAAAATATTGCCATGGCACTTTGGAAACTCTTAAAAGAGCGCGATATACGAAACTATATCTTTAGAAACTTCCTCTTTGAGATTCCTTTTTTCAACAAATATCTCTTTTTAAAAGATGCAAGAAAGATAGTCCCGTCTCTTAAAATCAACGAGTTTAAATATGCAAAAGGGTTTGGCGGCGTTCGTCCTCAGGTACTTAACAAAGATGAGCAAAAACTCCTCCTCGGCGAAGCCTCAATCTACACAGGAGAAGGTCTGATATTTAATATGACACCCTCCCCAGGTGCGACATCATGTCTTGGAAACGCAGAGAGGGATTTAAAATATATAGTCAAATATTTAGGCAAAAATTTTGACGAATCAAAATTTAATGATGAACTTACAGATGGCGAATATTGCACTCTTCCTGAGCCAATTGCATCTCAAAAAGCAATAGTAAACCTAATTAGAGCCGAGATTCAAAGAACTGAGGAGAAGTATCTTCAGGAGTTACATGTAGGAAAACCTGATGCTGAATTCTGGGATAAACCGCACAGTAAAATATAAAACAACAAAGGAAAAAAATGAAAACAATATTTTTAACAATTATAACTCTAGTAATTTTCTCAGGATGCAGCGCAAAAGAGTTTAACGAGGGTCTAGATAGCATAGGTACAGATATTACAAATGCATTTGAAGGTGGAAGAGACAAGTCCAAGGACTAACAATAATGAGTTTTTAAACAACAATTGGCTACAATCGCGAAAAATAATAGGTCGGCAAAGCTGCACCTAAGCGAGAGATAAATCATGGTAATTGTACAAAATCTAGTTATGCGTTATGGAAATAGGGTTCTATTTCAAGATATAAATCTTAAATTAGACCGCCATAAAAGATACGGTCTAATCGGTGCAAACGGCGCAGGAAAGACAACCTTTTTAAAAATACTCAGCGGGCAGATTAAAGAGTACGAGGGTGAAATAATCATCCCAAAAGCGAACAAAGTTGGAGTTTTAGGGCAAAATCAATATGCTTATGAAGATTTTACAATTGCCGATGCAGTACTTTACGGAAACAAAAGACTCTATGACGCAATAAAAGAGAAAGAGGAGATTTACGCGACAGGCAACTTCGAAGATGATGCCGTAAACGACCGTCTTGCAGAGCTTGAGACTATCTGCGTTGAAGAGGATCCTACATACGAGTATGATGTAAATATCGCAAAAATTCTAGAAAACGTCGGCATCCCTGCGAGTCAGCACAATGAACTTATGAGCACGCTTGACAGTGCAGACAAATTTAAAGTTCTTTTGGCACAGGTTTTATACCCAAAACCAGATGTTCTTTTCCTTGATGAGCCTACAAACAACCTTGACATCCAGACAATTAGCTGGCTAGAACATGAGCTTCAGCGCCATGAGGGAACTATGGTTGTAATTTCTCACGATAGACACTTCTTAAATGCCGTTGTTACAAATATTCTTGATGTTGATTATCAAAAAATCCGTGAATTTACCGGTAACTACGATGATTGGTACATTGCTGCAAATGTTATTGCAAAACAAAATGAGCTAAGTAATGCAAAAAAAGAGAAAGAAAAGGATGAACTTGAGGCTTTTGTTCGCAGATTTAGCGCAAATGCTTCAAAAGCAAAACAAGCAACATCAAGACAGAAAAAACTTGACAAACTTGTAATTGATGATATCAAACCATCTTCGCGCCGTGACCCAAGCATTGTTTTTAAACCAAAGAGAGTTATGGGTGATGAAGCTCTAAACGTTGTCGGCATAAACCACTCTTACGGCGATAACGAAGTTTTAAAAAATATAACTTTAAAATTTGAACCGGGCGAAAAAGTAGCACTTATAGGTCCAAACGGTGCGGGTAAAACAACTCTTTTAAAGATAATTATGGAAGAGATGAAGCCCTCTAGCGGAGAGATTCACTGGGGCGCCACCATCGAGAGCAGCTACTTTCCTCAGGATACCGCAGACATCATCAAGGGTGAGGGAACTCTTTATGACTGGCTTAGAGGGTTTGATCCAAAACGCGATATTGCCGAGATTAGAAACTGCTTGGGAAGGATGCTTTTTAGCGGCGAGCAGCAAGAAAAATCGGTTATAAGCATCTCAGGCGGTGAAAAACATAGAATGATGCTAAGCAAAATGATGCTTGAGGGCGGAAACTTTTTGGTTCTCGATGAGCCTTCAAACCACCTTGACCTTGAAGCCATTGTTGCGCTAGGCGAAGCTCTTTACAACTTTAAAGGCAACGTTATATGTGTTTCACACGACCGCGAGCTCCTAGACGCTTTTGCAAACCGTGTGATTGAGCTTAGAGCTGATGGAAGTTATGTAGACTTCAAAGGAAGCTACGAAGAGTTTGCAGAAGCTAAAGAAAATGGACAAATATAGAGATTTTCTAGGACTTGGGATTGCAGGCAACTTTGCACTGCACCTTGCACAAGCCGGCGAACTTGAAGATTTTAAAGATGTTATCACGGCTGAAGAAGCGGCTCCAAAAGGGATGTTTCCTTTTTATCTGCCTAAGCGTGTAGAGGGCGCTAAAGAGACATTAAACACCTACCCGCTCTCAGACTCTACCATCAAACTTCCAAGCAAAGATGTCAATGTTCAAGCAGAGCCGGAAGTCGGACTTATCTGCAAACTTGAGTATGCAAACGGCAAACTCACAAAAATAATCCCAACACATTTTGGCGCCTATAACGATTGCTCAATCAGGGTTGCGGGAGCTAGCAAAATAAGCGATAAAAAAAACTGGGGTGAGAGTTCAAAGGGACTCAGCGATAACCTAATCAAGATAGACAAGTTCAGCAACGGCGGGGTCATGGACGGCTACTCTATCTGCAGTTTCTTAAAAAGAGACGGCGAGGCTCACGCTTACGGCGAAGATGTAGAGCTGAGCGGCTACAGCTACTTTTATGAAAAACTTCTTGGGTGGATGGTAGAGCAGATAAACACACAAAAAGATTTTGGACCGCTTGAGCCTTTGAGCAAATATATTGTTACATGTAAGAATCCATCGGATGCAATTATCAGCATAGGCGCGACAAGATATACGCACTACGGCGAAACTACATTTTTAAAAAGCGGCGATGAGATAATCATTGCGGTATACAACAGAACAAAAACAGACTCTCAAGATATAGCAAAAAGTATAAAAAACGGCGACTACGACCTTGAGAGTATGAGTCTTTTAAGGCAGAACATTATCTGATGAGCAGAGGCAAAAAACTAGACATCTTTATCGGTGCAGAGATAGAGGATGGATGGGCAGCGATTGAATCTCCTAGAAAAACAGAAATAGCAACTGAAATTTTGGAGCCCAACAAGCACTTCTTGCTCTTTAAAAAAGAGAAGAGGCGAGGCAAAACCGTCACAATTGTTGGCGAATTTCATCTAAGTCAAGAGAACTCTGAGACAATACTAAAAAACTTGAAAAAAAAGCTCGGCTGTGGCGGCACATTTAAAGACGGCTGGATGGAGTTTCAGGGTGAGCTCAAAGATAAACTAAAATCTGCTCTTTTGGAGGATGGCTTTAGATTTAAAAACGGTCATTAACACTTTTAATAAGATACTAAAAAAAATATTTGTCAAGCCAAAATTGATTAAATTTTCATCATTTTTTTAAATATTTATAAAATTTTTACTCTATATGTATAATTTTTAATTTATTTTACAGTATCATCCTCCCCTATTTTTAAAATCAAAGGAAAGATATATGCCATACGTAAAAGAAGTTTTTGAATACCTAAAGAGATCTAGCCCGTCTCAAAAAGAGTTCTATCAAGCTGCCGAAGAGGTACTTGAATCACTCCGGCCATTAATGGTCAAATACCCAAAATATAGAAAACATAAGATTATAGAGAGAATTGTCGAGCCTGAGAGACAAATACTCTTTAGAGTAAACTGGGTTGATGATAATGGGGAAATTCAGGTTAACAAGGGATACAGAATAGAGTTCAACTCGGCTCTTGGGCCATACAAGGGTGGACTTAGATTTCACCCAAGTGTAAATGCGGGCGTTATTAAGTTTTTAGGATTTGAGCAGATTTTCAAAAACTCACTTACAGGTCTTCAAATCGGAGGCGGAAAAGGCGGAAGCGACTTTAACCCAAAAGGCAAATCAGACAATGAAGTTATGAGATTTTGCCAAGCATTTATGAGCGAGCTTTTCAGACACATCGGAGCAAATACTGACGTTCCTGCAGGAGACATCGGAGTTGGCGGTAGAGAAATCGGCTACATGTTTGGTATGTATAAAAAACTTGCGAACAAATATGAAGGCGTACTAACAGGAAAGTCATTAAAATGGGGCGGTTCACTTGCGCGTACTGAGGCTACGGGTTATGGAGCGGTCTATTTTGCACAGTACATGTTAGAAGACAGAGGCGAGACGCTTGAGGGTAAGAAGTGTGTAGTTTCAGGAAGCGGTAACGTTTCTATCTATACAATCGAAAAACTTTATCACCTTGGAGCAGTTCCGGTTACTTGTAGTGACTCAAACGGTATGATTTACGATGAGGCTGGAATTGACCTAGAACTTTTAAAAGACCTAAAAGAGATAAGAAGAGAGAGACTTAGCGAGTATGTAAAAAGCAGACCAAATGCGAAGTATACTCCGATTGAAGAGTATCCTGAGGATTGCAACGGCGTTTATACAATTCCTTGTTTTGCGGCATTTCCTAGTGCTACACAGAACGAGCTAAACCTAAAAGATGCAAAAAATCTTCTCTCAAACGGTTGTATCTGTGTGAGTGAGGGTGCAAATATGCCATCAACTCTTGAGGCAGTTCATGCGTTTATCGACGCAAAAATCTGCTACGGTCCAGGAAAAGCTGCAAATGCAGGCGGTGTTGCGACAAGCCAACTAGAGATGCAGCAAAATGCTTCTATGTGTAGTTGGACTTTTGAAGAGGTTGATGCAAAACTGGCACAAATTATGAAAAATATCTACACAAACGCTAGCATTACTGCTGCTGAATTTGGCGAACCTACAAACCTAGTTTTGGGTGCAAACATCGCAGGATTTAGAAAAGTAGCTGATGCTATGATTGAGCAAGGTCTCGTTTAAGCACTCGTCTGCTCCGCTATCTGCGGAGTAGCCTCGCTTATATTGGTTGTAATGGTATAACCGTCTCTTCCACTCTCTTTTGTTTTGTAGAGCATCTCATCCGCTTTTGTAATTAAAATCTCTTCATCTAGCGCTTCATCCGCAACGCAGCATGCCACGCCTATGGAGATTGTTAGAAATTTACCTATTTTTGAACCCTCATGCTTAATCTCTCGCGCCTTTATTGCATCGCAAATATTTCTAGCGATTACTGCGCTGTTTGATTCTGGCGTCTCAGTAAAAAGAATTCCAAACTCTTCTCCGCCGAGTCTAAAGACAAAATCACTCGGACGCTTGAGAATATCTTTAAAAACTTTTGCAACACACTTAAGAGCAGCATCGCCCTCTATATGCCCATACATATCGTTATATTGCTTAAAGTAGTCGATATCAAGCATCATAAAAGTTATATAGCTGTGGTTTCTTTTAGCCCTCTTTAGCTCTCTGTCATAAACTAGATTGAAATATCTTCTATTGTGCAATCCCGTTAAAGAGTCTGTGTATGACGCACTCTCAAGCTTTTTATTTGCAATTTTTAACTTTTTCGTAGCTATCTCAAGAGCGCTTTGATCATTTTGGATACTCTTAAAAACATAAAATGAGATTATCATTACGCCAAAAATTACCATAATCAAGATAGTGCCTACTTTAAACAAGATAGAGTCATAAACTATCAAAAAGTTTTTTCTCTCATATTTTGCAAGATCCACCTCATAATTAATAAGTTTATTTATTACATTATGAATATGCGTTATTTTCTTCTCAACACTCTCTATAACCAAATCTTTTATGTCATAACCGTTTTCAAGAGCTTTTAGTATGCTAAAAAAATATTGATTTGTAGTTTGTATCTCCACTGCCGCATAAGCTAAATAGCGGATTTCTAGGTCTCTTTTAAAATGAGCTTCGTAATTTTTCCACTCTTTTTCAATTGTATTTATTGAGAGTTTTATCTGTGACGCAGCTTCATCAGGGCTGATTTGCATATTTTTTGCCCTGTATATGCTGTTTGCCAAATTGCCGTGATATGATTGAAGAATCGTATTTAGCTCAATAACCGGAACAAGCGAGCCAAAATAGAGAGAGTCTAGATTTTTTTTCATAGAATTGAGATTTAGGGCTCCCATGATGCCGATAGAAAGGAGACCTATCGTAATAATTATGAAAATAAAAAAAAGCTTGCTTCTTAATTTTAAAGCTTCTATAAAATTCATTAAACTCCCTCTAAAACATCTTTTAACTAAAGCAAACACTATGCCAAATATATAAACTTATTTTATAAAAGAGCTCTCTTTTATGATAAAATACTCCACATATGAAATTTAAGACGATACTGTAAAAAATATTTTAAAGAAGCAAAACAACAATTATGAGCGATAAACTAAATTATATAAAACAGCTCTCCTTCTTTAACTCCCTTGATAGCGAAAAATTGAACATTATTGACAATATCTCAAAAATTGTCATCTACCCAAAAAACTCGATACTCTACTATGAAAACGACTCCAGCAACAAAATCTTTTTTTTAGTCTCAGGACTACTAAAAGTGTATAAAATAGACAAATTTGAAAACGAGATATTTCTATACCACATACATAAAAATTCTCTTATATCAGAGCTAACTACCCTAGATAGCGACTCCATACACTGCTTCTCAAATGCCGAATTTATGGAAGAGAGCATAGTTTTAGAAGTCAGTTTTTCAGAGCTAAAATCTGAGTTTTTGTCAAAAAATATACTAAACAACGAATTTATAAATGAGATACTGCTAAAAACGCAGCAGCTTCACTGTGTTGTCAACAGAGAACTAGTCTTTGATGCTACTGCAAAAGTAGCTTTTACGTTGCATAATGATTTGGAGATGTTTAACTCTCTTAAGAGACATGAGATCTCTTTTATGTTGCATATTCAGCCCGAAACACTCTCAAGAGTGCTGAAAAAACTAAAAAGAAGCTCTATTATAGATATTGAAAATACGGACGTTGTTATCTTAAACAAAGAGATGCTAAAGAGTATCTATAGGGGTGAACTGCCATGATAAAACCTAATAAAATAAGTACAAAAATCAAGCTTATAGGCGCATTGCTTATATTTTTAATGGCAAGCGTAATCGTGACAACCATATATCTAAATCAGCAAAATATCAAAGATGCCCTACTTATAAACATTGCCGGCAAGCAGAGAATGCTCACACAAAAAATAGCAAAAAATGTCTTTTACGTATATTATAACTCTACAATGGATTTTTATGAGCTAAACTCCGCGTGCGATGAGTTTATAGAGGGCTTAAGCACTCTAAAACATGGAAATCATGACAAGGGAATTTTAGTCGCACCCACAAATGAGATTGCGTCCCAGCTACGTGAAGTAAGCAAATTGTGGGAAAAGTTCTATGAAGATGTGCAAAATTTCAAACTTCTCTCAGCCGCTGAAAATAAAAAAGACAAAGAGCTTGAGGATATAGTAGCCTCCATCTACAAGCACAATACCATACTGCTTAACAATGTGGATAAGCTTGTAACCATGTACACAAACCACAGCGAAGACAAAACAAACTTTATAAAAAGTTTTCAATACACTTCAGGGGCGATACTATTTTTGCTCTTTATCTACTCTTTGATGCAGTTAAAATCGATAGAATCGCATGTGGACTCTTTTATGCAGTACTCCAAAATGCTTGTGGATAATGAGGACATCTCAAGCCTGACTCCTATCAAACTTGAGGCTGAGAGCGAGCATGAGATTGTTGAGGTAAGTGATACCATAAACTGTTTTATAAACAAGATAAACTCTGCCATGGAGCACTCAAACGAGGCACTGCTTCAGTCTCAAAAAGCTTCCTCAAAACTCGAAGAGCTAACCGATGAGTTTGATACTATTTTAGGTGAATTAAAAGATAAATCTCTTGCATCAAAGCATCTAAACAACAGCGAGGATATCGTTATAGAGTCAACAGAAGAGCTTATAAACTCGACAAAAAAATTAACAAATCTCAAAAAAGAGTTGGATAAGCTTATCAAAAGCTGCCAAGAACAAAAATCTTAAAATAAGAGGCTTTAATTTTAAAAGCTTATTCTTATTTTAAGTGCTACTTATATAAACATTTCATAGATATTAAACATAACTTAATAATAAAAACTACTCTTATGACTTAAGTCAAAGATTTTTACCTCTTAAAAGTGATAACATCAATCTCGTTAATGGACACCTTAACAAAAAATTAAAATATTGTGGTTTTATACTCTCATATTTTAAAAATTATCAAATAGGAGAAAATATGTCACTTTCAAGAAGAGAATTTCTTAAAAGTTCAGCGGCGGCATCTGCAGCTGCGGCGATTGGTATGAGTGTACCAGCAGAGCTAGAAGCAGCAGCAAACAAAGCTGAAGGCGACTGGAGATGGGACAAGGCGGCTTGTCGTTTCTGCGGTACTGGTTGTGGTATTATGATGGCAACGAAAGACGGTAAAATCGTTGCTGTTAAAGGGGATCCGGCTGCACCGGTGAATCGTGGTCTTAACTGTATTAAGGGTTATTTTAACGCTAAGATTATGTATGGTGCCGATAGGCTTACTCAGCCGCTGCTTAGGGTCGGCGCTGATGGTAAATTTGACAAAAAAGGCAAGTTTGTTCCTGTATCATGGGAGAGAGCTTACGATGAGATGGAATTTCACATCAAAAAAGCTCTAAAACATGCAGGACCTGAGTCTGTTGCCGTATTTGCTTCGGGGCAATACACAATTATGGAAGGTTATACAGCTCTAAAAATGATGAAAGCAGGATTTCGCTCAAACGCGATAGATCCAAATGCTCGTCACTGTATGGCATCTGCTGTTGTCGGCTTCTACCAGACATTCGGCGTTGACGAACCATCTGGATGTTACGATGATATCGAACTAACAGATACGATTGTATCTTGGGGTTCAAACATGGCTGAGATGCACCCGATTTTATGGTCACGCGTAACTGACAGAAAACTCTCAGATCCAGATCGCGTAAAAGTTATCTCAATCCAAACTTATACACATAGAACATCAGACTTAGCTGATATAGAGATAATCTTCTCGCCAAATACAGACGTTGCACTTTGGAACTACATCGCTAGAGAAATAGTGATGAGAGACGATGCTGAAAAAATAATCGACTGGGATTTTGTTAAAAAACATATGATTTTTGCAACAGGTCCGGTAAATATCGGTTACGGTATGAGAAGAGAGGGAGAAAAATCTCTAAAAGATGGCAAATACACTCCGCTTGAGATGGAAATTGTCTCTAAAGAGATGAAGACAATAGTTTCTAAAAAAGAGGGTCCTGCGTTAGAGCCTTACGGGTACAAAGCCGGCGATACAATGACACACCAAGCAGGAACACTTGGACACTGGGAAATCTCATTTGAAGATTACAAAAAATCCCTTGAGCCATATACACTAGAGTACACAGCGGCTATCGTAAAAGGTGACCCTGATGAAAATATTGAGTTATTCAAAGAAAAACTTCAAACATTAGCAAATCTTTACATTGAAAAAAATAGAAAAGTAGTATCCTTCTGGACCATGGGTATGAATCAACATACGCGCGGTACCTGGGTAAACACTCTCTCTTACAATGTTCACTTCTTGCTAAACAAACAAGCAAAACCGGGTGATGGTGCGTTTAGTTTAACTGGTCAGCCTTCTGCATGTGGAACTGCACGTGAAGTAGGTACGTTTACGCATAGACTTCCAGCGGACATGATGGTAGAAAATCCTGCACACAGAAAAATTGCAGAGAACAAGTGGATGGTTCCTGAGGGAACTCTAAACGCTGTTGGTGTACAACACATTATGAAAATTCACCGCGATATCGAAGACGGCTTGGTGAAGTTTGCATGGGTAAATGTTTGTAACCCTTATCAGGATACTGCATCTGCTCATCACTGGATTAAAGCAGCTCGTGAGATGGATAACTTTATTGTTACATCTGATGGCTACCCTGGTATCTCGGCAAAAGTTTCAGACCTTATCTTGCCTTCTGCTATGATTTATGAGAAGTGGGGCGCTTACGGTAATGCCGAGAGACGTACACAACACTGGAGACAGCAAGTTCTTCCTGTAGGTGATGCTATGAGTGATACATGGCAGTGGGTTGAGCTCTCTAAAAGATTTACGGTAAAAGATTTATGGGGTGAGTGGGCTCCAAGCGGTGCTAGAAAAGAGGCGCTTCCAAGCGTTATAGAAAAAGCAAAAGCGATGGGATATAGCGAAGATACAACTATGTTTGATATTCTTTTTGCAAACAAAATTGCCAAATCTTATAAACTTGACCAAAATGACACAATCCAAAAAGGGTATGACAACTCTGAGGGTTATGGAGACAGTAGAAATGTTGTCGGAAGTGACGGCAAAGTGTTTAAAGGCTACGGCTTCTTTATTCAAAAATATCTTTTTGAAGAGTATGCTGCATTTACACGCGGACATGGTCACGACCTTGCACCATTCAACATGTACCATAAAGTTCGCGGTCTGAAGTGGCCTGTTGTTGATGGCAAAGAGACACAGTGGAGATTTAACGTCAAATATGACCCATATGCTGCAAAAGCTGCAAAAGGCACAGACAACTCGCATGCATTCTACGGAACAATTGCAAAAGCACTTAAATTTGGCAATCTAAAAGGTATGGATAAAGCTACCGAACAAAAGTCACTAGCTAACAAAGCGAAGATTTTTGCTCGTCCATATATGGATCCTCCTGAAATGCCGGACGCAAACTACGATACTTGGTTATGTACAGGGCGTGTTCTTGAACACTGGCACTCTGGAACTATGACTATGCGTGTTCCTGAACTTTACCGCGCGGTTCCTGAGGCTCTATGCTACATGCATCCAAAAGACGCTGAAGCAAAAGATCTCAAACAAGGCGGTTTATGCTGGGTTGAGTCACGTCGCGGCAAGGTAAAAGCAAGAGTTGAAACAAGAGGAAGAAACAGACCTCCAAGAGGACTGATATTCGTGCCTTGGTTTGACGAAAAGGTGTTTATAAACAAAGTGTGTTTGGATGCTACATGTCCGATGTCAAAGCAGACAGACTTTAAAAAATGCGCAGTAAAAGTTTATAAAGCGTAATTAGATTTTAAAGGATAGGGAGGCTCTTGCTCACGCAAGACGCATCTAATAAAATGGAAAACAGAGCTGTAAGTGATAGAAGAAAATTTATCCTAAGAATGGCAAGAAGTGCTGGAATTGCAGCGCTTGGCGGTTTTGTATGGAGTGCGTATGTTGATGAAGTTACGGCTTCGCAACTCCTGCTTCGCCCACCGGGGGCTATAAAAGAAGAAGATTTTCTTAGTACATGTATTAAATGCGGGCTTTGCGTTGAAGCCTGTCCATACCATACGTTACTGCTTGCTAAACCAGGTGACAATAGACCTATGGGAACTCCATATTTTATACCTAGAGATATACCTTGTTATATGTGTCCAGATATTCCTTGTGTGCCTATTTGTCCCTCGGGCGCACTTGATGAATCTAGTGTTACGACCAACGGAGTTCTCGATATAAATAGAGCGGAGATGGGTCTTGCGGTTATAGACGATGAGAGCTGTATAGCCTTTTGGGGAATTCAGTGTGATGCATGTTATAGAGCCTGCCCTCTTTTGGGAGAAGCTATTAGCGTTGAGTATAAGAAAAACGAAAGAACCGGCAAACATGCATATCTAACGCCTGTTGTGCACTCAGATATATGTACTGGTTGCGGATTGTGTGAAAAGGCTTGTGTAACAGAGAAAGCGGCGATATTTGTTCTTCCTAAAGAGGTTGCTATGGGCAGAGCCGGCAACTACTATATCAAAGGTTGGGATAAAGGTGATGAGAAGCGTTTAGAAAATGCTAAAGAGATAAAAACTAAGACAGAGATAAGCAAAGATAGCGCGGTTGACTCTTTAAATAGCGACTCGGGAGATTTATACTAATGAAAACTCTTTGGAATAACTATCGATACCTTATTTTAAGAAGATTTACACAGCTGGGTTTGTTACTCCTCTATTTCGGAGCGAATGCTTGGGGATGGAATATTCTTATGGGAAATCTCAGCTCCTCTCTTTTTCTAGGCACTGTTCCACTAAGTGACCCGTATGCAGCCCTCCAAATGGTTGCGGCAGGCGCTGTTTTGGCAACAGATATAATAGTCGGCGCTTTGATAATAACCATATTTTATCTGCTTATCGGCGGTCGCGCTTTTTGCAGCTGGGTTTGTCCGGTAAATTTAGTGACAGACGCGGCGGCATATTTAAGAAGAAAAATCAGAGTAGATGATTTTGCAAAAAAGCAGCCTGCTTCACGCAATATGAGATACTGGGTTTTAGCACTTAGTCTGATTATATCGCTTATGATGGGTGTTGCAGCCTTTGAATTTATATCGCCGATATCTATGCTTCACAGAGGTATTGCATTTGGTTTGGGTTTTGGATGGGCGAGCGCGCTCATCATTTTTCTTTTTGACCTGTTTGTTCTTAAAAATGGGTGGTGCGGGCATATTTGTCCGCTAGGTGGATTTTATTCAATTTTGGGTAAAGTTAGTCTAATAAGAGTACATCATACAGTGGAGAATTGTACTTCATGTATGAAATGCAAAACTGTTTGTCCAGAGCAACAAGTTCTGCACATGATAGCCAAAGAGAGCGCAGACGTTCTCTCGGGAGAGTGCACAAATTGCGCGAGATGCATTGAAGTGTGTGAAGATGAAGCTCTGGGTTTTTCAATCAGAAAACTAGTAAAAAATAAAAAATCGGGAGAGTAAAATGAAAACAATGAGTAAAATAACAATCGGTTTAGTTGCTGTTGCGATGCTGATGGTTGATTGCGCTGCTGAAGCAGTAAAATCCTCAGCAAACAATGGTGTATCAAAAACCGTTACTGAAGAGTCTTTGGGTTTAAGAAAAACCGACATATACACAGAAGACTCGACTATATCTGACAAAACAGAGTATAGAAGTGCGCAGGCTACAACAAGTACAAAAATTGCACGAGCATTTCAAGATGCTCCGCCTATGATCCCGCACGATACCACTGGAATGCTTCCTATAAAAACGGAAGACAACAGATGTATTAGTTGCCATATGCCTGAAATTGCCGGCTCAATGGGTGCAACTCCGATTCCGGTGTCACACTTTACAGATTTCAGACCAAAAGGAAAAGTGGTTAACGGCATATTTGTAATGCCTGTAGATAACTACAAAAATGAGGTTGCTATCGTACAAGAAGACAAGCTTCAACACTCAAGATTTAACTGCTCTGCTTGTCATGCGCCACAATCTCAAGGCAATTTAGCGGTTGAAAATACTTTTGAACCGGTTTTTACAAGCAAAGATGGTGCAAACAGATCTAGCTGGGCTGGAAGTAAAATAACAGAGGCTTTAAACACGGTAGGGGATGAGAGTTTTATTACGCAAGATGACCTTGCAAATAAAAACTCACCTGCAGGCACTTTGGGCGGCTCAGGTCACTAATGCAAAGAAGAGAGCTCTTTAGCTCTCTTGCTTCATCAATAAGCCAAACAAAGAAGCAAGAGAAATTATTAAGGCCACCGTACTTTGGCGACGAATCTCTTTTTCATAATGAGTGTAACAAATGCAATGGTGTGTGCGCCGCTGTTTGTGAAGAAGATATAATAAAAATTGCCTCTGATAGCACACCTTATCTAGATTTTTCTACCGGTGGCTGCACCTACTGTGACGAATGCGCGATTGCTTGTAACTTTGGCGTTTTGAGAGTTGAAGATAAAAAAGTTATAAATGCCCATGTAAGTATAGATAAGAGCAAATGTTTAAGCTGGGGGCACACGCTCTGTTTTTCATGCAAAGATCCATGCCTTGACAATGCAATAAATTTTAAGGCAATGTTTATGCCCACAATAAACGACAAATGCATAATCTGCGGCTTTTGCATAAGCAAATGTCCGGCTGATGCGATAACTTTAAAGGTGATATAATGAAGCTCATTTTACTTTTAGCTCTTCTTGTTTTGTTGTTGTTTGGCACTGATATAAAAGAGCCAAGAGCATCTTTTATCTCCAGCGGAGGAGTTGTCGACATCATCTACCAAGATGGCAAACTGTACAGTGCTACGGATGCGGGCTGTGTCGATATATTTGATTTTAAAAGCAGAGTAATTTTAGAAAAAATAGAAGTGCCGAAAATTAATGATTTTATGGGAGAGGAGATTAACTCAAAGGTCTACTCCGTCGATAAAATTAAAGCTAAAATCATGATTTTATCTCAGGATAAAGAGGGTTTTAGAAGAGTTCATTTGTATCATGGCGGCAAAATGGAGCTGCTTATTGATTCCTCAGAGGCTCTAACTATTGCAAAAGCCAAATTTTTGGATGAAAACACCATTCTTTTGGCACTTCTTAGCGATGAACTCATCTCATATGACATAAAAAAGCGCACCAACAATTGGATAGTTCAAGTATCTGGTGCCAAATTTTCAGATTTTGTTTTAAATGAATCAAAAAGTGAAGTAGTTGTAGCTGATGAGAGCGGAAATCTAAAAATACACAGCACAAAAAATGGCAAACTTCTAAAGACTCTTGCGGGAGAAAATTTAGATAATGTTTTTCAGGTTGATTATAAAAATGGCGTGATTGCGACCGCTGGGCAAGATAGAAGGGTAGTTGTTTATGTTCCAAAAGTAGGCTCGGCATATCAGATAAAATCTTCTTTTTTGGTCTACAGCGTAGGACTCTCCCCAAGCGGAGCCATTGTTGGGTACGCCTCAGATGAGAACAACAATGTAACGCTTTTAGAGACCGCCTCAAAATCTAAAATTGCCAGATTTGGCAAAAATAGAATGACACTTAGCAAAATAGTTTTTATAAATGAGAATGAATTTTTAGTCGCAAGTGATGATGAGATTATTAATTTATATAGTGTAAAATAAAAAAAAGGATAAAAGATGAATATTTCAAGCATAGTAGTTAAAACAGTACCTAAATACCTAGAAGAGGTGGTTCAAAGCCTTAAGGATTGTGAAGCGTGTGACTACCACATGCACGACGAGCTTGGCAGAATCATAATCACTATTGAGGGAGAAGGCGTTGCGCAGGAGCTTGAAAAACTTCGTATTATAGAGGCTATACCGCATGTAATAACGGCTGACATGCAGATGGCATACAGCGAAGATGAGCTAGATGCGCACATGGAAGTGATAGCAAACGGCGATGCAGTGCCAAAAATACTAAATGATGACAGAGTGGATTTTACAAATATGACTTACAACGGCGACTTGAAAAAGAGGGATGACTTGGCAACTTTTACAAGAAAATTTGACCAAACAAAGAGGTAAGTTTTGTCTGCTATATTTGAATCAACCATAAAGATGGTGGACGGTAGTCGTGAAGATTGGTATATCGAGCTACGGGACACATTTAGCGACGAGATAGAGATTTGTAAAGATTTGAGTGAATATTCACAAAAAATTGAAGAACTTGGAAAAAACTACGGCGGAAATATCGACGAAGTAAGATGGAGCAAGGCTGAAAATGTCGGACCGCACATCATGGATGTTGTAAGATTTGAGATGTCAAAACTTCAAAGAGAGATTGAAGAGGAGACCGGCAAAAGCTTGATTGAGGGAGAAAAAGAGTAATTGGAAGCAAAAGCTATAAAAACACTTAGATATTTAAGTGTTGATGAGATACAAAAACACCTGCAAAACGTTGAGTTTATCATAATGGCAGCGCCCTCTCCTGAGCACTTCAGCTCTGCGCCTATCCATTTTACTATTTTTTTAAACACCTCTGATGATTTGCCAAGAGAGATTCAAGAAGCGATTTTTGATAAATTTTTGGATGATAACAGTATAAGAAATCCAATAGAGATAATGAGTCAGATTATGCCTGTCGGGTTTTCAGAGGGAACGCAAGAGACGCCAATGCCGCTGCTTTTGATAAAACATGAGGACATGAGAGCTATTCCGAACGTGCCTATGCTCGTTATGGATTTTCTTGCCGACTCAGACAACTTTTATGAAGCAAAAGAGAAAAGTTTAACGGGCTGGAGCTACAGCTACAACGACTAAAACTTTGCGCAGATAGCTTCTACCTCATCGACTGTTTTTGCAATAGCTGAGGATAGATTCTCATATCCGTCCTTGGTAACTAAAATATTGTCTTCTATCCTTATCCCTATTCCACGATATCTCTCTGGTACACTTTTATCATCTTTATCGATATAAATCCCCGGCTCAATCGTTAAAACCATCCCTTTTTGAAGCGGTATCTCACGATGTTTTTTATCTTTGTACGGTGCTGGGTCATGCACATCAATCCCCATCCAGTGGCCTATTCCGTGCGGATAGTACTTCTTATGCTTTTGCAATTTAATAAGCTTTTTATAGTTCCCTCTTAAAATGCCAAGCTCAACCATCCCTTTTGTAAGCATCATCTCTGCGCTCTCTTGTAGATGGCTTCTTTTGACAGATGGTTTTATCATGCTGATGACTCTTAACTGTGTGTCTAAAACAAGATTGTAGAGCTCTTTTTGCGCCTCACTAAACTTTCCATTTACAGGAATTGTTCTAGTTATATCGCTTGCATAATAGTTATGCTCACACCCTGCGTCTATAAGTATAAGCTCACCGTCAATAAGCGGTTTGTCATTTTTTATGTAGTGAAGCGTGTTTGCACTGTTTCCGCATGCCACTATTGATGTGTAAGCATCGCTGTATGCGGCGTTTATTTTAAACTCATGTTCTATCTCAGCCTGCAGCTCATACTCAAATCTATCTTTTTTATTCACTCTCATTGCTCTGTGGTGAGCCTTTGTTGTTATTGCGATTGACTCTTTTATAAGCTCAATCTCTGCGGCGGACTTAAATAGTCTCATTTTTTGTACAAGCGGAATAATGTCATGTTTAGTTTTAAAACTCTTTGTCAGTTTTAAAACCTTCTTCACCTCTCTCTTTTTTGAGCCAAGCTCACAAAATATCGCACTTTTGCCTTTTATAAACTCTTTAAATCTGTTTTTAAATTCTCTGCTCTCATAAATCTCATCCACTAAAAAGCTCTTTTTTGCCTCTTTGGCGCCAAGCCTCTCTCCGTTCCAGAGTTCGAATGTTTTATCTTTTTTTTGAACAAACATAACTGTTTTTAGCCCGTCTTTTGTTTTTAAAAAGAGCAGCGTTGCATTATCCTCTTTAAAACCGCTGAGATAGTAAAAATTGCTATCTTGTCTGTATGGATGGTGCGTATCGTGTGAGCGGGTTGCCGGCTCAGCGCTGAAGATAACGCCAACTGAGTTATTTGGCATCTTCTTTGCGAGACTGTCGCGTCTTTTTTTATACTCGCTCTCTTTAATCACTTGCAAACTCCGCCTAGCCAATCTATATTTTGAAACATTATCTCAGAGAGCGCATTTTGTGTTGCCTCTACGCCGCCCTGCGCATTAAGAGTTTTTGCATCAACCTTTGAGCTGAAATATTGCGACTTGATAACACTGTTTGTTTTTGCATTTATCAGAGTTAAACTAAATCCTACATGTACAAATGATTTTTTCATATCCTGCGTATAAAACTGCATAAATTCATCAATATTGGTCTCTAAAATCAAATCGGTCTTAACTCTTGATTTTGAGGGATGAACACTGCTAAATAGCTTTGAGTTGCTAATACTTTTTAAAAGTTCAGAAGTTACAAGACTGTTTGGAGACTCCCGCCACTGTGATTGAGAGTATGAAAAAACTCTGTTGGTTTCTTGCGTATAATCCATATTTAGAGACATTAAGGAGTTTTCACTAAACGCCTGCGCTATTTTTAGCGATTTATCCACACAGCCCCTCGCAACGTTTTCTTTTTTAAGCTCCTTTGTTACGACGCTATACTCCGTAACAGGAGACTTTATGGTCGTACAACCGCTAAAAAATATTGTTAAAATTATTAAGATCGCTCTCATGTTAGTTTTCCCCCGGTCCTTTTTTTATCTCTTCTTGCATCAATATAATGTCGCTTGGACTTCTTTCATGTTTGTTCAGAGTCTCCTCAATCTTTATAATAAGATTTTGCATCTCTAAAAATGTGTTATTCATCGCAGGCAAGATATCGCTGCTCATCTCTTTTATATTAAAATCACCGCTCTGCAATGCTTCTTTGAATGTGCTCATAGAGCCTGCAATCCCTGCATAGCTTTTCACAATTGAGCCAAAGGAAGCGGATATATTATTTTCCCATCCAATACTATTATCTATAAATTTCTCAACGCGAGGCATCAGTTTATAGAGTTTTTCAGAAGAGCTATTTAGATTTTTCATCGTTTGTTGGAAATTATTGATTGTATCTTCATCCAATATTTGGTTCATCTTAGCCATAAAAATAGCGCTGTTTTTTAAAAGTAAAGAGAACTCTTGCTGATTCTCCTCTTTTAAAAGTTGACGTGTTCTATAAAGAGTCTCCGTAAGATTAACCGACATATCCCCAAAAGTATTTTCAAGTTTTATAAGAAGCGAAGGTATTGTTTTTATGACGGGATACTCTTCCCCCTTTTTACTCTTAAGAGGCTCCGACGTCTCATCTCCATAGCTAAGGTTTATATAGCTAAGTCCTGTAATTCCCTGTGAAGTAAGCTGTGCTACGGTTGATGCTTTTATGGGTGTTGTTTTTAAAACATTTATTAAAACCTCAACCTGCTCGGAGTTGTTCGGATTTATCTTTAGCGAAATTACATTGCCTACGTTGATTCCTCTGTATTTTACGGGAGCATCCATATTTAACCCCAAAACAGATTCGTCAAAATATATGGCATAAGTCTTCATCTGCGCCTCTTCAGTAGGCTTTAAAAGCCAATAGCCAAATGCTACCATCATACTCAAAGAGAGCAACACCAAAAAGCCTACAAGACCGTAATTCACCCTGTTGTTCATTTCTGCCCCATTCCCTTAAAAAAAGTTTGTATAAATTGGTTCTCAACACTGAGAATATTTTTTAAACCACCCTCATAAATAATCTTTTTATTATCTATCACGGCTACCTTGTCAAGTGTATCATAAACTGATTGTAAATCGTGTGAAACCATCACTATGGTCAAATTGAGCAGGCTGCGAAGTTTCAGTATCAAAGCATCAAATTCCCTCGCAGAGATTGGGTCTAGCCCGCTTGTCGGCTCATCCAAAAAGAGAAGCTTCGGATCCATGGCAAGAGCACGTGCAAGAGCAGCTTTTTTTCTCATACCACCGCTTATTTGAGACGGGTAGAGGTTTGCATCTTCTTGTTTTAGCCCTACTATGCTTATCTTAAACTCCACTATCTCATTAATCATGGCAGTTGAGAGATCACTATACTCCACAAGAGGCAAAGCAATATTGTCTCTTAGACTAAGCGATGAGAAGAGCGCTCCTGATTGAAATAAAACACCCCATTCTCGTCTTAACTCCATAGCCTCCTGATAATCTATTTTGCAAAGTCTATGCCCCAAAATCTCAATTTCACCGCCGTTAAACTTCTGAAGCATAACCATCTCTCGCAGCAGCGTAGTTTTACCGCATCCGCTTGGACCCAAAAGACCGTATATGGAGCCTTTTGGAACGCTAAGGGTAAGGCCGTCATGAATTATTCTATCTTCAAAACTCGTTTTTACGCCTCTTACTTCAATAATATTATCCATTATATCCCCAAGTTTGTAAAAGCGATTGAAAAAACGGCATCGCATATTATAACCGCAAAGATAGACTCCACAACGCTTTTTGTGGTATTAAATCCTATACTTTGCGTATCATCACGGACCAGCATTCCTCTGTATATACCGATAGTGGCAATCAAAAAAGCAAAAAAAGGCCCCTTTGCTATTCCGACAAAAAAGTGCTTAAGCGCGATTACATCACTAAATCTGTCTAAAAAAAGATTTGTCGTAATATTTAATTCTAGATTTGCGACCACCATTCCGCCCATAATCGCCATGATATCAGATATAAATATCAAAATCGGAAGCGTAATCATAAGAGCGGCTATCTTTGGCATAACCAAAAATCTATATGGGTCAAATCCCATAGTCTGCATAGCGTCAAGCTCTTGCGTAATTTTCATAGCGCCTATTTGAGCAGTAAATGCCGAGCCGCTTCTTCCAGCTATGACTATCGCCGTAATTAGCGGAGATAATTCTCTTAAAACAGAGATGCCAAGCATATCAACTATAAATATATTTGCGCCGTATATTTTTAGCTGATGTGCCGATTGATAAGCTACTACCAAACCTATCAAAAAACTAGTCAGTGCTACAATACCAAACGCCTTTATCGCACTCTCATTTATCTCAAAAGCTATCTCTTTAAATCTGATATTTTTAGGAGAGATAAGATAGTGCATCTTATGTGCAAAAAGTTCGCCCATAAAAGCCATAAAAGATAAAAAGACAAGATAATTTTTAAATGTTCTTCTGCCTATATTCTCTAAAAAACCTATTTTTTCTGGCTCTGCTATTTTTTTAGATTTTATTTTTTGCGCAGCGACAAGTTCTAGCATATCTGTAACTTCAACATTGTCGCAAAGCAAATCCACATGCAAGGCACTGATTGATTGGAGCTTTTTTTGGATATTGTGTATAAAAATAGATCCTGCTGTATCCAAAAAACTAAGCTCAGAGAAGTCTAGAACTACGCTATGTTCATTCTTAAAATCTATTTTATCTATATCTTTTTGATATTTTGTGAGGTTGTAGAGAGTAAGCTCTCCTCTGAATTTTAGGGAGAGCCTGGTGTCTATATGTCTAATATCCAGAGATGAGTCATACATGTCAAAACTCTAAAAATCTCTCTGAAGAAGTTTTTTTACCTTTAAAATAGTTATAATTTTGTCAGCCTGCTTACCGACTCCATCAATTGCAGTATCATCGCCACTGGCAGTATCAGGTGCAGGTCCGATATTTGAGTTTTTGATTCTAATTGCCATGGTTAATCTGTCTATTACAAATCCAGCAATATCGTCTCCGTCTCTCATAACAATAAATCTCGTATCTTCATTATGTTTTTTAGGACTTAGCCCGAACTTCAAACGAAGATCTATCAGAGGTATAACAGCACCGCGCATATTAAACACGCCGATAACATACTTTGGAACCTGAGGAACTCTTGTCCAAGGAAACGGTTTGATAATCTCCTGAATAGAGAGAATCGGCACCGCATACTCCTCGTCTCCGATTATAAATCCAACCAGCTGAACGACATCATCGGCATGATCTAAGTTTTCATTCTCTTTTTGAGTCTGTTTTTTAATAATCTGTTTTAATTTATCGCTCATTTTAAAAACTCCGATCTAAAATTAATGTTTCTTTGAACTACGCTCATTAGGTAATCAGCAGAGTAAGGCTTAGTGATATATTCAACCATTCCAGACTCAACACCGCGCATACGGTCAGCTTTTCCTGTTCGCGATGTTACTGCAATAAGTGGGAGATTTTTGTAACGGTTGTACTTTTTAATCTCTGTCGCCAAAGAGTAGCCGTCCATTCTTGGCATCTCAATATCCACTAGCATTGCATCAAAATTATGGTCACCCTGCTTTAAGATACTGAGCGCTTCTTGTCCGTCACCCGCCTCTACAAGAGTTATTCCTAGAGGCTCTAGAGCTTTTCTCATAATCATTCTGTCTGTTTTAGAGTCATCTACTATCATCACGGCGTAATCGCTCGCTTTTGTTTTTTCATGCGTCAGCATTGCCGCATCAGATGTTGTATCAATTAAAGCAGTTGCTTTAACATGCTTTGCCATATCCATAATAGCTACAACATCTACAATCAGTGTAACACCGCCATCACCACGGATAGTTGCTCCTGCAATTCCCTCGATTCCTTTTAGGAAGTCTCCAAGAGATTTGATAACTATCTCCTCTTGTCCTACCAGCGTATCGACGATAAGCCCCAGCTTGCTTGTGCCAAGTCCAAGAACAACAACATATGCATACTCACTTGAGTCTAAAATACGTTCAACTTCAAATATATCGCCGATGTGCACCAAAGAGAGAACATCTTCGCGAAGTCTCATAACAGAGCGCCCTTCAACCGTATATACCTCATCTTTTGAGATTCTTACAGTCTCCAAAACAGAAGCAAGAGGAATAGCATATTGCTCCTCTTGAACTCCGACTAGAAGAGCTTGAATAATAGCTAACGTTAGAGGAATTTTTAGCTTCATTGATGTACCGATGCCGATTTCGCTATCAATATCAATAATGCCGTTTACTTTTTCAATGTTTGTCTTAACAACGTCCATTCCGACACCGCGACCTGAGACATTTGTTACAACCGTAGCGGTCGAGAAGCCAGGCTTAAATATAAGCCCAAACGCCTCTTTGTCGCTCATATTATCGGCTTCTTTTTCAGTAATTAGACCTTTTTCCAAAGACTTTCTCTTTAACATCTCAACATCAAGTCCCTTACCGTCATCATCGATTTGGATAACTATCTGATTTCCTTCGTTATAGGCTTTTAGCTTGATTGTTCCCGTTTCGCTCTTACCTTGTTCAAGGCGAATCTCAGGTATCTCAATTCCATGGTCACAAGAGTTTCTGATAATGTGAACAAGAGGGTCGCCAATCTCTTCAACGATTGATTTATCAAGCTCTGTATCTTCACCAAATATCTCAAGTTCTATTTTTTTGTTTAGTTCACGGCTTAAGTCACGAATCATTCTAGGGAATTTATTAAACACTTTTCCAATAGGAAGCATTCTTGTCTTCATAACTGCAATTTGGAGGTCTGTTGTTACGATAGAGACTATTGAAACAACCTGATTTAGCTCTTCAAGGAATCCCTCTCCCTCATATCTCTCTTCAACATCGTCGTTAATTTTGATAAGTCTGTTTTTAGCAAGAACAAGCTCACCGATAAGATTCATAAGATGGTCGAGTCTCTTAACGTCAACGCGGATTGTCTGCTCAACGCTAGACTGCTTTTTAGCAGGCGAAGCGGCTCTTGCATCATCGCTTGAGTCTGAATCGTCTCTTAGTGAAGCAGGTCTTCTAGCAGGAGTAACGGCAACAGGCACATTAAGGGCAGGCTCATACTCCTCCTCATCAGACTCTTCATCTTTTGCATCATCGCAAGCTGCTGATTGTTTAGACGCTCTCTTAGCCTTATCTTCAGCCATTCTTTGTTGTAGAAGTCTCTCAATCTCGGCTTCAAGCTCCTCTGCGCCCATATTGTCATAATCAGGCTCATCGGCAGAAGAGCTCTCTTTTGTACTCTCCTCCTCAACTACTTCAACCTCTCCTACAACTTCTTTGGCAGCAGCGGCAGGTTTTACAGCCGGAGTCTCTATATCCCCTTTTCCTCCCGTGCACTTATCAAGTCTTACAACACAGCCCGAGACGTCAATGCCGTCATCCGAGCTTGTATCGCGAATGGTGTGCAAAAGAGCTTTCATCAAATCAATCGACTCTAAAATAACATCCATTATATTTGGAGTTATTCTTAACTCTCCATGTCTTGCTTTGTTTAAAACATCTTCCATGTGATGAGTCAGATGCGTTAAAACATCAAAATTTAAAAACGAAGAAGCACCTTTTACAGTATGCGCAACGCGAAATATTCTGTTTAAAAGCTCCAAATCATCCGGTCTAGTCTCTAGCTCGACCAAATCCTGATCCAGTTGCTCAATAAGCTCGAAAGACTCAACCAAAAAATCTTGTAATATCTCTTGAAATTCATCCATATTTATACTCCTACTTCATATGTGCACGAACCACTCGTGCTACTTCATTGTAAAATGAACTTGCTTTGAATTTAACCAAATAAGCCTCACCACCTGCTTCAGCACCCCTGTCTTCACTAAAATGGTCACTTATCGAAGAGTTAAATACAATTGGTATTTTGCTAAATCTTCCATCCTCTTTCACGTTGGCTGCAAAATGAAAACCGTCCATTCTCGGCATCTCGACGTCTGAGATAATTATCTTAAGATTTTTAGACAAGCCTTCACCATAAAGCTCATAAAGCTCATCAAGTTTCTCTAGTCCCTCTTTTCCGTCCATCGCTTCTAGCACGTCAAAGCCCATCTTTACAAGAGCCTCTTTTACTATTTTTCTAGCCGTTGAGCTATCATCTAATATAAGAGCTAAACCTGAGAAAGTCTCATTATCAGTAGCCGTAAACTGAGTATCAGGCTCATAAAGACCCAAATCTTGGATAACACTCTCTAAGTCCAAAATAAGAAGAACATTATCTCCTTCTATTCTAGTAACTCCCGTTATTTTACTTCCTTCTACGGAAGTCGTGTTACTCATAAAAGATGCCGGCTCTATATCTGCCCAGCTAATTCTTCTGATACGTTTTGCTTCATGAACGATAAAGCCGATAAGCACGTTGTTAAACTCGGTAATAATAACTCTTGAGTTTTTCTCTGCACTCTCAGGCACTTTGATTTTCATCCATTTTGCCAAATTTACAACAGGGATAACAACGCTTCTTAAGTCAAAAATACCCTCTATAAACTCAGGAGTACCTGGAAGCTCTGTTAATTTTGGCAGTTTTATAATTTCACGGACTTTTGAGACGTTTATCCCATAAATGCCCTCATAGACTTCATCCTCTTCTTGTTTGAAGATGCGAAAATCTACAAGCTCCATCTCATTAGAGCCAACTTTTAGTGAACTCTCTATATTCATACGCTAAATCCCTTTTGAGAAAATATTCTCTTGCAATAACTCTATATCTTGTGCTGATTTTACAACAAAGTATCTTTGATTGCAAGCAAAAGCCCCGAGATTGATGTATATGAAATCTCCCATTTTTATGCTTCTGTTTTGATGAAAATGCCCCTCAACAAAGTAGTCGCATTTGTACTTTTCACCTAATCTCTTTGAGATAAATTTCTCTAATCCTACAAACTCTCTGCAGTCATCTTTTTTACCGAGATATTCGTCAAGACGTTTTAAAATCGAGTGATTTGTGAGGAAATCTGCAGCTCTTAAAAGATATAAAACAATAGCACTTCTAATAATTGCGGTATAAATTTTATACCCAAGCGGTGCCTCAATATCGCCATGGGCAAGAAGAATTTTTTTATTTTCAAATCTACATGCAAGAGGCTGCGATGAGATTGGAAAAGTTTTTACATGTGGAAATATTTTCTCTAAGTTAAAGTCATGGTTACCCTCAAGATATATAACTTCAATCTCCAAAGATATTTCGTTTATAAGCTCTATCGCCTCTTTATTTTTTTTATGCGTTAGGGGGATTTGAGCAAAAAGTGCATCAAATATATCGCCCATAAGGATTAGTTGGGTTGGATGAAGTTTTTTTGAGTGAATAGCTTTTATAAACTCTAAAAGTTCTAGGCGTTTATGCGAGTAGTGTGCGTCTGCCACGACAAACGCACCCTCTAAAATCTTAAACTCTTGAGTCATTGCTTAGGGAATGTAAGCTATATTTGGGATTCCTAAATCTTCATCAAGCCCCATCATAAGGTTGGCATTTACAACCGCGGCTGACGATGCACCTCTTAGGAGATTGTCTATCGCGCTTGAGATAAAGAGAATATTGCCTTTTCTTTTTACAAAAATATCGCAAAAATTTGTCCCAGCCACATTTTTCATATCAACAGGAATTTTGCTCGCTCTTACATGCAGTGCATCTTTGTAAAACTCTTCTAAGAGTTTTTCTGCATCAAAATCGCCCTCTACTTGGATATAGATAGAGCTTAGCATTCCCCTTGTAAGCGGGCAGAGATGCGGGACAAAATGGACATCTTCAAAATCTACATGTAGTTTTTGTGCAATCTCTGGCGCATGTCTGTGAGAGAGCGGATTGTACGCAAAAAGATTGTCGTTTACATTTACAAAATGGGTAACGTCGCTTAATTTTTTGCCGGCACCACTCACACCCGTTTTTGAGTCTATGATTATCGGCGTGTTTTTAACACGTCTGTCCATAAAAGGCAATAACCCCAAAATGGCAGAGGTTGGAAAACAACCGGGATTTGCAACTAACGAAGCTGATTTTAGCTCTTTACGAAACAGCTCAGGAAGCCCGTAAACTGCATGCTCTAAGTTTTTTGTATCAGTATGAGGGCAGTAAAACGCCTCATAAATATCTTGAGGCAATCTATAATCAGCCGAGAGATCTACTACTTTTAAACCCTTTGCAATAAGCGGTTTTACGTATGCCATCGCCGTTTGATGAGGAAGTGCCAAAAAGACAAGTTCGCAGCTTGCAGCACACTCGTCAATATCTGCTTTTTTAACGTCGCACTCATGCACTTTGTTTAGAGACGGATGCAGTTTGGAGAGAGTCGTTCCGCCCTCCGTATTTGCAACATAATTGAGTTTAAATTTTGGATGGTGGATAAGAATTTTTAAAAGCTCAAGCCCAGTGTAGCCACTGGCGCCGATAACTCCGACATTAATTGCACTCAAAAACTATCTCCTGATATCTCACCTCAACAACCTCAAACTCTTTTTTGCCGTTTGGAAGCTGAACTTTAACGTCATCGCCCTCTTCTCTGCCAAGAAGCTGTTTTGCGAGCGGAGAGTTAAACGAGATAAGCCCCATGTCAGGGTTTGATTCGCATCCGCCGACTATCGTGTACGTAAACTCTTCTTCAGTATCAGTATCGCAAAGAACCACGGTTGAGCCAAAACTTACCTTAGCGTGTTCAAGTTCGCTTGGATCTACAATCTTTGATGAGCCTAAAAGTTCAGCCAGTTCAGCTAATCTTAAATCTATAAGCTTCTGATTCTCTTTTGCTGCGTGATACTCTGCGTTTTCTTTTAAGTCGCCATAACCCAAAGCCTCTTCTATATCTTTTACGATTTGCGGTCTTCTTACTTCTCTAAGATATTTTACTTCAGCTTGGAGTTTGTTATACCCAAACAGCGTCATCGGCTCTACTTTTTCCATAATTTATTCTCTTGTTTTATTTTTTCGTACAATTATAGCAAAACTTTTCAGCCCGCACTCATCGTGGAGAGGTTAAACTTTATATTTCCATCCTCGCACTCGATAGTAATGATACATGAGCTTTTACTTATCTTTTTTGCCCCTTTTATATTTTGCAGAAGCACTATATTTTCTCTTGTAACAGGGTCATTGGCATAAAGCGTCTCATCCTCTATAAAAAATATTCTTCCGCCTCCGCAGCCATCACCCATTATCCCCTCGCAAACAAGCGAACTCTCTAAATCAAAACCATGAGTCATCAAGACACTCCTCTTTAGTCTCTTTTATAAACTCTTTAAAGTCAGAACTGTTTTCATCTAAGCTCTTATAGCTCTTTAAACTGTACTCTTTAAAAATCTTGTCATTTACACAGCCACAGAGAGTTTCATTCTTCTCTCTAAGCTTGCACTCAACTATCAACTCCTGCTTTTTTGCCTCATCCCAAGTCATATACGAGTTATAAAACGGTATAAGAGTCCAGACTCCAAAGCCTATCGTCAAAACTATATTTACTATATACTCTTTTTTTTTAGTCTCAAAATATTTTTTCAAATCATATGATATAAAAATTAAAAAAACAATCTCTAATCCTATTATAAACCAGTCACTATCTAAAAAATCAAACATCTTTTTTCCCTATTTTGAAACTATTTTTTTTATGGCTTCTGCGCACATAACAAGCCCAAAAGTTCCAGTTACAGCATTAAAACTGCCCTTCTCTTTTACTTTTGCCTGTTCTGAGCTGAATATTACTTTATACTTTTTGTTAAACCCGCGCTTTTTTAGCTCGTAGCGGATTTTTGAGCCGAATTTGTCTCCGTGACTCTTCCAGATATCATCAACGTGAACTTTTGTCGGGTCAAGCCTTTTAGCGCTCCCAAGGGATGATATAAGCTTTTTGTAGCACTTTTGGGCAAGGGCGAGTTTTGCTTTTATGTCGTCAATCGCATCAAGAACCAAGTCATACTCGTCAAAATCAAAATCCCAAACCCACTGCTCGTCTATTTTTGCATTTATGGTTTTAACATGTGGATAGTGTGTCTTTAACGCCTCCACTTTTATCTCGCCCTCGTGAAGCTCAGACCACATCTGGCGGTTTTGGTTTGAGAGGTCATAAGTGTCAAAATCAACAATCGTTATATGCCCCACGCCGCTTCTGCTAAGGCAATCAAGACAGTGCCCGCCGACACCGCCCACGCCTAAAAGTAAAATTTTTGCGTTTTGGAGTTTTGAGAAATCATCTCCTAAAAGAGATCTTATACGCTCATACTTCACTATTGTTCTATCCACTCTTTAAGCACATTCATGCTTTTATATGCGCTCATATCAAGCTGGATAGGCGTTATCGATATATTTCCAGCCTCAATCGCCTCATAATCACTTATTCCCTCGCTGTTTCTTCGTGCAGAGAAGTTCAGCGGATGCGTTCCAAGCCAGTAGTACTCCTCACCTCTTGGGTTTCTATGCAGATGCGAATCGTTTGCGTAGAGTCTGTATCCCGCGTACGTCACCTGTATCTTTGCGCCTTTATTGTCGCTAGAATCAATATCGGGCGGAATATTTACGTTTAAAAACTCTCTCTCTGGAAGAGGAAACGAACCGTCTCTAATCTTTGTAACCAGCTTTTTGATGGTCTTTTGCGCCAAAGTAAAATCGCCGTCAGGGTCTGTAAAATCCATAACCTGCGATATAGCGATTGAAGGAACGTCGTGCAAAACTCCCTCCATGGCTCCCGCCGCAGTTCCCGAGTATGTAATATCCTCGCCCATGTTTGAGCCGCGGTTTATTCCGCTGATAAGCAAATCGGGCTTTGCGTCTACAAATATCGTGCTGAGTGCCAGATAGACACAATCGCTCGGGGTTCCGTCATCAAGTTTGAAAAAGTTGTCCTCTACGCCTATAAAACGAAGCGGTCGGATTATGGTAAGAGAGTGTCCGCATGCAGACTTCTCGCTTGCAGGTGCTACTACTGTTATCTCGACATCATCAAGCTCTCTGAGCGCTTTAATAAGGCTAAGAAGACCTTTCGCCTCGTATCCGTCATCATTTGTTACTAAAATCTTATAGGCCAATTGCACTTCCTAAGTTACGCCTAGTGCGTATTTATTTTTATGGTGCCATTTTATCATTAAAGTTTAAAAACTTGACATTGCAACTTCTGTTAGAACCAGTGGCTGAATGAAAAGAGCAAGGTCAAAAAGAAAAATTTAATATTTTTATAGTTGTACTTGTAATAATTGTAGTTATATCTTTATTTAATAATATTTTTAAACGTCAATTCTAAAAATAAGTGCAATTTTCGGTTTCACAGTCCCTAATAATCGAATAAAAATGTATCACTCGTATTAAATCGCTTTCCATTAAGTGTTAATTGACATTCAACAATACCATTTTTATATCTAGTAGATGAAGTTGTTATATACAAATTCTGAAAAGCTCTATCAAGCAGTTTACCTACATTACTACCAATCTGTGCACCTTTTTTTGAGTTCCTCCAATCTCCTCTTTCTTCATATACATAACAACTCGCAGATACACTACCATTAGCATTTTCCCAATAAACTTGTTTGTCTGTTGCTTTATTTGTATAAAAGAAGTTAACTTGAAGAGTATTATCAACTTTTGTATACGAAGCACTCATACTAATCTTATCAACAGATTGAAGTAAAGGATTATTGCTTTCCTGAGGTGTATATCTTGATAATGTTCTTGTATTAGTTCTAGCTTGTTGCGCGGTAACTCTACTTGTGGTTATATGCTTTTGCCTATTTATTTCTTCTAAAGCTTTCTTTTCCTCAGCTACTCTATTTATATATACTTTTATTTTTTCCAATCCAGCAGGGCTAATATTTACATTACCACCACTATCATCTATAAGTTTTTGCATTATATAATCAGAAGGAATATAATTATTATTAGAAAATATAGTGTCAATATTTTTTAGAGTTCTAGCATCACCACTTTTATAATTGCTAATAATATAAGAATCAACGCTTGAATGCATATCTTCCGCAATGTTGACTATTTTTCTATATTGTATTGCATATGGTTTAAATAACTGTTTTTTTTCAGGACCATCACTTAGTTCGTTAAATTTATTTTTTTCTTTTTCAAAAGATTCAAAATCATCTGTATATTTTAAACATTTATCACTTAGGTTTTCAATCTTTTCACTCATAATAAGCACACATAATGCTTTTTCTTTAAAAACATCTACTGATGCATTTGCAAAACTAAACAATACACACATACTTAAAAAATATTTCATACCCAGCCTTTTGAGGATGATAACATCAATAATAATAAAACTAGCTTAGAATATGAAAAAATAAAAAACAATAAATTTCAGTAACTATTTAAAAATTAAATTTTCTCACACGCTGTGCTTGGGAACAAGAAAAATCTCTCTTTTGGCTTGGACTGGCACGTCGTTACACTCCTTGGCACGTGCCAAATGTTATGGACTAATACAAAAACTTGACATTGCAACTTCTATTAGTGTAAAATTGCGCCATCAAAAATTGTATGAAAACATCTTACGCTTTCCCTATGCACTATGCAAGTTAATACCCGCAGGGCAAATCTAAAAACATTAAGGCAGCTATCTTATGAGCGAAAACACTCCGCAACAACCTCGTAAAACTACAAATAACAAAACTAACGCTAAAACAAGAACGCACAGTCCGGTAAAGGGCGCAAGCGTTGAAGATCTCCGTGTCAAAAGCATAGAAGAACTTACCGCTATGGCAACGGAGCTCAGCATTGAGCATCCAAATGAGCTAAAACGTCAGGATCTTATCTTTGAGATATTAAAAGCTCAAACCGAACAGGGCGGCTTCATCCTCTTTAGCGGTATTTTAGAGATTATGCAGGACGGTTACGGTTTTATACGCTCAATTGACAAGAGCTTTGACGAGAGTATCAACGATGCCTATGTGTCAAATACGCAGATTAAGCGCTTTGCACTTCGTAACGGAGACGTTGTAACCGGACAGGTTCGCCCTCCAAAAGAGCAAGAGAGATACTACGCGCTTATAAAGATAGAAGCCGTTAACGGCCTTCCTCCAGAAGAGAGTAAAAAAAGACCTCTTTTTGAAAACCTGACTCCTCTCTACGCAACAGAACAGATAAAACTAGAATATTATGAAAAAGGTCTAACAGGCCGTATGATGGATCTTTTTGCCCCTATCGGCAAGGGTCAGCGCGGTCTTATAGTCGCACCTCCAAGAAGCGGTAAAACTGAACTTCTAAAAGAGATTGCTCACGGCATAACGCATAATCACCCAGAGATAGATTTGATGGTTCTGCTAGTTGATGAAAGACCTGAAGAGGTAACAGACATGGAGAGAAGCGTTAAAGGTGAAGTTTACAGTTCAACTTTTGATATGCCTGCAAAAAACCATGTAAAAGTTGCCGAGATGGTAATAGAAAAAGCAAAAAGACGCGTAGAGCTTGGACGCAATGTTGTTATTTTACTAGACTCTATCACACGTCTAGCTCGTGCTTACAACACAGTAACTCCTTCAAGCGGTAAAGTTTTATCGGGCGGTGTGGATGCAAATGCTCTACATAAACCAAAAAGATTTTTTGGAGCGGCTCGTAACATAGAAAACGGCGGAAGCTTGACCATTATCGCAACTGCTCTTGTAGATACGGGAAGCAGAATGGATGAAGTTATCTTTGAAGAGTTCAAAGGTACCGGCAACTCGGAGGTCGTACTTGACCGCAAAATCGCAGACAGAAGAATCTTCCCTGCTATGGACATACTAAAATCAGGAACTAGAAAAGATGAACTTCTAATAGGTCCTGAAGTTCTGCAAAAAGTGTTTATACTTCGCCAGATGATTCACAAGCAGGACAACGAGATAGAAGCTCTAAAATTCGTATACGCAACGATGGGCAAAAAGCCTACAAATGCAGAGTTTTTAGAAAGCATGAACACTAACCAGTAATGAAAGTCGGTGTATTTGACAGCGGAATCGGCGGTTTAACGGTTGTAAAGTCGCTTTTGCAAAACAGACTCTTTGAAGAGATTATCTACTTTGGAGACACCGCACGCGTTCCTTATGGCATAAAAGACAAAACTACAATTATCCGCTACGCTATAGAAGCGGTGGAATTTTTCAAAAACTTTGAACTTGACCTCATCATTGTCGCATGTAACACCGTGAGCGCACACGCACTTGACGAGATGAGAGAGGTTTCAGACTGCCCTGTTATCGGCGTTGTTGAAGCAGGCATTTTGGCAACATCAAATGCACTTAAAGATAAAAACTCAAATATCCTCATCCTTGGAACAAAAGCGACAATCAACTCAAAAGCTTATGAGATAGGGCTTAAAGAAAAGGGGTTTGAGAACCTTCAGGCAAAGGCGACTGGGCTATTTGTTCCCATCGTTGAGGAGGAGATTTACAACGGCGAGATTTTGGAAGCGACATTCAGACACTACTTTGACGCTCTTAAAAAACCAGACGCCATCATCTTAGGATGTACTCACTTTCCTCTAATCTCAGATGCCATCCAAAACTATTTCGGCAAAGATACTGTTCTTATCCACTCTGGCGATGCTATTGTCGAGCAGCTTGAACTTGATTTTAAATTCAATACAAAATATGAGACGACAAAGTTAGAATTTTTTGCCTCAGAAAATCCAGATGCGCTAAAGGGCGTAGCAAAGCAGTGGTTGAATATATAAAACTATAAAAGGAAATTTCTTATGCGTTATATCGCTCTTGTTTTTATATTTCTGTTCTCTCTACATGCTGATGAAGAGTATCAGCTGGGCAAAGGCGTACAAGTCGGCTCGCTTCCTCTTTACATAGGCGGCTATTTTTCACTTGACTACAAACATACGGACGATATTGACAGATACAGAATAGACGATTTGGCTGTTTTGGGTTATGGGGATTATGAAAAATTCTCATACTTGGCTGAATTTGAGTTTAAAGAGATGTATGTAGAGACGCATGAAAACGGTGTTAAAGATAGTACAAATAACGACAAGTTGTACACCGAGAGACTCTATATTGACTACAACTTCAATGAAAACTATATGCTTAGAGTCGGTAAATATAACTCTCCGATAGGTTTTTGGAACCTGCTGCCTGTTAACGTCCTGCGAGAAACAACATCCAACCCAATGAGCACATCAATTATTTTTCCAAAATTTACAACGGGGATTGGCACCTCTTATCTCTCCTACGAGGATGGTGAACTAAAAGTTGATGTTATGTTGCAGCACAATAATGATATAGATGACGAGTACAATAACTACAAAATTGATGAACATTATGGGTTTGGCATATCATACGAGAGAGATGATTATACGCTAAAGTTAAACGGCGGCTATTTTCACAATCTAAATAGCTACATAGTCCAAGACAACCTTTACTATCTGCTTCTATCCGCAAAATATGAATCCGACAAATATCAAATTTTATCCGAAATCGGCTCTCAAAAATCCAAGAACGATTATACTACCGACTACGCGCTCTACATTCAGGGTCTATACCGCTTTAGCGAGCAGCATATAGGGATTGTAAGAGTCGAATCATACGATGACAACATAAATGCAACCGATGATGACATGTTGATTTTTGGCTACACGTACAGACCGCTCTATCCTATCGCAATAAAATCTGAGTACCAATTTCACTCACAAAGCAACCAAAATCAGTTTTTATTCTCATTCTCGGTACTCTTCTGATGAAAACGGCTATCATAATTTTTTTATCAACTATTATGTTATCTACCATGTCGCAGGCTGATGAGTATGCAGTTATCGCGAACCAAAAGATGAAAGACCTCTCAACCACGCAGATTAAGGCGATATTTTTGAAAAAAATAACAGTTATTGAGGATATCAATGCCGTTCCTGTCAATCTGGGAGCAAGAGACCCTATAAGAGAAAAGTTTGAAACTAAAATAGTAGGGATGAATTTTGAGAGATTAAAATCATACTGGGCAAAAGAGCACTATCTTGGAAAAAGACCACCGGTAGGAATGCAGTCTGAGGAGAGCGTCAAAGCTTTTGTAAAAAATGTTGAAGGTGCCATAGGATATATTAATGCCAAAAATCTTGATAATAGCGTAAAGGTTTTGTACAGATGGAGCGAATAATGCAAAGCGTACTTTTATGTGATGATGAGTTGATGAACAGAAAAGTTGCCTCTAAGATACTCAACAAAGAAGGTTTTGATGTCATCGAAGCTCAAAACGGCAAAGAAGCCATAGAGATTTTAAATACCCAAAAAGTTGATTTGATATTGATGGACTTGATGATGCCTGTTATGGACGGATACGAAGCCACAAGCATTATTAAGAGCGATGAGAGATTTTCTGCAATTCCGCTTATTGTCATCTCTGCTCTCTCAGACAAAGAAGCTATAACAAAGTGCCTAAAACTTGGGGCAAACGAGTACCTTACAAAACCGTATGATATTGTTGAGTTCAGTCTTAGGGTCAAAAATGCCATCAAACTCGGAGCTTATCAAAATATGCTTAAAGAGCACAAAAAAATCTTGGAGCAAGAGGTTGCAAAGAAAACTAGAGAGCTTCAAGATGCTCTCATAGAAATCCAAAAAAGCGAGCAGGATATTATCTCGATACTTGGAAAAACTGCCGAATACAGAGACAACGAAACTTCAGCCCACACTCTTAGAGTAGGTGAGATGGCTGCACTGATTGCGAAAAAATTCGGATGGAGCAGCGAAGATGTCGAACTTATGAGGCTAGCGTCTCCGATGCATGACATAGGAAAAATAGGCATTGCGGATAACATACTTCTAAAGCCCGGCAAGCTCGATGATGAGGAGTTTGAAACAATGAAACAGCACTCCGCTATTGGCTACTCTATTCTCTCACAAAAAGAGACGCCTCTTCTTAAGCTGGCAGCGGTGATAGCCCTTACTCATCATGAAAAATATAACGGCGAAGGCTATCCAAATGCTCTTGCCGGCGATGATATTCCGCTTAGCGGCGCCATTGTTGCGGTTGTTGATGTGTTTGACGCACTGCTTAGTGAGAGACCTTATAAAAAAGCATTTACTTTAGAGAAAACTCTTGAAATTATAAAAAATGATTCAGGGAAGCATTTTCATCCAAAAGTGGTTGAAATATTTATGGAGAGTTTGGATGAAATCTTAGAAATTAAAGAAAAACTTCAAGATGTTTGATTTTTTAAAAAAATCACTTCGCAACAAACTACTCTCTATTTTTATAGTTATAGGTTTTTTGCCGTTTCTAACCCTTTTAGTCTATACGCTTTTTTTAAGTGAGAGAAAAATAGTAAACAAAACTATTGACGAACATCTACAGAGAACCAAAGTTGTAATAGAACTGATTGAGAACCATCTTATAAGCTTAACCAAAGAGGTAAGGTTTCTTAGCTCTCTTGATTTGATGGATGACCTCTTGGCAGAGGATATCGACAAGAGAATCTCAAGACTTTTAACTCAAAAGAAAGAGGATTTAAACCTAGATATCACCTTTATGGCAGTTGCCATAGACTCTACGATAGTTGCTTCATCTGATAAAAATATATTGCTTAAAAAATATAATCAACAAGAGTTACATGCAAATGAGTATGGGGCCTATGTGCAAGACGGGTATATCTACATGTACTCGCAAATAAATGCCTCTTTTGACAAGACAAAAAAGCTTGGTTTTTTGCTCCTAAAGTACAATCTAAAAAATTTAGACTTATATCTGACGCATAACGATACCGTTCACTCATACATAATAAATCCAAAAAATGGTTTTGTTATAGGCGAAAATATCCCTCTAAAAATAAATTTTCACAACAAAACAAACAGCATTATAGATAGCAAATATGTCGTCGTGTATGAAAAGCTATCTTCTTTTTTAAATGATTGGCGTATTGTTTATGCCGTAGATAAAAGCGTTGCGTTGGAATTTTTATACGATTTTACCAGTTTTATGCTCTACATGTCACTTATTATTTTTATACTAATTATCTATGTGTCTATCAAGCAATCAAGAGATATCGTAAAACCGATTGAAGAGCTCACTGCCACAACCGACTATATAACCAAAACACAAAACTACTCCGCACAGTTAGGCGTAAATTCGCAGGATGAGATAGCCACGCTCACCCGCTCTTTCAATAACATGCTAAAAACTACCTTCTCAGCACTCCAGACACTAGAAGAGGAGAATAAACTAAGACTAAAAAGATTTACTCAGCTAATAGAGGTCTTCAACACCATCATTCAGACAAAAAGCGAAGATGAGTGCATTGATGTCTCTATGCAAGAGATAAAAAAGTTGACAAATAAAGAGAATTTGCATTTTAATAAAGACAAAAATAGAGTTTCAGATGAAAAGTGCACAAATCTTTATGTGAGTGATTTTGAGAATGATAAGAAGATATTTTTCGGCTCCATTGAACTTGGAATAGAGAGCTTTGAAGATAAAAATGAACAGGATTTTTACAACTCTATCGCTTCCATGATAACACTGCAGCTTGATAGAATCAGACTAATACATAGAACCACATCCGCATCAAGAGCAAAATCAGCGTTTATCTCAAATATGTCGCATGAGCTTAGAACTCCGCTAAATGCAATTATAGGTTTTGCGCAGTTTATGATTGAGTATGAAGAGCTGAATGAGGATCAAAAAGACACGGTTGGAAATATAGAATCCTCCGCACAATATCTTCTTAGCATGATAAATGAAATTTTAGACATGGCTAAGATTGAAGCCGGAAAAATGGAAGCGCGTATTGAGGATGTAAATATCTTAGATTTAGTTCAAAGCAGCCTCAACATGCTCTCTCCTTTGGCTAAGGATAAAAATATCAAATTTGATTTTATATTTAATAACTTTGAAAATAAAAAATACCAAACCGACCCGCAAATGTTTAAACAAATTGTGGTAAACCTTATCTCCAACGCCATTAAATTCACACCAGAGGGAAGCATACAGCTTGAACTATACAACGACAATGAAAATGTATATGTAAAAGTAAAAGACAGCGGCATAGGAATATCTGAAGATGACATGAAACATCTCTTTAACGACTTTACCCAGCTTGAAAATGTTATGCAAAAGAGCCATAAAGGAACAGGCTTGGGTCTCTCAATAAGTAAAAAAATGGCAAATATCTTGGGCGGAGATGTCACACTTGCGAGCGATGGCATTGGGCGTGGAACTACCTCTACTTTTTCACTTCAAATAAAACAGCTGTAACCTTTATGAAATAATTTGGCACTAGAATTGTGCCATGAAAAATGACTTGCCAAAAAAATGGGTAAACAACCTAAAAATTTTAGATATTGCATTTCAGCCAATCATAAACATCCATACAGGAAAGATTTTTGGGGTTGAAGCGCTTCTTAGGAACTACCAAGAAGTCGGCTTCAGCTCTATTTTTGACCTGTTTGACGAAGTTTACAGAGACAACCTTCTCTACTCTTTTGATATCAAACTTAGAAAAAAAGCTCTCAAAAAATTTATAACTATTGATGATTATGAAAGTATAAAACTCTTTTACAATCTTGACAATAGACTTCTTGAGATGCCTAATTTTGTGCACGGAAACACAAGCAAACTTTTAAAACGCTACGGTGTGGACAGAGACAGTATCTGTTTTGAAATTTCAGAGAGACACGAAATCCCCAATACAGTGCGGATGCAGGAGGTTCTTGCACACTACAAAGAGGAGAAATTCTGCATAGCAATTGATGACTTTGGCGTAGGTCACTCAGGCTATAAGCTTCTCTATGATAGCAAACCCGACGTCATAAAAATAGACAGATTTTTTCTAAGCGATATAGACACAAATATCAAAAAAAAGATAATGACAAGAAGTATTACCCATTTGGCTATTCAACTAGGCATAAAAGTTATAGCTGAAGGCGTTGAGACAAAAGAGGAGCTTTTTGCGTGTAGAAATATAGGATGTCATATGGTTCAGGGCTATTTCGTCCAAAGACCGACAATACAATCGGCAGAAATTTTAAAAGTTTATTCCAATATTAAAGATATCTTAGAAAATGAAAAAAGAACAACTAGTAGCGGTTGCCAAATTGAAACATATTTGGATCAAGCAGCTCCGATTCTTTTTGATACCAACATGAATCTTGTTGTAGAATATTTTCAAAAAAATCCAACCGCTCAATTAGTTACCATTGTAAACACTCACAATGAACCCATGGGAATTTTACAGGAAAATAAAATAAAAGAGTTTATATATTCGCCTTACGGCAGATCATTAATGCTCAACAACGGCACAAAAAGACTTAAGCTGAGAAATCTTATCCAGCCTTGCGGTATTTCGGAGACAAACTGCAACATGTCGACTATAATTGAGCTTTTTTCAAATAACCCCGATTCTATTGGTATTATTTTAACAAAAGACTCAAAATACTACGGCTTTTTATCCGCTAGAGCGATTATCTCTATTATGAATGAACAAAATCTCATCTACGCAAGAGAGCAAAATCCATTAACTAAGCTTCCAGGAAATTCTCTGATAGAAAAATATCTCTCAGAGATAACCACAAGCCAAAATAACTACATTTTATGCTACTTTGATTTGGACAATTTCAAGGCATTCAATGATGTTTACGGATTTAGAAACGGGGACAGAGCTATCATTTTATTTGCTGATATATTAAGAAAAAATCTTCCTCAAGAGTTTTTTAAAGCCCATATTGGCGGCGATGATTTCTTTGTCGGTGTAGAATTCAATGAAACAAATGAAACAAAATATATAAAAAAAATATTTAACATAATTGCAAAATTTAGAGATGACGCAAGAGAGCTCTACTCCAAAGAAGATAAAGAAAAAGGGTATATTACAACTGCCGACAGGGATGGAAATATAAAAAAATTTGATCTGCTAAGCGCTAGCGTTTCCCTTGTTGTAATGTACAACGCGCGCGCGAGAAAAAATATCGGTAATATTAACGAAATTTTATCAATTCAAAAAAAAGTTGCAAAACAAGATATCAACCATATCTCAATGAGTTCACTGCTCTAAAATAAATAACTCCTCATATCAAAGTTTAACCCTACAAATGCTAGAATTACCATAGTAAAAAATGGAGAGTGCGAGTGAAAAAGAGTTCAGAAGTATTAGCGCGAAAATATAGACCAAAAAGCTTTGATGAGCTTATCGGTCAGGAGACAATTTCACAAACTCTCTCTCTCGCACTTGACTCAAACAGGCTCTCTCACGCATATCTTTTCTCTGGGCTTCGCGGAAGCGGAAAAACTTCAACAGCGCGTATATTTGCAAAGGCTCTTATTTGTGAAGTCGGTTTGTCTCATCAGCCATGCGGAGAGTGCCAAAACTGCAAAATGGCTCTTGATGGACGCCACATAGACATCGTAGAGATGGACGGAGCTTCAAACAGAGGAATAGACGATATCCGGGACTTGGTTGAGCAGACAAAATACAAGCCATCAATCGCAAGATTTAAGATTTTTATAATTGATGAAGTTCATATGCTCAGTACTCCGGCATTTAACGCTCTGCTAAAAACGCTTGAAGAGCCGCCATCATATGTAAAGTTTATACTCGCAACTACCGACCCTCTGAAGATTCCGGCAACAATTCTAAGCCGTACTCAGCACTTTAGGTTTAAATCGATTGCTACAAATAAAATAGTAGACCACCTCGCGCACATCCTAAATCTTGAGGGAATAAAATATGAGGCAGAAGCTTTAGAGATACTCTCGCGTAGCGGAAGCGGAAGCCTTAGAGACACGCTTACCCTGCTTGACCAAGCAATAATATTTTCCAAAAACCATGTTGACGTGCGCACAGTTACAGACATGCTGGGACTTGTTGACCCTAAATTTATAAGCGAGCTCTTTGGCGCGGTTTTTGCAAAAGATTATGCAAAAATAGTCGAATATATAAAGGTTCTGCAAGATTATGAGCCAGAGATGGTAGTTGATGAGCTTATAGCGTTTTTAAAAGAGAGAATGTACGCCGCTGATGCGCTCTACTCTACACTTGTGCTGGATAGATTTTTTAGAATCTTAAGCGATGCAAAATATCTATTTCATATTAATGCCGATGGCTCTTTTGTGCTCTCGCTTATATTTTTTAAAATGGTTGAGGCGCTGCGCATAAAAGAGGTTGACCAGATGATAGAGTCTCTGCAAAAAGAGATATACAGACCTGCCATATCATGCGCAACTCCAATCAATGTACTAAACGATCAAACGGCTCCTCAACAAAAAGAGCCTCAGCCGAAAAAAGAGTTACATGTAGAAGTAAATCCTTATGAAAAGACCTTTGAACAGCTTATTTTTAAAATAAAAGACAGAAACTATGAACTTGGTGAGTGTTTTGAAAAAAGTATTAGATTTATATCTTATGAAAATGAGATACTTACTTGGGAGAGCTGTGCAGATGATGAGTGCAAAAAGATTTTAACGCACGGATACGGGGTTATAAAACAGCTGGTGAGAGAGGTTTTTGGATTTGAGACAAAAATCAAGCATGAAGCATGCTCAAAAGCTCTAAAAGAGGAGAATATAACGCAGCCTAAGGCTATTGAAGACGAGCCTGCTTCAATGATAGAAGATGTTGAGACCGGCGGAAGTGCAAGCTGTGTCACAAACTGCCAAAGCAGTGACTCTACAAGGGAGATAAGCGGTGCAAATATTTTAGAAGAGCCAATGGTTCAAAAAGTAGTAGAGCTCTTTGAAGCCAAAAAAATGACAATACAATCAAAAATCTAGCTCTTCAACATCTTTTCAACGCTAAAACTAAATGTCGAACCTTTACCGAACTTTGAATCTATTTCAAGCGATGAGTCAAGTAGCTTTAAAACATAAGTAACCATGGCCAAACCTATTCCCATAGAGTTGTCCCACCTGTTTTTGTCTACTCTGTAAAACTTGTCGGATATCCTCTTTAGATGTTCATCTTTTATGCCTATTCCGCTATCTATAACTGAGATTTTTTTATCTTTTAGCTTAATAACAACATCATTTTTAGAGTATTTCAAAGCGTTGTCAACAAGGTTTATAAGAGCTAACTCCAACATCGTCTTATCAGTGAAAACCGCCTGTTCATCTGCTACTACGCTTATCCCTCTATCTTTATATTTTAGAGCCAAGTTTGATGCGACTTCGCTGCAGAGCTGTTTTAAATCAAACTCGTTCTTGTTTATCGCCAAATCGCCGTTTTCAAGCTTAACCGAGAGAGTCAGCTTATCTAACATCTTAGATATCTTCTCGCCGTTTGAGCTGATTTTGCCCAAAAATTTATCCCTTATGCTCTTTGGCATATCGCTATCTTCTTGTATCGTTTGAGCATATCCTATTATTGATGCCACAGGATTCTTAAACTCATGAGATATGGCGGAGAGGATATCGTTCTTTTGCTTATTAACCAATCTTAGCTTAGCCATATGTTTCGCTTTTTTCTTCTCGTTTTTACTAAGTTTTTTTACCAAATTTTTCAAAAGCAGCGAGATTTGTAAAAATTCATAAAAATACTTTGTCCTCACAACAGCTTTATAGTTTTTATTTGAAATCTCATCAAGATAGTTTGTAAGCTGGGATATGTCGTAAACTATCCTCTGGCTCATTTTTTTGGATATATATATAGAAAAAATTATAATGCTCACAAAAATAAAAAAGAGCTTTATCCAAAGCGCGTAAAAATCATCCATTATCTGCGCCAAACTCATAGAAATCCTCAAATACAAATATCCGTTTTTGAATGCCACTTTTTTTGCAACATATAAAAAATCTGCTTTGACTGTTTGAGAGTACCTTATAATATCTCCATACTCATGGGAGTTTGACTGCATTACCTCAAAACGTGAAGCGTGATTGTCCATTTGCGTTTTATCCGCATTTGATTCTGCCAAAACAACGCCGTCTTCAGTTATTATAGTTATCCTAAGGGAAGTTTTTTCGTGAACTTTAAGCACATAATTGTCCAAATCTTCTATCTCTTCAAGCTCTATTTCCATAAGCTCTATCGCATGTTTTAAATGATTTTTATTATGCTCTACCACTATTGATTTTAGCGTAATGTAACTAATGACAGATGTAATTAGAAGCGTGCTTATAAACAACAACAAAAATTTTATTATAAATATCTGATGTATTTTTAACATAACTTATATCCTACGCCACGGACTGTTTGAATGTAATTTTTGCTTTTATCCGGGTCTATCTTCTCTTTAAGGCGATTAATGGCTACGTTTACGGTTTTATACTGATACTCTTCCGCTCCGTCCCAAACATTTTCAAGCAGATAGTCGCGGTCAAGAACGCTGTTTTTGTTTAAAATAAATTCGCACAGCAGGTTAAATTCAAGCTTTGTTATATCTACGCCTTTGCCATCTACGCTAAGCGTTCTTGAGCCTTTATCCAGCACAAGATCCCTATATGCCAAAATGCCCTCTTCTACATTTTTGCTTGTTCTTCTTAAGATGGCTTTTATGCGAAGCAGCATCTCTTTCATGTTAAAAGGTTTTGTTATGTAGTCATCTGCGCCCCTTAAAAACCCCTCTTCTATCTCACACTCCTGACCCTTTGCGCTTAGATAAATAACGGGTGTGCTAAATCCCTCTTTTCTAAGGGCTTGGACAAACTCACTCCCCTCTACCCCAGGAAGATTTCTATCCATGATAAGCAGGTCGACACTCTCTTCGCTTAGCATCTGCTCAACGCTTTTTGTGTTTAAAAATCCTATAACCTCATAGCCCTCTTTTGTCAAATTGTATTCAATAAGCTCTAACAAATCCTCTTCATCTTCTACAATAACAATCTTAGCGCCCATAAAACATCCCTAATATTTCTTTTTACTATTGTATCAAATCTATTAAAAAAATATGCTTCTTCTTTTATATTTTTTGAAGTTAATTTGCCTTATAATTTATGCTATTGGCGAAGGAGTCAAAATGACTCCTCTTACCAAAGGTAAGGCTTTAGTGACTGAATATAATTTGTACGTGTTCAAATTATATGAGATTTATTAGTAGGGGGTCGCATGTTTGTATCTACATACGCTACATTTATCGGTTCAAACAGCTCAAATAAAACAGACTCTTACAAAGCAAAAGAGACGAGAGGCGGGGTAGAATCTTTTAGCAAAGAGCTCGCGAGCTCTGCTATAGTGAAGTCGCACACCGATAAAAATCTCCCTATCGATTATATCTCTAACTACAAATCTTTTAACAACCGGCAAAAACTCCAAGAACAACTACAAACTCAAGATGAGTTAAAACTAAAACACTTAACTACCACAATCAATGCGAAAGTTGCCTATAATGTAAATAGCACGATGTTTTCACTCTCAAAAAAACCTACTCCTTCTCTAAATCTGACTCCAAAAATAGATGAGAAGCTTCCTAGTGATGTTAAAGAAGCAAAAGAGAAAAATTTACGTCATGTAATGGTAAATACATACGAAGCAAACGACAGATATTTCCAGATAACTGCTGCTTAACTACTCGCTCTCTATCCAAGCATCTGTTCTTATAACCGTACCCTCTTCAAATATTTTTAGCTTAAATGCGCCGCTACACTTTCCGTCATTAAAATCCATAATAGCTATCTGCATTATTTTTTTACACTTTTTTGGAATATCAAAATGACCCTTAATTCCCGTAAAAAACTGCTTTAGAGGCACCTTCTCATCCATCCCTATTACGTTATCACGACAACCACTTAACCCAATGTCTGTGAGATATGCCGTGCCGCAAGAGATTTGAAAATCATCGGTTGAGACATGCGTGTGTGTTCCGATGATGGCACTTACACTCCCTTGAAGCAGCAGCATCATAGCTCGTTTTTCGCTTGTAGCCTCTGCATGAAAGTCTATAAAGATATTTTTTACACCATCTGCATGTAAAGACTCAACAGTGCTCTTTGCCGCTCTAAAAGCATTTTCGGTATATGGCATTGAGTAGTGCCCCATAAGGTTTAAAACTGCCAGTTTCTCTCCGCGCACATCGTAAACTTTGCAGCCTGTTCCTTTTACCTCGTCGGGATAGTTGTGAGGTCGTAAAATCTCGTGGGTGTCAAAAAGCGCCTCAACATCTTTTTTATCCCATGTGTGATTTCCCCCACTCATGCAGTCAACGCCGAAACTTACAATCTCGCTTGCGTTTTTTGCAGTCAACCCAAAACCGTGAGAAGCGTTTTCATAGTTCGCCACCACAAAATCTATATTATATTCTTGTCTGATTTTTTTGAGATGTACTTTAAGCATATCTCTTCCGGGACTGCCTACAATATCACCTATAAATGCTATTCTCAATGTTATATTTCCTTTATTTTATACATTCTTTAAAGACACCACTCGATTGGATTCTGCCCTCTTGCTTTTAAAAATTCATTTGTTTTAGAAAAAGGCTTTGACCCGAAAAACCCTCTATATGACGAGAGAGGCGATGGATGAGGCGACTTTAATATAAGATGTTTTTTTGCATCTATCAGCGAAGCTTTTGCACCCGCAGGCGCTCCCCATAAGATGAAAACCAGATTCTCTTTTTTCTCACTTAGCAGTCTGATAACCGCATCACTAAATATCTCCCAACCCCTGCTTTTATGTGAATTTGCCTCGCCGGCTCTTACACTCAACACCGCATTGATTAAAAAAACTCCCTCTTTTGCCCAACTTGTCAAATTACCGCTCTTTGGCATATCGCACCCCATATCATCACGAAGCTCTTTAAAAATATTTTGAAGTGAGGGCGGAAACGGCACTCCCTCATTCACAGAAAATGCAAGTCCATGCGCCTGCCCTGCTCCATGATAGGGGTCTTGTCCTAAAATCACAACCTTTACATTCTCAAAGAGAGTGTTGTTAAATGCGGCAAAGATATTTGAACCATGCGGATACACGGTATGTTTTTGCTTCTCTTCAACCAAAAATCTCTTCAACTCTTCAAAATAGGGCTTTTGAAACTCATCAAAAAGAACTTCTCTCCAACTCTCTTCCATCTTAGGATTTATCATTTTTTTCTCCGTTATTTCTCTTTCAACCAATATCTCATAAATGGATCTACAAGATAGTATTTATCGCCAAGCCTATCACAAATATCTTTTTTCATTAAAGATTCCAAAGTACTCTTAAGTGTTGAAGCACTCAGTGTTGTCTGCGCAAGATTATCATTTGAGTAAAGATTTTTCCCATCAAACTCCACGATATACTTTAGTGCCATTTTTTGATTTGGCGTAAGCGAACTATATATGTAAGCATATAAATCATACTCTCTTTCATACATTAATTCTAGCGCTTTTGTAATCTCCTCATCTTGAACGCTTTTTTGTGCGATGTCCCAGACCAAATATAGAAGCTGCTGCATATAGTAAGGAAATCCGTCCGCAATGTGAAAAATACGCTCTATCTGTTTATTTGTTATTGATTTATCTGTTTTGGCAAATTTATCGTTTGCAAAAACTATCCAATCATCAAGTTTAATCTCTTTAATAATATTGTGCTTTACGGATTTGTAAAATGCTCTACTCTTGTCGTTAAACATACTATTTAAAATTGACTTTTTACTGCCACTAAAGATATAAGAGACATCTCTTGAGTGTGCTTGTATAATAGTTCTTAGCTTTTTTTCTATATCAAACTGCTCAACCTCTTGAAACTCATCAAATATTACAACAACTTTTTTATTCATTTTTTTAGCATATTGATACGGCAGATTTACAACATCTTCAAATGTCGCTTCTAGCTCTTTTTTTGTAAAAGAGAGTCCGTAGCTTATATCATTTGCTTGGGATATTTTCATAGTTATATTTGGTCTTATTTGAAGCAGCTCCTTAAAAAGTTTGACCACTTTGTCACTTTTGCTCTCAAAGGCAGAGGCGATAGCATGAAAATACTTTTCAATAAACTCGTCAACAGTTGCAACACTAAACCAATCAAAAAAAATCACTTTGGTATTTTCATCATGTTGCAGATCATTTTGAAGTTTTTTTAGCAGTGAAGTTTTACCAAATCTTCTTGGAGCGTATAAAAGAACATTTAGCCCGCTAAGAGTATCTCGTCTCAACTCACTCAGCTCATCAACTCTATTACAAAAATCATCACTATACACTTCATTACCAAAATAAAAAGGGTTATTCATTTAAAGTTCCATTTATTATAGTTTCAGCAATTATACCTGCTACTATAATAGTTGTCAATATAATACTCTTGCGTAGTCAAATTTAACAAAAAAAATCTAAATGCAATTTTACTTATCTATACTTCTGATAAATTTATCGACTCTTAAAAGAATCTTTTATTGTTGCTTGTTGCCCAACTTTGAAGTTGCAAATATAGCGATGTTTGTTGAAAATAGTGCAAGTTATATGCTAACCTTAAAGCTTTTTCAATTTCATTTCCATCTGGGTTTTTTAGAAGTACGAGTCCAAGCACTTTAGTCATATCGTGTCCTGAACAAATTTGACATCTGCCAAGAGATTGTGATTTTAAGCTTTCAATCTCATTTTTTAATTGTTGTTCAGTTATTTGTAAAGTTGATTTTCTTTTTTTTGATTCACTTATTAATTCTGATAAAAAATTTACTTCATCGAAAAGTAATTGCTCATCTTTTAATTGAATAAAATTTTGAAACTTTAAACTATCAAAAGACAAATCTCTTTCTTCGCCAGCATATTTTTTCTTTTCATTAAAATATCTTACATATCCTATTGTTAATATAGCTGCATAAATTTTTTCTTTAATATCAATAGAACTTATACCTACTTTATCATACTCTGCAACTACAGAATCTAAAGCATGAGATTCAATCATTTGAATTTCCATATCATGAAAATCAGTAATAAAAAGGTTATGAACAGTTTGAGTGCTTAAGAGATGGTCAAAGTCAGCATCTTTGATTCCAATAATTTGGGTATAACCCTCAGCAATTAATATTTCCAAAGCTTTAATAACTTTTTCTTTACCTACTAACCCTGTAGTGTCAGTGTAATCTTTAACAAAAAACTTTCTAAATAATTTTATATCTGTATTGCCCTCAAGCAAAATAAAAACTTTATACTTCAAATCATCAGCTTGAATAACATAATCATTTTGTTGGAATAATCGCTTTGGAAAACTACTATCTAATGATTGTGTGATTTGTGCATATTCACCTATTTTTTGCTTTATTAATATACTTAATTCTTGTGAGTACTTTTCAATAGTATCTGTAATAACTATTTCTCTACGCATTCTATGGTCGGAAACAGGTTCTCGCAAAACTAGTCTTTGTTCCTGTATGAAATAGACCTCAATTGCTTTAAAAATTTCAGAAGTTTTTTGCGGAATATCAACATTAAATCTTTCAGTCATATGCTCTGGAATATATTCATTAAATTGATATAAAACATCCTCAATCGATAAAACCTCTTTTGTTGATTCATTAATCCATTTATTTGGTGCAATTCTTCTTATAAATGGAGGTGTAAAATCTTCAAGCATATGAATTGGGATTGCTCGTTCTAAGTTTTCCATAATTTTTTTAGATGGATAATCAAAAGATTCAATTACTTTCCCACTCTCTTTCAAGGTAAACCCTATTTTCTGCTCATTTTCTTTATTTTTTTTATGTATTTCTATTGATTGATTATTATCAAAGGTATAAATAATTTTATCAAAAATCAATTTGTTAAAAAAAGTAAATTTTCTATTAAATAAACTATAGATAGCTTTTAATGCAATAGTCTTACCATAGCCGTTTGGAGCAGTAATAATAGTAATTCTCTCTTCTTGATTTAAATATATATCATGATTAAAAATATTAAATAAATTAATTAGTTTTATATTTAATAACTTCATATAAAGGCTCCTTTTTTTTGAACAAAATGAATTTATGATACAATTTTTTTACTTATAAACAAATCTAAATTACTAGATTATAAACTTTTCAAGATAAAAATCCATAACTATTTCAGAAACAAAAATGTAGAACTTATTTTTACCAAAAGCTTGTTAAAAATCAAAGTTTAAAACTGCATATTTAATATCTCTTAAACTCCTATTTCAAACTCTCACGCCCTCAAATACAAAAGCACCGCTTTTATAATGTCATCGTCATCTTTTGAGTCCGATTTTATGCTCTCTTTTGTATCGTTCATATATGTAAAAGTAATATTTTGCCCATAATTTGAAACGCTTTTTATCTTTTTTTCTAAACTTAAAAGCTTAATAACCATAAGCTCAAAGAACTGTTTGCTAGGAGTGTCAAGATCTCCGAATCTATCTATCACTTCCTCTTGTATCTCATATACTTCTACGCTGTTCTCACATGCCGATAGTCGTCTGTAAATATCCAAACGAAGTCTGTCTTCTTTGACAATCTCATCGGATATATATGCCGAGAGGGTAAGTTTTATGTCCACTTTCATCTTCTCAACTTGGACTTGATTGCTTAGGAGTTTTATCGCATCTTCGAGCATTCTAAGATAGAGCGAATAGCCGATATTTTTTATATGTCCACTCTGAGCATCGCCGACTAAGTTTCCGCCGCCTCTTATCTCTAAATCGTGGTATGCCAAAACAGAGCCGCTTCCCAAAAATGAGTTTGACTCTAATGCTAGAAGTCTTTTTTTAGCATCATCCGTCAATGTCTCTTTGTCGTTTACTATAAAGTATGCAAAGCCCTCAACGTTGCTGCGTCCTACACGACCTCTAAGCTGATGCAAATCTGCCATCCCAAACCTGTCCGCGCCGTCGACTATTATGGTATTTACACGTGGCATATGGATACCTGATTCGATAATTGAAGTTGCAAGCATAAGATCATATTCGCCCGCCTCAAACTTCAAAAGCTCTTTTTCGGTATCTGTCGCCGAGATTTTTGAGTGAAGCATCACAACTCTAAGTTCTGGCAATACTGCCTTTAGCTCACCGAGCTTTATAGGCATGTGGTCAATCGAGTTATGCACATAAAATATCTGTCCGCCACGGCGAATCTCTCTTAAAATAACCTCTTTTATAAGCTTCTCTTCATACTCTTTTACAAAGGTTCTAACCGGCTGTCTTTGGCTTGGAGGAGTGAGTAGCTGCGACATTGTTTTTATGGAACTTAATGCCTGATTTAGTGAGCGCGGTATCGGGGTTGCGCTCATCGAGAGAAGATGCACGTTGTGGTAGAGCTCTTTTATCTTCTCTTTTTGTTTTACTCCAAACTTATGCTCTTCGTCTATGATAACCAAACCTAAGTTTTTAAAATTCAGATCAAAAAGAGAGTGTGTCCCCACTACTGCGTCTATCTCGCCTGAAGCGAGACCTTTTATTATATTGCTTTTATCTTTTGCACTTACAAATCTGTCAAGCTTTGCCGTTTTAATTCCAAGCTCACCAAATCTCTCGCGAAGTGAGCGGTAGTGCTGAGCCGAGAGAAGCGTTGTGGGGACAATCAGAGCCGATTGAAATCCTGATTTGTATGCCGCAAATATTGCGTTCATCGCGACTTCGGTCTTACCAAAACCGACATCGCCGCTGAGAAGCCTGTCCATGATTTGACCTGAACTCATCTGCGTAATTATCTCATTGATTGACTGGGTCTGATCATCCGTATAAAGAAATCCTGAGAGCTTTTGAAACTCTTTTAACTCATCTTCGTCTACGCTTATTTTCGGTGCTTTTATAAGCTCTCTTGCGGCTGCGGTGTTTACGATTTGCCCTGCAATCTCCATGAGGCGTTTTTTAACGCTCTCTTTAAGTTTGCCGAAGCTCCCTTTGCCGAGCTTGTCCAAAACGGGGACAGAGCCGCCTGAAGCGATATAGCGGTCGATGCAGTCAAGATTTTCAACGGGGAGCAGAATCTTATCGTCACCAACGTACTTGATAACTATAAAATCTTTAATACCTCCTAGTATTTGCGTCTGTTCAATAGACTCAAATATACCCACACCGTAATCCTCATGAACGACATAATCGCCTGATTTTAAATCATCAAGCAGGATTGAGCTTTTTCTTCTTCTTTTTATCTTGTTTTGTTTGTTCAAAGAGATAACAAGCTCATCTTTGGAGATTATGTTTAAGATATATGGAGCATAAAGCACGCTGATATTTTTAAGCTCAAACAGCCCTGCTTGCTTTACGACAGCTTCATTTGAGGCGATAACGGTTATCTTTTTATTTTTATGAACTTTTAAAAGAGGGTGCAAATCTGTTACAACCAACTCTTTAAAATCATCAGATTCTGACAAAACCTCTACATTAAAACACTCTCTTGAGAGTGTTGGTTTGTTAAGCGCATAAGCATCTACCAAAGTGGCATCTAAATTTCTGACTAGTTTTGCATTTTTGCCCTCTAAAAAGCTTATAGCGTTATCGCCCAAATGCCACAGACCCAAAGAGGCTATATCTTTTACAAGAGAGTCAAACTCGCTCTTTTTAACCCTCTCGTTTAGGCTCTCAAACCCCTCTTCATCTAGAGAAAAAAATGCGGGAGTAAGCTCAAAGCTCTCAAGCTCATCTTTTTGCGTTCTTTGGGATTCAAGTTCAAAATATTTTATCTGCTCAATCTCATCGTCAAAGAGCGAGATGCGAAGCGGCATGGCGCTTGATGGCGGATAGATATCTATGATGTCTCCGCGAAAAGATATCTCTCCCTCGACCTGCACCATATCAACAAAGCTGTATCCACAAAACAGCATCTGTTCTTGGAATTTTTTAAACTCAATTTTTGTTCCAAACTCTATAAAAGTCGAGCTTAAGAGCTCTTTGCACGGCAGATTGAAAAGGAGTGTTTTTAGCGGCGAAATAACCAGCGGCTTTTTCTTACATGTATAGTATTTTCTCAAAGCACAAAAAAGCCCGTGAAGCTCCTCTTTGTAAACCCTTAAATCATCCCCGTAAGTTGCTCTGAAATCCGGGAAGACAATAACATCCTGCTTAAAAAATTTAGCCACGCTCTCCAGCTCATGAGCCTCTTTTGAGTCATCGCAAATCAAGAGCTCTAAATCTTGCGCTTTTGCAGTTTTATAGTATTGAAATAGTCTATGTTGAGACATTAATTTGTGTGGAGGACTATAATACTTTTACCTCTTGCTCTTTTAGAACACTTTTTATCGTGTCCGTTGGTATATTATCATTAAAGACCGGCTTTTTTGGTGCTGCAGAAACATCTTTTACAATGCTGTTTCCCTCAAAAATACCTTTTGCTTCGATAACAAGCTCGCTTGACTCTATCTTACCGTTTACTCTTCCATGGGCTTTAATCTCAACTCTGTTTGCGATGATATTGCCCTCGATATATCCTTGAACAACCAACCTAGTTGTAAATACATCACCGTTTATATGTCCATGTTTGCCGATATTTACCTCTTTGCTTGAGCGTATCGTGCCCTCAAATTCTCCATCTACATAGAGATTACATGCGAGATTCATCTCTCCTTTTATTGCAGAGCCAGCGGTGATAATGGTGGTGTTTGCGTCGGCACAGGTACTTTTATGTGTGCTGTCGCCGTTATTAAAGATTGCCATGGTATCTGTTTCTCCTTTTGAAATATATTGTTATAATTTTTTACGCTCCATTTTACAAACGCCAAAGGATCAACCGATCTTTGAATAAATCTAATCTCATAATGCAAATGTGGACCGCTACTCATGCCTGAATTCCCAGTATAGGCAATTAAATCGCCTTTTTTCACAAACGCCCCAGATTCAATCACTGCCTTCTCTAGATGCGCATAATATGTCTCAAACCCGTAATTATGCTGAAGAATTACAAGATTTCCGAATCCGCTTTTTTGGTGATACCCAGACCACTCGACAATCCCATCAGCGGTAGCATACACTGGTGTCTTCATTTCAGCTTTTAAATCGATGCCGCGATGAAGCTCTTTGGAGTTTAGAGTCGGATGTATTCTATAGCCAAACGTACTTGTAACGCCCCTATACTCTATCGGTGAACCGTTTGGAATAAACTGCATCAGCGTCGCCATATGCTCAGAGTTAACTTTGGTTGTAGTCACCCTCTCAGACAGCGACGTCTCAGCGACTGGAGTTATGCCTATAAGCGTCTCTATCTCAGAGAGCGTCTCAGATATCTCTATAAGCTCTTTTTTCTTATCTATCAAAGCCATCTGAGTCTCTTTTATACTCTCATCAAGTGCCTGATTTTTATCTTTTTGCATCATATAAGCTTTTTGCGTGGCTTGGCGTTTTGCTTCTATCTCATCAACTACATAGTTTAGATAAAGTATGGTTCCAACTGCCACAACGGTAACAATTCCAATAAACAAAATAAGATGAACAGCAACCTTTTTTATAACCTGATGAAGATTAAACTGTTTTACGCCGTTGTCATCGTTTATCGTAATTGTGAAGTGATTATTCATAATACTCTCTTAAAAATCTCTCTACCACGCTAAAAGAACCAAAAACGAGATATTTCTGCTTCGGTTTTATCTTATTGAATATACTATATTTTATCTCTAAACTATCTAAAACAGTCTCAATATTTTCTATTTTTTCAGCGCGTTTGTCACTTATGGTTATAATCTCTACATGTAGAGCTATCGGGCGTAAAATTCTCAGAATTTCTTTATAGTTTTTATCTTTATAACTATTATAAATTATTATATATTTCTCACCTCTCAGAGCATCAACTATGCTTTGCGCTGCGAGTGCATTATGACCGACGTCTATTATAATATCGTCGCTTATTTTTGTAATTCTGCCAAAGAGAGGCGCTGAAGAAAAATGCTCTATTTTATACTCTAAACCCAAAAATTTGAGTGCCGCTATGCTTAATGAAAGGTTCTCTTTTAGATATGGAGCAAGGGAGAGCTTTTTTGCAATATTTTCTATCAACTCCATATCTTTTTCGTCTAAAACTTCATCTACTCTTTTAATATTTATAGATTTTTCAGACTTTAATATATCGGCAATCCCATATACTTCATCATAACTCTGAGGAGCCAATATTGCGCTGTTTTGAATGGCATTTAATTTTGTAGAAGCAATACTCTCTATACTTGAACCCAAAAATGCCTCATGGTCGTAGGCTATCGGGGTAACAAGGGTGAGGCGCTTGGGAAATACCGCCGTTGCGTCAAATTCACCGCCAAGTCCTGCTTCCATTACGACATAGTCGCACTTATTAAAAATTATTGCAGCCAAGAGTGTTGTATATTCAAAATAACTTAGAGAGTCCAAATCACTCTTTGGCAAAAGCTTTTGCAGCTCTACATGCGCATCTTCTAACTCTGCATCGGTTGTGTTTGAGCCATTTAGCCAGATTCTCTCATTGAACTCTAAAATATGCGGAGAGGTATAGTGTCCCACGCTGTGCCCCATTGCATAAAGAGCATTTGCCAAAAAACGCCCGGTTGTGCCTTTGCCGTTTGTTCCGATAATATGAATAACACTCTTAAGAGGCAATGAAGACTTTATCTTCTCATATACCCGCGGCATTCTTGTGTAATCAATCTCGTCGTAGTAGAGCGGTTTAGAGTCGAGATAATCTTTTAGTATCACTTTGACTCTACCCTGTCTCTGCCATCATGTTTGGCTTTATAAAGGGCTTCGTCAGCCGATTTTATCAAATTAGCAAGCGAGAAGCGCGTTTTTCTCTCGCTTACTCCGCAACTAACGGTAACCTCTATACGGTTTTCCTTATACATTAGACGTGTGTTTTTAATCTTGTTGCGAACCTTTTGCGCAAATACCACCCCGCCATCAAGATCAGTCTCTCCAAGAATTGCTATAAACTCTTCGCCGCCGAATCTTCCTACTATATCTACTGTTCTAGCCTCGTTTTTTAATATTTTTGCAAAAGCGATAAGCACTGCATCTCCGGCGTCATGTCCATAGGTGTCATTGACTGTTTTAAAATAGTCAAGGTCAAAAAACACAACGGTAAAGTTATGTCCATATCGCTCAAACTCAGCCTCTTTAACGCTCATATACTCATCCAGCGCGCGTTTATTGAAAAGTTTTGTTAAAAAATCCTCTCTAGATTGCTCTTTGGCGCGCTCAAGCTCATGCTCAAGCTGTTCTATCTTTTTACTAAGTACTCCGACTTCGCTACTGTGCTTCTTTAAATCTCTAGTAAGTGCCTGAGTGTTCTCTTCGAGTGCTACTGCAATTGTATAGAGTTTTTTATGTGCGACGCTAAAGCTAGTCACGGCACTCTCGTTGTAGCTCTCAAGCTCTTTTTTAATCTTTTGTATCTCGATAGTAGAGCTATCCGAACACTCTATCATCTCTATAAGTCTGAGTGAGAGTTTGTCAAGAACACCGTCTATGGACTCAATCATCTCTTTTACGCTCTGTTTGTCAAGAGCAATTCTTAGCGATATAGCAGATTTTATCTCCGCTTCTATGCTGCTGCTCTCTAAAAGTGCTGGATTTTTTTGGATTTTTTGGCTTATGTCCGCTATCTTCTCGTTTATATCCGAAGCAATTGATGGAACAAGTGATGAGACTAAAAGCGAAGCCACCTTCGAGAGCTCAAACGACTCCAACCCTCTACTTTTGGCATTTTGGAAATTTAAGTTTTGTATAGTCCTTCTTAGGTCGGTAAAATCAACATCGCCGAGCAGTTTCAATTGTTGCAAAAAACTATCATCATAGGTAGTTAAAAAGTTTATCCACAACTGTCTAAACTGGTCTATCTCGGCAATAGAGCACTCTCTGCCTAAAAGGTCAAGACTCTTCTTTGCAAGTTCAGAAGCCTCTTTGTTATGAAGCACTTCGATTGCCTGAAGCACTCTTTTTGTAAAAAGGCTCTGTGATTCCAAAAAGTTTGAGCAGTGTGTTGGGTTTGTTCTGTTTAGTCTAGAAATTAAAAAATGGGCTAGTTCGGAGATTGTTTTTATGTGATATTTTTTTAGTTCTTCTTGAAGCTCTTTATTGAGCATAGATCTGAATTTATCGAGTTTTGAGCAGTCCTCAACCTTGAAACCTGCAATAGCAGCTTCTTTGCAAAAAGCCTCTGTATAAAAATCAGGTGTTAGAAGTTTACCCTCTAACTCCAATCTTTTTATAGCTTTTTTAATAATTGTTTGAATGTTCACAATATCTCCTTAGTTGTCAGAGTCCTATTTTGACTCTTTTTTAGCTCTTGCTCCCTCAGCGGAAACTTGAGCTACAAAAGACTTTATAGCTCTTTGCGCCCCCTGCCCGATTGCCTCAAACCTGTCTTGGTCTGTCACAATAGCGTTTGGAGCGACAGAAAAGTCATAAAATCCTTTTGTCGTATAGCTCTTTGACGCGCCGTTTGTATGCTTTATTATGTTTAAAACAACGCTCATTCTATATCCGATAACAAAACCGTTTTGATCATAAACAATAGGAGCGTAAAGTGGTGTAGCCATTTTTATAACAAGGTGGCTGTCAGAGTGCTCTTTGCTAACAAGAGAGGCTTGAAACACCTCTATTATTGCTCTGTCGATTGCATCTTTGATTACAACTGTATTTTGAGGGTCTTGCGCCGAGATAATAACGCTCGTACTTATCTTCTCACCTAACGTATCACGAGAAAATTTGGCACTTGGGGAGTATCCGCATCCGATTATAAAAATAGAAACCGATAAAAGAAGCAGAAATTTTTTAATATTTAAGAGCTGTTTCAAAATTAATCCTTGACAACTAAATTTACTAGCTTTTTAGGGACTACAATCTCTTTGATTATAGTTTTGCCCTCCAGCCATCTTGAAGCGCTCTCTTTTGCCATGGCGATTATCACATCGTTTGTGGCATCAGGTGAGACTTCTATCTCAAGCCTTGCTTTTCCGTTGATAGAGACACCCAAAATCAAGCTGTTTTCAACAAAAACTTCATCCAGAACTCTCTGCGGTGCTAAATTTGCAAGTGAGAATTTTTGACTGCTTATCTCCCAGCATGTGTGCGGAATAACCGGCTCCATAATGGAGGTCAAAATCCAGTAACCCTCGCTCCAAACATCGCTGTTTGACTGCAGATTTAGAGCGTTCATAGCCTCCATAACGCCCGCAATCATCGTGTTAAAGGTGTATTTCTCTCCATAAACATCCTCTGCGCGAGCTAAAGCCTCGTACACTTTTTTTCTGGCAAATTTCTCTTCTTTACTTAGTTTTACATGCTCAATGAGAGGAATTTTATCTGTTTTGTATGCGTTAGCGCTTCTCTCATAAAATCTTTTTATAAACTTGAAAGCACCCTCAACGGCATTGTCGTTCCACTCAAGCTCTTGTGTCGGGGGTGCGGCAAAGAGTATAAAGAGCCTTGCGGTATCTGCGCCGTATTTCTCTATTATCGCGTCAGGGTCAACCGTGTTGCCCTTGGACTTGCTCATCTTAGCACCGTCTTTTAGAACCATACCTTGGGTTAGAAGTTTGCCAAAAGGCTCATCAAACTCCAAATAGCCTAAATCACGAAATACTTTTGTAAAAAATCTTGCATAAAGAAGGTGTAAAATTGCATGCTCAATACCGCCTATGTAGTGGTCAACACCTTGGTGCATCCAGTACTTAATCTGCTCTTTTGAGAAAGCCTCTTTTTCCCAGTTTTTTGGCGATGCGCAAAAACGTAAAAAATACCAGCTTGATTCTACAAATGTATCCATAGTATCTGTTTCGCGAAGAGCGTCTATTCCGCATTTAGGACACTTGCAGTGCTTCCAAGTAGGATGGTGGTCAAGCGGATTTCCCTCTCCTGTAATAACGATATCTTCAGGCAGAGCGATAGGAAGATTCTCTTTTTTCTCCATCACTATTCCGCAATCGTGGCAGTGGACAAAAGGAATTGGCGCACCCCAATATCTCTGACGGCTCACTCCCCAATCTTTTAGCTTGAAGTTGGTTGTTTTTTTACCGATTTTTTTATCTTCAAAGTGCGCTATTATTTTAGCCTGCGCCTCTTTTGAGTTAAGGGAGTTAAACATCTCCGAGTCAAAAAGCTCGCCGACGTCCGTAAAAGGTTTATCCGCGCTAAACTCACCGCCAAAGGGTTTGATTACGCCCTTAATCGGCAAATCATATTTTTTGGCAAAATCAAAATCTCTCTCATCATGGGCAGGAACAGCCATAACAGCGCCGCTTCCGTAATCCGTCAGAACAAAGTTTGCAACCCAGATAGGAACAAGCTTTTTAGTCAGCGGAGGAAGCGCCTGCAGATTTAACGCCACACCGCTCTTCTCTTTTTGCCTATCAATTGATGAAGCGTTCTTCATCTCCTTGATTTTTTCAATTGTCTCTTTGTCAAGAAGCGAATTCTCTATCATATAGCTTACAATCTCATGCTCAGGAGCTAACGCCGCATAGCTCACACCATAGATGGTGTCGGGACGCGTTGTAAATACGTTAAAGCTCTCAAACTTGTTATTTAGCCTCTCTTGTGATTTTTCATCAAATGAAAGCTTAAACTCCAAACCGTTTGACTTGCCTATCCAGTTCTCCTGCATTGTAAGAACCTGCTTTGGCCATCCGCCCTCAAGCTTATGCAAATCAGAGAGCAGTTCGTCGCCATACTGCGTTATTTTGAAGTAGTACTGATTCATGTCTTTTTTAACTACGTCACTGTCACATCTCCAGCATGAGCCGTCTATGACCTGTTCGTTTGCCAAAACAGTATGGCAGCTCGGACACCAGTTTAAAAAACCTTTTTTACGATAAAGAAGACCTTTTTCGTACATGTCGATAATAAAAGACTGCTCAAACTTGGTGTAAAGCTCATCACTCGTAGCAAGTTCGCGCTCTTTTGAGAATGAAAAACCGAGCGATTTAAACTCGCCCTTCATGTAGTCAATGTTGTCGTAGGTCCATTTTTTTGGGTGTGAGCCGTTTTTGATAGCTGCGTTTTCTGCCGGCATACCAAAGCTGTCAAAGCCGATTGGATGAAGGACATTGAAGCCTTGCTGGCGATAATACCTAGCAAATGCATCACTTAGAGTGTAGTTTCTAACATGCCCCATATGAAGGCGTCCGCTTGGAAACGGAAACATGCTTAAAATATATTTTTTAGGTTTTGAAAAGTCCTCATTAGGCTCAAAACTTCTGTTTTTTGCCCAATATTGCTGCCACTCTTTTTCTAACTCTTTTGAACTATAATTCAACACTCTCTCCTAGTGCTCATCGCGGTTTTTTGAGCTCTCAATATAAACAAGTCCTACTGAGAATACATTTGCTATCAACGCACCTATTGCCAGTGCTATCGCCCACTCTAAGTTCCCGACTACTTCAAGATAGATAAATGCCGGAATAAGGTGCAAGTCTGCTACTAAAGAGGACGCTAAAAGCTCAGCGGAGAGAAGATTTCTAACACCTATTTTCAAAAATGTTGAAATTAAATTTAAGCTGCCTGCTACAAAGAGTGCAACGGCACTATGCTCATATAAAAACCCTGCAATTGATGTTAAACTCATCAACGAAAAAAATACATATATTACTTTGCCCCAATCCATATTGACACCTTAGCTTTAAATTAATTGTGAGGATTATACAAAAAGTATCTTAAGGAGCGACTGAAGTCTTTATGCCTATTATCTAGAATGTTTTTTGTTTATTCTTTTATTGAGTGAGTTAACTAAAGACTAATGCAATTTTATAATAGACTTCTCGCATACCCTAAATTGCTTCGTAATTCTTCCTCGCAATGACTGTCATTGCGAACGAAGCCCTCTCATTATGACATGCGAAGCACGGCAATCTCCAGCCCCCCCCACTAGCAGCCAAATCCCCAATCATTTGCCTTGTCCACATAACAATATATTCAGATATAAAATGAAAGTCAGTATTAAAATATCTACTTTATTTTCTACTGATTTTTTTGCATACTATGCCAATATCGTAGTTTTTGCATGATTTTTCATAAGAGTCTTTAAAAAGATTTTTAATCTTTTTTTCCTCTATTTTATCTTTTAAAAAGATATATAAAACGTCTTTTTCAGCTTCTTTTTCTAAAACAGTATTCTTTTGCTCACAGTCTACATTTGCTCTAGCTAAAAACCCGCTATTGAAAGGTTTTCTATGTAGTGAAGCAAAATACTGCAGCATTAAAGTTTCTTCGATTTCCGCTCCGCATTTATATGGTGGGAAAAGATACACTTTTGTGCTTTGTGCCACTAGCTCGTTCCATGTTGCATAATCGACTTTAAAGTATTTTTCACGGCTTAAAGCCTCTTTTAAATAACTTCTATGATGCGTCGTGTCAATCACCTGTATAATAGTCAAGAAAAGAACTCCATACAAAGCTTTTTGTATGTTTTTTTGTGTTAAAAAAGTTACAAGCGAGAAAAAAACCAAAACATAACCTACTGTCCAAAAAAATCTTCCCGAAGATCTAAATGTACCGGTTATGAGCTCAAAAAATTTGGGCAGCTCATACGTAAAAAGTAATGTATCTGCAGCATATATCTTTGTCGATAAAGAGTATAGCGTCAAAAGCAGTGCCGCTACGGCTAAAATCCAGTGTTTTAAAACCCCTTCCATCACAATTTTAAAATGAAATAGCAACAAATACCCGAGTAGCAGTAGAGTTCCAAATCCTAAATAGTTATGACCATCTACCTGCAGCCCTGTTGCATCCAAAACAAATTTATGTGAAGGAAGAAAAAAACTTTCTGCTAAATTAGTTCCAAGTAGAGGGGAGAGCAGATTCATTGAATTTATTTCAAAGCCTGAAGTTTGCATTTGAGAGTGTTCAAAATTGATATATCCAATGATATACCAAAAGAAAAATACTCCGACAAGACCAGACGCTAGATATAAAAGTGTCTTGCCTAGTGTTGTTTTTTTATAAATCCAAAAAGAAATTAGTGAAACAAAAAAGATAACAAATAGCATTGAGGTCAAATAGGGATGAACAAAACAAGAAAAATATAAAATAAACAGCTCTTTTTTTAGCGCTGTGTTAGCTTCTTGTTTTCCTTGCATAGTAAGATAATAAAAAGCCAACATAAAGATGAGCAGCCCCTGAGTTAAAAGCGCAGTATGTGGGATGCGTATCATTAGTGAAGGCATTGTTACTGCAAAGAGTACGCCCACTAGAGCGATATAGGGTGTTTTTGTAGTTGCCTCTCCTAAAAAATAGGCTCCTGCAACTGCTTGAAGTAAATAGGAAAAAAATACCCACCAACCAAAATAGTGCCAATCGTGAGGTAAAAACCATCCTAGCAATTTATATAACAGTGCAGCTATGGGTATGCTGTCTGTAAATGCGGCGTTGCTTCCTTGAGGATAGTTTAGATACGTGGTATCTAGGAGCGGAAAGTGCCAGCTATCACCGACATAAGCCCACATTCCGGTTATATGCTGTGTCGGGTCAGTTCTGACATCAAACCAAAAAGCATTGCTTCCTGTAAAAAAATCTAGGCTAAAAATATAAAAAAGATAGAATGTCGCTATTGCCAATGATAAAAAATAGTAACTTCTAGTGCTCATGTTTTTTGTTAGATTTAAGCTCATGTGCTTGCCTTGCTAAATGTCCAAAATTGATGAAACAGATAGGTTATCAGTGGCAAAACAACTATAACCAACACAATCTCAACATAACTATTTTTTAAAGATATAATATCTACCAAAACTATGCTAAGCAACAACGCTATAAATTGCACACTAAAGAATCGCAATGCTTTTTCAAGTTTAATTTCATGTTTGAAAGTAAATAGTGACTGCATAATATATGAAAATAAAAAGGCAGACAAAAAACCAAAGATGTTAGAGATGTAAATATTCTCACTATATAGATAAACAATAGTGTAACTTACAACAAGGTGAATAAGAGTAGATATGCCTCCTATGAAGCCATATTTGCAAATTTTACAACTCTTCATCAATAATATATATTGGTCTTTTTTTTGATTCCATATATATTCGTCCTATATATTCTCCCAAAACACCAATGCCTATAAGTTGTATTCCACCTAAAAACAAAACAACACTCATAAGTGAAGCATAGCCGGGAGCATCCACTCCAAAAACTAGCGTTTGAATGATAATATAGTTCATATATAAAAATGAAGAAAAGGACAAAACTACGCCAATATAGAGCCATATGCGAAGTGGAACAGTACTAAAACTGCATATTCCTTCAAGCGCAAAGTTCCAAAGTTTCCAACCGCTAAAACTGCTTTTCCCATAAGCGCGTGAATTTACTTCATACTCTACAATCGAAGTTTTAAATCCAACCCACGCAAACACTCCTTTCATAAAGCGCTGATTTTCCGGTAATTTCTTTACTGCCTCGACAACCTTTCTACTGATTAACCTAAAATCACCTACATTTTGGGGAATTTTTATATTTGAAATCATATTGTGAAGTTTATAAAACCCGTACGCATTCACTTTTTTAAGGAAAGATTCAGTGGTTCGAGCTTTTCTTTTTGCCAAGACAACATCATAGCCCTTTTGCCACTCTTCATAAAGATCTTTGATAACATGAGGCGGATGTTGCATATCTGCGTCTATGGGTACGAGAACATCACCTTTTGCCTTGTCAATACCTGCACTCAAAGCAGCCTCTTTGCCAAAGTTTCTTGATAAACTTATAATTTTAATATGAGAATAGATGCTTTTGAGCTCTTTTAACTTTTCTAAGGTAGCATCATTACTCCCATCATTTACAAAAATCACTTCATATTCTAAATCAAGCTCTTGCAAAGTATCAAACAATTCCTTGCTGAAATACTCTAAATTTTTCTCTTCATTGTAGCAAGGGCATACAATCGAAAGTAGATTTTTTTTCAAATGATTTATCCACACTTTTTATATTTAAGGATTATTATATCACACGACAAGATAAATAAAAATAAGTTCTTATCATCGTGACCTTTATCGTCATTACGAGCGAAGTGCAGCAATATAAACCAAAGTACTTTTTTTGTTTGCCGCTGAGCAGTCTCTCAGCCACGTAGTTCACCGCCACAGAGATAAAAAGCATCCCCAGTAGCAAATCTTACTACGCATAAAAACAAAAGAGGCAATAGTAAGTAGGTACATTTTTAAAGAAGAGAGAGTAAATCTATATAAAATAAGCAGTGAAATCAAAAAAGTATCTTAAGGAGCGACTAAAGTCTTTATGCCGCTCATTTAAGAATTAAGTTTTTTTCATAAAGAGATAAAAAATGCCAAAGGTGGCACAAAAACTATGCCTATCATCTATAATTTTTTCTGTTTCTAATCTTTAAATTTGGCTCAATAAACAGATATGATATAGTAAACCCTACATAACTCCAGATTCAAACTGAGCTCTCATTTTATCTTTTTCTGTCTCTCGTCTTGCTTTTTCTGCAAGGTTGATATGATACTGCTTAACATCAAACCCTAAAAGAAGCAGCATCGGTGAAGCGACAAATATAGAAGAGTATGTTCCAATCGTGATACCTACCAAAAGAGTAAATGCAAACGCATGGATAATCTCACCACCCCATACAAAGAGCGTAAAGACAACAAAGAGAGTTGTAAGAGAGGTAAGCGTTGTTCGTGAGAGCGTATTGGTAATTGAGTCGTCAATAACTTCAGCAAACTCCTCATCTCTGCCTTTTACTGTTCCCTCGCGGATACGGTCAAAAACGATGATGGTATCGTTAAGCGAGTAACCAAGAATCGTCAAAAGTGCCGCTAAAACGTCAAGATTTACCTCAAGCCCTACCAAAGCAATTGCCCCGATAGCTATGGAAATATCATGAACAAGCGCCAAAACAGACGCAAGTGCAAATCTCCACTCAAAACGAAATGCAACATAGACTAAAATGCCTGCAATAGCCAAAACTAGAGACATAATCCCTTTTTCTTTAAGCTCACTTCCGACCTTTGGACCAACGATATCAACACGGCGAACTTCAAAATCACCTGTGCCTTTTAGCGTCTCTCTTGTTACATCGCCTACATCGACGACAACATCTCCCGTTGTCGTTCGCATACGGATAACCACCTCATCAGAAGAACCAAACTCCGTAATACTTGCGCCCTCAAAAATTTCATTGCTTTTAAGTTTTTCACGCATAGCATCGATGGGAGCTGTAGCTGTGTACTTCACCTGAACAATCGTTCCGCCAGCAAAGTCAACACCGTAGTTAAGCCCTTTTACTGCTAAAATAGCAAACGAACTTAAAACCAAAGCGATAGAAAAGAACATTGCCAGTTTTGATTTGCCCATAAATCCAAGGGTTTTTGTGTATCTAAAAAATTCCATAATTACCCCCTAATCCCGAACCAAAAAAGGTTATTTTTGCTCTTTTTCATCTTCTCTTCAAGCATCTGGTAAATCCCGTGCGTTCCCAAAATCGCCGTAAGCATCGACGCCAAAATACCGATACTAATAGTTATAGCAAACCCTTTGATAGCACCCGTTCCATAAGCATAAAGCACAACAGCGGCGATAAGTGTGGTGATATTTGCATCCAAAATCGCACGCATCGCATTGGAGTAACCATCTTCTATGGCTTTGTGCATCGAGACACCTTGATGCAACAGCTCTCGAATCCGCTCAGAGATGATAACGTTTGCATCTACTGCCATACCGACAGTGAGGACTATTCCTGCCATTCCTGGGAGTGTGAGCGTTGCGCCAAAGAGGCTCATAACCGCTACAATTAACAAGATATTTGCGAACAGAGCGATATTTGCGATAACTCCCGCCATTCTGTAGTAAACAACCATGAAAACAACAACAAGCCCAAACCCGCCTAAAAGCGCAATCATGCTTGCCTTGATACTATCGGCTCCCAAGCTAGGACCAACAGAGCGCTTCTCCATAACATAGATAGGCGCCATAAGCGAGCCCGAACGGAGTGCAATCGCCAAATCTTTTGCCTCTAAAACAGTATAATTTCCAGAGATTTGTCCGCTTCCACCACCGATACGTTCATTGATAACAGGTGCAGAATAGACCTTGCCATCAAGCACAACCGCCAAACGCTTGCCCACACTCTTGCCTGTAAAGTCGCCGAATATCTGCGCGCCCTCTGCGTTGAGTGAAAAGCTTATTAGCGGGCGGTTATTTTGATCAAAACCAACATTTGCATCGGTTAGCATACCGCCATCAAGCACGGGAATCTCACGTACAAGATGTTTGATGTTTGGATTCGTGGCATCTTCAAGTATCACATCGCCATAAGCAGCGGCATCACTCGCACTCATGTTGCCAACACGCGCCGCTCTCTCCTCATCCACAGCCATAAGCTCTAGCTTTGCCGCACGAGAGATAAGTTCCCTTGCTCTTTGCTCATCCTCTGCATTTTTTATACCCGCAAGCTGCACAAGAATCTTCTCTTCTCCTTGGCGTGCCACGATAGGCTCAGCCAAACCAAACTGGTCAAGTCTGTTTCTGATAGTCTCAATAGCTTGAGAGATAGCCTGTTCTTTTGTCCGTGCTATCTCTTCATTTGTAAGAGAGAGGGAGATATTTTCTCCCACAACAACAACGACAGCCCCTTGAATCTCATGTAAAAAAGATTGGAGAGTTTTTACATCGTCCTTATCCAAAAGCGTAAATGTAATGCCATTTTCATCAAATGAGAGTCCATCAATAAGGATGTCTTTTTTCTCAGTAAAGTATTTAATACTTGCAGCAACGGACTTGATACGTGACTTAACAGCCTCCTCGGTTTTAACACCAAGAAGCATATGAAGTCCACCTTGAAGGTCAAGACCAAGTGCTATTTTTTTGCCATCTTGCATTTGAAAAAGCGAGGGAGCAGAAAAGAAGAGACCAAAAAAAATCGCTACTGCAAAGATAACTATGCGATAATTAAGCTTCATCCTCGTACTTTCTGATAACAGAATCTTTTGTTATCTTAACAACTATTTCTTCGTTGATTTTTACATTTAAAAACTGCTCTTCTACTTTGTTGACAATAACGATAAGTCCTCCAGCGGTGATAACTTTGTCTCCTTTTTTAAGAGCCACTATCATCTCCTGACGCGCTTTAGCCTCTTTTTGTTGTGGGCGGATAATTACAAAGTACATAATTGCAATTAAAAATACGAACGGTAAAAGTTGTCCTAATATTTCCATGAGTACGAGTTTCCTTTAAATAAATTGGGGGCATTGTACAAAAAGTATATTAATAAAAGACTGAATACTGATATAATTCGCATCAAAAACAGAGCTACAAAAAAATGGTTGAAAAAATACAAAACATCAGAAATTCCTATAATCACCTACTTTTTGACTTGACGGTAGGAGTTGTAACAGCACTTTTTTTTAGTGCATTTCTCTATTTAGAACACTTCGACATCACCATAAAAGCGCTAAACACAATCTTTGGCATTTTTGCCTTGGCTCTCTTTTTGTACATACCAAAAAGAGCTGTTTTAGTTGCTGGATTTTTTATAGGGCTTTTATGGTTTTACTGGATTGGATATAGCTTTAAATACAACGGTGTGGGCTACTTGGAGCCTTTTATAACATTTGCTTTTGCAATTATCTACATGTTGTTTTTTGGAATCTTGGCATTTACAAACAATGTAGCAATAAGAGCCCTTTTGCTATTTGGGCTAACTTTTTTTGAACCGGTTGATTTTAACTGGCTCCAGCTTGAGATTCTATTTGTAGATAGCTACATCGGCATCTTCAAGTACCAATTTGCGGCGGTTTTAATAGCTCTCTCTCTAGTAGAGTACACTAAAAAACCATACACATTTGCACCGCTTTTGCTGCTTATTTTTGCTTTTAATTTTAATACGCCGATTCAAAAAGATGCTCCACTAAAGATAAAGCTTGTTGCAACAGACATAAAGCAGGAGAAAAAATGGCAAATAGAGACTCTTCAGCCGACGCTTCAAATGATATTTAAAGAGATTGAAAATGCCATAAGCCAAGGATATGACGTAGTAGTCCTGCCTGAGTCGGTATTTCCGTTTTATATGAATTTAGCTACAAACGTCATGAATAGATTGGTTACATACTCATACAATATCGCCATCGTTGCTGGCTCACTTTTAAAAGAAGATGAACTCCACTATAACGTAACTTACATGTTTGAGGGCGGCGAATATCAAGTGGCAAAAAAGATGATATTGGTTCCATTTGGAGAGTATATTCCGCTTCCAGAATTTGCAAAAGAGTTTATAAACGATATCTTTTTTGCGGGAGCATCAGACTTTAAAACGGCTTCAACGCCTACGGATTTTGTGATAAAGGGCGTAAAGTTTAGAAATGCGATATGCTACGAAGCTACATGCAAAGAGATATATGAGGGTGATGTCGATTTTGTGATTGCCACAAGCAATAACGCTTGGTTTTACCCATCCATAGAGCCGACACTTCAAAAACTTCTTATGCGTTTTTATGCAAGAAAAAACGATGCAACTATATACCATTCGGCAAACTGGCACGGTACCGGACTCGTAAAGTAACATTTCTTTGATATAATGAGAGAAATATAATTATATGGAGTTTTTTAGTAATGCTAAATCTCAAAAATCCCGACCTCTATAACAACCGTGAAATATCTTGGCTTCATTTCAATACAAGAGTTTTAAAACAGGCGCAAGATGAGTCGCTTCCACTTTTAGAGCGCCTAAAATTTCTAGCCATCTATGGAACAAACTTAGATGAATTTTACATGATTAGGGTGGCTGGGCTAAAAAAACTCTTTGCCGCAGGCATCATAGTCTCAAGCGCGGACAAACTGACACCTATGCAGCAGCTTCGTGAGATAAGAAAATATCTCCATCAAGAGCAGCAAGTAGTTGAACACTGCATGAACGGGATTTTGAAAAAGCTTGAAACTGAAGGCATCAGCATAAAGCTTTATAGCGAAGTAAATCAGCACCAAAAGCACTACCTCCACAGATATTTTAACGAAAATATCTACCCTGTAATCATCCCGATTGCCGTTGACGCGACTCACCCATTTCCGCATCTAAACAACCTTAGTTTCGGACTTATCGTCAAGCTAAAAGATAGCGACAACCCAGCTATTGAGAGATTTGGAATCATCCGCGTTCCTAGAGTTTTAGAGAGATTTGTGGAGCTTGAGGGCAACATCTATATCCCTATTGAGAGTATTGTTGCGGAGCATGTAGAGGATCTTTTTCCGGGTTACTCTCTTATAAAATATGCCTCGTTTAGAGTCACAAGAAATGCCGACATCGAGATAGAAGAGGAGGAGGCTGACGACTTTTTGGAAATTCTTGAAGAGGGGCTAAAGCTTCGCAGAAAAGGGGCGATGGTAAGACTTGAGGTAGGGAGTGATGGCGATGAGGAGATTGTCAACTTTTTTAACCGCCACACAAACGTCTATAAAGATGATATATTTAAATTTCATACGTTTTTAAACCTCTCAAGTCTCTGGCAAATAGTCTCAAACAAGCAGTTTGCGCATCTTCTTGCAGAGTCTTTTAAAACAAAAACTCTTCCGCCACTTGATAGCAGCGAAAATATATTTGCAACTCTTGAGAAGCAAGATATCCTGCTTTACCATCCTTATGAGAGTTTTGATCCAGTTGTAAAACTTATCCAAACTGCTTCAAAAGACCCTGATGTTGTTTCTATAAAAATGACGCTTTATCGCTCAGGAACAGACTCCCCGATTGTAAAATCGCTTATGGCTGCGAGTGAGTCAGGCAAACAGGTAACCGTTATGGTTGAGCTAAAAGCAAGATTTGATGAAGAGAACAATCTTATCTGGGCAAAAGCGCTTGAAAAAGCAGGTGCGCATGTTATCTACGGCATTAAAGGTTTTAAAGTTCATGCAAAAGCGACGCTTATCACAAGAAAGAAAAACGGCAAACTAAAGCAGTATGCGCATCTTGGAACGGGAAATTACAACCCTGCCACTTCAAAAATATATACGGACATGAGTTATCTAACAAGCAAAGATGAGATAACAAGCGACATGACGAGGTTTTTCCACTTTCTAACCGGCTTTAGCAAAAAAGGGAAGCTTAACGAACTCTACATGTCGCCATCACAGATTAAACCAAAAATACTCTCTCTTATCCAAAATGAGACGAGAAGAAAAACAGAGGGACGCATTATCGCAAAGCTGAACTCGCTTGTGGATGACGATGTGATAAAGGCTCTTTACAAAGCTAGTCAGGCTGGCGTTAAAGTCGATTTGATAGTCCGTGGAATCTGCTGTTTAAAACCGGGAATAGAAGGGGTGAGCGAAAACATAAGGGTTGTCTCAATCCTTGGAAAATACCTAGAACACGCAAGAGCATTCTATTTTAAAAACGATGAGGCGGGAGTATATATCTCAAGTGCTGATTGGATGCCTAGAAACCTTACAAGACGCATAGAGCTCTTAACTGCCATCAAAGACCCAAAAGCCAAAGAAAAAATCATACAGATTCTAAAACTTCAGTGCGCAGACAACGCTTTGGCACACGAACTTCAAAGTGACGGCTCATATATAAGAATCAAAAATGACGGCACTAAAGTTGTAAACAACCATGCACTTTTAGAAGATTATGTAAACAGAGTTACCAAGTCAGCCGCGAAAGACAGCGCAAACCTAATTGAGCAAATAACTCTTAAGATATTTAGCGAGGATGAATGATATGTTATATGATTTTAAAGGAATGGAGCCAAAAATCGGCAAAAATAGCTGGATAGCTCCCTCAGCCGACGTTATCGGAGATGTCACATGCGGCGAGGATTGCTCCATCTGGTTTGGGACTGTTGTGCGAGGTGATGTTCACTATATAAAAATCGGTGACAGAGTTAGCATACAAGACCTTAGCATGGTGCATGTAACACATCATAAAAAAGCGGACAGAAGCGACGGATATCCGACTATCATCGGCAATGACGTAACAATAGGTCACCGCGTAATGCTTCACGGCTGCACCATAGAAGACGCTTGTCTAATCGGTATGAGTGCTACCATACTTGATGGCGCCGTTATCGGCAAAGAGTCCATCGTCGGAGCAGATGCGCTTGTAACTAAAAACAAAGTTTTCCCTCCTCGCTCGCTTATCATGGGAAGCCCTGCAAAACTTATCAGGGAACTCACAGATGAAGAGGTAAAAGAGCTATACGCTTCGGCTTCGCGCTATGTAGAGTTTAAATCCCACTACCAAAAATAGATGCCCGAATATTTTATATTTGCCGAAATCATAGGCATAACCGCTTTTACGATAAGCGGTTTTTTGGTTGCCATCAAAAACAAGCTTGATATTTTAGGCATTTTGATAGCTTCCACGCTAACAGCCCTTGGTGGCGGCATCGTGCGAGATGCCATCCTAAGTGTTCCGCCTTTTGCTTTCACCGCACTTCATCCGGCACTTACACTCACGCTTACCATTTTTTTAATTTTTGCATTTAGGCTCTATAAAAAAGACTCTATCGAGAGAGGGTGGATATTTGTTGTAAGCGACACCATTGGGCTTGTCGCTTTTAGCATCACAGGCGCACTTATGGCTATAAATGCCGAGTTTAACTTTTTTGGCATTATCATTCTCAGCTTTATAACCGCAGTCGGCGGAGGCGTAGCAAGAGACATCATGATAAACCAAGTTCCATCGGTGCTTATCAGCGACTTTTACGGTTCAATCGCCATCATAGCCGCACTCCTCTTAGGCACACTCCACTTTTTTAACGCTATCAATGAGTTTAGCATCCTCGCAACTGCACTCTTTACGATAATACTAAGACTTTTGGCTTATAAAAGAGAGTGGCATCTGCCGCGCCTCGGAGAATAAAATCTTTATTTAAACTCTTTTTGTACACTTGTAAGCTCAATAACATTCGGGTCTAAAAGAACTGGAAAGACTTTTCTTACAGCGTCAGTTACCCACTGCGGATAGATTCTAAAGTTTAGTTTTACGCTCGCTTGAAGCGGATAGAGAGCCTCTTTATCTAACTCAAACTTCTCTACTCTTCTCTCACCAGCTGGTATTCTCGTATCGCTTAAAAGTGTTTTGTACCTCCAAAAAAGAAGCCCGACAGGTTTGGAGTTCTCATCGCCGAAGACCTTTTGAAAGAGTCTGCTCCCCTCTTCTATATTGCCGTCATTTCCGAGCTTGCCGCTTGAGAAAACTACTCTGCCATCTTTGTCTTTTACCTCAACCTCAAGCCAGAGCTCTCTAAAGTCAGCGACACCCGTAGGAAGATGATGTCCTGCACCCACATTTTTAACGCCTACTTCTAGAACTCCATCTTTTATAGCCACATCAAGTTTTGCCGAAGTTCTAAGGAGTTGCAGTGTCTGTTCTTCATGTTCCTTATCTCTAAGTCCTGCCAAAAAGTGGTTTGAACCCGCGAAATAGTGAACCTTTACATCATCTTTTATAACTCCGCCCTCAGTTGAAGTGCCTCTTAGTGGTGCGAACTTGTCATCTTTCATATAAGTCATGTGGCAATCTATGCAGTTTTTGTGCTTGGTTTTATCTTTTGGATTGTTAAATGGCGACTTCTCCCACTCTTCGAACGTTGAGACTATTTTTATGCCGTTTTGCGGATGAAACTCATCGTGGCATGAGGCGCAGTAACGGCTCTCTTTGTAAAGCTCTTTGGAGTAGCTCTCTTTATGAACTTTAGGATTTGCATTGATAAGTTTTTCGCTAAACCAGCGTCCTAAATCAGACTTAGAGTCTTCAAACAGATACTTCTCTCTCTCCAAAGAGAGCGTAAAGGAAGCATTCCCTTTGCTCTTTGCCTCTGTTATTTGATGGCATGTTATACACGAAACACCCTCTTCAACTCTAAAATTGCCATGCTCTTTAAAGTCATTCAATAGCGTTTTCGCACCTTTTTCAAAATGCTCGTTGCTTATAAAGTTACCATCCATCGCATGCGTTGTTTTTGGATGCCCTAAAGATAGCGCGCTTGGGTTGTGACAGCTCATACACCATTTTCGAAACTCCTGCCCCTCAACCTCTCCGGCAAGCGTCTCCATAACCATATAGTATGGGTTTGAGCCTGCCATATGTTTATGGTTTGAGTTGCTCCACTGCTCAAATATCTCGCTGTGACATGATTTGCATTTTGCCGAGCTTGTCCAATCCTCGCTGTGATAAACTCCTGTTTTTTTCTCTATCTCAAGAAGTGAGAGCTCCGTAATTTTACTGTATGAAACGGACGGATATGAGAACAAAATCACAACGAGCAGAGCCAGCGGCTGAGCATTTTGCCTCTTTGCTTTTATAATATGCCATAAAAAAAGAGCCGCCAAAACTAGCGAGCCAAAAAGGTGGATGTTAAAAGAGATGGTCCCAAACATATCTCCGCCTCGGTTGCCTACAAAAAAGAGATACAAACCGCTAAAAACAACCAAAACAAAAGCTAAAAGCAGAAGCCATCCCTCTACACTGTTTATCTTTTTTATAAAGAAATATCTGCGTATATGACGATAAATAAAAGAGTTCAAAAAAAAGAACATTATCAGAATTGAGCATATTATGTGCAAAGGCTGAACAACTCTAAAATTCTCCCAAGATATATCAAAGAGCTCATGCATAAAAATACCGCTGAGAAACATCATAAATATAGTGATTTTCACAAAGACTCTTCTCATCTTTGTTCCTTTTTATAATCTACTATCTCGCCCTCTAATGCTCTTAAAAACGCCACTATCTCATCTATCTGAGTCGGAGTCAAGTTACGCCCTATTTGATGTTTAGCCATAATATTAACGGCTTCTCTTATCTTTGCAACGGCTCCATTGTGAAAATATGGCGAAGTTTTTGTAACATTTCTCAGTATGGGCACTCGAAAAAGATGCTCATTGTTTTTTCCCAAATAGCCGCCGCTATTTTCAAAAGGAAATGCTCTCTCCACTATCTTTATTTCAGGGGAAATCTCAATATTTGGCTTCATCTCAAAAAACTGTGCAAACCCTCTAAGTGGAAATCGCTGAATGCTTTGACCGCCCAAGCTCATGCCGTTATGACAACCCTTACACCCAATGCTGATAAAGTTTGCCAATCCTCTTTTGGCTTCTTTGGTCATTGCGTTGTTATCACCCTCTAAAAATCTATCATAATCGCCTCTAGTAAGCAGCGTTTTTGCATAAACTTCTATGGCTTTTGCGCCGTTTTGCAAACTAATGCCATCTTTAAAAACCTGCCCAAACATCTCTGCGTATTTTGGGTTTTCTCTCAACCTCTCCTCAAGCTCCTCTGCTCTCATGTTCATTTTGTGATGTGCTAAAAATGAGTTTTCACTCTGCTTTCTTACACTATCAACCTCACCGCTCCATGTAAAATATTTTGCCAAAGATGCATTTAAAATGGTTTGTGTATTTAGCAGGTGCGGATGCATTTTCCCTCCATCACCCTGAGCGAATGTAAATCTATCAACCCCGCTTTGGTCTTGCAGATGACAAGCCGCGCAGTCCGTAACACTGCTGCCCTCTTTTGTAAGCATTTTTACCAAAGCGCCGCTGTTTTTAAGGTCTCTATCAAAAGAGTGACAAGTTGCACAACTGGTTTTTCTATTTTTTGAGAGATTTACGTCAAAAAAAAGCTCCTCACCTAGTGCGATTTTTTCAAGCGTCATGTTATTTGAGGGGTCGTTATCTAGAAGCTTTAAGAGCTGCTCAAATGAGCTAGGAACAGGTTTGAGCCCCTTATTTAGAGCAAACTCTCTTAGCTTATCATCGCTATATATGGGAATATCTTTTGGCGGAATGATGAGTGATATTATCAAGATGGTTGAAATCGCAGCTAAGACGATTATAATGGGATAAAATAGAATCTTTTTCATCTAGCTGCAACCTTTCTCATACGAAAGCCGCATCAGTTATCAAAAATGTTTTTAACATGTAAATCTCTTTTTTGCTTTAAGTATATGCAAAAAAGAGAGATGAATCAAGTGTATAATGAAAGAAATGGGGAAATTTTTAATATTATTTACAAAAACTAATGAGGTTCATGTTAGTTTATTATTTCAAAAAAGTTATGATTAATTTGCAGTGCTGTAATTTAAAGTTATAATTTAAGTTATAATGCACTAAGAATTCTTTAAGCAATATTTGTATTCACAATCTTATATTTACGATATATTGTAAAAAATAATAAAATAATAAAATAATATGCACAATATTTATATTATTTACAATATAATGTAAATATATTTTTTGGAGGATTTCAATGAATTTAAAATATTTAATCGGTTCAGCAATCAAAACTAGAAGAAAAGAGTTACAAATTGCTCAGGCTGACCTTCAAGACTATGCCGAGATTGGTTCAACGGCTTTATCCAATCTTGAACAAGGCAAAGCCAATATTTCCATAGATAAACTGGAAAAAATTCTTGAAGTTTTGGGTTTAGAGCTAGTTGTAAAAGTGAAAGCAAAAGGGTAGTATAGATGCAAAAAGGCATAGTGTATAAAAATAAACTCCCTATTGGTGAGCTAAGTAGAAATGATAGAGGATTATATGGATTTTTTTACTACGAAGATTATCTTCAGTCTGAAAATCCAAGTGCAATCTCAGTCAATTTACCATTAAAAAAAGAGCCGTTTGTATCCAAAATACTATTTCCATTCTTCTTTAATCTGCTTTCAGAAGGAAATTTAAAATCAATGCAGTGTAAGGAATTAAAGATTGATGAGGATGATAATTTTACAAGATTATTAAAAACGACACAAGAGAATACAATCGGTGCAATTACAGTTGAGGAGGCATAAATGAGATGCTACGGCTGTTTAAAGAATATAGATAAAGGCTTGCACTATTGTCCAAAATGTAAAAATAATCTTTTTGATGGGAAAAATGTAAAACCTTTAAACTTTGACAAAACAGAATTTTATAAAATCAGAAGTGAAATGTCGGGTAAAATGTCTATCTCCGGTGTTCAAGACAAAATATCTCTTAGCTTTAACAATAACAATGAGCTAGTGCCTACAAATAAAGACGGAAAATATATCCTAAAGCCTATACCAAGAGATCATGATGGTACGATTAATTTAGAAGACATAGTACAAAACGAGCATCTAAGTATGCAGATATCATCTCAGATATTTAAAATAAATACGGCACATAACGCTCTTATTGAGTTTAGTGATGGAGAACTTGCATACATAACTAAAAGGTTTGACTACTCTCTTAATGGTTCAGAAAAAAAGATTGTAAAGGTAGATCAGGAAGATTTTGCATCCGTGCTTGAATATACATCAGAAAATCATTCTAAAAATTATAAATATGAATCTAGCTATGAAGAGTGTGCATTAAAAATCAAAGAAGTTATAGCTGCTTATATCCCCGCACTTGAAGACTTTTATAAAAGAGTTGTACTTAACTATCTTATCGGGAATACAGATGCTCATTTGAAAAACTTTTCAATTCTCAGAGATGTAGATAGAGTTGATTATTCACTCTCTCCAAACTATGATATTCTCTACACAAAATATCATTTACCAAAAGAAGACACTACTATGGGACTTGAGCTATTTAAAGAGCATGAAACAAAGGCTTTTGGGGCGATGGGTTACTATACTTTAGAAGACTTTGAGCTCTTTGCCGAGATGATTGGGATAAAACAAAAAAGGCTAGAGAAGATATACAAAGATATTCTTACAAGCCAAAAACAGGTACATGACTTAATAGACAGGTCTTACATGAGCAACAAAGCAAAAGATTCCTATAAAGAGAACTACGAAAATAGATTGAACAAGTGCCTATTTTATCATATTTATTCATACCCTTTCAGAAGTTTTGCACAAGATACAATTAAAAAATATTTGTGATTTTAATCTAATTAAAAAGGTAAAAAATTGGAGGATTGTTGAATTGTTTGTTGACAAATTTTAAACCCTCCATTAACATTTGTTCTTATCGAATAACATTTGTTCTTAGAAATGACAATTTAGGTTCTGTAATCTGCGTTAATTTTTACGTATTCGTGTCCCAAGTCACACCCGTAGGCTTTAAAACTGCCTTCACCTATACCAAGGTCGCAGGAAATAGTAAATTTTTGATGCTGCATTACAACCGCGCACTTCTTCTCCATCTCGGCGTCAAAGAGTATCTCGCCTCTGTCATAAACGCAAAGGTTATCAAACGAGACTTTTAGCTTCTCTTCGTAAGCCTCTACTCCGCTGGCACCTATTGTTGAAGCTATCCTTCCCCAGTTTGGATCTTCGCCAAAGAGTGCAGTTTTTACAAGAAGCGAATCTGAGAGCGCTTTTGCGGCAATCTCTGCCTCTTTGTCATCTTTTGCGCCTGTTACTTTGTATGTTACAAGCTTAGTAGCGCCCTCGCCGTCTCTTACCATCTCGAGTGCTAAAAAGTGCATTACCTTAAAAAGTGCCTCCTTGAAAGCCTCTTTATTATAAGCTCCGCTTCTGCCGTTTGCCAAAACCAAAACAGTATCGTTTGTAGAAGTGTCGCCGTCCACGCTTATGGCATTAAAAGTTGTTGTTTTTACTTCATCAAGAGCCTCTTGCATCTCATTTTTGCTTACTTTTGCATCGGTTGTAATAAAGCAAAGCATAGTAGCCATCGCAGGGTTTATCATCCCCGCACCTTTTGCTATCGCGCCGATGTTAAAGCTGCTTCCATCATCAAGTTTAACCTTAAATGCTATCTCTTTTGCGAATGTGTCGGTTGTCATGATAGCTTTTGACGCGCTTGCAGAGTCTTTCTTTGTTAAATCAAAAAGTTTCATGCCCTCAATGATTTTTGCTTTTGGAAGTCGCACACCTATTACGCCTGTTGAACTCATAATCGGATTTTTAACGCCTGATGGGCAGTTAGAGAGTACCTCTTTTATATCCTCAACTCCTGCTTGCCCAGTCATTGCATTTGCATTTTTTGAGTTAATAACTATAAAATTTGTTTTAAAACCACCCATTGAGCGAAAATGCTTTATAGGCGCAGCAAACATCTTGTTTGTGGTAAAAACAGATGCTACTTCACACTCATCTTCACTATATATAAACGCCATATCTTTAGCGTTATCCTTTTTAAGACCCACGCTAACGCCATCAGCAAAAAAACCTTCACTCGCGCAAACCCCGAGGCTTGAATAGATTATATTATACAAATTTAAACTCCTTTGGTTTATCTCTTTTTCTTATTAACTCTTTTGTCACGTTTATATCTTTTTGAGTTCCGATTAGAAGCAGCTTGCACTCGCTAGTAATAAGAACGTCACCCTTTGGCATCGCTAAAAATTTTCCGTCTTTTTTGGTAATACCGACTACCGAAGTGTTAGTCATCTCTCTAATATGGGTCTCTCTTAGTTTTTTAAGAACTGCCCAGCTGTATTTTGGCACCTCAATCTCTTCCATATCAAGCGGATTGTCACTCTTGTACAAAAACTCCTCCAAGAGGTTTTCCATATCAGGACGAGCCGCCATGGCAGTAACTCTTTGAGCGGTTAATTTTGTAGGAGAAACTACCGTGTCTGCTCCAAGTTTTTTGAGCTTTTCAACATCACTTACAGTCTCGGCAGATGAGATAATGTAATAAGGTCTTGGCAAAAAATGCTCTTTTTCGAAGAGTCTAACCGAAGCGATAAGAGCAATGTTATCAGACATTGAACTAGACATAGTTATAAGCCCTTTTGCAGAAGCGAGATGTGATTTTAGCATCGTAAGTTCGGCATGCGGCTCTGCTTTTAGATACGTTGTGTAGTTATGCTCTTGCGCCCACTGATGTATCTCTTCTCTTGGGTCAACGACAACAAACGGTATATGATTCTCTCTTAACTGTTTAGTAACTTCAAGAGTATAATCATTATGATAACAGACGACAAAGTGCTTCTTAAGCCTCGCGATAGCGTATAACATTCTTCGCTCCTTTAGTATTCTAGATAATCTGCCTTTACTTACAACATCCACAACGATACCAACAGCAAGTGTAAAAACGGTAAATCCTAAGATAATAAGAGTTACTGTAAACATCTGTCCTGCTGCTGAAAATTCGCTCTCTTTTAAAGCACCGAATCCAACCGTAGTAAATGTATATCCCGATTGGAAAATCGCATCCATTATGGTGTAATCTTCTATGTAGACATAGCCCAAAGTGCCGATAAGCATGCACATTTGTACAAGAATAAGAGGTGTTCTAAATGGCAGTAATTGAGCATATAACTCATCATTGAGGGTGATTGTGGGTTTGGGAGATGTCTCCCAATGTAGAAAGTTTCGAATCTTCTCTAAGAGATTCAAGTTTGCGTCCTGTTAGACTTAAGAGTTTTTCTTAAGTGTACGCAACTCTTTTGCAGAGATTTTAACCTTTTGAGTAGTACCGTCATCTAAAGTGATACGTACTGTTCTAAGATTTAATAAAAAACGACGCTTTGTTTTGTTTTTTGCGTGCGAAACATTGTTTCCACTCATCGGGCCTTTGCCGCTAATAGCACATTTTCTTGCCATAATTAGGTTCCTTATATTAGGTTTTAAAGTTGCGAATTATATCAAGCCTAAACAAAACTTCTGCTTAAGGTAAATTCAAAAAATCCCCTTAATATTTCTTTTATAGATATGAAGGTAGAATAAACAAAATTTAAGAATATGCAGAGAAGATGATAACAAAAGACAAAATAGATAGCTTTATCGAGAAGATACCGCCAGCACCAAAAGTGTTAAATGAGACCATTAGACTCTTAAACATGGGAGAGCTAGCAAAAGCTGCAAAAGTTGCTGAGGGTGATTTGGCGCTAAAATCATATCTCAAAGGCATAGTAAACAAACCTATATACGGATTTGCCAATGAGGTAAGCGAGATCTCTCAGATATTTGGCATCCTAGGTGTTTCTTTATCACAACAGACCGTTTATAACTACATGGTAACTCTCTTAAGCCCCAAAAACTGGACTCTATTTCATCTAAATGCAAAATCGTTTCATGATTTTCAGGCAAACCTCTCTAAAAAATGGGAAAAAGTGCTCAAACACTTAGGCATCGATGACAAAAATATATATGCGGCTATTACTCTGCTCCCTGCAAGCATAATCGTAACAGAGGCTCTTTTTTGCGAAAAAAAAGAGGACGTAAACCTCCTAAGAAGCATAAAGGCTCTTGACTATAACACAATCCTAGTGCGTCTGTGCGGGGTGAGCCTTTTTGATATTTGTTCCCAGATAGCAGACAAATGGGAGATGGATGAAAAAATATCCAAAATAGTACAATCAGCCTCCGGCATAAAGCCCTCAGACGACGAGAGCATCAACAAGCTGGCAAAGTGGATGCATCTTCTTCTCTTCTATGAACTTTCACAGCCTGAATTTATAAAAGCGGGATTAAATGACTTTGTTGATTTTAAAATCGACTATGTCGAAGACATATACGAAGAATTTGCAACGCTAATGGGGATTGAATGAAAGCCGTAATTAAAAATGGAATCGCAGTTTTCTCACCGCAAGGGTTTTTAGACGGAAACAGTTCAAGCGCTTTTATGAGCATTGAAGATATTGATGCTGCGGCAAACCTAAAAGCCGACATGATTCTTGTTTCCTTGAAAAAAGTTGTTTTTTTTAACCGCAATGGTCTTGATGTCTTTATGAAGCTTTTTATGAAAATTCGTAAAAAGAGTCATGCTACTGTAGGATTTTGCGACTATGACGCTAAAAAATATGACGCTATAAAAAGATTTTATCAAAATGAACTTAACTTTTCGCTCTTTAAAACACTCGATATCGCCAATCTATTCTCGTCAAGTTTTAAAAATCTAAATAAAAACATACTCGTTTACAGCAGCGACAAATCGCAGCGCTCCGCCATAGCCATAGAGCTGCATGACGGCGGGCACAATCCAATCATTGCGCAATCTCTTGAAGAGTTCAACATAAAAAAAGAGAAAAAAGATGCTTACGACTACATAGTAGATTCGACCTTTTTGGGACAGATGGGAGAAAAAGTCGCAACTAGAGTAACCGGAAATGCCGTAATATACACAGTTTCCTCATTTTTGGATGTTGAGATTGGCAATATGTTCAATATTGAGTATCACAACAACTCTTTAAACGTCGGTTTTAGACTTTTTATCTTTGATGCATACAAAGTTATCAGCATGAATGTGCATGCCCTGAACTTTTTCTCAAAACTGGCAAGTTCGGCGGCAGAGTACAACGCAACGATATGTTTTGTAGGAATGAAATTTGACAAAACTCCTCAGGTGTTTAAAGATACTATGGAGGATGCGGGAATACTTTTTTATACGCAGATGGATGACATACTCCAAAATAAAGAGCTATTAAAAGAGCTTGGCGCAAGCAGTGCTTCGAATGTAAAAAGCAAAAGGGTTTTAAATAAAGAGACTATACTTGAGCTTCCTAAATTTATAGATGCAACGGTTGTTACCTTAGAGATGATGACAAATGCCAAAGCGACAAAAGAGGCAGCCAACGTTCACAATCTCATTATTGAAGATAAAAGCGGGAAAATTGCAAGTTCGATAGGCTATTTCGGCGATATAGACGGAATGGTTATTCTTGTTTTTCCATCAGCTATCGCCAAAAAAGCGTGTGAACTGCTTATAGGCGAAGACACTGATGATATGGAACTTATCCTAGACTCACTTGCGGAGCTTGTAAACATAGTCGGCGGAAAGATTAAAACTCTGCTCGCAGATGAGGGCGTAAGCGTAAATATTACTCTTCCTAGAACCTACCAAGATGTCGACAGCCTGCTTCAGGTTGTAGAAAACAGAAGAGGCGTTCAGGTTGATCTCCTCTTTAACAACGATAAATTTCTATTTTTCTTAACAAGATAAAAGCTACAAAATTGTAGAATTTCGCAATTATATAACTGACTTTACGCACTTTTATAAAAAGGGTGTAAAAATACTTTGTAGTTCTCGAAAAACAAGTTTTTCGTAGCTTCAGGGGGTTGTAGGGACTTTAGTCCCTGCCACTAAAATGGACGCGTTCATTTTAGTGCGTAACATAAATGAGAGAAGGAAGAGTCATGAAAGTAGCACCTAGTGTTTTATCTGCCGATTTTGGCAACCTAAAGAGGGATGTAGAGGCTATTTGTGAAGCTGGATGCGATTTTGTACATGTAGATGTTATGGACGGCCATTTTGTGCCAAACCTAACCATAGGACCGGTCGTAGTATCGGCAATCGCTTCTGCTGCAACAAAGCCTCTAGATATTCATCTTATGGTTGAGAACAACACCTTTTTTGTAGACCTTTTTGCACACCTAAAACCGGAATATATCTCTTTTCACATCGAAGAGGAGAAGCATCCTCATAGACTTATTCAAAAGATTCGCTCTCTTGGCATAAAACCTGCAATAGTGTTAAACCCGCACACTCCGCCAGAGTCGATAGAGTATCTACTTGGCGATTTGGATATGGTTTTGCTTATGAGTGTAAATCCGGGTTTTGGCGGCCAAAGCTTTATAGAGACTGTTTTGCCAAAAGCAAAAAAACTAAGCGCTATGAGAGACAAAATCAACCCTGCGTGCCTTATAGAGGTTGACGGCGGAGTAACCGATAAGAATGTACGTCTGCTAAAAGATGCGGGTGTTGATATCGTTGTTGCAGGAAGCTACGTATTTAACCACGCAAATAAAAAAGAAGCAATAGAGAGTTTAAAAGTCTAATGCGCACCAAAATTTGCGGTATTACATCTTATGAAGATGCGATGATGGCAATAGAAGCCGGTGCAGACGCGCTTGGCTTTGTTTTTTATGAACCCTCTCCCAGATATATCTCCCCAAAAGAGGCCCGAGCCATTATCAAAAAGCTCCCCCCGTTTGTAGAAAAAGTTGCCCTCTTTGTAAACAGTGACGCTCAAATAATCAACTCCTACTGCCAAGAAGCGGGAGCAACACTCGCACAAATCCATTTTGAAGCGCCTACTAGTCTCTATGAACAATTGTTCGTTCCTTATATAAAAGTTATCCGCGCAAAAGAGGCTAAAGATATTTTGCAATTTAGCGATGAGTACAGACTTGTTGATGCATACTGCGAATCATTCGGCGGAAGCGGAAAAAGATTAAATTTAGAGTGGTTTGAAAACGTTGACTGCTCAAAAATAATCCTTGCAGGCGGACTTGATGCGCAAAATGTATCAGACGCTAAAAAATACGCTTTTTACGGTGTTGACGTCAGTAGCGGAGTTGAGCTCTCTTACGGCAAAAAAGATGCCCAAAAAGTGATAGAATTTATCAAAAATGCAAAGCAATAGTTTATGATAAATTTGGAACCAAATTTTACTCTAGATGCAAAAAGTGTTCATAAACTCTCAACCAAAGGACTCTCTTTAAAAACATTAAAAGAGCAGATAGACGAAGATTTGGATTTTTTGCTCCAGCTTTGGCACTCGCAGGGACTTGAAATTGTCAAACAGCAGGGATACTACTTTTTTGCTACAAAATTTATTCCGATAGAGGATGCCGTATTTTGCATAGTTGACATCGAGACAAATGGCTCAAAAATAGACAAACATCAAATAATAGAAATTGCGGCGGTTAAAATTAAGGGTGGCAAAATTATTGACAGTTATGAATCTCTCGTTAACTGCAAAGAGATAAATCCGCATATTACAGAGATAACAGGGATTAGTGCAGAAGATACCAAAGATGCGCCAAATCTAAAAGCGGTAATGTATGATTTTAAACTCTTTTTAGGCGATACTGTTTTTGTTGCACATGATGTAAAGTTTGATTACAGATTTATATCTCTAAGCATGCAAAAAGTAGGTCTTGCTCCGCTTCTAAACAGAGGTCTTTGCTCGCTGTTTTTGGCTGAGAGAACAATAGAATCCTACAGATATGCGCTCTCATACCTAAATGTCTCGTTTAATCTAAATCCCGACGCAGTGCACCACCGAGCCATGAGCGATGTAATGACTACTTATGAGCTTTTTAAACTCTCACTTGCAAATCTTGATGAGAGTGTAAAAACGGTTGAGGATTTGATAAAGTTTTCAAAAGAGGGAAAAAGGCTAAAAAAACCGAAGTTTGACCCTCTACAAGAGAGTCAAGAGTAACTATTCGCTAAAAGCTCCAACGCCTGTAAGCTTTTTATATCTAGCTTCCATTCTCTCATCACTAGACATTGTGCGTAGTTTAGCAAGTTCGCTCAAAAAGTACTCGCCTATTGCAGCCGCAGCTCCATCTTTATCCCTATGGGCACCAATCAGCGGCTCGGCAATGATATCGTCAATAAGACCAAGCTCTTTTAAGTCGCTGCTTGTAATCTTCATAGCATTTGTTGCAGCTTCAGCCTTAGCAGGGTCGTTCCATAATATCGCAGAACACCCCTCAGGAGATATTACGCTAAATACGGAATATCTCATCATCGCCAATTTGTCAGCTACGCCAATAGCAAGCGCGCCGCCGCTTCCGCCCTCTCCTATTACAATAGAAATTGTAGGAGTATTAAGGTCGGCAAGTTCTAACAGATTTCTAGCTATCGCCTCGCTCTGATTTCTCTCTTCAGCTCCAATGCCCGGATATGCGCCCGGAGTGTCGATAAGCATAAGAAGAGGTATGTTGAACTTTTCAGCAAGTTTTGCGGCACGAAGAGCTTTTCTATACCCTTCAGGATGCGGCATACCAAAATTTCTTTTTATCTTGTTTTTAGTTCCGCGCCCTTTTTGCTCACCGATAACCATAGCCCTCTCACCGCCTATGTAGCCTAAATAGCAGAGAATAGCGGCATCATCACGGAAGTGTCTATCTCCATGTATCTCGTACTTGTCGCTCATAATAAGATTAATATAATCAAGCGCATAAGGTCTGTCTATATGGCGAGCTAATTGAAGCTGCTGAAAAGGGGTAAGATTATTGAATATCTTTGAAACTTCTTTATCTAAACTGCTCTTAAGTGATTCTAGCGCAACTTCGTCATGACGAACCTGTGCAGATATGATGTCTTCTTGAATAAACTTTATTTTATGTTCAAAATCTAAATATGTTGCCAAATTGGAGTCCTTATACTTAGATTTTTCTAAAGATTAAAACGCCGTTTGTTCCGCCGAAACCAAATGAATTGCTCATAACGGTAGTTAAGTTTGCTTTTCTAGCATGATTTGGAACAATATCTAAATCACAGTTTTCATCAGGAGTTTCATGGTTAATTGTCGGAGGAATAATTCCATCACGCATAGCCATCAAACATACAACTGCTTCTATACCGCCAGCTGCACCCAAGCAGTGACCGATTTGACCTTTTATAGAACTCATCGGAGGGCAGTTTTCTTTGCCGCCAAGCAAATCTTTAACTGCTGCTGTTTCATTTTTATCGTTTATAGGCGTACTTGTTCCGTGTGCATTTACATAGTCAAGCTTAGGTTTGCCTGCCATGTTGTATGCAGCTTTCATAGCGCGAGTTGGGCCGTCAAGGCTTGGCGTAGTTATGTGACTTGCATCACCGCTTTCGCCAAATCCGATAATCTCTCCGTAAATATTTGCCCCGCGAGCAACTGCATCTTCATATACTTCAAGTATAAGAGCAGCAGCTCCCTCTCCCATAACAAACCCATCACGGTCTGCATCAAACGGGCGAGAAGCTTTTTTCGGCTCTTCATTTCTTGTTGATAACGCTTTCATAGAAGCAAATCCGCCTACGCCTGCACCTGTTATTGCACACTCAGCTGAAACAACAAGCATCTTATCCGCTCCGCCGCATATAATAGTTTTTACTGCTTCGCTTATCGCATGCGTTCCAGCAGCACATGCAGTAACGCTAGATAAGTTTGGACCTTTCGTTCCGTGCTCAATAGATACAAAACCGCCAAGCATGTTTACTAGCGCACCGGGAATAAAGAACGGACTTATACGTCTTGGACCCTTCGTCTCAATAATGATAGAGTTCTTCTCAATAGAGGGAAGTCCGCCAATACCCGAACCGGCACTTATCCCAAATCTGTCCATATCAGTATCTTCAGGAATTTTAGCATCAAGCATCGCCTCTTGAGCGGCTTTTAAACCAAGGTGGATAAATCTGTCGGCTTTTTTAACCTCTTTTGCATCCATAACTGTCTCTGGGTCAAAATTTTTAACCTCACCCGCAATTTTAACGCTGTAATTTTCTGGATCAAAAAGAGTAATAGTACCTATTCCGCATTCGCCCTCGCACATTGCTTTAAAAGAACTCTCTTTATCATTTCCAACTGCATTTATCATGCCTAACCCAGTAACTACAACTCTTCTCATTGAAATCTCCGTATAAAATATATAAAATATTTTTTAGAAGCCACAAAACTGACCACTAAAAAATATTTACTACCGAGGAGTCCTCAGTAGAATCTTAGATAACTATTTGCTTTCGATATAGTTAACCACGTCTTTAACAGTTCTTATTTTCTCTGCTTCATCATCAGGAATTTCGATATCGAATTTCTCTTCAAGCGCCATTACTAATTCAACTACATCAAGGCTATCAGCACCTAAATCCTCAACGAACTTTGAGTCCTCTTTAACTTCATCTGCGCTTACGCTTAATTGTTCAACTACTACCGCTTTAATATCGTCTAAAAGTGCCATTCTAGCTCCTATGTTTTATGTGTAAAATCTCGTAATTGTAGCATATTTAACTTAAATAACATAACAAGAAAAAAAGAAAAAAGAGAGTACAACCCAGCCTCTATATACTTTATATAGGACTTTTTTTATAATAATCCAAGGCTCTCTCTTTTGCCTCTTTATGTTTGATTATAGGTCTTGGGTAGCCTTTGATTGTAGCATTTAGCAAAAATTGCTCGTCATGTATGCTCTTTGGTTCTACAGGTAAAAGTTCAGGAAGCCATTTTTTAATATAGAGAGCCTCTTTGTCAAACTTTTTGCTCTGCAAGTATGGATTAAATACTCTAAAATAAGGCTGCGGGTCAACTCCCGTTCCTGCACTCCACTGCCATGAGAGCGCGTTGCTTGCCAAGTCATAGTCAAGCAGGTGAGAAGCAAAAAAACGCTCTCCCCACTGCCATGGTAAAAGCAGGTCTTTGGTAAAAAAAGAGGCGACAATCATGCGAACACGGTTGTGCATTTTCCCTGTTTGCAAAAGCTCTCTAACTCCCGCGTCAACGATAGGAACACCTGTTCTTGCCTCACAAAAGGCTCTGAACTTCTCTTCATCTTCTATACCGTTAAAGGCATATTTGTAGTTTTTTGTCTCTAAAGTTGGGATATGAAAAAGCAGGTAAGCATAAAAATCTCTAAAGACAAGTTGTCTCACAAATGGCTCAACATCTGCACCTTTTAAAGAAAAAATGGCTCTTAAAACTGCTCTGATTGAGAGCGTTCCAAAGCGTAAATCGGCACTTAGTCCAGAAGTCGCATCAGAGGACAAATGGTCTCGCATCTGCTGATACGCATCTATCTTTTTTAAAAATACTTCCAGCTTTTTATGCGGGTTTACTATCTCGATGTTTTGCTCTGCAAACCCTAAATTTTCAAGCGTCAATGCGACTATTTCACCCTTTTTTTCGATACCCTTATACTCTGTTTGTACCAAAATATGCTCTGCGATTTTTGCTGTATCTATATTTTTAGCAGAGAGAATTGCCCTCGCTTTTTTATAAAAAGGTGTAAAAACAAGGTAAGGTTCGCCATTATCTTTTAGCACCTCTTTTGGCTTGAAGATGTAAGTGTCGTTTAGATAACGAAAGTGCAGCATATGAGAGATTTTGATGTCTCGTTCTTTTGCGTAAGCGTCATAATCTCCCGATGCTACAACCTCTTCAAAACCCTTAAACTGCGCAAAAATCTCTTCTGGTTTGCCATAAAAAATCTTAAGATCCAGCCCCATTTTTTGCAAATCGGCTTTGAGTTTTACCACATGATAAAAGATAAAACTCACTCTTTTATCATCTGGCGGCAGCTTATGTAGGATGTTTTCATCAAAGATAAAGATAGGCAAAACCTCTCCGCCAAAAGAGAGGAGCGGGTTATCCTCTACCCTTAAATCTCTTCTAAACCAGAGGATGCGTTTCATTTGGAGCTAAGCAGACTTGAGCGAAGTGCCAGCTCTTTTGGGTATGGTTCTAAAAATGTTTGCCCCAAAAGATAGGCGGTATTGTGTTTTTTGGCATAAAGTTTGATGGTGTTTAGCGGGACGATGAGAGGGACTATCTTTTTTGCGTACTCCTCAATCTGCTCATGCAACACCTCTTTTTCCTCAGAACTAAGCTCATTTTTGAAAAAACCGCTCATGTGTTCTAGTACATTTCTGTTTCTTTTGATGGAGCTTTTTTTGGCAATGGCTACTTTAAAGTTGTACTCATAATTTGCAAAAAGTGCGTCCATCGTGAGGTTTTCATGATTTCCTACGATGTTTCCAAGCACTCTGTAGAGCTTCTCATCTTTTGCTTGAAGCAAAAATTTGTTTTTTGTATGAAAATCAACAACTACCTTCATGTCGGGCTTGCTCTCTTTTAGCTTCTCAATTGCATCATAGGCAAAGAGCTGCATGATAAAGTTTTCTCTAAGCCAATCATCTTGAAGCCGACCCTCCTCTTCCATGGGCAGAAGCGGGAACTTCTCTCTGCAAACACTCGCAAAAATGCCGTCAGTTTTAGGGCCTGAAAAGCCGTTCTCAAGATATGCCACCGTGCTTCCAAGTCCGCAGCTTGGAGAGCGGGATTTAAATATGATGCCACCCAGCTTCTCATCTGCAATTCTGTGAACTTCATCATAAGATTTATCAAGAAGCATTTGTGTCAAATCGCTGCCGTCTTTGTTTGAGACAACGGCGATATTGTCGTCTCTGCTTACAAGTTTTACTGATGGTCTTGGAGTACCAAAAGCTATGGCTTCCGGACAAAACGCAACAAAAGATGCGTATTTTCCAAGCTCATCGGTCACAAATCTGTCATGTTTATGTCCGCCGTCAAATCGAACTTTCTCGCCAAGTAAACATGCCGATACTGCTATATTCATTTGATGTTATACGTAAATATGAGCAAAGCCCATATTTACGGCAGGGACACTTTTGTCCCTGCAACCCCCTAAAGCTACCCACTGAAGTGGGAGATTGAATTTAGCTACATACATTTCCTACCTCACCTTACGCCATATTCATGCCGCCGTTTACTTTGAGAGTTGTTCCCGTGATGTAGCTTGAGTGGTCTGAGAGTAAAAACGCCGTTGCCTCTGCCACTTCAGCAGGATTTCCAAAACGACCCATCGGGATTTTTGATGTAAAACTCTCTTTTATCTCATCACTTAAAACATCTGTCATTTCTGTTGCGATAAAACCTGGAGTTATCGTGTTGTAACGGATGCCGCTAGTTGCAGCCTCAAGCGCAAAACTCTTTGTCATCGCAATCACACCGCCCTTGCTTGCCGAGTAGTTTGTCTGACCCGCATTGCCAGTTTCGCCCACGATAGAAGCGATATTTACGACTGAACCGAACTTCTTCTTTCTCATCACTTTCATAGCTTCACGACATCCCACAAAACATGAGAGAAGATTTGCGTTAATCACCGACATAAAATCTTCGCTCTTCATTCTAAGTGCGAGTTTGTCATTTGTGATTCCTGCGTTGTTAACGAGGTAACTTAGCTCTCCGTCACAATCAACTATAGTCTTTATCGCATCCACAAACGCATCTTCACTGCTTACATCAAAACCGATAACCGCCGCACTTCCGCCATTTGCCTCAATAGCATCTTTGATGGCATCCGCCTCCGCCGCACCGCTTCTGTAGTTAATCCAAACTTTCAGACCGTAACTTGCCAAAACTTTTGCTATCTCTGCACCTATACCACGACTAGAACCCGTTACTAAAACATTTTTTCCGCTAAATTTCATCTCTTTTTCTCCTTGATTTTTATTAAATTCAATACTCTGATTAAACTATAGATTGCTTCGTCGCAAGCTCCTCGCAATGACGAAATTATCGCAAGCTCCTCGCAATGACATGGTTATCAAAAATTTCGCCAAGACTGTCATTGCGAGCTTCGTTAGAAGCGTGGCAATCTAAAACATAATCATTCAAAGAATCCAATGAGGCTATGATCCATCTCTGATGGAACCTCTAACCCCATAAGTTTTAAAACAGTCGGCGCTATGTTGTTAAGAGCGCCATTTTCAACTTTGGTAATACCCTCTGCCTCAACAAAACACCAAACTTTTCCAACCGTATGATTTGTCAAAACATTGCCCTCATCATCTCTCATCTCTTCACAGTTTCCATGGTCTGAGGTGATGACAACGGCATAACCCTTTTCTTTTGCTTTTTGCAAAATCTTGCCAAGTTCAGTGTCCACCGCATTTACCGCTATTTTTGCCGCTTCAAAATCTCCCGTATGTCCCACCATATCGCCGTTTGCAAAGTTTACGACTATAAAATCATACTCATCATCCATAGCCTTTAAAACTACCTCGCCAACCTCAGGCGCGCTCATCTGCGGTTTTTCATCGTAAGTTTTTACATTTGGAGAGGGGATTAAAATCCTTGTCTCGTTCTCATACGGCTCATCGACTCCACCGTTAAAGAAAAATGTTACATGGGCGTATTTTTCGGTCTCTGCGGTGTGAAGCTGTCTCAAACCCGCTTTTGAAATCACTTCAGAGAGTGTGTTTTTTGGCGAATCTTTCAAAAACAAAACAGGGTAAGCAAAACTCTTGTCATACTCCGTAATCGTGGCAATATGAAGATTTTTAAACTCTCTTGCAAAACCGCTAAAATTTATATCTCCAAGAACGGTGACAAGCTCTCTCATGCGGTCGCTTCTATAGTTTATGGTTAAAACCCCATCCCCATCTCTCATGCCCTCATATGAGCCAAAAGCGGCAGGTTCTATAAACTCATCCGTCTCACCTTTAGCGTATGACGCATTGATATACTCCAATGGCAACGTGTCGGTTTTTGGCTCAGCTTTTACAATAGCCTCGTATCCTTTTTGAACTCTCTCCCAGCGGTTATCCCTATCCATTGTAAAAAAACGGCCTGAAATCGTAGCAATTTTTATATTTTTATTGACATGTAGATTTACCTGCTCTAAATACTTTTTTGCAGAGGTAGGAGAGACATCCCTGCCATCAGTAATGAGATGCAAGAAAACCTCTTTACCCTCTTTTGCTGCCAAATCCGCTATCCCCATGAAATGGTCTATATGCGAGTGCACACCGCCATCACTCATAAGCCCTACAAGATGGAGTCTGTTCGATTTTGCCAAAAGATTTTTAAACTCGGCATTATCCTTAAATCTATTTTCGCTCAAAGCCAAAGATATCTTTACCAAGTCCTGATAAAGAACCCTTCCGCTTCCGATGCTCATATGCCCGACTTCCGAGTTTCCCATTTGACCCTCAGGAAGTCCTACGCTTAACCCGTAGGTGTCAATAAGAGAGTGCGGGGTGCTCTCAAAGAGTTTGTCATAAGTCGGCTTTGTTGCGTTGTAAAACGCATTGTACTGCGTCTTTGAAGAGTAGCCGATACCGTCCGTTACGACCAAAACAGCTTTTTTTGTCAATTTTTTTCCTTATAACAAAAGTTTTATGCAATTATACTATAATGTCATTTTTATTCATTATACGTTAAACGAGCAATACCCAAAAGCAAGGGTACAAGAGCCCGTTTTAACGGCAAGGACATAAATGTCCTTTGCAATCCCCTAAAGCTTTTCGCAATAATGCGAAAAATTTACTTTAAATAAGGAACTGCTACTTGCTGTACTGGCTATCAGAAATTTTTCAAATCAATCTACTTGGATATATCACAATACGTGCCGGAATAGCCTTCTTTTTGGCTCTATTTTTTACACTGTTTTTAATGCCTCTCTTTATAAGATGGGCACAAAAAACTTCCAGTGTTCAGCCTATTAACAACTGGGCGCCTGAGCGTCATCAAGGTAAAGCAAAAACACCTACAATGGGCGGGATAGTTTTTATCTCGGCAACTATTTTTGCCTCTATCATAAGTATAAAATTCTCAAACCTCTACGCAGTAGGCGGAGTTATAACCCTTGTTTTATTTGCTCTTATCGGTTTTAAAGATGACTTTGCAAAAATCAAAAAAAATGAAAATCTAGCAGGATTAAAAGCTAGAACAAAACTTCTTTTACAGATTATTTCCGCACTTGGGGTGGCTCTGTTTTTGTACGCGCAGCCTGATTTCAACACAGACTTATATCTTCCTTTTATGAAAAATCCTGTTTTGGATATGGGCTTTTACGCCGTTATTTTATGGATTGTAGTGATAATCGCAACTTCAAATGCGGTAAATCTTACCGACGGACTTGACGGCTTGGCAACAGTTCCTTCCATTATGGCGCTTACATCTTTTAGCATTATCATCTATATTACGGGGAATGTCACAATCAGCTCATATCTGTTGATGCCAAACATTAACATAGGAGAGGTTGCGATCGTTTCAAGCGCCTTAATAGGAGCTTTAACCGGTTTTTTGTGGTACAACTGCCATCCTGCAGAAGTTTTTATGGGAGATAGCGGTTCACTTACTATCGGTGCATTTCTTGGCTACTTGGCAATAATCTCAAAGAGCGAAATACTTCTTCTTCTTATCGGCTCAATCTTTGTTATAGAAACACTCTCTGTAATACTTCAAGTCGGAAGTTATAAGCTTAGAAAGAAGAGAGTCTTTTTAATGGCGCCAATCCACCACCATTTTGAGATGAAAAACTGGGCGGAAAACAAGATAATCGTGCGCTTTTGGATTATCGCAACGCTCTCGAACATCATCGCTCTCATCACGTTAAAGATTCGCTAATGAAACGAGTATCTCTCTTTGGCTACGGAAAAACAACTAAGGCGCTGGTAAAACTCTTCCCAAGCGCGATATTTTACGATGACAAGTGCCTAAAACCTTTTACGGATGAAAATGGACACAAAGTAAAGCCTGCATCGGATTTCAATCCAGACTACTCCGACCTTGAGATAACCTCCCCCGGAATTCCTCCATCAAATGTGCTGATAAAAAAAGCAAAAAATCTCATAAGCGAATATGACTGTTTTGCACATGCAGCACCTCTTAGTATCTGGATAAGCGGGACAAACGGTAAAACTACGACAACGCAGATGATGCAGTTTCTTTTAAAGGACAAAGGTTCTCAAGAGGGAGGCAATATAGGGCTTCCGCTTGCACAGCTTGACCAAAATGCCCAGATTTGGGTGCTTGAGACAAGCTCTTTTACCATTCACTATACAAACAGAGCAGTCCCAAATATTTATGTTCTCCTCCCAATAACGCCAGACCACCTAAGCTGGCACGGTGACATGGGCGAGTATATAAACGCAAAGCTGAAACCTGTTTTAAAAATGCGCGAGGGCGAAGTCGCAATCATCCCGGAAGCATACAAAGAAGTCAAAACGGCGGCACATCTCATCACCTATAAAGATGAGAGGGATTTGGCATCTTCTTTTGGCATAGAGATAGACAAGGTCAGCTTTAAAGGTGCATTTTTGATGGATGCGCTTTTGGCAATGGCGGTTGATAAAATCCTTTTTGACAGAGTTGACTATGCAAAAATCAACTCCTTTGTTATAGACCCGCATAGACAAGAGGAGCTAAGAGACTCTAAAGGTCGTCTGTGGGTAAACGACACAAAGGCAACAAACCTTGATGCAACGATAGTCGCCATGAAGCGATACAAAGATCTACATGTACATCTGATTTTGGGCGGTGACGACAAAGGCGTTGACCTAAACGAACTCTTTGTATATTTGCAAGATTGTGATGTTAAAATCTATAACGTCGGCTCAAACAAAGAGAAACTCTCAAATCTTGCACGCCAATACAGCGTAGAGTTTGAACTTTGCAAAAACCTCGCGGATGCTATCGTAAAAATAGACAAAAATCTAAAAAATGACGAAGTCGCCCTGCTCTCTCCGGCAGCGGCAAGTCTTGATGAATTCACCTCATACGCACACAGAGGCGACTTGTTTAAAAGCGCTGTAAAAGAGCTGTAGTGACAAAGATTGCAATACTCGCCTCTCACAACGGAAGCGGGTTTAGTGCGCTTTATGAAGCTGCTTTAAAAAAAGAGATTGCTATCGAGATTGTATTAGTCATATCAAACAACGCTAATGCAGCCGCTTTGCAAAAAGCCGCTAAATACACCATTGACAACTTTGTTGTAAACTCCAAAACAGATGAAAACCCCGATGAAAAAATAGAAGAACTTTTGCGCGAATACGACTGTAAACATATCTTTCTATCGGGCTATATGAAAAAAGTGGGCGACAATATAACAAAAAACTTTCAGGTCATAAACTCGCACCCCTCGCTTCTTCCAAACTACGGCGGAACTGGGATGTACGGCCGCCATGTACATGAAGCGGTTATCCATAACCGTGAAAAAAAGAGCGGAGTAACCATTCACGAGGTAAATGCCGAGTATGACAGCGGAAAAATTATTTTACAAAAAGAGCTAAAGTTGAGCATTGACGAGAGTGTAGATTCTCTAGAAGTGAGGATTAAAAAGCTTGAACAGAGCGCCATTGTCGAAGCATTTAAAAAATATTTAAAACAACCAAGACCGTAAGCTAACTTTCAGTCCTTAAAAGCTATAATTGCGCTCTTTAAAAGATGGCCAATTAGCTCAGTCGGTAGAGCAAATGACTGAAAATCATTGTGTCCTTGGTTCGATTCCGAGATTGGCCACCACCTATTTTAAAGCTTCAATGGCTTGTTAGCTCAGTCGGTAGAGCAAATGACTGAAAATCATTGTGTCCTTGGTTCGATTCCGAGACAAGCCACCACTTTTTAAAATCTTAAACAACTATTTGAGCCAATCTATATGTGCTCTTATTTCATCTAATTTTGCCATAAGTGATTATATACTAATAAAAGTAAAAAAAGACGAAAAAGAAAAGAGAGATTGCTTCGTCGCAGGCTCCTCGCAATGACGGAGAAGCTTTGCTCACAATGTCGCATAAGGTGGTGACACCTTGTTTTCTTTTTATATGTATATGCGTATTATGCACTTTTTAAAATAAGTGGCAAATCTATTTCATGTTCATTTTGTTTTACATTTAAAATTTCTATTGCTACAACTTCATCTTTATCATTATAATCAACTACTACATCTTTTAATTTTTCTTCACTCTCTACTATCGTATCAGATGACAAGATTACATAAATAGCATCTGTTTCATTATCATATTTGATTTTCATTTTTACAACTTTTTTTTCTCATATTTCTGTCAAAATATGCAGTTATTATTTTTAGATTTGTAGGATTAACAACAACTTTCAAGCATCTGCTTGAAAACTCATCTATCGTTTTAAAAAAATGTTCTTCAACATCAGAAACTATTTTGTGATAAGATGGAGATTCTACCACTAATTTAATCCAATCTCTCTTAATGCCTCTTGAAGTAGTGAAACGACGCGGCAGCCTCCCATCTCGTCGTTGCGAGCGAAGCGCGGCAATCTAAAATAACAAGAGAGAGATTGCTTCGTCGCAGGCGCCTCGCAATGACGAAGTGGGAGATTGCTTCGTCGCAGGCGCCTCGCAATGACGCAGACGCAAAATAGCAACTGACACCCTTTTTTAAACTCTTATTGATTTTTCATAAAGTATTTCAGGGTCTAAATCCAAATGGTTTGACCACTCTATAGAATCAAAACTTACCCTTACACTGTTAAAAATAGATTTGTCTTTTAACTCTGAAAATTTACCTATATGTAGATACTCAGATACATCAAAAATTCTCTTTTCACTGTTTTCAAAAGTTAGAAGTAGTTTATAGTCCTTTTGTGGTTCTACTGATTTAATTGCTAAATACATTATTTCTCCTTATTTCAATGGCTCTATAGAAAATGGCAACTCACCGTTTTGAGCTAAATTCCAATCTGCCATCAATTCATCTTTATGCAATTCTGCCCAAGCCTCAACTAGCTTTTTTTGTTTGTTTGGTAATTTGCCATCACTCAATTCGCAACTATTTAAGTCTAAGATTGCAGTATATTCACTATAGTAAACATGAATATGTGGCGGATTATGTTCATTTGGAGAGCAGTACATTCTAATAATTATCCCATAAAACATGCTGATAGTCGGCATTAAGAACCTCTTCTGTTGACATGGCAGATATTATAGCTAAAAGTAATTTATAAAAAAAAGAATAGAAATCAATTTAATAGAATTTTATTTTGCGCTTGTCATTGCGAGCGAAGCGCGGCAATCTAAAGTAACAAGAGAGAGATTGCTTCGTCGTAGGCTCCTCGCAATGACAGAGAAGCTTTGCTCACAATGTCGCATAAGGTGGTGCCTAGTATCCTTTCAACATGCAGAAAAACATTATAATTCTGCTAGAGATTTGATATAAAAGAGTGCCTGACACCCTTTTAAAAAGTTTTATTCCTGTTTATGTTTAGGTGTTTAGATGCCTGACACCCTTTTTTTTAAAAAATATCAGCTATTTTCCAATGCTTTTTGTATGCTATATAAGCAATAACAGGTGCAATTAAAAGTGCAAGCGGAAAAAGAAATTGTAAATCATTCATTATATAAGTCCTTTAATTTTGTTTGAAAATCACCAAGTTTTATTAAATTGGTAGATATACCTAAAACAACTACAAAAAAAGCTATTGACGATAAAATCGTAACAACCGGATTATTAACTGCTTCATTTACACCATAAACCCATGTACCTCCAGCTATTGCTAAAAATGCTATAAGCTTCTTATTTGCAATGTCAGCTTTTTTGTTTATGATATCTACTTTATCTTTTAATCAGGATTATATCATTTTTTTGTAATTTGTTGGTTTTTTGTAAAAAGTGGTACCATTTTTTTTTGAATAGAACATGCATTATGTTAATGAAAGGAAAAATTAAGTTTTATTCCTGTTTGGGTGCCTGACACCCTTTTTTACACCCTTTTTTAGACACCCTTTTTTACACCCTTTTTTACACCCTTTTTTACCCTTTTTTTAAAAGTAGTCTGCAATCTTCCAATGTTTTTTGTATGCTACAAGTGCTAACATTCCTGCTACTATAAAACCAATTGCATAGATTAAAATACCAATACTACTCATCTCTTAACTCCTTGATTAATATCTCTAATTTGTTTAATTTTAAATATGCCAATACAATTCCAAATGATAAAAAAAGGAATGGCACTAGTAAAATCAAACTAATAATAAAAGCTTTGTCAAATATAGATAAACCAAAACCACCGACAGCTCCACTTACAGCCATCAACACGAATAATTTTTTATAAACTACATCAGCTTCTTTGGCAATTATATCGGCTTTGTCTTTTCGTTCTTGTAATGTCATAGTGAGATTATAGCAAAAATATAAAAAGAACAGATTATGAAAGAGTTTATTTTAAATAGAATATAACGCTATGTTAATTGGAAGGAAAGGAAAGTTTAAGAAAAAGCATAAAAGGAAAAGAGTGCCTGACACCCTTTTTCTTTTTTTTTATCTTTTTTTAAAAATAGTCTGCTATTCTCCAATGGTTTTTATGTGCGACATAACCAATAGCAACTGCTACTACAATAGTAAATACAAAAAGTGTTACATTATCCATTTTTACATTCCTTAATCTCATTTTTTAGTTTGTTTAATTCAAAATAATTGATAACTATACCCAGTAGGAAAAAGCCAAATACTCCAAATAGCATAAAAGAAAATAAGCCAAATTGAGTTACAGCGTAACCACCAACTCCACCGCTTGCAGCTAAAAGTAAAAAAGACTTTTTATAAACTACATCCGCTTCTTTAGCAATAATATCGGCTTTGTCTTTGCGTTCTTGTAATGTCATGTTGAGATTGTACCAAAATATAAATAAAAAAAGAATAGAAATGAAAGAGGATATTTATTTCAAGAGAATCTGCATTATGTAATGAAAGGAAAAATTAAGAAAAGTTTCAAAATGGTGCCTCAAAATGGTGCCTGACACCCTTTTTTGCTTTTTTTTTCTTTGTTATCGAACACTCGAACTTACCATCACTTTTGCTGCATACATCAACAATACTGCTAATAAAACACTTCCTATAATAGTTATTAAAGTCATCATTATAAATCTCCTAAATCAGTTATATCTTTATCTATTTTTTCTCTTACTCTTTTAATTAGTATTAGTATAAAAACAGAAACTACAAATCCAACAACAGACAAGATTAGTATATAAAACTCTACCTTATGAGTCAATACTTGATAAAAACTAGTAACAGTTCCTGTAATAGTTGCAAGAAAGAGTATAAATAGATTTTTATACTCTTCTCTTAATACTGCTATCTCTTCTTTTAATTTATCTATCGGTGGCATCTTCTTCCTCTACTTGATTAATTTACCAAAATGGTGCCTGACACCCTTTTCATGACATGACACCCTTTTCATTTTTAGAAAATATTACCTATTTTCCAATGATTTTTATTTGCTATATAACCAATAATCCATGCTGCTACAAAACCTATAGCCAATAATAAAAGTCCAATATTTTCCATTTTAAAGCTCCTCCATATTTTTTTTAAGTCTATTTAGCTCATTATAATTATATGCAACACCTACAGATACAACAACAAAAATCATTCCAAGTGCATAACCAAATATATTATTTTGCTCTATAAACTTTACTGCATACGCACCTACACCACCATCAATAGCCAAAAGAGCTATTAATTTTTTATTAACAATTTCCGCAACTTTAGAAAGCTTATCTATGATATCTTTTCGTTCTTGTAATGTCATAGTGAGATTATAACAAAAAATAAATATAAAAAAGAATAGAAAGAAAGAGAAATTGGTTTTAGAGAATGAGCGTTATGTTAATGAAAGAAAAAATTAAGTTTTATTCCTGTTTAGGTGCCTGACACCCTTTTTCCTTTAGGTGCCTGACACCTTTTTTATGGAAACACTTTCTATATAGAGCGTTTCAGGAGCAATATCAATTTCATCCGACCATATTACTGTTCCAAAAGCAACTTTTGCTCTTTTAAAAAATCCTTTATCTTGTAAAATTTGAAATGGCTTTTTGTCAAAAAGAGGTTTACAATCAAACTCTTTTTTTTCTCCGTTTTCAAACTCTAAAAAAAGTAAATAATCATCTTTTGGTTTTACATTTATTACATCAATAAGCATTAAAAACTCCTATTTGAGAGGTTCTATTTTATATGGTTGCTCACCTGCAACTGCTAGTTCCCAGTCAGCTACAAGTTCATCTTTATGTATTTCCATCCACGCTTGAACCAATCTTTTTTGTTTATTTGCTAAATTGCCTTCAAGCATTTCTGCATTTTCGATAGCAAATATAGCTTTTGCATCTTGATATCTCACATGAATATGAGGCAAAGCATGTTGTTTATTATCATAATAATAAATCATTACCATAATTCCATAAAACATACTGATAGTCGGCATTTAAAAACCTCTTTATTAATATAATCAGTATTATAGCTAAAAGTAATTTATAAAAGAAAAAAGAATAGAAATCAATTTAACAGAATTTTATTTTGATAGAAGTAGCATTATGTTAATGAAAGAAAAAATTAAGTTTTATTCCTGTTTAGGTGCCTGACACCCTTTTCTTGAATAGAATATGCAATATGTTAATGAAAGGAAAAATTAAGTTTTATTCCTGTTTAGGTGCCTGACACCCTTTTTTATTTTCTTATTTTGCTATTAACACAGTATATGAGAATGTAGAAATAACAGCAATTAATGCAATTATTATAAGTAATTGTTCCATATTATAATTCTCCTAATTCTTTAATATGTTTTTCTATTTTTTTA
>JBAZIE010000002.1:0-152693 GCA_041652055.1 Sulfurimonas sp. | reverse complement strand
TAAACTCTGCGCTGTAATGTGTTATTTTTCTGCTCATCATCCACCCTTTTCATCTGTCTCATTATTTTAACTATTTGGGAATTAAAAATTTTAAAAAACTGTTTATTTTTCTTGGGGTATTATATTGGATGGTTTGTTTTGTTTCTTCATTTGGTATCTTGATCTCAAAAGAAATCCCTTTTTCAAACACCGTTTGGGCTAAAAATATATTAAAAGCATCACTTAGTCCGATGCCATATTGTTTTAGTATCTCTTGTGCCTTATTTTTTATATCAGAATCAAGATAAACATTTGTTCTGATCTTATGTGCAGCCATGCTCATAACAACTCCTTTGATAGTATTTGTATTTTAACACACGATGTGTGTATAAGTCAATGTAAAACTTTTTTGTTTGATGGATATTTTTAAGCTTGTTTACCTTACCATCTCATACCTGTGAAACTTATGGGAAACTTTAACAAGGATTTTTAAAATGGCTGAAACATTCATAAATTGGGGCTTTGTAGAGATTCATCGTAATCTTGTGAGCACCATTTCTTAATTTCCATTTATCCCTTTTGCACAAACATACCCGCTGCTAAACGCCCATTGAAAATTGTATCCGCCAAGTTCACCGGTCACATTGACTACTTCGCCTATAAAATATAACCCTTTCACATCCAAAGCTTCCATTGTGTATGGGTTTAATTCGTTCGTTATAACCCCGCCACAGCACACTTCCGCCTTAGAAAAACCGAAATTTCCGGCAGGTGCAAACTCGTAGGCGTGAATCATCTGCAGTTTTTCTCTCATCTCACCTGTAACTTTTTTGCACTCCACATCTTCTACATGCAGCGCTTCCAAAATAGCTTTTGAGAGTCTTTTAGGTAGCGGTACTACAGAACTCAGCTGTTTTTTGCTCCCTTTTATAAGCTCTAAAATACTGTTCTCTGGAAGAAAATCTATCGCAATATTTCCCTTTTGCCAGTAGAGCGATGCGGAGAGAACCGCGGGACCGCTTATCCCTCTATGCGCAAACAGAAGCTCCTCTTTTAAGGTTTTATCGTCCACTTTTATATTAACATAACAGCTAAGTCCGCTAAGCTCTTTCATCCAAAACTGCTCTTTTTGTACGGTTAATCCAACAAGTGCTGGTGTAAACTCTTTTACCTTTATGCCAAAACTCTTTGCAATTACCAATCCGATGTCGCTTGCACCCAGCTCTTTATAGCTCTTTCCACCTGTTGCAACTACAACATTTCTCGCCCTCAAAACGCCCTTTGAAGTTTTTACATCAAAGATATCATCACTTTTTTCAACCTCTAAAATATCTCTGCCCAGAAGTATCTCTACGTGTCGAGTGTTATTTTTAAATATATTTATAATCTCATCCGAGGAGTCTTTGCAGAAATAGTAGCGCTCTTTGCGGATTATCGGCTCAACACCGTTTGTCAGTAGATAATTTAGCAGGTCGTCTTTCGAGAAACTCTCTAAAATATTGGCTATAAAATCACTATCTCCGTCGTAGTTGTTTTGGCTGACATGTACATTTGTAATATTGCACTTTGAACCGCCAGAAATCTTGAGTTTTTGAGCTATTTTTCCGTTGCCCTCAACTATAGCGATACTCAATTTTTTATCCAAATTTGAAGCGCACATAAGAGAGCTTGCACCGGCACCGAGTATTAAAACATCATATATTTTCATGATGAAATTATACTTTATGGCACCTTTAGCTATAATACAAAAATATATTTTATAAATAATGGGGATGAATGGGCAATAAACTTCATATCGTATCTCTTGGATGCACAAAAAATCTAGTCGACACCGAAGTCATGATGGGTAAACTTCAGAACTTCACCCTAACCGACAATCAGGAAGAGGCAGATGTAATCATCGTAAATACATGCGGATTCATTGACGCGGCAAAGCAGGAGTCGATAAACACGGTCTTAAATCTCCATGAAGCTAGAAAAGAGGACTCTGTTTTAGTAATGGCGGGATGTTTGAGCGAGAGATACAAAGAGGAATTAGCCAAAGATATGCCTGAAGTTGACATATTTACGGGTGTCGGCGATTATGACAAGATTGATGAGCTATTGATTGAGAAAAAGAGCCGTTTTTCCGAGGCGGTATATCTGATAGACGGTGCAGAGCGTGTAGTAACCGGCTCAACTTACCATGCCTACATAAAACTCTCTGAAGGGTGTAACCAGACATGCAGCTTCTGTGCAATTCCATCTTTTAAAGGCAAACTAAACTCAAGAACTCTTGACTCGATTGCCAAGGAAGTTGAGGGGCTTGTCGCAAAAGGGTACTGGGATTTTTCATTTGTATCACAAGACAGCAGCTCATATTTGCGAGACCAAAATGTAAAAGACGGACTTAGTCTGCTTATACAGAGAATAGAGCTTATTGAGGGTGTAAAGAGTGCAAGAATTCTCTATCTTTATCCATCAACAACAACTATTTCGCTGCTAAAAAACATAGCGAAAAGCGAAATTTTTCACAACTACTTTGATATGCCGATTCAGCATATTAACGACGATATGTTACGCATCATGAAGAGAGGTTTCGGTAAAAAAGAGACGTTAGAGCTTTTAGAATTTATGAAGTCGCTTCCGAACTCCTTTTTACGAACAAGCTTTATTGTCGGGCACCCTCAAGAGAGCGAAGCAATGTTTGATGAGATGTGTGAGTTTGCCGTAAATTTCGGTTTTGACCGCATTAATGTTTTTGCATACTCTGACGAAGAGACGACTCCCGCACATGAGATGAGTGAGAAAATTCCTGCAAAAACCATCAATAAAAGAGCGGAGATTTTAGGTAAAATCGCCTCTGAAGTTATGCAAAAATCGCTTAAAAATGAGATAGGCAAAGAGGTTCAGATAGTAATTGACGGCGAGAGCGATGAGCATGAGTATCTTTTAAGCGCAAAAGAGCTTATCTGGGCGCCTGAAATAGACGGCGAGATTTATGTAAACGACCGAACCGGCGAGGACGAGCTTGAGTTTGGAAAAATTTACAAAGCAAAAATTACCGATATAGTCGGAAATATCTTAACTGCAACAGTTGACAATGCTTGAAGACAAAATTCTCTCAAAGCTTAAAGATAAAAAGAATCTATTAGCATTCTCCGGCGGAGCAGACTCTACTGCTCTCTTTTTTCTTCTTTTAAAACATAACGTTCCATTCGACATTGCAATCGTAAACTACGGCGTAAGAGAACAGAGCAAAGAAGAGGTTGCATATGCACAGGAGCTGGCAAACACGCACAATCTTGCATGCCATATCTTTAACGCTCCAAAAATCAGCCAAAACTTTGAGGCGAAAGCCAGAGAGATTAGATATAAATTTTTTGAAGAGCTGATTTTAAAATATGGTTACGAAAATCTTTTAACCGCTCATCACCTTGGAGATAGGTTTGAGTGGATGCTTATGCAGTTTTGCAAAGGTGCCGGATGTGCCGAGATTGCAGGAATGCAGAGTGTCCAAAATAGAGATTTCTACACGCTTATCCGCCCTCTTCTTCATCTGGATAAACAGGAGCTTTTGGCATATCTTCACGCAGATGAAAAAATATATTTTGAAGATGAGAGCAACTTTGACGAGGATATAAAGAGAAATGCCTTTAGACACAACTACTCTCTTCCTCTTTTGGAGAAGTATCTCGGCGGAATCAAAAAAAGTTTTGAGTATATTGATGAAGATAGAGCCGCGTTAGTTCAGGAGCTAGAGATAAAAAATGTAAACGAGTTTGCATATTTTAAAAGCTCTAAAAACCAGAGAGCGGACATCTTTGCAATCGACAAATACCTAAAATCAAAACTCTACATGCTGAGTGCTAGCGAGAGAGAAGCCCTGAAAAACAGCCCTCTTTTAGTAGCAGGAAGGAAGTTTGTAATCTGCCAAGATGAAAATTTTATATTTATTGCACCGTATAAAAAAGAGGTTCTAAAGATGGATGAGAAGTTTAAGGATGAGTGCAGAGTTTTAAAAATAGAGCCGAAACTGCGACCATATCTATTTAAAGACAGAGAGGCTTTTTCAAAAGTAAAAGAGTTACTTGCTGCTATTTGACTCTTTGTTGTTGCTGTAAACTCTCATTGTAAAAGATGAGCTAATCATCTCACCCTCTCTTTTAAAATTTATAGGAAAATTAATCCCTATAATCCAATCGCTCTTATTTACGGAGTCTAAAAAGTTATAAAAACTCTTTGGTGAGCTTATCTCAGAGGTTGTATTTACTTCATAAACGCTAAACCCGTCCTCATCTTCAAGTTTAGTTCTTTTAGAAACGCTCAAAGAGCTGAAAAAGTTTCTATGCTGCTTCTCAAACCTTTCCGCACTAAATTCAGCATCAAACGCTTTAATCACGTGCGAATTATCGCCTTGAAGTTTTTGAAGAATAACCTCTTTTTCAATTGCAAAATCCGATAGCTGCTTTAGTTCTAGATTCTCTTTTTTTAGCTCTGTTTTTTTGATTCTGTAGCTCTTGCCCTCTGGAATCATCACGGCAAATGAGAAGACAAGAACAAATATTAGCAAAAAGAGAGATACCGCTAACAGATAGATATTTTGTCTAGAGAAATTAATTTTCACTGCCTAGCTCCTCATTATCTTCATCAATATAATTTGTAGATACAAATCTCAACCAACCGTTTTTATCCGGATAAAAACTGCTATATGTTCTATGAAATATAGAGCGAAGCGGTGCTTGCAGCATAAAATTATATACATCTTTATTTGGCGTAATTCCATAAAGAACAAGTCCATTATGCATTATTTGCGCCTCTGAGAGAGTTATTCTGCTTGGAACCAAATCAAAAAGATTGCCGATACTCTCTTTTAACACGCTGTTTTTTGTAAATACCTTTTCCGATAAAAGAGACTGCTTCTCTATGGTTGCAATTTCATTACTCATTTTTAGTATATTTGCGCGAAGTTCACTTTTTTGCTCGTTAATATCAGCCATATCTTGCGTGAATCTGTGATCACGGAAAAGCAAAAATGCATAAGTGCTAAAGAGCATAATCAGAGTAACACTAAAAAAAGTAAAAAGCAACTGTACATCTTTGGTAAAGATTGTTTTACGTCTAGGTTTTATATAACTGTATCTCATTATATCTCCGCCTTTGCCATACCGCACAGCGCTACACTAAGGTCTATTTTTCTTACAAACACGTTTAAAAATATCTCTTCTTCAAGGTAGTTTTTAAGCTCCCCGGTTACGCCTACACCGTCTGCAATATATATATTTTCAATAAATTTACTATTATATTTTGGATCTTTGTAAAAAGTGTTTAGTGCGCTCTGTATCAATGAAAATCTCTGATAATCCTCATTGAATCCATCGGCAGGAGGATGCTCATCTTTGGTAACTATCTCTTTTATCTCCTGCTCTTCAGAAAATTCATCTATTGTTTCGCCGTTGTCCAAATCTTCAATATTTGTAAAATCATCAAATCCGGCAGAATTACCATCTATATCTATCTCTTCTAAATCTATGCCCTCATCAATCCCAAGTGAAATTTCTTCATCGTCATCCAGAGGTGATTCCATTGAAAGGTCGTCGCTCTCTTTATGATGCTCCATATTTAAATACTCCGCATACAAAAGCTTTGAATTGTCAAAAACGCTAAAAGATATATAGTTATCCTCTACTAAAACAAACATTGCAAGTGTCGTATCTATCTTATCTTTAAAAAAATTAGCCATTATTGCAAATGGAGAGAAGATAAAATCGACACCTATGCTTCTGTACTCATGTTTAATTGCTTCTAAATCATACTCTGATGTATAAAATGCCCAATCTTTTGAAAAGCATCTATACTCCGATGAATTAATATCACAATACCTGCTCATCTCTTTAGCGTCACACGTCGGGACTGCGCCTTGAAGAGGTGATTTGTCTAAAATTGAAATATAGCAAAAAGGGGATTCTTTGTAGTAGGCATGTATAAATTCATACATTCTGGAATTCATTGCAGTTGTATCAAAATATTTATGCATACTCTGCAATACACTATTGTTTGAGCATACCTCAACATAGACGACTGTCTGCAAATTTTCAACAACAATATTTATAAAAACTTTTGTATATAAAGATTCAAAAAGTTTGCTAATCATTACTCTTTAACTCCGCAAAGAGGATGAGCCATATTATAGTTCTGTTGTTTCAATGCACTGCCCAATTTCGTGTATATTTGTGTCGTAGCCATAGACGAGTGTCCAAGCAACTCACTTACATCGGCAATCGGCGCACTGCCGTTAAGCAGTTGCGATGCAAAAGAGTGGCGAAGCTGATGAGGAGAGACTTTTAATCCAACTCTTCTAAAGACTTTTATAACAATATATCTTAGACTGTTTTCGCTTAATTTTTCGCCATTTTTTTCAAAAACAAACTTTTTTCGCGATGATTTGCTCAAATATTCATCTAAGAGTTTTTTTGAGTTTGGCAAAAGCGGAATATCTCTCTGCTTATTACCTTTTCCTATAACTCTGACCCACTCACTGGAGATATCATCTATCCCCAGTGAAGCCAATTCAGATATTCTAAGACCAAGAGTATAGAGGAGCGTGACAACCAATCTCTCTTCTGTCTCGCCATGCGACAAAGCCTCGATTATATGTTCATGCGATATTGGTTTAGGCAATGTTTTAGCAACCTTAATGCTATCATCAGCCTTTAGTATCACCGCCATACCGTTATCATTCATGTACTCTGAAAAAGAGCGGATTGCACTAAGTTTTTTGCTGATTGTTTTTGGATTAAGAGAGGAGATTTTTATGCGATATGGCATAAGATTTAAAAGCAGATGTTTATTCTCTTGAACAATTTCCACATGCAAAAACGCCTCTTTTAAAGATTCGTCATAACTTTTAATAGTCAAATCAGAGTATCCCCTAATATCTTCGAGATATTTGAGAAACTCTTTTTGTTTAGCTTCTATTAGCTTTTTCAAAAGGTCTCTCAGTTATGCCGTTTGATAGAATAAGAAGTTTAGAGTTCATGTTTTTGTAACTCATTTTTTATTAAATCCCTAGCCTCTTGCATCTCCAAAGAAGCAAGGTCAAGCGGAGCCGTTGTATAGTAATTTAGAGTTCCAAACGGCTTTGGAATGATAAATCTGTCCCAGCTGCGCAGCTGCCAATATTTTGTCGGTATTATTCTAACCAGAACTACTTTGGCACCTGTTTTTTGAGCCATAACAACCACGCCATCGGCAACCTCGTGCCTTGGACCTTTTGGACCGTCAGGCGTGATTCCTATGTCGTAGCCGTCTTTTAAGGTTCTGATTCCCTGCATTAAAACTCTGGTCGCATTTCTATTTGTAGAACCTGATATTGTATCTAACCCAAAATACTTTATGGTTTTAGAGATTAACATCCCATCAAAATGGCTTGAGATTAAAACTTTTGCATGCGGGGTTTTTCTATAGTAGAAGTAAAGGTATGGAAGCATAAGAAGCTCCCCATGCCAGCAAGCAAAGATTGCAGGCTCGTCTCCCACAATTTTAGGAACGTGGAAATTTTTTTTGTTTGTCAAATAAATCAATCTAATAAATATCGACGCAACAAACGGCACAAAAAATAGTGCCAGAGCACGAAACAGCTTCTTAGCCAACAACTTCACCGGTTAAAATCGTTCGCCCTATTTGGGTAATTTTGACATCTCTAAATTGACCCAAAAGCTCATCTGAACCTTTAACTTTTATGACAAGATTGTTGTCGCTTCTGCCGCTTACATGGTAATCTTTATTTAAATCTTCAAAATAGACTCTGTATATTTTGCCAAGATGCGCTTGGTTGTTTTCATCCAAAATATCTGTATTTAGATTTTGAAGCGTTGTAAGTCTGTGTGAAGCAACATCATCATCTATAACATTAGTAAAATGCTCTGCCTCGGTCTCTGGGCGAGGAGAGTACTTAAACGAAAAAATCTGCTCAAATCTGACACGTCTCATAACATCAAGAGTATCTTCAAAATCTTCATCGCTCTCACCCGGAAAAGCAACTATAATATCCGTAGATATACTAACCTCGGGGCAGACACTTCTTAGCTTCTCTACGCGATCTAAAAACCACTCTTTTGAGTAGCCGCGCTTCATATCACGAAGCACTTTACTAGAGCCGCTTTGCAGAGGCATGTGCATTGATTTGCATATCTTTGGATTTTTTGCAAACTCTTCAATAAACTCATCGTCCATGTGAAAAGGGTGCGGTGATGTAAAGCGAATTCTCTCAAGCCCATCTATACGGCTAAGACGGCGAAGAAGCTCAGTGAAATTTACCTTTTCATGATCTCCGGAGAAGCGGCGGCCGTAGTTATTTACATTTTGTCCCAGAAGAAAAACCTCTTTTGCTCCGCGTTCAACTGCCCTCTGGGCTTCACGCAAAATCAGTTCGGCAGGAATAGATATCTCTTCTCCGCGCGTTTTTGGAACGATGCAGTAAGTACATGATTTATCACACCCTATCGAGATATTTATATAGGCTTTATACGGAGATGTTCTAAAATCATTGAAAGCAAATTCGCTCTCGTCATAGTTTATATCAACTTCTACTGCTTTGTCTCTATGCAAAACTTCCGTTATTTTAGAAACATTTCTAGCACCTAGAACAAAACTTACATATGGAGCTCTTCTAATAATTTCGTCGCCAAGATGTGAAGCTGTACAGCCGCAAACACCTATCTTAGCTCCCTCTTTCTTATTTTTGTTAAAGACCCCGAGTTCGGAAAAGAGCTTTGCTACCGGTTTTTCTCTAACCGAACATGTATTTATTATGATCAGATCAGCGTTTTTTAAATCATCGGTAGTCTCATAACCCTCTTTTTCGCGCAGCTGTGCAATCATATGCTCGCTATCGCGAGAGTTCATCGCACAACCGAGGGTCTCAATAAATAGTTTTTTACTCACAACGCAGCTTTAGTTTATAATATGAACTTGATACATGTACTCGTTATCTGAAAGTCCGTACTTAACTTCGTTCATATAAAAACTTTTGCCTTTTGCTTCAAAATAGTCTTGAAGCTCTAACAAATCTTTGTGTGAATTTTCTCTGTCAAAGTAGAAAATTACGCTCTCTTCTTTCTCTAAAGAAGCTTCCATTTTTGCCAATTCTGCTTTTTTTGGTTTTGTCGTAATATCTGTTCTTGCAAACTTTAAATCCATAATCTATCCTTATATCAAGTGCTATATTTTTTTGCATTATAGTAAAACTCTACTAAAAGTCCTATTAAAGATGATTTTATGCTATTTTGGTATAATGTCACTCTTCATAAGAAATTCCTTATATTTTTTAACACTGTTTTTTATGAGACCACCCTAATAAGGATACAATAATGGAAAAAATTCTAGACATAGTTGAAGCAATCGCACACGAAAAAGGTCTTAAACCTGAAAAAGTAACAGAAGCTCTAAAAACAGCATTTATTCAAACTGCTAAAAGAGTAATCAACCAAAAATTCGCTTTTGATGCAGTTGTAAATAACCAGACAAAAACTATTGATGTTATTCAAATAATTACCGTCGTAGCAGATGATGACAAAAGACTCCAAGATGAAGAAGTTGCTCCGGCTTACATCTCTATAGCAGAGGCTAAAGAGTATGATGATCAGGTAGAGATTGATGATCAGCTTCAGATTCCGCATGATTTGGAAGAGTATGGCAGAACTGCCGCATCTCAGCTCCACCGCGAAATAGAGTACCATATTCAAAGATTGGTAGAAGATGAGATTTTTAATAAATACAAATCAAAGATTGGCTCGTTGGTCACAGGCAGAGTTACAAGAGTTGACCCTCAAAATGCCACATACATAGAGATTGATGAAATTCGCGCAGTTTTACCTATGAAAAGCCGTATTAAAGGTGAAGTTTTTAAAGTCGGAGACCATTTAAAAGCTGTTGTGCGCCGTGTTGATATGAATAAAGAAAACGGCATCCAGATTGAACTCTCACGCACCTCTCCAAAGTTTTTAGAAGAGCTTTTAGCGCTTGAGGTTCCTGAGATTGCAGATGGAACAGTAATTGTAGAAAAAAGTGCGCGTATACCGGGAGAGAGAGCTAAAATAGCACTTTTTAGCACACACCCGCAAGTTGACGCAGTAGGTGCTACCGTCGGAGTGAAAGGCGTTCGTATAAATGCGGTTAGCCAAGAGCTTATCGGAGAGAACATTGACTGTATCGAATATACGACCATTCCTGAACTTTTTATCTCAAGAATCATGAGTCCTGCAATTATTTCTGCTGTTGAAATTGTACGAGATGAAAACGGTGAAGCGCAAAAAGCAATTATCACACTTCCGTCTGATCAAAAATCAAAAGCCATCGGCAAAAACGGCATCAATATCCGCCTTGCTTCAATGCTTAGCGGACTGAATATTGAACTTGTTGAAAACGATAGTAAAAGCAGCCAAAACGGTGAAGCTGTAGAGCCAAAAGAGCAAAAAGATAGCGTTGACGCACTAAAAGCTCTGTTTAATTAGTCCAAATACAATAAAACTCTAAAATCAAAAGAGTGATGTAGTTACGAGGTCTGAATGAGGAAGCATACTAATAGTATGTGACAAATGAAGAAACGAAGTAAATACATTGCAATTTTGATTTTTACTCTCTCGTCATATACGGATTTAATCTTAAAAGGATTAGATCCGCAATCATATTTCCAATCAGCGTTAAAAATGCCGTTATCATCAAAGTTCCCATAATTATGGGGTAGTCACGGCTCATGGCACTCATGTAAAATAGCTGCCCCATCCCCTCTATTCCAAAGATGGACTCCAAAATCACGCTTCCGCCTATAAGCCCCGGCAAAGAGAGTCCCAAAAGAGTGATGATTGGCGGAAAAAGATTTGGAAGTATGTAGTAGCGAAGAAGCTCTTTTTTCTTTAGTCCGCGTGAGAGTGCAAAGTAGTAGTAATCACTCTTTAATATCTCCAAAGTTAGAGAACGGATGTAAATTATCATGCTGCCAAGACCTACAAATATCATAACCCCGACCGGCAAAACAAGATGCCACGCCATATCAAGGTAATACACAACTCCCTCTTTTGGCTCAATGGAGTGCAGACCGGCAATCGGAAAAAGATTTAACGTCAAAGAGAAGAGAATAATAAAAAGCAGCGAGAGATAAAACGACGGCATAGAAAAAGAGACAAGAGATATTTGACGGATAATGTAATCACTCTTTTTCTCATAGTTAAGCGCTGCTTTTATCCCTAAATAGAGAGAGATGACAAATACCGCTACAAGTGCCGTAATATTCATGATAAGCGTTACAGGCAATCGCTTAAGTATCTCAGCGCTCACATCCTGACCCGTTACAAAAGAGATGCCGAAATTTAGGCTAAAGATATTTATAACCCAGTCAATATATTGCTCCAACAGCGGTTTATCAAGCCCATACACTGCTTTAAGTGCTGCAATCGCCTCCTCTGTCATGTTTGGATTTAACTCGCCAGCTCCAAAAAAACTGTTCGGTGCCGCGTGAATCGCCAAAAAGGAGATAACGGAGATTAAAATCAACATAAAAAGTATGTAAAATAGTTTTTTGATTAGTTTATTCATTAGGGAAATTATATCTTAAAAAATTAAAATGAACTCTACTCATCTTCCCATAAAACAGGAAATGGGAGGATGAGTAGAGCCCATCTCCCCGCATATATGCAGGCTTGGGAAATGGAGTTATAAAAGGGGCTTTGTGATTAGAAATTGTAAGTTAAATATACCTGAATGTCAGTAGTTTTAACATCATCTGCAGGAGTGTTTTTATCTTCAAAATCAGCAAAAATAAGAGCCAAAGATGTATCTAACGGACCAAATTTCTTAGAAGCAGTTAAAGCTATTTCACTCATCTCTTTATCTACTGCTGCTGTTTTAATATCTGCATTATAGTAACCTGCCAATAAAGCTACATCTCCAGCAACAGTCGTCTCAGCAGTTAACGAGTAAGACTCGGCACCTACAGCAGAAACATAACCGTAGTTCCACCACATCTCAGTATAAAGCTTTGACTGACCGCCAAGAGTAGCAACAGAACCTGTTGCAGTGTTTGCAACACCTAAAATACCGTCTTCATCAACATCAGAGTATGCAGCTTTAACCTTTACAACATCTTTCATGTCATAACCAACCATTGCAGACCATGCACTTGTATCTTCAGTAGCACCTAGAATACCTAATGTACCAAGATTAGCACCAACATCAGCGTCTGTATTTACATACTGAACACCGGCAAGGATACCATCAATCTTCAAATCAGCTTGTAACCAATATGCCTCAGCAAGTTGCACCATATCGTAGTACCAAGCTTGAACAGTAAGTGGCTTAATAGAGTTGTTTACAACACCAAACGCATAAGTGCCTTGACTTCCAAATGTAGAGAATGTACCATCAGCAGCAACATAACCGGCAGCTGTTGCAGAGATATCATTTAAGTTGCCTGCACCGCCTTCACGTAAACTTGCTCTGTCATCAGCAGAACCGTTTGATTTACCGATTGACGTTGCGACTAAAGTAGTATTAGGAATACTTTGATTTATTAAAACAACTGCTTCAAATGTGTTTCTATCAACACCCCATGTTTCAGTGAACGCCAAAGGTGTGTCTAGTGTTTGACGACCAATTTTTAGCGTTGTATCAAAAGCTGAACCCGCTAACCAAACTTCATCCATCCACATAGCGCTGTCAACTTGAGCACCGCCTGCAAATGAAGCTCCGGTAGAACCCGCAACCGTATGAGCATTTGACCACACTTTAGATACTAGGTTATGTTCAACACCTAATGTTGTTACAACCTGTGCACCGACTCCCGCAGAAATACCCTTAGTTAAATCCGTTGTCAAACCTAAGTGAGCAGAGAAGTTTGTGTATCCAGAATCTTTAGAAAACATACTCGGTGCATTTGTTGCATCAGAGTCCTGTGTTCCATAATATAATTTAGCATCGCCTGAAACTTTTGTATTTTCAATTGCGAATGCGGTTGAACCTATTAGCATTGCTGCTATTAAACTTAATTTTGTTAATCTCATTTTAATTCTCCCAAATTTAAAAAGTTGTTAACATATTGTCAACAAAATGTCAATATATTGTCAACATAATGTCATATCTATCTTTAAATTAAGTTTAACTTATTATAAATTATTAATTTTTTTATAATAAGTTGAAATTATTTATGTATACTTCCAATATGAAAAATTTAATATTAGCAATATCAGCGATTGTACTTTTAACGTCATGCAGCAAGGTGGATGGCGCAAATCCGTCTCAAAACGAAGCATTAAACAGTATCGCAGGTAAAAAAGAAAAAGAACAAAGCGGCTTTATGCAACAAAAACTCGACAAGTGGCTAAGCGAAGAGTGGTCACCAGCCGTCGCCGGTACTAAACCGCCCACAGGAGATACTGCGGTGAAAATCATTGAAAATGAAAACGGTACCGCAAAACTCATCGAAACTAAAACAGGCACACTTCTAAAGGAGATGACCAAAGAGGAAGTAAAGAAACAAAAAGAGGTTCAAGAGAAGTATGCTGACGAAGATAGAAAATTTACTTTGCAAGAGTATATTGACAAAATGGCAGTCTATAACAGTACTCACATCTCAGACGAAGAAGAGTCCCACACAAAAAAAATAAGCTCAATGCCGGTTATAGGTAACAGATAAAAAAACGCTTGCCTCGAACTTTTCGAGGCAAATGCTACTATTTTTCCACATCCCAAGAGAGAACGGTTTTACCATCCTCAGTTGTCTCAGCAGCAGCCATACCCATAATGTTATATCCTGCATCGACATAGTGAACCTCACCTGTCACTCCTGAAGCCAAATCGCTCAGTAGATACATAGCAGAGTTACCAACCTGCTCAATAGTTACATTTTTCTTTAGCGGAGCATTAACCTCATTCCAGTTCAGAATCTGTTTAAAGTCGCCTATACCCGCAGCAGCCAGTGTTCTGATAGGTCCAGCAGAGATTGCGTTTACACGTTGACCTTTGCTTCCAAGTTCAACCGCCATATATCTCACAGTTGACTCTAATGCTGCTTTTGCAACACCCATAACGTTATAGTTTACAATATATTTTGGTCCGCCAAGATATGAGAGCGTGATAATAGAAGCGTCATCTGCCAAAACAGACTCTAGGCGGTTTGTCAAATCTATCAAAGAGTAGACAGAGACATCCATAGCAATCTGGAATGCCTGTTTTGTAGTTTTCATAAATGGCTCGCTAAGTGCCTCTTTTGGAGCAAATGCAACAGAGTGAACCAAGAAATCAATCTTGCCGAAATCTTTTGCAACAAGTGAAGCGATATTTGCCATATGCTCCTCGTTTGATACGTCAAGCTCATAAACCTTCTCACTTCCGAACTCAGAGGCAATCGGCTCAACTCTTTTTTTAAGCGCATCGTTAAGATATGTAAATGCCATCTCCGCGCCCTGCTCTGCACACGCTTTTGCAATACCGTAAGCAATTGATTTATTATTTGCCAAACCTACTATTAAGCCTTTTTTGCCCTTCATTACCATTTCTACTTCTCCTTTTTTATTATTAACAAACTTTACACTATTGACTGGAAGTGGGGCTTTAGCCCCGCCAAAACTTGAACTTGCAGTGCAATCTCTCTAGCATCTCTATGCGAGGCTAAAGCCTCACTTCCAAGATAAAATATTATTTTTCTAACGATTGTGCGTACTCGCACATCGTACAAAAGTGCTCAACGTAAAGTGCTGCACTTCCAACCAAAATCCCATCAACGCCATCAAGCGCCAAAACCTCTTTTGCATTTGTGACCTTTACGCTGCCTCCATAAAGAAGCGGTGCAGTTGACTTCTCTTTTAGCTCTTTATGTATCGCTACGATGTCCCCAGATGTTGGCGTAAGTCCCGTTCCAATCGCCCAAACCGGCTCATAAGCAATAATCAGATTTTCATATGAGGTGTCTATCCCTTCATACTGCTTTGAAATATAGCTCATCATCTTATCGTGTCCTGCTTCTCTTACGTCCAAAGGCTCGCCTACACAATAAACTATCTTAAAACCTAGATTTTTATAGAAGTTGAATTTTTTAACTAACTCCTCTTGTGTTTCGCCTATTATATGTCTTCGCTCACTATGACCGATTAGAATAGTTTTTATTCCAAACTCTTCTAACTGCTCATACCCTATCTCGCCGGTAAATGCACCGTTTATAGTCGGATATGCATTTTGAGCTCCGACGATAACATCTCCTACATGCAGATTTAAATTAGAGATTGCAGGAAAAACTAAAACTTCTTGTGAAATACTATTTTTACTCAAAAAGTTCTCTACTTCTTTTATGTATTTTATAGTTTTTTCTCTTGTAAGATTTGTTTTTAGATTTGCCGCAATTATCATAAATTTACTCCCCTTTAACCATCAAAGATGCTACACCGGGTAAAATTTTACCCTCAAGCAGCTCCAATGAAGCTCCTCCGCCGGTTGAGATAAATGTCATCTCATCATCCACCCCTATGCGCTGGACCAAATCCGCAGTGTCTCCACCGCCGACAATAGTTGTTGCATAGCTGTCAGCCACAAAATGAGCTATATTGTTTGAACCGCGTGCAAATTTATCCATCTCATAGACACCCATAGGTCCGTTCCAAAGAACTGTCTGAACATCATTTAGAACTTCTCTGTAAAGTCTTACCGTCGCGGGTCCGATATCAAGTCCCATCCATCCTGCAGGTATCTCTTGAGCTGAAACCAATTTGCTTATAGCATCCTCGGAAAATTTATCTGCCACAACAAGGTCAACAGGAAGGTAGAACTTCACGCCCAATCTCTTAGCTTCATCCATAATGCGCCCAGCTTCATCTAGCAAATCATCCTCAACAAGTGAAGCGCCTATGTCGTAACCGAGCTTTTTCAAGAACGTAAACGCCATTCCTCCGCCGATTAAAACCTTATCGACGCTAGGGAGAAGATTAATCAATGCCTCTAATTTGCCTGATACTTTTGAACCGCCGATAATAGCTGCAAACGGACGAACAGGTTTTTGTATAATTTTGCCTAAAAACTCTATCTCTTTTTGAAGCAAAAAGCCGGCAGCCTTATGTTTTTCATCGAAAAAATGTGTAATTCCCTCAACAGAAGAGTGTGCACGATGGCTTACGCCAAACGCATCATTTATATAAAAATCAGCCATCGAAGCCAATTTTTTTGACAACTCTTTGTCATTTTTAGTCTCGCCCTCTTCATAACGAAGATTTTCTAAAATCAAAACTCCGCCCGGCTTTAATTCAGAAGCATTAAGTATTGCATCCTCTCCGATAACATCTTTTGCAAGAATTACTTCTCTCTTTAGCAGATGCTGAAGTCTTCTTGCGACAGGAACTAAAGAGTATTTAGCAACAACTTGACCATCCGGACGACCAAGATGGGAGGCTAAAATAACTGCACAATCCTGATCTAAACAGTAGTTGATAGTGGAGAGTGCTGAACGGATGCGACGGTCATCCGAGATGTTTCCAAACTCGTCCATCGGTACATTGAAATCACATCTGATAAAAACTTTTTTGCCTGCAAGGTCTAAATTTTTTATATTTAAAAGTTCCAAATTTTATCCTATTTGCTAATATGTAATGCCATGTCTATAAGTCTGGTAGAGTAGCCCCACTCGTTGTCATACCAAGCCATAATTTTAACCATATCGCCATCAATAACCTGAGTTAAATCCTCTGCAACTACAGAGCTGTACTCACACCCTACGAAATCTTGAGAAACTCTCATCTCTTTGTCCATCAAGATGATTCCTTTTAGGCTGCCCTCTGCTGCTTTGTTAAATACGGCAGTTACTTCCTCTTTTGTAGTTTTTCTTTTGACAATTACATTTAAGTCAACCATAGAAACATCAGGAGTAGGAACACGAACGCTCTGTCCATGAAGTTTTCCTTTAAGCTGAGGAAGAACCAATCCGATAGCTTTTGCGGCACCTGTTGTGGTCGGAATCATATTTATAGCTCCGGCACGTGCACGGCGTTTGTCTTTTGAGTGTTTTACATCCAAAATATTTTGATCATTCGTGTATGAGTGGATAGTCGTCATAAGACCTTTTTCAATACCAAAAGCATCATCTAGCACTTTTGCGATAGGACCAAGACAGTTTGTTGTACAAGATGCGTTTGAAACTATGCTCTGCCCAGCGTAAAGATGCTCATTTACACCGATAACAAACGTAGGAGTGTCATCTTTTGCAGGTGCTGAGAATAGAACTTTTTTTATTCCGTTATCTATATGAACTCTAGCATCATCTTGGCTTAAAAAGACGCCTGTGCACTCAAGCACCATCTCTGCACCACAATCAGCAAACTTTAAATTTTTTGGATCACGATCATTAAAAACTCTGATTTTTCTTCCGTCAATTGTTATGTTGTGCTCATCAAGCTGTGATACATTACTGCGAAATGTTCCATGAACAGAGTCATTTTTAAGAAGATAAAGCATCATGTCCATGCTAGCCATGTCATTTATAGCTACTATTTCTATATCATCTCTAGTTGCAGCTATGCGAGCTACACAGCGACCGATTCTGCCAAATCCGTTAATTGCTATTTTTAGTGCCATTATATTTCCTAATTAAAATCAAAATTGGGCAATTTTACCTAAAGTTAGTTATAATTCGCTTTAAATATGGACACAATCGCACTTTTTGGTGGTTCCTTTGACCCACCGCATATCGGTCATGAGGCTATTGTTAAGGCTTTGAGGGAATTCAAAGAAATTGACAAAGTTATAATAATGCCAACATTTCTAAACCCTTTTAAATCTAATTTTTATGCTCCTTCATCTCTTAGAATGAAATGGCTGAAAGAGATTTTTAGCGAATATAAAAATGTTGAAATTTCTGATTATGAAGTTTTACAAGAGAAGCAAGTACCGACCATAGCAACCGTTAAGCACCTTTTAAAAAGTTATAAAAAAATATATCTTGTAATAGGTGCGGACAACCTTGCTCTGCTTTGCATGTGGAATAGCTATAATGAGCTTAGGGAGTTGGTTACGTTTATTGTAGCTCCAAGAGATAATATTGAGATTCCAAAAGAGTTTTTAAGACTTAATGTCGATGAAGAAATATCATCAACGAAACTTAGAGAAAATATTGAAATTTCAAAACTGCCAAAAAAATGTGCAAAAGAGATATATAATTTTTACAAGGAAAAACCGTTGCAAAACAGAATAGAAAAAATAACACAAGTTTTAGATAAAAACAAAGCAGAGAATATAGAGGTTTTTGATCTTCGTGACAAAAATTATTTTGTTGATTATGCAATTATTGCGTCATCACTCGGTCAAAGACACACTTCGGCTCTACTGGATCATCTAAAAACTGAACTTAAACCGGCAGAAAAATTTAATGCTGTTGATGAGAGCGGCGATTGGATTGTTATTGACTTAGGCGATATTCTTATACATATAATGACACCTGAGTATAGAGTTAAATATGACATGGAGACTTTTTTAAGCTCTTTAGCTAACGGCAAAGAGGGTACACCTCTTTAAAAACGGCTTATCAGTGTTTGTAGTTTTTTAAAGCTCAAACACTCCGCAGCTCCATTTATAGCGCTGTTTCTCCATCATTTTTTTGTAAAATATCTCTGTAATCATATACGGCATCAACATGTCTTACCGCTTCACTGCCTCTGGCATATCCATGTTTAAGCGTCTTATAATGCTTCTTTTGAGAAAGAAGAGGTAAAACTGTTTTTAAATCCGTCCAGCTATTTTGATTTAATCCTATCTGTTGTGCCAGTTTTTGAGCGTCAAAGAGATGCCCTAGCCCGATATTGTAAGCAGCAAGTGCAAATTTCATACGGTCTTCTCCAACAACTTCAGCAGGTATGCTTTTTATCATCAAATCTAAATGTTTTGCTCCGCCAAATATGCTCTCTTTCGGGTCAACTCTATTTTTTACGCCAAGTCCATCAGCGGTTCCTTCTGTCAGCATCATAAGACCTCTGACTCCGGTGTAGCTTCTTGCGTTTGAACTCCATTGGGACTCTTGATATGAGAGCGCTGCCAATACAGAAAAAGGGATGTCATACTTTAAAGAAGCCTCCTCAAAATATTTTTTATATTTTGGCAATCTGCTATCTATTCTCTCATTAAACGTGACCGTATCATAATAGTCAAAGAAAAGCACATAGCTGTAATAGTGATCCTTTAAGCGTGCCATCTCTCCGCTTTGATTAAATCCATTTAACCAAGAGTACATGTCCTCTTTTAACATATGAGAATCCGGTGCTAAAACCCATGCCTGCTGCACTCTGCTGCTTATATCAAATGCTAGCTCTATATTTTGATAATAGCGCTGATTTAGGGCATATATATTTGAATCCACAATAGTGCACTCTATCTCGTTGGAATCTACCTGTGCGATTAGCTCCTCCGTTGAATATTCTGAGGCATAAGTCGCATTTATATCGACTCCTTCTGCCTTTAGCTGCTCTATTGTTTCGCTGTAGCCCGTATCCTCTCCCACAACCATTCTTAGATTTGCCAAATCATCAACATTGGTTGGAAATCTTCCATCAGAGAGCAATCCCCTATTACAGATTACCTGCTCTTGAGCTTCAAAATATGATGGTCCGAAGTTAAATTTCTTTTCTCTCTCTTTTGTTTTAGAAAGTGCCGCGGATGTGATGTGGATATCCGGATTTTTACTAAGCTCGATTGCCTCTTTAATGGTGTTTGCAGTGGTTATATTTAACTTAACTCCCAAATGTTTTGCATAAGCGTCAAGAAGGTCGTACTCAAAACCTTTCGGCCCGTCTGAACCGATATAGTATGTTGATGCCGAGTTTAAAAGCACGACATTAAGAACCCCGCCGTCCTTTATTTTTTTTACGGTTGTCTCTATAAACATCTTTTTTACATCTTCATACAGCGCATGACCAACCCAGCCAAAAGCAAAGAGAGATGCAACAAATAAAGCTAATGTTGTTTTTTTCAAATACTTTTCCATCCTAATAGTTTACCCTCAAAAACTTATGCAAATATAAATCTATTTACGCCGTTTTCATACTCATGCGCCAAAACCTGATGGTGGACTTTTAGGATAGAATCGACAAGATATAGTCCAAGACCAAAACTGTTTTTTGACGGATTGTCTTTGGTAAAAGGCTCTATATAATACTTCAGAGGGTGTGAGATACAAGCTCCCTTGCTCTCAAATGCCAATTCGCCGTTTTTTATTAATATTGTTACATGTGCATCCGGAGAATACTTGATGCCGTTGTCTATCATATTTTTTATAGCCGTTGTATAAAGCCTGTAATTAGCATTGATTTTATGAGTTGCATCAACATCGATAGTTACGCTGCTTCTCTCAATCATTGCCATATCTATGGCGCCATCTATTATATCTACTAAACGATACTCTTTAAAATCTGTCTTCTCCCCAAGACTTGTTACCTCTTCAATAAGGGCAAATTCATTAATAAGAGACTCCAAACGCCCAAAAATAGAACTAAAGCGGTCCCTCTGCTTTTGAGATTCCAGCATCTGGGTTGCGATTGTCCCTTTTGCAATAGGAGTTTTTAGCTCATGCATAATATTTCTTAAAAAAAGAGTTCTCGACTCTAAAATAACATTGATTTTTCTTCTTGTCGCTTCAAGCTCATTGGAAATTAGGGCTATCTCATCATACCCTTTAGCTTTAAAAGATATATTCATATCTCCATCACCATAGAGTGCGATCTTCTTTCTAAGTCTTATAAGGGGTCTCAGTTTTCTTAGAATCAGTACGAAAGAGAAAGAGATTATCAATATAATTACCAAATAGGAGTAGGCAACACTCCAATACTTATATGGCTTCAACTCCTCATCAAGAATAAGAACTGAAGAGGTGGGAGACTCTATATAAAAATATATTCTTTTGTTAAATTCCAACATGTTCGCCGATAGGTCGGTTACCACTTTTTTAGTATAAAAACCATCCTCTAAAAACAGCAGAGATGAGTTGACGTTTTGAAAATCTTTTCTCTTGAGAAGTTTTGCATTTTTAAGGATAATTTTTATATCTCTCTCATCTTTTTCAAGCACAAAATTATATACGGCTAAATTTGCTTCAAGCATAATCTGCGAATCCAGTTTTTGCTGATGTTGACGATATATCTGAGTAATTGTTGCGTGTTTTGTAAAGATATGGTTTATGTAGTGCTGTTTATCCAGTTGAAAAAATTCCCAAAAAACGACACTCACGCTCACCGTAGTAACAACGAGCGCGAAGAGGACGGTTATTAAAACAGCATGTTGACGCATCGGCTTAGCTCCAAACCCAAGAGTTGTTTACTTAAGAAGCTTATAACCAACGCCTCTTACTGACTCAATAAGAGATTTATCTCCCAATTTATTTCTGATTCTTCCAACCATAACATCGATACTTTTGTTTGAGGAGTCCTCGTTTATTGCATTTACGTTATGAATCAAATCCTCTCTTGAGACAACAAGACCCTGTTTTGCAATCATATATGAAAGTATGCCAAACTCCGCATTTGTAAGGTCTATGTTTCTGCCCTTGTAGGTTATCATCATCGATGAAACGTCACATTTAAAGTCGCTTTTTGACTCCTCTTTTTGCTGTGATTTTGCTTCATAGCGTCTAAGAACGGAGTGAATGCGCGCCTCAAGTTCTCTTGGATCATAAGGTTTTGGTATGTAGTCATCGGCGCCCAACTCAAGCGCTTTTACCTTGTCTGTCACATCGCTTCTAGCAGATGAGATGATAATAGGGATATCCTGACGCTCTCTTATCGCCTCACAAACCTCTAATCCATCCATACCCGGTAGGGTTAAGTCTAAGATAACCAAATCAAACGGCTCTAACTTCAATATACTTACAGCTTTAAAAGGGTCATCTTCTGTGATAACCTCAAACTTAAACTGCCCAAGATACTCTGTTAGTATCTCCGCCAATTCTAAGTCATCTTCAATCATTAATATTTTTTTCATAGATGAATCTTAACAGATATCAACTAATAACTAGTTAATAGCGATAAAATTATAACAATTTTGCTAGTTTAGCGATTTTTTCAAATCTACTATAAATTCGGTAATATCGTTGTGTAGAGCCTGCAAATCCTCTTCATGCCCAACCTCGTCTGCAAGTATTTGAGAGACAATATCGTACGTAACGATATCTTTATCTCTTGTCATATCAACGAGCTGTGAATATATAGATATCGCGCACTGCTCGCCTTTGATTGAGTCTTGCAAAATGCGCACGACATCAAACTCTTTTGGCTCCTCATAACCACAATTTGTATGCGTAAACCACTCTTTTGGATTGAGCAGAGGAGTGCCACCGAGCTGTATAATCCTATCCGCAACCATTGTTGCATGTCTGAGTTCATCTGCCGCATGCTGAGTAAGTTCAGCTATCGCAGCGTCTTTCATAATTCCTTTGACCACTTTTGCTTCGATGAAGTATTGGTAATACGCCAGCCACTCATCCGCATACGCTCTGTTTAATGTGGTTACTATGTCGCCAATCTCCAAACCTTTGATGATTGAATTTCCAAATTTTGCCATGCCCTACTCCTTAAAAATTATCTTATGCAGATAGTATAGTAAGCTCTCTCTTAAAACAAAGTAATAATTAAGTGGTAAAAAAGAGAGCCGCCCTGTAGGCAAAAAACGCCAGCGAATAAGCAGCTATAGAGGTAAATGCCAAAAGATAGAAAAAGTATTTTATACCGCCTGCCTCACGCGTAAAGACCACTGAAGCCGCCAAACAAGGCAGATATATCATAACTACTACTATAAACGCAACCGCCGATGCAAAAGGGATATTTTTGGAGATTATCTCTTTCAGTGAAGCGCTCTGCTCATCCACCTCATCGCCAAGCGAGTATAAAACGCCAAGAGTTGAGACAACAATCTCTTTTGCTGCAAGTCCTGTCTGAAGAGCTACGCTCATTTTCCAGTCAAATCCCAAAGGCGCAAAGATAGGCTCTGAAAATTTGCCGATACGCCCCAGATAACTCTGTTCTAAATTAGCTTCAGAAAATCTGTTTGCAAGCTCTTTTTTCTCTTTTTCATCTATTGCATTTTCTATTTTTGCAGCATAAGCTTTTTTTAGTTCCAAATTATGAGGATAGTTGCTTAAAAACCAGATAAGCATCGAAGCGGCAGCTATGAAAGTTCCCGCTTTTTTTAGATACATCAAAGTTTTTGTAACAACCGTATGCCAGATAAGTTTTAGCGATGGCAATCTGTACTTTGGCATCTCCATAACAAACGGCTCATCTATCCCTTTAAAAGCAGTAAGTTTTAAAACTTTAGCCGCAAAAAGCCCAAGCATAGCACCGCTTATATAGATGGCAAAAAGAATATTTCCCGCCATACTCTCCGAGAAGAATGCGCCGGCAAAGAGAACATAGACGGGAAGTCTTGCTCCGCAGCTCATAAATCCTATGATAAAGAGTGTCAGTAGTCTGTCGCGATCGTTCTTTAAAATTCTTGCCGACATGTAAGCGGGAATGGAGCAGCCAAAACCCGTTACAAGCGGTATAAACGACTGTCCATGAAGACCAAATTTGTGGAAAAAACCGTCAAGCAAAAACGCAACTCTCGACATGTAGCCCGTACTCTCCAAAAGAGCGATACCGACAAACAGTATGGCAATGTTTGGAACAAAAAGAACAACCGCACCTACACCCGATATTACTCCATCTACGACAAGCGAGCGCACATCATCGTTTGCAATTGTAGCACCTACCGTCTCGCCAAACCAAGAGAAAAAAGCATCAATCCACTCCATCGGAATAGAGCCGATTTCAAATGTCAGCTGAAAAAGTGCCCACATAAAAAATAGAAATATCGGGATACCAAATAGCTGATGTATTAAAACGCTATCAATTTTATCTGTGAGTGTTTTCTTTTCAACTTCTCTGTTTTGTCTAAGAACCTCAGCGACAACTCCTCTGTTAAATGATGCATATTCTGAAGCAAAAGCCTCTTTTATGTCGTCACAATCATGGTGCAACTCTACATGCTTTGATGCTTCTATAAGAATCGGCTGCAGCTCTGTCCAGAGAGGGTCGTCATGCAATTTCGCATATGTTTTTTTATCGTTCTTAAGAAGGTTTATCGCTATGTTTCTGTGTGAACTTTCATCTTGATATTTGTGTTTAGCCAAATATTCACAAATTATGCTTATCTCCTCCTCAACGGCCTCGCTGAAGATAAGCTTGTACTCCATCGTCTCGTTTTCATACTCTTTTAGTATAGCCTCTATCAGCTCGCCTATACCCTCTTTTGTAGCGGCAGACACCTTTATACAAGCAAATCCAAGAAGACCGGACATATATTTGTTGTCTATCTCTATCCCCTCTTTTTTTGCCTCATCGCTCATATTAAGCGCTATAAGCATCTTTTTGCCGATGCTCATCAGTTCGGCTGTAAGCTGGAGATTTTTTTCCAGATTTGTAGAATCTACAACATTTATTATCAAATCGTAATATGCATTTGAGAGGTACTCGCTTGTCACTCTCTCCTCGATTGAGTAGTCGCTTAGCGCGTAAGTTCCCGGTAAATCAACAACGGTAAAGTGATAATCTTTATAGTCAAAAAGCACTTCGCTCTTCTCAACCGTTACTCCCGTAAAATTTCCTACATGTAAATGTGCGTTTGAGATTGAGTTTATCAGCATACTTTTGCCGACGTTTGGCTGTCCGACAAGAGCAACTTTTATATGTTTTGCAGTTATCGGGCAGGCTTTTACATTTTTGTTCATATCTTTGCTACCTCAATTAAAGCCGCTTCTTGGGCACGAAGAGCTATTCTCATCTTGCCAACTTTTATCTCTATTGTACTTTTTGCTGGAGCAAGTTCAAGTACTTCTACAACTACATCCTTCATTATTCCAAAAGAGATAAGCCTCTGTTTTAATTCAGCATCCGCATTTAGTTTCACAACTTTAACTATGCACGATTTTTTACAATCAATTAATTTTCTTATCTCTCTGTCGTCTGCTTTTTTAGACATATCTACTTCTTTTTATTTCACATAATGATAATAACTATCATATTAAATATAGATTAAACTAAAAGCTATATGCAACCATAAGCTGAAATCTACTCCAGTCATTGTCTGTTTTTACCAAACTCTCTTTATTATTTTGCATAGCATAAATCGCACGAACCAGCAATTTGTCTTCAATAACAGTGTACTCGGCTCCTATATTTTGCTCCACAATATGCGCCCTATCTCCCAATCCATCGGCATCTCCGTCAAAATTACCATAAGCATAAGATAACGTCAACTTATCTATTTCATAACTTATGCTTCCGACTACTGCTTCTGCATCACGGTCATATGTTATCTCATTCAAAATCATAGTGTCCATGCTTGTAAAAAGCGCTCCGCCTCCAAAGCCGCTAAAACTCTCTTTGCCTGCTTTTCTATTTGATTTATTATACGCAGCTCCAAGAGTAAAGCCATAAGCAGAGAGTTCCACCAAAGCACCGTAGATATCTGCCTTCGTCGCGCTGCTGCTTATTTCACTCTCATTTAAGTATTGAACAGCTGCGGAGAGAGAGATGTCACTGTTCATCTCATAGCCTAAAGTGAGGTCAAAATATGCGGCATTTGTAAGCTTGGTTATATTGTAGTACCATGCATTTGCCTCTAGCATATCATCCGCATAGCTTACTCCGCCAAACCATGTCCCGTCTTTGCCTGCCCTTGTCCAGCCAATATCTAAATCAGCATCATATCCCTGCCATTTTTGAAGCTTTCCTGCCATAAAACTAAAGTTTGAGAGTTGATAGCTGGCTATATACGCCTCAAACGTGTTTGCTATCATCCTGATATCATCGCTGTCTGCCAAAGGGGTGTCGATAATCTGGCGACCAGCACGAAAATTAAAATCTCCGCTTTTGTAGTTAAGATACGCCTCTCTCAAGACGCTGTACTCGCCGTCTGATGAGGACAATTCAGGATTTTGTTTAACACCTTCATCACCCGTTGCAAAACCGACGTCATGTGAGAGTGCAAAAGCGGCGGCGGCGCTAAAGCCGTTTAACTCAGCCGACTCATACTTTAAATAACCGCCTATAGCAGTGGCATATATATCTTTCTCGCCTGCTTTTTTCAGGTTGTACTCCGCATACATCGATCTGATTTCGCCCGATATTTTACCCTCTTCAAACATCTCATTTATAGTTGAAACCTCTTTTTCTGCTTCTATATTCTCATTCGCGACAACCAACAGAGGAGATATTAAAAGACAAAAGAGACTCAAGTTAATCAAACTACCCATTTATGCCCACTTTTTTAATTTACATAATGATAACCAATATCATATTAAAACAATCTTTGCTTTTTGTTAGATTTTGAACTGTTCCATTTTGTGGTTTAGCATCTCTGTCATGCCGTTTAAATGCTCCGCAGCGGCAGCAATTTCTTCAACGCTTCTTGCATTTGAAGCTACAATTTCGCTGACACTATCTATTTCTGATGAAACATTGTTTACCAACTGACCGGTATTTTGATAATCTCTAGCTGTTTTTTCATTTGTTGCTGCTGCTTCATGCATAATTTTTAAAGTTGCAGTTATTTTCAACTCCACCCCAGATGAAATATCTGCTAAGTTTTGAATATGCTCTGAATTTTCATTCATTTGCGAGCTTGCTTCCATTATAGACTGCACTATTACATTTATAGTAGATTGAATTTCAACAAGACTTTTTTGAGTTCTCTCAGCCAATTTTCTTACTTCATCCGCTACTACGGCAAAGCCTCGTCCATGCTCGCCGGCACGGGCAGCTTCTATGGCGGCATTCAAGGCTAAAAGGTTTGTCTGATCCGCTATATCTCCAATTACACCCAAAACACTTTTTACCTGTTCAGCCTCAGAACTCAACTGATTTATCTGCTGTGCCATTTCAACTTCAATAGCCGCAGTTCTTTGAACATCCTCCGTAAGACGCATAATCTCCTTTGTAGCTTCATCTAAATTTTCGTTAGCTCTAACTGTATTTTTACGGCTGTCATTAGCATATTCTATAGATATTTCAATCTCTCGGCTTACTTTTTTAGCTTTTTCATTTGCTTTTTTTACAATCTCCATTACATCTTCCACTTTTCTACCGACAATATTAGAGGTAGTCGAGAGCTCATGCGATATAGATGCGTTTTCATTGGAAGAATTTTTTGCTTCGGTTATAAAATCTTTTATTGAATCGATAACCTTGGATAAATTTTTAGCAATTACAGCTATCTCGCTCTTGCCTGTAATCTCAAGCTTCGTCGTAAAATCCAGCTTTGCCAATTTCTCAAGATAAATATCTATACTTTTTATAGAGTTTATTATTAGATTGATTACAATAAAACCAGAACTTATTACGATAATAAGAATTATTGAGAGAACAAGACTCTGCACGCCAAAATCAGTAATTTTGCTATCTATCTCTTTAGCAGCTTCGCTATACTCTTTTTTATGTTCACTAACCCACTTATCAAGTCTGCTTGAGAGCTTCTCGGCAAAAGGGTCAAGTTTTTCCATAACCTTGTTCCCCTCGCCGGTTCCTTTGTTTACATATGTGTTAGCCATCTCTACGGCAATAACATAATACTCCTGCAAATCAGTTTTAAAGCCCTCAAGCTCTCTTACCATCTCATCTTCACCAAGTTCTTTGTGTGCCTTAATGAGCCTGTCCAAAACAAGATTTGCATTCATAAAGTATTTGCCGGCTTCTGAATAACCGTCGTCAAACCCCTCTTCTGCCCTTGTTGCAGAGATGTCTGTCAGCCACTGCTGAACCTGAACAATATTGAACTGCAACTCCAAAAAGTCAAAAAGATTCGGTAAGACCTCCTTTGACTGCTTATTTGAGCGCTCCTCAATTACACTCATGTTTTTATGGTTTAGAGCCATAGTAAGCAACAAAACTCCAAGCACTACAACAGATACAACAACCAAAATCTGCTTAATTTTAAAATTATTTAACAAACTCACTGCCCCTTCCTCCCCTTTTTCTTATAAATACTTTTCATAGATAACCTAATTGTATTCTGTTAGATAATAGCTATTTTGAAATTAATATTCAATTAAAGAGTGGTTTTTGTAAATATTTACTTAGCTATAATTTCACAACTACAAGAAGGAATAAAATGAAATTTCTATTTACAAACACATCACACTTCAACCTAGCGAATATGTTTACATTTGTAAATATTACGGCAGGACTTTTGGCAACCTATTTTATAACCCAAAATAATTTTTTTATAGCAATTATCTTAGCTTGGATAGGTGGGGCATTTGATATATTTGACGGCAAGATTGCCAGAAAATACAATCTCTCAAACGAGTTTGGAGTTCAGCTTGACAGTTTTGCAGATTTTCTGAGCTTTGTTCTTGTTCCCGTATTTTTGATATTTCAAGCGGTTTATGCGGTAAACTTTTCAGGCGTTATGCTAATAATGGCAGCCGTTATAAGCATCTACTATGTTATATCGGGTCTCAGACGTCTTATCCAGTTTAACATAAACTCGGATGCGGGAGAAGTGGCGAAATTTTTCACGGGAGTGCCTACTCCTCTTGGCGCAATTTTGCTCTGGCTTGTCTATTTGGCTTCAACCTACGGATTTTTGCCTGATTTTGGTGTTTTACTTTTGATGGTAATTATAGGATGGAGTTTAAACTCTAAAATAAAAGTTCCCCATCCGTAAAAACTTATTTTCTAAGGTCTAATACCACTTTAAAACTGCCCTCTTCCTTGGCACTATTTACTTTTAGACCTCGATACTTTGCCATCTGCTCTAGATTTTTAACTTCTTGCTCATGTTCTACCATAACACTAAGCGTCTCGCCTTTATAACCATTCAAAGTTGACTTAACCTGATGCATCATATCCGGAATTGGCAGACCGCGGCGTGGGTCAAGTGGCATTCCACGAGTATCAAGAACACCTTCTTTAAGATTTTTTGGCACTTGATACTCATCCATAAGACGTTTTGAGGATGCCTTCCAACCAGCTTTGCTCAAGTCGGCAGGACCAAAAAGCGCACAATGGCAAGTTCCGTACTCGGCAATCTCATCATCTATAAATTTACAAGGACACATCATCTTTTTGTTTAACTCTTCATCCGCAGAAGGCTCAAAACATGGGCAATAACGCTTGCCAAAAGTCGCCTCCATTTCGCAAAGATTACTTTTAAGATTAGTGAGCATCATCCAGCTCGGATTGAGTGCATAATTTTTCTGCTTCGCATACTTTTGTAACCATCCTTGCTGCTTTTTAGCACTCTCTTTATACTTAAAAAAATCTTTGAAAAAACCAATTATCATATTTATCATTTCTACTCCCTATGTTATTTAAAAATTGTAGATTGTTAAAAATCTATTTTGCATTAAGCGCGTATTTTCCGCTTCCAAAGACAAAAATCATAAGAGACATTACAAGATATAAAAAGGGAAGTTCAAAAGACGGCGCACCATGTTCGCCTAATTTAAAAAGCGAGCTTCCGTATACTAAGAATATTGCAAAACACATATTGAGTGCCAAAACCAAAGATGCAGCCCTTGCATAAACTCCAAGCAGAATTAAAATCGGCACCACAACCTCGCCTACATAAACCCCATAGGCTAAAAACTCCGGAAGTCCTGCGCTAACCGTTAAATGTTTTATACCGGATATTCCGTTGATTATCTTATCAAGCCCATGAAAGAGCATCATTATCCCAACTGTCACTCTCAATATAAGTTTTGCTATTTCATTTATCATTTTTTTTCCTCGGTTATCTCTTTTTTCTCTTCTCTAAACCTACAGCCACCGACCGTTATCACTTTGCCGCTTTTTATCGCTTCTTTAATATATGCCAGCGTGCCTTTTGGATCCGCATCGCCAACCTCTTCGACTATAATTTGCAAAAGGTCATCTTCTTTCGTTCTTCTCCAAGTTTTTTCATAACTGTATTGTGTCTCTATCTGCATAATTTTATTTTCCTCTGATTTACACTATTTTATCTCTTTATAATAATATCCAAAAATTAAAAAATTTATAATTTTTGTACAATTATTAAAATCGTTGTAGCGCGCACTCCTGTTTTATGGATTTTTCTACCCAATATAAACTTAAATAATCCACAATATAATATATTTAAATCAAAAAGAGAATATATCTGGGTATAATTCGCTAAATATTTTAGGGGAAGGTGCCATGTCATACTTGACATGCTTGTATCATCTCCTACTCTTAAAGGAAAATGATGCAAGAAAATGCACAAACACAAACAGAAGAAAAAGTAATCACATTTGATGATTTAGGATTGAAAAAAGAGATACTTCAAAGTGTCAAAGATGCCGGTTTTACAGTTCCAAGCCCGATTCAAGCGGCAGCAATACCGTTCATATTAGCGGGTCGCGACATTGTCGGTCAAGCACATACGGGTACTGGTAAAACAGCAGCTTTTGGTCTTCCTGCACTTAACAATATAAACCCAAGAGACGGTGTTGGCATTTTAGTTATCACTCCGACTCGCGAACTTGCAACTCAAGTTAGTGATGAACTGTTTAAATATGGAAGAAACATAGGTGCTAAAACTGTAACGGTTTACGGCGGCAGCTCTTACAACAGACAAATCGACCTTATAGAAAGAGGCGCAAGTGTTGTTGTCGCAACTCCGGGCAGACTTTTAGATATACTTAAAAAGAATCTTTTAAAGAATTTTGCTCCTAACATTGTTGTTCTGGATGAAGCTGATGAGATGCTTGATATGGGATTCTTAGATGATATCAACGAAATTTTCTCATACCTTCCGTCAAACAGACAAACACTTCTTTTCTCGGCTACTATGCCAAAACCAATCAAGCTTCTTGCTGAGAGAATCTTGGATAATCCTGAGTTTATTAGCATCACAAAAGGCGAGACTACAAACACGGACATCAACCAAGAGTACTATGTGATAGAAGAGTCTGAGCGTGATGATGCAATCATCCGTTTGATGGATTCAGAAAAGTGTGACAAATCAATAGTTTTTTGTAGAACAAAAAGCGAAGTTGACAGACTATCAAACGTACTTTCAAATGCGGGATATTTAGCAAACGGTCTACATGGAGACATGGAGCAGCGCCAGCGCGAGACTGTAATCAAAGGTTTTAAAAACAACGGGGTTAAGGTTCTTGTCGCTACGGACGTTGCTGCTCGCGGTATACATGTTGACAACATCTCTCACGTTTTCAACTACCATATCCCTTTTGACCCTGAGTCTTATGTCCACCGAATTGGGCGAACAGGACGTGCCGGAACAAAGGGTAAAGCAATCACACTCTTAACTCCATTAGAGTTCAAAGAGCTTCAGCGTATTAAAACAAAAGTTGGAACAACAATTACTCATGCATTTGTTCCAAGCAAAAATGATTTAAGAGCTACCAACTTAAAAACTATTGTTACAACAATCGAAGATCAAAAAATTTATGATGAAGCGCACCAGATTCTTGACATGTTGAAAGAAGACATAGATGAAGAGACTATTATGTTTAAGCTAGTTTCTATGATTTTAGACAAGCAGACAATTCAAGGTCCAAACTTTATCGGAATTCCTGCTGATAAACTAGCTGCAATACTCGATCGTGCTAGCAAAAGAGGCGATAACAGAAGTAGCGGCCGTGGCGGTTACAAAGGAACAAGAAGTCGTCCAAGCGGCAGCGGTGACAGAAACCGTTCAGGAAGCGGCGATAGAAACCGCTCTGGCAGTGGTGATAGACCGCGCTCAAGCGAAGGCGGTGAGAGAAGTCGTCCAAGCGGCGGCGGTTACCGCGGAAACAGTTCTACAGGTGAGAGAAGTCGTCCAAGTGGCGATAGAAACCGCTCAAGAAACAGAGACTAAAAACCGCTACAGACATTAACCCGAAATTTATTTCGGGTTAACTACAATACAAACTACTTGAAATCCTTTTAAAACCCTCAAAAAGAGAAAATATGATTATTTATGAAGATATCCAATTATATATAGAAAAAGAGCAGAGCGAAATTCCATGGTTGAAAATTTTTACAAAAGAGCCATACAGAGAGCTAAGCGACGTTCCAAAAGAGCTTCGTACAAGACTTTGGGAAGTTTTTGATATTATTGAGCATGAGATGAGAGAGTATTACGCTCCAAAAAAAATAAATATGGCATCTTTTGCAAATATGCTTCCGCGCGTTCATATACATGTTATGGCGAGATTTGAGAATGACAGCCATTTTCCAAACCCTATGTGGGGAGAAAAACTAAGAGAGGCTGAGTTAAATCTTCCAGACGAAGAGGAGTTCTTTAAAAGAGTGATAGAGGCTTTAAAAAGCGTTTAAACTACTTTTGAAGCGGGAGCAAACGGAACGAGAGCCGAACCCCAAGTCAATCCGCCGCCAAAAGCATCAAGCAACATAAGTTCACCTTTTTGGAGTCTTCCGCTTTCATATATATCATTTATTGCCATCGGGATAGAAGCTCCTGATGTATTTCCATACTTTTCAACGGTTAAAACTACCTGTTCATCATCTAGTTTTAGAGCGTCACCTACAGCTTTTATAATTCTCAAATTTGCTTGATGTGGCACAAAGTGTTTAATATCAGAAGCTAAAATACTATTCTCTTTCAAAATCTCTACAACATCTTTTGTCAAAGTTTTAACAGCAACCTTAAAAGTCTCATTCCCTTTCATCTGCATATAGCAGCTTGTAGCTTCCTGCTCCAACGCATCATGTGCAGAGCCGCTCCCGCCGTTTGGCGACATGAGCAAGTCTGCAAATTCACCGTCTGAGCCGGTATGGATATCGATGATTGCCTCTTCCTTGTTATCGGTAGCACTAATTACCGCAGCACCCGCACCGTCACCAAATAATATACACGTTCCCCTGTCGCTATAGTCGGTTATTGATGATAACTTTTCAGCTCCAATTATTAGAACATTCTTTTTCATTCCTGATTCTATGAATGCTTTTGCGATAGATAGGATATAGACAAACCCCGTACATGCTGCAGAGATATCAAATGCAGTTATATTTCCAAGTCCTAATTTTGTAGAGATAATGGTAGCGGTTGACGGCATACAGAAGTAGTCAGGCGAGATAGTTGCGCAGACAATCATATCAATTTCACTTTTATCCAAACCACTTCTCTCTATAGCAAGCTTAGCGGCTTTAACACCCATATCGCTGGTAAACTCATCATTTGCTGCAATACGACGCTCTTTTATACCTGTTCTTTTTGTTATCCACTCATCAGATGTGTCAACCATCTCTGCAAGATCATCATTGGATAGTATTTTACTAGGAGCATAAGCACCTATGGAACGAAATGCAGCATATGCCATTAATTTTCCTTGTTTTTTAACGCTTCAAGTCTTTGGATAATGTGTTCATTTACACCCGTATCAACATAACTTATTGCTTGAAAAATTGCATTTTTTATTGCTTTTGGATTACTTTTTCCATGGCTGACAATTGCGCAGCCTTTAATACCGATAAGCGGTGCGCCGCCTATCTCTGCATAATCCATCTGTTTTTTAAGCAACACAAACACTTTTCTCATAAGAAGTGCCCCCGTGATGGCTATCGGGGATTTTCTAATGTAATCTTTTATCAATCCGCTGATAGTAGAGGCTACACCTTCAGATGCTTTTAATACTAAGTTACCGACAAAGCCGTCGCAAACTATAACATCACAAGTTGCATTGAAAATATCACTGCCCTCAACATTGCCCTTGAAGCCCTTGTAACCCTCAATCAGCTTAAATGCCGCTTTTGTAAGCTCATTGCCCTTGCTGTCTTCTTCGCCGTTTGCCAAAAGACCGATTGATGGAGTGCTAATCTTAAACATATCTTCAGCGTAACATCCACCCATCACGGCAAACTGCGCTAAATGTTCAGCTTTAGAGTCAACATTTGCTCCAACATCCAGTATAACTGATCTGCGAGAGCTTTTTGTAGGCATCAAAGCCACAAGAGCAGGCCTTAGGACACCTTTAAGACGCCCAAGTCTAAGAGCAGCCAAAGTCATTGTTGCCCCACTGTGTCCGGCAGAAACTACACCATCGGCTTCTCCGTTCTTCACCAGTTCAACAGCTTTATAAATAGAGCTCTCGCTTCTCTTAAGCGCATCGGTTGCAGCGTCATGCATAGATATAACATCATCCGCATCAACTATAGAAATCTTATCTCTATAACGTTTTGGTAACAGAGGTAAAATTTCTGATTTTTTACCTACAAGAATAGGAATAAAATTTTTTTGTTTGAGAGCTTGAATACAGCCTTCTACAATTGGCTTAGGACCGAAGTCCCCGCCCATTGCATCAATAGCAATCTTTACCATTGACTATTTGTACTCACCGGTTGTTGGGTTAATATGGTGTGGAAGCTTGTATGTTCCGTCTTTGTCTTTAACTGGACGAGCTAAAGAGATTTTATAGTGAGTTCTTCTCTTCGCTGAACGTGAATGAGATACTCTTCGTTTTGGTACTGCCATAATATATTCCTTTCTTTTTTGTTTAAAACGCTTCTTCTTCAGAAGCACCATTTTTCTTACAATTTGGGCAACTGTTATAGTCGCTTTTTATGAGTTCTATCTCCGAATTCATGAGCTCTTCTAAATCTGCTATGGAATCCAAAGCTTCCACAACATCTAAAAGAGAGTCTTCACTCTTTTCATAAATACCATCAGAGATGAAGAATTCTACTTCCTCATCTACATCAAGTTTAAACTCATTAGCGCAAATATCACAATCTGCGTCAATTTTTCCCCTTAACTCTGCTTTTAGCAAAATTAATTTGTCGGCATCATACTGTAAATAACCTTTAAAAGTTATTTCATTAGACTTTACTTCAAAATCTAATGGTGTTTTGGTAACTTTTTTAAGAGATACTTTCATAAAGATTTACTTATGAAATTTCTCTCTCAGAGAAAAAGAATGCAATTTCAACAGCCGCATTTTCAACGGAATCACTTCCGTGAACTGCATTTGCATCTATATTTTCAGCAAAATCTGCACGGATTGTTCCAGCTTCTGCCTCTTTAGGATTAGTAGCACCCATAAGATCACGATTTCTTGCCATAGCATTTTTACCAACTAAAACTGAAACAACTACTGGACCGCTAATCATAAAATCAACTAAATCGTTGAAAAAAGGTCTCTCAGAGTGAACTGCATAAAACGCCTCTGCGTCCGCACGAGAAAGTTGAAGTTTTTTAGTTGCCGCTATTTTCAGACCATCAGTCTCAAAACGGTCTAAAATTTTGCCTATAACACCTTTAGCAACTGCATCTGGTTTTATTATTGATAGTGTACGTTCCATCAAATCTCCTATTAAATATATAAAATTAGGATGGAATTGTACCTAAAAAAGAATTGATTTTAAATTAAAAAGATAAATTTGCAGATTTGCGGGTTATAAAGAAGGTATCACAAAGCGTAAAACACTTTGTGACTTTATAAAAATTACTCTACTACCGCTTTGCCGATTCCACGTTGATCAGCTGTGATATCATCACGGTGTGCTGGACTTTCGCCAATTGCATCCCATGTAATACATCCCTCAGTAGGACATGCCGTAGCACATGCAGGTTCATCATGATGACCAACACACTCTACACATTTATTTCCATATACATAATAAATTTCTTCACCCGTCGGGTTATCATCTTCATCTACGATTGCCTCTACTGGGCACTCATCAATACAAGCACCACAGTTAATACATGTATCGCCAATAATTACTGCCATAGGATTCTCCTAGTTTTTAATTTCGTGGTAAGTTTAACAAAAGATTTTTAAAGATAGCTAAAATATCTTGGATAAAAGCATAATAATATAAATTTGTTACGCTTTTCATATGAAAATCTGCTTTTATTATATTCCCAAGTATTTTTTAATGTCATCTACCCTGTCTGTTTTTTCCCAAGTAAAATCATCATCTTCTCTTCCAAAATGCCCATAAGCCGCTGTTTTTCTGTAAATTGGACGAAGCAGGTCTAAAGAGTTTATAATTCCTTTTGGAGATAGATCAAAGAGCTCTTTTACGCACATTTCTATCTTTTCTTCATCCACAATACCAGTTCCATGCGTATTTACCATTATTGAAGTCGGCTGAACTATGCCTATTGCATAAGAGACCTGTATGGTTACCTTGTCGCACGCACCCGCTGCAACCAGATTTTTTGCAACATGTCTTGCGGCATAAGCAGCGCTTCTGTCAACCTTGGTCGGATCTTTGCCGCTAAATGCACCGCCGCCGTGAGGACAACTTCCTCCGTAAGTGTCGACTATGATTTTTCGCCCCGTTAGCCCTGCATCTCCCTGAGGACCGCCGATTACAAATTTTCCCGTCGGATTTATATGAAAGATTGTTTTATCACTCATAAGCTCCGCCGGAATTGCATGTCTGATAACTTCTCTGATTACATCCTCATGAATCTTCTCTTGAGAAACATCCGGAGCGTGTTGAGTTGACACGACTACTGTATCGACAAAAACAGGTTTGTCGCCTACGTATTTGATGCTTATTTGCGCCTTGCCATCAGGGCGAAGATATGGAATAATTCCCTCTTTACGAACTTCGGATAATCTTTTTGTCAGACGGTGCGCTAAATATATCGGAAGCGGCATAAGAACGTCAGTTTCACGGCAAGCGTACCCGAACATCAAACCTTGGTCTCCTGCTCCTATCTCCCCGCCGGCTTGGCTTACACCCTGATTAATATCCGGTGATTGCTCTCCGACGGCATTTAAAACAGCAGCAGAGCGATAATCAAAGCCATATGTTGCATCCGTATAGCCAATCTCTTGGACAACCTTGCGGACAATCTCTTGCATCGGCGCGTATGTCGTAGTTTTGAGTTCGCCTGCTATTATACAAAACCCGTTGGACACCAAAGTCTCACATGCAACATGCGCAGTAGTATCTCGTTCAATAATATAATCCAGAATTGCATCACTGATTTGATCTGCCATCTTATCAGGATGCCCCTCTGTTACAGACTCTGAAGTAAAAATGTACTCTTTTGGAGCAGAAGCTTCTTTTGTCATCGATTTTCCTTATCTATAAATCAGCGAAAGTATATCAAAAAAGATAATAAGTTTTATTGCTTGGATTTTCATTAATATACTTTTGTTAAAATTTTGCAAACAAACAAAAAGGACATTTAGATGTTAGTAACAAATCCAGCTCCAGATTTTACGGCTACTACAGTTTTAGCTGACGGTTCAATAGTAGATAATTTTAAATTATCAGAAAACTTCGGTAAAAAAGGTACGGTTCTATTTTTCTATCCACTAGACTTCACTTTCGTATGTCCGTCTGAAATAATCGCATTTTCACACAGAATTGAAGAGTTTCAAAGCCGCGGCGTAAACGTTATCGGTGTTTCAGTTGACAGCCAGTTTTCACACTTTGCATGGAGAGAGACTCCGGTAAATAACGGCGGTATCGGCAGAATCAAATATCCGCTTGTTGCAGATTTGACAAAACAGATTTCTAAAGATTACGATGTTCTTTTTGGCAACTCGGTTGCTCTTCGCGGTTCATTTTTGATTGACGCAAAAGGTATTGTTCGCCACGCGGTAATCAACGACCTGCCGCTTGGAAGAAACATTGATGAGATGATTCGTATGGTTGATACTATGCAGTTTACAGACGAGCACGGCGAGGTTTGTCCTGCAAACTGGAAAAAAGGCGATGAGGGCATGAAGGCAAGCACAGAGGGTGTTGCAGAATATCTTGCAAAACACGCAAACGAGCTATAATAAGTTCTAAAACTAACGAGTCCGTCAATGCTTTTTTGCACTGCGGCTCTTTGGCAATTACATAAAATTAATTAAAAAAGGGGACAGTGTGAAAACTATATTGTTACTATTTTTACTCTCCATTTCTCTCATCGCTTTGGAAAAAGAAGTTCCAAAACCACAAAATGCAAAACAAGAGTTAAGCTATATTATCGATGCAAAAAACTACGGCCTCATTGATGCAAAAAAAGCATTTTTTGTAATTAACAGCCATAAATACGGAACAATGCAGGACTATTTTGCCTTTGCAGAAGAGAAAGATGCAAAAGAGCATGTGCAAAAGTATGGCGGAGCAGTCGTAGATTATGAGACATATATGAAGCTGGATGACAACACCACAAAGTAATTTATCTATAAATTTTTAAATCTTCTATTTTTAATTATTGTTGTAAAATAGCTGAATGAAAATATTTTTAACAGCTATTTTACTCCTCACTACAATCATAGCAAGCGACACCGTAGAGTTGAGTGTCGGCGTGTATGACAATCCCCCGAAAATATTTTTAGACCAAAACAACAGACCATCGGGCTTCTTTGCCGACATATTAGATGAGATAGCAAAAAGAGAAAATTGGCACCTTGTCTACGTAAAATGTGAGTGGAGAGAGTGTCTTTTAATGCTTGAAGATGGCAGACTCGACATTATGCCCGACGTTGCCTACTCCAAAGAGAGGGAGAAGCGCTTTAGATTTCACAAAGAGATTGTTCTCTCAAACTGGTCTATGATTCTCATAAATAAAAAAAGCAAAATATCATCGATTTTAGACCTTGACAACAAGAAGATAGCGCTCCTTAAAAACAGCATCCAGCATGAGCAGATGAAAGAAATTTTTGAGCTCTTTGATGTTAAACCGATCTTTATCCTTACCAAAAACTATGAAGAAGCTCTCTCTATGGCACAAAGAGGAGATGTAGATGCGGCAGCGGTAAACAGACACTACGGGGAGCTAAACGAGAACAGGTTTGACCTCAAACATACAGATATTCTCGTAAATCCGGCGGCGCTTAAGTTTGCCTTTTCTGATTTTGACAACAGCCAAACCGTAATCGATAAAATCGACATGCATTTAAGAGATTTAAAGAGCGACAAAGAGTCAATTTACTACAAATCAAACGAAAAATGGCTTAAGGAGAAAGAGCGTTTTGCGATTCCGACGTGGGTGTATATAACATTTGCAATTATAGTTGTAATAATCGCACTCCTAATTGCGGCAGTCACATTTTTTAAATACATGTTAAATATAAAAACGAGAGAGGTTATAGAAAAATCCGAAAAATTCAGACAACTTGAAGAAGAAAAAATAGATGATTATGAAAAAATTCTCTACGCGCTAGTCTCAATGATAGAGCAGAGAGACTCATATACGGCAGGTCACTCGGGACGCGTTGCAAACTATTCTATGATGATTGCAAAAGAGATGGGACATAGCGATGATGAGTGCAAACTCATATATAAAGCTGGAATACTTCACGATATAGGAAAGATAGCAACACCCGATTCGGTTCTGCTCAAACCCGATAAGCTCTCAAGGCTTGAATATGACCTTATAAAAGAGCATGTAAACGTTGGATATAAAATACTTCGCGATGTTCCTATGTTTAGAGACACTTCAAAAATAATCAAACATCATCACGAAAAATATGACGGAAGCGGATATCCAGATGGTCTTAGCGGCAATGATATTCCTCCGCTCTCAAGAATCATGATGGTAGCCGACGCATTTGACGCAATGACCACAAACAGAATATACAAACACAAAAAAAGCGTAAATGATGCTCTAATAGAGATAGAGTCTCTTAGTAAAATTAGTTACCATCCCGAGGTTGTCAATGGCGCACTAAAGGCTCTCTCTAACATAGAGATAGCAGATGAGATAAACCAAAATCCTACAACTGCAATTGAGCAACAGAGATTTGCCTACTTCTATAAAGACGCCATCACAGACCTCTATAACATAAAATTTTTAGAGGCGACCATTTTAGGAAACAACAACCATGTTGGATATGACCAGATGGTTATCGTCTCTTTGCATAAATTTGACATGTACAATAAAAAACATAGCTGGGAAGCAGGAGACAAAGCTCTTAAAGAGTTTGCTTATCTCCTTCGTGAGCTATTTAATGATGCTTTGATTTTCAGAGTAAGAGCAAATGATTTTATTGTTCTCTTAAAGGATGAGTTTAAGATTACAACTCAAAAAGATGGAATTGGACAGTTTACACAAAAGAGAGAACTTGAGTTCAGCTTCAATGTTTACAACCTTAAAAAAGATAAAATTAACTCTTATGATGATTTGAAAAAGCTTCTATAACCTCTTACTAAAATCCAAGGCTTTATGATTTACAAAAACTATATCCCTCCACTGCTTTTTTGGAGCGATTAAGTTTAGGCGTTTAGGGTTTGAGCTTCTTGAAATCGCAACATAAAACTGCGAAGGTGCGAATATTTCGTTTGTCTCGATTATCAAATCCACAATGCTCATTCCCTGTGATTTGTGGATTGTTATGGCGTATGCCAGCTTGATAGGGTATTGATAGACGCTAAAGAGGCTCTCTTGAACTACCTCTTTTTTTCCGCCTGCACTCTTTTCCTTCCATACTTCTTTGCTTTGAGCCACCGTCTCAAGCTTCACTACAACGCCGTCACTTTTTTGAACATATACATAGGTCACGTCTATGTTTACGACAACTCCGCGCTCGCCGTTGAAGTAGTTCCAAGAGTTTCTAGTAAAAAGAACAGGAACGCCCACTTTTAACTCCAGCTTCCTCTCTATCCTCGCATCATCCATAAAACGCTCTATCTCAAGCTCTTTTACACTTTTTACGTGTTTGACTATTCCAGCCTCTTTGACATGCAAATCACTATCAACAAATTCCAGCTGATTTTTATTATGCAGCGCAGCAGAGTTGTTTTTTCCAAACAAAAACGTAAACTCGCTCAAATCCTGCGGCAGAGGTTTTATAAACTCATTTAGAGAGTTGTGCACCTCTTCATCGACAAAGCCGTCTCTGACATGTGCCAAAAGTTCTATAAAATCTCTGTCGTCTGTTCTGTAAATGTGTGTGAGCTCTATGGTGTTAAATGCAAACCTCTCCCATGAAGCGCTCTCAAATGCAAACCTGACCTCTGCATATCCGCGTACAACTGGAGGAAGCTGAAGAAAATCTCCAACGACTAGAACAGAACCTTTAAAATCAGCCTGCTTTAGCCTTAGCTCTATCATATCAAGCAGAGTATCGCTTACCATGGAAATCTCATCTATAACAATCAAATCCATGCTTGAGACAAGCTTTTTAACTTTTTTGCTTATTTCCATTTTGCCATTAAGTGAAAGCTCTTTTAAATTTCCCGCGATTCCCAAATCCAAAAAACTGTGCAGTGTCTGCCCGCCTATGAGCGTTGCAGCCATTCCGGTAGAGGCAAGCTTTGCAACTTTTTTTGCCTCCTCCTCATAAAACTTTATAACATCTCTTGTAATTGTTGTCTTTCCAACACCGGCCCCGCCGGTTAAAAAAACGTTATCTTTAGCTTTTAATTTTTCAATAATATCTTTCAAATAATCCATAAAAAATTATACTATAATATAAAAAATTTATGAGGATGTTGGCGTAATTATGGAGAGAATATTAGTAGTAGAAGATAACAAAACCTTAGCAAAATTAATAGCAAAAAAGTTGAGTACCGAGCTTGATTTTGAAGTAGACGTTGCCTACAGCATGTCCGAGGCAAAGTTGTTTTTTAAGAGATACAAATACTTTTTGGCTATTCTTGATTTAAATCTCCCAGACGCCCCAGATGGCGAGATTGTAGACTATGCATTAGAGCATAAAAACCGCGTAATCATCCTAAGCGCAAAAGTTGACAAAGATTTTAGAAACAACATGCTCAAAAAAAATATCATAGACTATATCAACAAGAGCGGCGTGAACGATGTAAACTACATTATCCAGATGATTACAAGGCTTCATAAAAACCAAAATCATACTATTTTAGTTGCTGATGACTCTTTTGTTTTTAGAAAACAGCTCCAAAATATGCTTGAAAATATGTTTTATAAAGTGATTGCGGTTGCACACGGCGAAGAGGCGATTGGGATTTTGGAGACAAACCAAAATATTAGTCTAGTGCTTACAGACTACAATATGCCCGTTATGAACGGACTTGAGCTCACCTCTGAGATAAGAAAAACATACTCCAAAAACGACCTGAGCATCATAGCCATCTCATCAAGTTCAAATGATGACACTACTGCTCTTTTTTTAAAAAACGGGGCGAACGACTACATCAAAAAGCCATTCTCAAAAGAGGAGTTCTCATGCCGCATAAACAACTCAATAGAAGCTCTTGAAAATATACATGCAATAACAAACCACGCAAACCGCGACTTTTTAACGGGGCTTTACAACAGAAGATACTTTTTTGCCGACATGCAGAACTATTTTGAAAAAGCGCTAAAAGAGAGTGAACCTTTTGCGATTGCCATGATAGATATTGACAATTTTAAGAAGATTAACGACACTTATGGCCATGATACTGGCGATATGGCTATTAACGGTTTAGCCGACATCCTAAGGGCAAATACAAGCCAAAATGACATCGTCTCAAGGTTTGGAGGAGAGGAGTTTTGCGTAGCGCTTAAAAATGTATCCGCTAACAAAGCGCTTGAGATTTTTGAAAAGCTAAGAGAGAAGGTGCAAAATTCAGTATTTACCTCAACTAGAGGCGAAGAGATAAAGTTTACTATCTCTGCAGGTGTTGCGATTAACTACGAAGATACGCTCGAAGAGAGTATCAATCAAGCTGATATGCTTCTTTATGACGCAAAGCAAAACGGCAGAAACAGGATTGTGCACAACTAATCTCTGAGTATTATAACCTCTCCAAAGGGCACGTCAGCCTCTTTTGGAGAGACCCATTTTATAGCGTAGTTTGGCTCATCTTTTGGAAAAACACCCTCCAAATCGCTAAAATAGATAAGCAGTTTTACATCTTCCAGCTCATTTTCTACAAACTCAAATACGGGTCTAAAATCTGTCGCACCGCCGCCATTTATTTCGACCTCTAAAATATCACCGCTATAAAAAGTTTTATGCAAAACTATTTTATCATCGCACAAAAGCAGCTCTATCTGGTAGTTTGAAATTGTGTTTGTGAGAAAATTCAGCTCGTTTAAAAACTCTCCTAAAAGTTTCTCATCGACTGAACCTGAAGTGTCAATAGCAACAACAAGGTTAAATCTTTGACTCACCGATGAGGGAATATATAAGTTCATGTGTAGAAATTTTTTGCTTGGCGGAAGCAGCGTATAATCATCCTTGTGAAACCGCTCTAACGCCGCTTTTAGCTCATCTCTCCAGTTGATTTTGCCATTACATGTAAGTTTAAAAAATCTCTCAATAGAGCTTGGAGCTTCACCGTTTTTTATCTCCTCTTCAAAGACCGCCTTTGCAAACTCATCATATAGCTGCTCCTCAAAAACCTGCTCCTCTGAGGAGTTTTGGTTCTGCACATCGTCAATATCATCAGCCTCATACTCAAGCTCGTCACGAAGAATATCCTCTTTAAGCTGTGCGTAAATCTCCTCGGCATAAAGACCGCTGAAGCGTTTTGAGTAGTGGGCTTCATCGGGGCGTACAAGGTCGTTTTCAACCAACATGTCATTTATGGCATAATCCGTTGCTATCTGCCAAAGCCAGCCGCTTCTGCCGTTTTTTCTCGTCTCATGGGAGAGTGAGGCGTGCATCGCCCCGTTTGCAAAGACAAACTCCATCTCTGCGGATGTGAGCCTCTCTAAAAAGTCGCTGTTATACTCAAGCTTTATGCCGTTGCTCTTAAAACTCTGTATGTCATCATTTTTGACCAGCTCCAGCTTTGAGGCGATTGTGCCAAAGAGCGGATAATCTACCAAAAGCCTAGCTTTTGCCTGAGAGATTTTATGATCTAGCGACATCTGCTATCCAAGAAGATAAGAAAACTTCTTTACCCACTCTTTAAATGTATCAGAGTGCTCCATTCTAACACCGCCTCGTTGCAAATCCTGAACTATCATAACCGCAAATTCGCTCTTTAACTCAAGCGTATATCTTAGCAGATTCTCCAGCCTCTCTTCGCTTGGGTTTTTTAAATATCCGCTCACAAGTCCCGTACTTAGTGCATAAAGAACATCGACCTCATCGCTCTGCTCGCCGCCGCTGTCATTTAAAATAGCTTCAATATCGGGCAGCCTACTGGCGACTTTTGCAAACGCCAAAAAGGAGACCGCAACATCACGCCCCACGGCTCCGCTTATAGTGTCCAAAAGCAGCTCTTTTGTAACGCTGCTGCGAAGTATCTTGTTTACATACTCCCAGCTTCTGGGTGTTGCAAAGCTTTTTATATCGCTCTTTGCATCAAAAGTGAACAGATGCTCACTTCTGTATGAGATGTAGGAGATTACTCTCTCATCAAGCCCTTTTTTGTACGCCCAAAGACGCCAATCTTGAACATCTACTTCCATCTCAAAGTGAACAAATCTGTTTGCCAAAGGGCTTGGCATACGGTAAGTAACACCTCTGTCACCCTCGCGGTTTCCAGCAGCTACTATCGCCCAGCCGCTTGGAAGCTCATATTCCCCTACTTTTCTATCGAGGATGAGCTGATATGCCGAGGCCTGAACACTTGGAGGAGCGGAGTTTAACTCATCCAAAAACAAAATCCCTTCTCCACTCTTAGGCAAAAAAGCAGGAGGTGCCCAAAGTGCCGTGTGCGACTCTTTATCATAAAAAGGGATGCCTTTTAGGTCTGTCGGGTCCATAAGTGCAAGCCTTAAATCGATAAAACCTATGCCCATATCAGAGGCAATCTGATTTACGATAGATGATTTTCCAATCCCCGGAGCACCCCATAAAAACGTCGGGACCCTCTGCTCTACAAGAGATTTGATTGTAGTTATTAAACTTGTTGCTCTCACATTTGCCATCCTATATTTTCTTGTTGTATATATCTTCCAAACGACGCGTTCTCTTTTACGGCTCTTGCAAACCTTGAATCAAGCTGGAGCTGGTACAAAATCTCCACCGGAGTGTTCTCATTTTTTGCTATCTCTTTAAGATATTTACCATTTTTATAAGCTTCTTCGAGTATAGATACGGCTATTTTTTTGTTTTCATACAGAGCCGATTTTATCTCTTCGTTTGTACTCTCTAAAAGCAGATTTAAAATCTCCTCATCAATAGAGTTATTAAGCGCTAACGCATAAGAAATCTTCTCATCACCATAACGCAGCAGCTCTTTTTGCATCTGCGTAGTCAAACTCTCATTGAGTGCCAGCCCTATCTTATTTGCCTTAAAGAGTTCAAAAAGCTCATCACTCAGCTCTATATTTTTAGCTACGTTTCTTCCCAGGTTTTCATCTTTTAAAAACTCTTCGATTAACTCTCGTTTTAAATTTTTGTTTTGTGAGAGAGCCTCTAGCACCTCAGGATTATTGGTTTTAAAAAGCGACTCCTGCATCTCGTCATCAGAGTAACTGCTCATAGCAATTGCAACTTGAATTTTAGGATTCTGTTTTATAGGCTCAAGCAGTAATATAGTTTTTAGAAGTTGCGTGCTTTTTGTCTGTGCAACAAGGTGCATAAGCCCCGTTGTTGCATACTGAACATTGTGGTTTCGCTCTATATTTTCGTAAAATCTTAAAATGAGAGCCGCGCTCACATCGCGGTTGTCATCATTTTCAAAAAAATCCTCTCCACCCCATTTATACATATTTAGAAGTCTAAAAAAAAGTTCATCGCGTATCATAGAGTTTTTTAAAAAGCTCTTGAGCCTCTCTTTGTCGTGGCTTAGTTTTAAACTCATCATAAGCGTATCGGCGTCAATGTGCTTTGCCAGCTCTTTTTCCAAGACGTCTATAGAGACGAACTCTAACGCGGCTCCATACTTCTCATAAAGCGTGCTGCTGGCATTTTGCTCATAGGGGGTCATCATCTTTCCCTCAACAACAACTGCCACGTCCTCACTATACTCTTTTGCTATGCCTATCTTATGAAATCTCATCTGAGACTCAAACTCGTCACTGCTAAATGCACGGCTTTTGCCAAAAAACAGCACAGCTTTATCTTTTAATTCTTCTAAATTCATAAGCTGATTATAGCATTGGTTACACACATTTGGTATAATAGAAAATCAAATTAAAGGATTTTTTATGAAATTATACGCGCCCTGGGAAAAAGCTTTTAATAGAATAGCTACTCCTTTTGAAGAGTTTATACACGCCCAGACGACGACAGGCTTGATCTTGATGCTGATGACAGTTGTCGCTCTATTTCTTGCAAACTCCCCGTTTGCAGAGACCTATCTGCATCTTTTTCACACAAAAATTGATATTTTTGTAGGCGAATACGGTGTCTCTAAAACCATTCACCACTGGATAAACGACGCTCTTATGGCCATCTTTTTCTTTATCATCGGACTGGAGATAAAAAGAGAAATTTTAGTAGGCGAGCTCTCAAACATAAAAGTGGCGATTCTCCCTATTCTTGCGGCGATTGGCGGAATGATTATGCCGGCACTTATATATTTTGGCATAAATTCAGGCGGAGAGGGAGCCTCAGGCTGGGGAATTCCAATGGCAACCGACATCGCATTTGCCATCAGTGCTTTGGTGCTTCTTGGCAACAGAGTCTCAACATCGCTTGTGACTTTTTTGGTAGCTCTTGCGATAGTCGATGACCTTGGAGCCGTAGTAGTCATTGCGCTTTTTTATACAGAGCAGATAAATATGCTGCCTCTTATTCTCTCATTTGTTTCGTTTTTGGTATTAGTCTCATTCAACCGCTTTGGCATACATGCTACTCTGCCCTATTTCATCGTAGGTGTGATAATGTGGCTCTTTATGCTTGAATCAGGCGTTCACGCGACAATTGCAGGCGTTATTGCGGCAATGGCGATTCCCTCAAAACCAAAATACTCTCCCATTCATTTTAGCGATTACGCAAAAGAGAAGCTTGATGATTACTGCAAATATCCAGTAGCGACCGACCATATGATGCATGAGAAGCAAAAAGCGATACTTCAAAACGTAAAAGACAAGATAGACGCTCTTAGCTCACCGGCGTCAAGGCTTGAGCACTCGCTTCATCTGCCTGTGAGTTTAATAGTCATTCCGCTTTTTGCACTTGCAAATGCAGGTGTGTCTATCGACTTCTCTTCGGCTGGTGAAACTTTGCTTCAACCCGTTTCACTAGGTATTGTTGCAGGTCTTGTTTTGGGGAAAGTTATAGGAATTGCCGGCATATCTTGGCTTGCTATAAAAATGGGCATAGCAAAACTGCCACAAAATAGCACAATGAACCAATTATTTGGCGTTGCATTTCTTGGTGGTATAGGATTTACCATGTCTATATTTATCGCGGATTTGGCATTTGTGGGCAATGAAGCTCTTATATTTCAAGCAAAAATAGGAATTTTAACAGCCTCTTTATTTGCAGGTCTTTTTGGATTTATATGGCTTAGATATATAGCGAACTCTTCAAGCAAATAGTGCTATAATTTCGCCCGAATTGATACAAGGATATGACTATGAAAACACTGTTTATACTTTTATTTACAACGCTCTGGCTTGGAGCAAACGATGGCGTTCATGAGTTTGCGCCGAGTGCCGAGTGCCAAAAATGCCATGAGCAGATATATGATGAGTTTTACGCCTCAATGCACGCAAATGCAACGCCAGATAAAGATGCAATCCACGCTGCGATATGGAACAAACAAGTTGCCATGACAAAAACCGAGCAGTACAGCTGCGGCAAATGCCACACTCCTGCGGCGGATAATCTAGACAAGATGACAAAAGCAGGCGAAAAAGGCATGTTTGACGCATCAAATCCTACTCATCAAGAGGCGATTAGCTGCGCATACTGCCACCGTATCGAAAAAATCGAGGAGCATAAACAGAGCAACACAAACGTGATTAGCAAAACTCCAAAGAGCTACTACGGCTCAGGAAGAAGCACTCTTGACTCTCCGTATCATAAAATCAAGACTGAAGAGAATGAGAACTTTAAAAACGGTAACGTCTGCATAGGATGCCACTCTCACAACGTCAACAAATTCGGTCTAAACCTATGCTCCACCAACGTAAACGGCGAAATGAACAGCGCAAACTGCGTAAGCTGTCATATGCCAAAGATTGACGGCAGCTCGTCATCCATAATTGATACTAAAACGCACTCTTTTCACGGTTTTGCAGGAGCGCACCTCTACTCCGAGATGCTCACGAAATATGTCGATATCTCTTTGCTAAAAAACATAGACCACTTTATCGTAAACGTCGACAACAGGAGCTCACACGCGCTTCTCCTGCACCCTGCGCGCGTAGCTGTTTTGAAGATAAGCGTAACAAGAGGCGAAAAAACAACCGAACTTGAAAAAGAGCTGTTTCTGCGCATAATAGGTAAAGAGGGCAAACCGACGATGCCGTGGATGGCAGAGGAGATTGTAAAAGATACGATGATACAGGCAAATGAAAAAAGAGCCGTAAAAAGGGACTTTAAACTTCAAGAAGGCGACAGGGTAGATGTAGCCCTTGGATGGTTTTTGGTAAATCCTAAGGCCGTCGAATCTCTTGGGCTCCAAGATGAAAAAACCGCAGCAGAGTTTAAGGTGTTTAAAAAACAATCGTTCACTTTTTAAGCAAAATCTCACAGCCGTTAAAAGTAAAATCCAGCTCGCTCGGTGGCTCTTTGTAGAGTAGCGGGCTGTCCAAATCCACATATTTTATAACATCTCTATAGGCAAACGCCAAATACAAGGCAATGTTTATGGAGTATGGACCCTCAAGCATAGAGCCGAGCATACATGTTACTTTTTTCTCTCTTGCATACTCCAAAATCTCTATCGCTTTTGTAACTCCGCCGCACTTCATAAGCTTAATATTTATCATGTTGGCACTCTTTGATTCCATAACTTTTTTAGCGTCTATTAGTGTGAAAACCACTTCATCTGCAAGTATTGGAATATGTGAAAGCTCTGTTATTTTTTTCAAACTCTCCAAGTCAGAAGCGACAACGGGCTGCTCTATAAGCTCTATCTTTACACCTAACATGTTGTTTACAAAAAAGAGCGAATCTTCAAAACTCCATGCCTGATTTGCATCGACTAAAATCTCCGCTTGCGGCAGAAAGTTTGCGATTTTTCTTATAACATCCACCGCATGTAAGATATCGCTGCCAACTTTTACTTTTAGTATCTCTTTTTTCTCAGCGTATGCTTTTTTTGCATCGCTTAACATAACGCCAGCCTCATTTAAACTGATGGTAATATCAGTTTTTATGGGAGCAAAATCCTCTATGCAAAACTGCTCTGCCAAACTACGGTTTTTTTGTTTTGCATCCAAAGATACAAACGCTATATCAAGCGCTGCTTTGGCACTTGAGCCGATATCGCACCCACTATGCAAAAGCGACAAAGAATTTCTACATGTTTGATTTAAAAATTGCTCTTTCACGCTCTCAATTGAGCTTAAAATCATCTCTATGTCTTCGCCCGTAATAGCCTTTGTAGCTGGTGCTTCACCGATACCGACATGCCCGTTTTCATCTTCAACGCGAACTCTTACAAACTCTACATGAGTTGCTGTGCGAAGCGCGGTTTTAAATGGAGTTTTTAGCTCTATCTGTTTTATCTCTGTTTCTATTTTTGTTATTTTCATTTGATTAGCCAATGTCCGCCCTTTGCCCCGCCCACTCTTTGAAGTAAACCTTGTTCTTTGAGTTTTGATATCTGTTTTAATATCGCTCTTTTGGATATATTTAAAGCTTCAGCCATTTTCTCGGTTGTAATAGTGCTATCTTGACTAATCATATCCATTATTTTTTCTTCGGTTTTTGGTGAACTTTTTGGTGAACTTTTTGGTGAACTTTCTCCGACCTTTTCATCTTTTTGTTTTGGATATCTGCTCTTAAACTCCACATTTAAGCCGTTATCCCAAGTAAATATCGGAACAACCCCGTTATATGCCTTTGAAGCCTTAATAACTTTTTCTATGCCCCTGCCCCAAGACTCTATGAATCCCATTTTAAAAAAAGTATTGGCAATGTCTGGATTATGCGGTTGCGAACGGTGCGATGAAGTAATGTTTTCTATAGTCCACAGTTCCGGCAACTGCCCGCTGTTATAGATAAACAACTTATCTTTAAACACTCCTATTTGAATAGGCACACCGCTGCTATAATCTTTGTGAACAAGCGCATTGTAAATAACCTCTCTTAACGCACTCGGCTCATAATCAAACTCTTCAACCCTTTGCATCCCCTCATACGATATCAAAGCTTTTAGGTATTTTGTAAAAAGCAGGTCAACCACTCTATTGGCTTGTTCTACCAAACTTCCCTCGCAAACATCTTGGTACAAAATATCCGCACTATCTTCAAAAAAAGCTATTTTGGTATACGCCCCCGTAAAAAATCTTTGAGGGTCTTTGGCAAAAAGAAGCACACCCGCTCTTTTGAGCTCACCTTTTTCGACAAGTCTTAACTTGTCAAGCAACTCTAGCGTATCTTGCGGAATGTCATCTGCATCCATTCTTTTGGCTTTTGTTACCTTGGATATAAACAGCTCTATACTTCTTGTATCTATGTCTTTTAAAGTCGCATTTGGCACAACTACACTATCCCAATGAACACCTTGTTTTTTGAGCAAAAACTGCTCTAATGCCAGTCCTTTTAGCTCTTGAGTGCTGCTTCCGCTTCTGTAATAATACGAGCCTTTATAGCTTATAGCCGATGGATAACTCTGCGTAACAATCTCAAGATACTCTCTATTTTTTTCTACATGTAGATTTACATCTACCAAAATACCGACGATGTCTCTTACTTTGTTTGGGATATCTTCAAGGAGTTTTTTGGCATTTTCTATTCCCACTATCTCGCCGTTATCATCAACACCGACATATAATTTTCCGCCGTCACTGTTTGCAAATGCACTGATGGTTTTGATATAGTCGTCCTTCCAAAGCTGTTTGAATTCGATGGTTTGGGATTCGTTAGTGTTTAGGTTCATTAATTCTCACTTTTTTCTTAACCATAGTATATATTAGTAACAATGAAATTCCAACCCGCTTTGTACGGTCTCTATTTTGAATTTATATAAGCTTCTTTAGCTATATTACTTGCGCTGTTAGCAGTAGCCGCTGCTCTAATAGTGTCAAGTTTTAAAGTATCTATTTTTTTGTTTTGTTCTTTTAATTGCTCTTCTTGCACTTTAGTTATATCATTTAATCTTTTCTCATATTTTTCATTAACCTTTTGTAGCTCTTCTTCTTGATAATCAAGTTTATTACTTATAGTTTTGTTATGTTCTATATTCCTTATATTTGTCATTATCTCACGAATTTCTATATTTGATAAAATACTTTCTATATTATTTATATTAATTATAGTATATAAAACATCATCATTATTCCAATGTTTATTAATTATTTTATTTATGAAATCTTTGTGATTTACGATATCTTCATCTGAAAGAGGGTTTGCGAGAAACGCTAATTTTAAAAGCTCATCTTCTATTAAATTTGACTCTGGATTAATGAAATTTTGTTTAATTATTTCAAAAAACTCTATAATTTCAACTTGCTTAAAATATCTAAAACAATCATTCGGTGTAATTCTTGATATAATAACTTTTAATACAGAGGCATCCTTTATCTTATTGCTATATAATATTTTTTTTGCTGCCTCATTAGTAAAAGGAATAATTTTAAAAATTAAATATAATTTAATAGATACTGCCATCGCTTCTGCACTTGGTTCATTAATAACTTTATCTTGAAAAATTATGTGTAATTTCTTTTTTATTACATTATCTTCTGTAAAATTATTTACCTTTATATCTTCAATTAAGTTTTCATCTAAAGGAATATTGAAATAATATTGTTCTAATTGTTGCTTGGTTTCTTGATATAGTTTTTCAATAATAGATTCTAAAAATTTTTGAAATTCAAAATTATAATGTCCTTTATCAACTTCTTCCATAATTTGGTCATCTGTTAGTTGATTTACATTAATTGCCAAATCAACCATGCTTAATCCTGTGTTACCATAACTAGTTTTAAGAATTTTGATAGTTTTAATATTGGTTTTTATAGATTCTGCTAAGTTCATGCTTTGCTTTTGCTTTTGAAATAATGTAAAAAAATTTATTTCTAACGCATTAATTTTATTTATAACAACTCGCGCATCTTCTTCTTTTTGAAGCCAAACTTTAATATTCTCAATAAATGAAATTAATTCATTATAGTCAGTCGTATTAATTTTCTTTAAAAGTTTTTTTTTATTTTCAAAAATTCCAAACATCAGTTTAACCTTGTAAATAATTTTATTCATTATATCTTTGTTGCTTAGTATTTGCAAGCCTAAAACTATAAAGAATAAAAATAAACTTCGCTTAAATTAAAGCATACTCAATTAATTTTCGATATAAAATTGCTAATACAATATGTCCATTAAGTTTAGTGTAAGTTTAGTGTAAAGATATATTTGATAGCATGCTTGGTAGAATACTCACGTATATAAAAAGTTTTTATGCAGTACTGTTGTGTATTGGTAAAAAATTACAATATTTATTTTGCAAGAAAAGGCTTTTTATAAATTTGATTTATTTTTAAATTATCAGTTTTTTGTAAGAATTTGTTAATGCTAATATGAATAGTTAATAAAAAAGGAAGTTGATTTGATATACAAAAATATTGTATTGGTATCAATAGTCGCATTGTTTTTTTTGGGATGTCAAAACAAAACTCCAGAACCAAATCCAACTCAATTAACAGAAGAAAATCAAAACATAAATCGTACAATTAAACTATATGGACAAGAACTAAGCATACCGAAGCCATTAATCTCTAAAATATATCCAGATATTATAATTGATACAAAATGTATTGTTGAAGATGTGTCACTGTATGGCAAGCTTAAAAGTAAACAATTTATATTTGATGATGAGCATGCACCTTATTATATAATCACTTTAAAAAAGCCATTACAAATAGAAAATTTGACAATATTAAATACAGCCAGATACATGCCAAAGCTTAGTAAAAATGCTAAAAGTGATTTAATTGGGTTACTTATCGGTGCTATGCCAGATACACCAAAACACCCTTCCTTAATTCATATTGCATCAAAAAATCAAAAGAAGTTAGTTCCATTTGTGACAAAGTTTACTAATGAAGATAAAGTATTAAATGTAAAAAAAGAAACTATCATCTTTGAAGAACAGCCATATACTGATGAATTACATGTAAGAATTAGTGTATTGGACTTTACAATTGGACACCCTGAATACTCGTCATTATTTAAGGATTATACTTTTATAGTAAAAGGTTATGATCCAGAGTATGAAGATGACATCATTGAATGGACATTCAAAGATAGAGAAAATATCGATAAAAATGAAATGTTAATAAGAAATATAGCTCAAGACAATCAAGAGCTTTATTATAAACTTAAAAATACTTCCGCACAACTAAGACTCCCAAAATATTCAATTGTAAATCTACCAAAAGATGTGGACATGAAATATGCCCTAACGAATACCGCTGAAATTTACCGCACAGGAAGGTATAAAAACAAAGAAGGAATTTATACAAGCTTCCAAGTAGCAGAGATCTCATTTAACGAAAGTGATACTACTAGCGATAAACAAGTTATAGAAAGCATCAAAATAATAGGAAAACGAATTGAAAAAAAATCTTCCTATAAAACAGAAGAGATACCAAAAGAACAAAACAATTATATAGATTTTAGTCAAGGTCTATAAATTGAAATTACCAAAATACAGTATTTATTTTCTTGTATTTATTATTAGTTTAAAAGTTATATATTTAATAGTTGAAGTATATTATAACGGTCATTTGATAGATGTTGTCACAAGTGCGGACATTAATGTTGAAGACTTTGAAAATATTGAGACAATGGGGCATAGAGTCAGTGCCATTGGAATTACATTGTTATTAACCCCCGTATTTTACTTGTTAATAAAAAAATTTATTAATTTAAGTGCTATGTTAATGACAATCACTACGCTAAGTTTTATGTTAATTTCTTTTCTTGGATTTCAAGCACTTTTAGTAATGGCTATGGATGAAATTATTGAGCAAAACAAAGACAAGAGATACTCTTCATATTATGTATCAGCTTTTAAATATGGACTATTAAATCAAAACATGGGCTATGAAACATTTATTCCAAAAGAACGACTTAAAAGTTTAAACATAGAAGATAAAATAATTATATCCAATATGTTTTTATTAACTTTAGTAGATAAATCATTAACTGATAAATTAATAAACAGTGGTTCAAATATCTTTGTGGATATGTTTATTAAACAATACAATATGAATGATTATAGAGAATCGAAAATGGCATTTACAACAAAAGCACAAGACATTGTTGACTTGTATAATAGCTATATTGATAATAGTAAAAAAATAAATTTAGAATTTAGTAGACTTTATAATCAGGATTTGACAAATGCACAATATCAAGACTTTGAAACAAACTTACGAGGTCAATATAAAGAATATAATAATGCAGTTATCAAATATAAAAACAGTAGAATTCCTAGCAATGAAAAAGTGCAACAAACTAAAAGTCAATTGGATAGGTATTTCAAATATTCAAAAATAGAAAGAGCTCAACGACAGTATAAAGAGAGTATGCATAGAAATTTTGGTAAATACATAGAACCTGAAAGATGGTTGCCAAAAAATAAAAAAAATCCTACAAATGATTCTGTACGCAATCTTATGATTGAAGAAGCAGATAAAAAATGGCATGAAACAACTAACGGATTGCCAAGCAACTTATCACAGCTAGAATTTTATAAGCATCCAATAACTAAAAATAAAGTTATTAAAGAACTGCACAAAAAGGGTTTGCTTGTAAACAAAGATTTTAATTATTCAAAGCAAAGTTATGTCGATGCATATACTAAAAAAATCAATATAGAGTTGAACAAAGCTAAAAATGAACTTTTGAATGAACTTGAAAAACAGTCTGGCAAAAGATTTGTATTTGGATTGAACTATAATCAATTTATAGAATACTTTAAAAAAGACATGACCAAAAAGCATGGAAACAAATATGGAAGTATTTTATTTTCAATGATTAAAAATCAAAATACAGATAACTTTTATAACAATTTTTATCGTCCATATTTTAAAGAAAAAAAATTATCTCAGTACTTGTTGACTAAAGATGAGCTAGACTCTAAAGAGCACAAGCAAAAAGGAGATGATGCTATTAAACACCTATATATTCCGCCATTTGCTATTGGTATGTCTATTTTAGCTGGCATGTTAAATTTTGTATCTTTAATAGCTGCATTTGTATTTTTACTAGTACCAATGACAAATTTTTCAATGACATTTCAGATAATAACTAAAACTACATTCAAAGCAATAATAATTAGTTTTTTAATTTATTATCCTTATTCTATAAGCCAAAAAAGAGATGTTTTAAAACCATATCTTATGCTAAATAATTCAGCTGATACTATTGGAGCAAATTATATAAAATTTATTAGTTGGCTAATGGTTGTTGAAAAATATAACTATGAGGTTATTTATCCAAAAGTCAAATTCCTTATAGGCAAATAAAGAGTATATAAAATGAGAAGAAAGTTAAAAATTTTACTATTGGCAACTCTGTTGTTTGAAATGAGTTTGCAAAATACTACATATTTAAATAATTCATATCAACTAAATGCCGGAATAATAAAATGGAGTGTGCAAAAGATTATCAGCACATCAATAAAAATTATTTTTAGCAGTACGAAAGATGCAATAATTGAACATAACAAAAATAAAATAGTAAACTATTTACAAAAAAACCCACAACATATTGACTATACAATGAATTTTATAAAAAAACAAATTGCTGAAAACCCAAAATTTAAAAACAAAGGAGAACAGCTTGTCAATTTTTTACAAGAAAAATTGACATTGAGTATAAAGAATAATGGTTAAAAAATCAAATTTAAACTTAAAAAAGGAAAGTAAAGTGGAAGAAAAAGTTTTTTATGAAAAAGGGTCAGTGAAAATAACTGACAAAAGGTTTATGATTGGAGGCATCACTTATGTGTTGTCTAACATTACTAGTGTTAACAAGACAACAAATGCATCATCATTGCCAGTTGGAGTTATTTTAATAATAATTGGGATACTTTTAACAATCGATGATATACAATTTCTTGCACTATGGACAATACTCTTTTTTATACCTGGAGTGTTATTGTTGTTTACTAAACCTAAATATTCAGTGAATCTTGCAATATCAAGCGGCGCTGTTATGGCATATAGTAGCAAGGACAAAGCAGAAATAGACACCATAATCAAAGAACTAAATAATGCTTTTATTTCAAAAACTTAAAAAAAGCAGGTCATAGTTTCATTTTTTTACCAATTACTATTGTTGCAAAAATTTATTTAATGCCATAGAGAGTTCATTATCGCTCAAATTTTCTTTATCAGTTTTGGAAAAGATTGATATTAAGACTAACTTGTTTTCAAGTTGCTGATAGATGATGATTCTAAAACCGCCGCTCTTGCCTGTCGGGATAGATGAGTTTTTGACTCTTTTTTTAAAAAGGTTAAATCCCAGATGAACTCCAAAATCTTTTGAGGATTCTATCTCATCTATAGCAGACCTCAAATCTGACTTTAAAAGTTTAAACTTTTTAGATAATGATTTTGCCTCTTTTAAAAAGTTGTCGCTGTACTCAATTATCAAGCTCACTCCAAAGTTTTTCTATTGGTTGAACCCTGCCTGATTTCACATCTTCAAGTCCTGCTTGAATAGATTTTATTGTTTCGTTTGCTTCTACAATTTTCATCGCTTCTGCCATTTTTTCATACTCATCTTTAGAGATAAGCACTGCTTCAACTTTGTTGTTTTTTAAAATCGCCAATTTTTCTACCGCATGTTCTCTAATCTGCCCAAGATATGAGCCAAATTTTTTGGCAAAATCAGATGACGATATAAGTTCGTTTGTTGCATATGATACCACAATATACTCCTTAATATTTTCCGTAATATTTTATAGTAATATAGCTTAGATTAATCTTTCAACTATTTTTCTTTTTAGTTTTTACCCCGCCATCCAAACTAAAACATTGCCCACAGCCAAACCTCCGAAAGTTCCTATCAGATACCCCATAATCGCCATCAAAACACCAACCCCTACAAGAGATTTGTTGTACGCTGCGGCAAGAATCGAGGCAGAGGCAACTCCGCCGATGTTTGAGAGTGAAGCTATGGCAATGCTAAAGAGATCAAGTCTGAATATCTTCGCACCCGCAACCATAATAATCGCATGAATAACTAAGATACAAAATCCTGCAAAGACATAAACTCCGACATTGCTGAAGTTCTCAAACAGCGCCTTTGAGCCGATGAGCGCTACTAAGATGTAGAGCATAGATGTTGCCACTTCGCTTGAGCCGTTTATCTGCTTTAGCCTTGTAAACGAGCCTGCAACGCCGAGCATTGTGGCAAGAAGCACGGTTGTTGTAGTGTAATTTAGAAAAATAAATCCTAAAGAAGCGGCGCCATTTACGGCAAAAGCTACCAAAATAGACAAAAATATCAAAAGATAATACCTCTTTGCCCCTATCGTGCAGGCACACCCTATATCGCCAATATTTGCAATCATCTCCCCGCTCTTTGTGAAGTTGTTAAACCAAGGCGCAAACGGGACTAAAAAAAGCAAAAACATTATCCAGAGAGTATAGTTTACGCTATCAACTATCAGCGCGTATCCAAACGCCTCCTGAGAGACATTCAGAGCTGAACCTACCGCTATCATGTTTGCAACGCCGCCCATCCAACTCCCCGCAAGCGCCCCAAAAGCAGATGCCATATCGGTGCCGAAATTAAAAACAGAAGATACAATCACAAAGCCCAAAGAGAGAGAAAAAAGTGCTAGAATATATGAAATAAGCAGGGATCTTCCAAGCTTGGCAAAGTGTCTAAAGTCCATCTGCAGCAGAATCAAAAAAAGCATGGCTGGAAGCAGGTTCTTTTTTGCGTTTGAGTATATGTCATCTATTGCTTCGTTTTGCTCAAACGCGCCCACCGAAGCCAAAATCATACTGACTATATATATCATCACGACGGCAGGAATAAACTTAAATATTTTAAGTCTGGTTTTTTGCTCTGCTAGAGTTATAAACGCTACTAAAAGTGCAAGTGATAAGATGTAGATGATGGGAGAGTTAATCATTTGTCTCATTTGCGCAAGGTGCGCCTTTAAAGCCCTCAATATTTGCTCGTAACTCATTCATAAATCGCACCGAAGGGTCATCCTTGAATGTTCTGTACCCATCATTTTTCTCAAGCCAAAGCGGGCTATTTTCAAAGCATCTGTACTCGTAATGACCTATGACGTACTCTATTGTTTCAAACTCTTTTTTTAGCCTCTTTATAAGCTCTATATTTGCTTTCAGCTGCTCTTTTGTGAGGTTGTCCTTAGAGTTTTGCCCACCGACATTTTCTATGCCTATAGAGCTGTAGTTCAACCCTATGACGTGTCTTGCCATAAAATCAAGCGGCATGAGTTGATGAATAGTCCCATCACGCTCAACCATAAAGTGAGTCGACACGTTAAGCGCGCCGCCCCCTTTTATGTCTGGTCTATCGCTCGGCAGAGCTTGGGCTTTGAAGCGCGAAAGTGAATCCGCAAAATCATCTACTGCAGTATGATGCACCACAATAATTTTAGGAACTATCTTGATATCTTTTACATCAAGGTTGTAGTGTGTTTTTATATACTCTTTTGTAAGCTCAACTCTTACATTAGAAAACTCTATTGGTGTTTGCTCTATTTTTAGTGCCAAGAGGCAGATGGGAAGAAGAAAAGCCGATAAAAAAAATCTCTTCATTTAAGATACCTCAAAAATTATTTAATCGCAGTATATTACAATAACTTTTATATACTTTTAATGGTTATCCCTATAATATGGTAGTTATGAATCCAGATGAAATAATAAAAAAGAATCTTCTCGCAGAGCCGCTAAGTCTAGATGCGCTAAAGCTTGCACGCGGCATATACAATACTCATATTTCTTTGGATGAAGAGCTCGAGATGGAGATAAAAATTCCCATATTTTACAAACTTCTAAATCTTCAGCCCTCAGAAGCATCAATAAACTATATTCAAGACCTCCTCGAAGAGCTAAACGAACCTCTGGCTATCAGAAATTTTGAGTTTCAAGGCGATAAGATACAGCTTAAATTTGTCCAGTTTTGTAGCTATAAAATCGGCCCTGAGAGCATAAAAATAGAGCTAAGTCCTGAGTATTTGCATGCACAAAGGGAATATATGTTAGACTGTTTTCTCTTTTAAAACGCCCAAGGAAGTAATTTGGCAAAAAAATATATTCTTTTAGATACGGAAACAACGGGAACAGGTGATAGAGACAGGGTTATTCAGCTTGGCTTTATGGTTTTAGGCGCAAAAGAGATTGAAGTTCAAAATGAATTTTTCAGCACCGACGTTCCAATAAACTTTGCCGCGATGGAAGTTCACGGAATCACTCCGGATATGCTTGAGGGAAAATCTACATGTAAAGAGAGTCCGTCGTTTAAAAGGCTTCAAGAGCTAAACACAAACGAGAACTACATCATCATACATAACGCCCCTTTTGATATAGCAATGCTTGAGAAAGAGGGTTTTAAAACGCAGATGAAAGTTATCGACACCCTTAGAGTCGCAAAACATCTTCTTCCGGACGAAGAAGCTCACAGGCTGCAGTACTTCCGCTATAAAATGGGGCTCTACAAAGATGAGCTTCAAGAAGCTGATGAGTTAAAAATAGTAGTAAAAGCTCATGACGCAATTGGTGACGTATTGGTTTTAAAACTGTTTCTTAGCAAGTTAAAAGAGCTTGTTTTGGCGCAATTTCCAAACGAAAATCCGGTTGAGAAGATGGTTGATTTGACCGCGACGCCTATTTTGATAAAATCTTTTAACTTCGGAAAATACAAAGGCAAAACACTCCAAGAGGTAGCCGCAAGCGATGCTGCCTACCTGAGATGGATGCTAAGCGGTATGGAAAATCTTGACGAAGATATGAAATACTCTATAAACGTGGCTTTAGGAAACTAATCCAAACAGCAAAAACAGCACAAAAGCAATGCCCCAGCTTATAAGAGCGTAGGGCATCTGAGTGTTTGTATGTTCTACAAGGTCGCAATCACTCGCCATGGCAGCTATGATAGTCGTATCTGAAATCGGCGAAGAGTGGTCTCCAAAGACTCCTCCAGAGATAGCAGCACCGATACACAGCGCCATGTTAGCATCCATTGCCGCCGCCATAGGAATTGCAATAGGAATCATTATGCTAAACGTACCCCAGCTTGTGCCGGTTGAGAGCGAAATAAGCGAAGCGATAAAAAATATAACAGCCGCCAAAAGATAAACGCTTAGATTTTCATCCATCAAAGAGGCAAGATAATGCCCTGTTTTCAATTGAGTTGTCATATCTCCTATGCCAAAAGCAAGAAGAAGTATAAATGCAATAGGCACTAGTTTTATTGCCCCTTTAAGTGCTGCTTCGCTCCACTCTTTTAGGCTCATATTTTTTGTGCCTACAAAATAAAAAAGAGTAAATAGAAGTGTCGTTAGCATTGTATAAAAGATAGAACTAGAACCGCTTCCCTTTAGCATATCTCCATCACCGGTTATATATAAAAAAACAAAAACCAAAATAATCATCAAGATAATCGGGGCTACCATATAGTACATGCTAGCACTCTTCGGGCTTATAACCTCTTCATTTTTGGGCATATGCTTTGCACGTTTCATTGCACCTATATCTATGTTGAACCATATAAACAAAAAGGTAACGAAGAGCGCTGCCATAGAATAAAAATTGTATAAAACCGACTCTATTAAAATATCCATTGCATCAACTTTTACAACGCCAAGCGATATCTGAGTCGTAATAAGTCCAAGAAGAAGCGCTCCCCATCCGTTTATGATGATAAGCGAGCTAACAGGAGCAGCAGTTGAGTCGCAAACAAAAGCGAGCTTCGCGCTAGGTATCTTGTATTTATTGCAAAAGGGCTTGCCGACCGCACCCGCGATTAGAGAGGTGATTGTGGATTCTATAAAAATAAATAGCCCGATTACATAACTAAGCATCAGTGCCGCTCGCGGAGAGTTTACCAAAGAGAGCCTATGTTGCATAAAATCTACAAAGCCCTCAATTCCGCCAGACTTCTCAATAACAGACATTATGCTTCCTACCATTACGGCAAATGCAAGCGTCTTTAAAATCCAAGCTTCACTTAAGAGAGATTTTGAGAGTAAAAAAATCGACTCGGTTGATGATAAAAAGACAAAATCATTTAAAATAAAAGCGCCCAACACTATACCGCCAAAAAGCGAGAGCATAACATTCTTTGTATAGAGCGCTACAGCGATAGCAAGCAGGGATGGGAGAAGAGAGAGCGCGGAGAGTTCTATGTTAAACCTATCAAAACTCTATAGACAGCAGAACCAACCCCGGTCTGCCAAAAATCTCTTTATAGGGGTCACACTCTTTTTGTTTGACCTCTTTAAATCCAAGTTTTTTGTAATAAAGCAAAGTCTCCAAAGAGCCTATCTCAACGATTGTTTGCGCGATACGGTAACCCTTTAGCCTTGCGTTTAGGAGGCTTTTGTGCATAAGCGCTTTTAGAATTCCAACATCCATAAAACCCTCTAGCTCCTCCATGTAGTCAAAAACAAGTGTTCTGCTGTTTAGCGCAAAGCCGCAAATATCCATGAGCCCAAAATATTCGCTCTCTTCGCCATTTACTCCAATCTCCTCTAATGCGGCTAAAAAAGTCTCTCTTGTAACCAGTCTCGGCTCATAGCTTGCAAGCGAACCCACACTTTTGCCATCAATCTCAGCTATTAAAAAGTTACTATAGTGGCAGTTTGATTTTGCTGTTGTATTTGTAAGTTTTTCTAAATTTTTTAAAATCTGTTCATCACTCATTGTTTTAAAAATCAAATCATATATGCCGATTTTCTTGTCAGCTCTAGTACTCTGCAAAATCATCTGTGCCAAGAACGGTGCGTCAGTGCTAGTAGCTTTTCTTATATTAATACCCATAAACCTTTTTCCATTTTTCAAAAATTAAACTGTTTCATATTTTGGTAATAGTAACATACTTTATGGTAAAAAGTTTCTTAATTATTACAATTTGTCAAATGTTTCTCTTAGCCGCCCAGCAGACGGTTTTGGTAGTCGGTGAGGGCTATAACTCAAGTGGGGCAATTCTTTACTTTTTTGAAGATGATAAAAAAATTATCGGTCCCATAGAAGTAAACCTTGGTTATAACGGTCTAGGCTTTGGGCTCGGTAAAATGGAGCTTTCGCGCACTACTGATGCTCCGATAAAGAGAGAGGGAGACAAAAAAGCGACAATTGGAGTCTTTACGCTTGATGCCGTTTTTGGCTATGAAAAAGAGTCAGAGTTTAATATGCCCTATCTTCATGCAACAAAAGATCTGATCTGCGTTGATGACTCTAACTCACAATTTTACAATCAGATTATAAAAAAACCTGAGGTTTTACCTAAGAGTTTTGAAGAGATGAGAAGAGAAGATGCTCAATATGAACTTGGAATCGTAGTAGGGCATAACAAAGAGCAGAAAAGAGAGGCTGGTTCTTGCATATTTATACATGTAGAAAAATCAAAAGGTGCGCCGACCGCAGGATGCACATCTATGAGCCTCTTGGATATTAAAAAGATAGCATCTTGGCTGGATAGTGAAAAAAAACCAATTTTGATACAGGTTACAAAAGAGCAGCTGGATGAAGTTTTAAAGCTTTACCCAGAACTTGAGATAGAAGAGTAAATTACTCCTCTTCTTTGCTCATATAATCTTTTGCCTCAATCCCCATAAGTGAGAGTCCCGTTTTTAAAGAGAGTGCCACCAGCATAAGAAGCTTGAGAAGTTTTGCCTCATCCTCAGTTCCTATAATTCTACAGTCGTAGTAAAATTTATGAAGCGAAGCCGCAAGCGACTTTAGATACTCAGGCAGCTTTTGAACCTGTCTTGTAGAAAATGCGTCATCGACTATTTCTGGCAACAAAAGCGCGTCAAACATCAACATATCTGCCGCTTCTTCTAAATTTTTCAGACTTGCAGACATTATCTCATCTTCGCTCAAATCGCTCTTTGAGATGATAGTTTTTATTCTAGCATGTGCATACTGAATGTAAAAAATAGGGTTTGAACTATCCTGCTTTTTAAACTCAGCCAAATCAAACTCTAAGGCGGTGTCGCTCTTTTTTGAAGCAAAAATAAATCTCAACGCATCAGAGCCAATCTCTTCTACGATATCACTCATAAGAATGACGTTGCCTGCTCGCTTGCTCATCTTATAAGGCTCACCGTCTTTTAAGAGACTCACCATTTGAGAGAGTAGCACTTCAAGCTTTGAGCTATCATAACCCAAAAACTCAACAGCAGCTTTTACTCTGGCAATATATCCGTGGTGGTCGGCTCCCCAGATATTTATATAGTGCTCATATCCGCGCTCAAATTTTTGATTATGGTAGACTATATCGCCTGCAAGATAAGTAGGACGTCCATCTTCACGAACTACTACTCTATCGGCATCATCGCCCTTTTGGGATGATGCTATAAATAGTTTTTCTTCTTTTTTATAGACGCCATCGCCCATCTTTGCCATAACTCTCTCCCAGTCATCGTAAAGGGATGATTCATAAACAAAAGTGTCAAAAAAGATGTTTGTGTCTGCCAAATCTTTTTTGATTATCTCCATAACGCCGTCTTTTGCCCAAAGTGCAAGCTCTTTTTGGCGAGATTCATCGCTCAAAATCTCTATACCGAACTTCTCAACGGCTTTTTGAGCCAAAGGTGCAAGATATTCGCCGCGATAGTAACTCTGCGGATACTCAACACTCTCTTTGAGTATATTTTCACGCCCGTAAAGCTGAATGGAAAGACCAAGCAAATCTATCTGATTTCCGGCATCATTTACATAATACTCAGCTGTAATATCATAGCCTAGATGCTTCGCCAATCTATAGAGAGTGTCTCCGTAAACTGCGCCTCTTGCATGTCCGATATGAAGCGGGCCCGTCGGATTTGCGCTTACAAATTCTAAGAGAATCTTCTCTTTTTTCTCTTGCTTTGCAAACTCTGCTGGATTTTGAAGCGCCCATGCACCGTATTCGTTTAGGAAATTTTCACTAAGGCGAAAATTGAGATAACCTTTTACCGGGTCAACACTGCTAAATATTTCAGATTCATGGAAAGAGGATGCAAGCTCATCGGCGATTTTCATAGGAGACTCTTTGAGCTCCTTTGCTAATGAGAAAGCAATAGGGGTTGCAAAGTGACCAAAAGAACGGTCACGTGGCTTTTCTAAAACAACTTCACGACCAAACTTTTCGCGCAAAAGCGCCGATACTCGTTGTTTCAAAAGTTACGCTTGTTCTGTTGTTTTTGGAGCTTCTTTTGAACTGCTCTCTTTATCAGCTTCTACTTTTTTAGGAGCCTCAGATGATGCGACCTTAGTCTCTGTTTCATCATCATTTTTCATCTCTTTCTTAAAGTTTTTTATGCCTTGTCCGAGACCTTTAGCTAAATCAGGTATTTTTTTTGCACCAAACAATAATACAACAATTCCAAAAATTAATAATAACTCCATTCCGCTCGGCATACTCATCATCTCATTCCTCTTTTATTAAATTAAAGTCAGAAATTATAGCCAAACTAGCTGTAACTTCTCTTATGATAACTATTTTATTCTCTTATTGCTATATATCTTCCCAGCTTCTGACAAAATCATTTATTTCATTACCGGGAATTTTAACTCTAGCCGCATTTGCTATAACTCTTAGTGTTTTTGCGGCTTCTTGCAAGTTGTCATTTACTATTAAAAAATCATACTCACTTATTCTTTGAATCTCTTTTTTTGCCATCTCAACACGGCGGTCAATCACCTCTTTGGAATCTGTTTTTCTAGATTCGAGACGATTTTTGAGCTCCGAGAGCGTTGGCGGCGTAATAAAAACAGATGTAGTTATGTCGCCAAGTCTGTTTGTTACTACTGCATTTCCCTGTACATCGATATCAAAAAGAACCAGTTTGCCGGCATTTAGCGCCTCTTTTACAGGTTTAATCGATGTTCCGTAATAATTGCCGTGAACAAATGCATATTCTAAGAAAAAATCTTCATCGATATCTTTTTTAAACTCGGCCTCACTTACAAAATGGTAGTGAACACCGTCGATTTCGCCATTTCTTATGGGACGAGTAGTTGTTGATATCGAGAAATAGCACTCACCTATGTCATTGATTACTTCATTTAATAAAGAGCTCTTCCCAGCCCCGCTAGGACCTGAGAGAACTAAAATAGCTCCTGTTTTATGATTCACTACTTGTCACCTAGTGTTATGTTGATAGTTATCTTCATCCCTTTTAACGATGCAGCGACATCTTCGTTTGAGAGCGCTTTTAGAAGTTTTTTAAGCGCCTCAACGCCTTCATTGCCACTCTCCTGCTCTTTTTTGTTTGTGACTGCTGAAACTTGCTCATCCTCTTGAATAAATTCATCTTCATCAGGCTGCTCTTCTGCCTCATCGATTTCTTGGAACTCTTCAAACTCTTCTTCGTCTATCTCTTCTTCAGGAACCTCTTCACCGATTGCAAGTTTTAAATCCCTGCTTGTAAGTGAGCCGATGTTCAGTAGCAAATCTTCATCAACTTCCGTCTGCAAATCTTCATCACTAAGTGATTGAACTGCACTCTCTATCTGAGATGCCAAATCTTCAAGCTCATCAGTGCTCTCTTCTTGGGCTTTTTGTTTTTCTAAAACTTTCTCGAAATCTTCATCATTGCCAAACTCTGTATCTTCATCAAGTTCTAAGTCATCACCGAGCTCTGCACTTTCATCAAGTTCTAAATCTTCATCAAACGCCAAGTCGCTATCATCTAAACCTAACTCTTCTTCGCTCTTATCTTCTTCTTTTACGCTCTCTTCTTCAAGCTCACTAAAGCTCATCTCTTCTTCTAAAGTCTCTTCCGCTTCGCTCTCTTGTTCGTTTGTCTCTTCAAGGTCTTCAAGTTCCAAACTACTCTCATCAAAATTGAAATCTTCACCAAGCTCTTCATCTTCTAAGCCCAAATCATCCATTTCAGTCTCTTCTAAAAGATTTTGAACCTCTTGAAGCTCCTCTTTATCAAGTATTCCATCTATCGCAGACTCATCATCTTCTAAGTTATCTAATTCTTCAAATCCTTCATCATCTTTACTCTCTTCAAACTCATCCAACTCAGGCTCTTCATCCGCCTTTTCATCGAGTTCATCCAAATCTTCAAGTTCATCCAAACTTTCAAAACTCTCAAAGTCGTCTATCTCATCAAACGTGTCAGACTTTCCATATGGCTCATCTAACTCACAAAAATCCTGAGTTTCACTCACTTTTTCAAGCTCAACCGTATCAACCATTTTTGATAAAGATATAAGCGTCTCAACAAGGTCTGTAGGAAGAAAAGGTTTTCTTAGCGTTTTACTAAATCCATCCACAGTTTTAGCGTCTTTTGCACATATATAGAGCGATTCTTTGTATGTGATTTTACTCTTTATCTCTGCCATTGCATCTTCACTATAAAGAGCATCATCAATAATTAAAACATCATAGTTTTGGGGCTCTATAGCCTCTATACTGCCTGCCGTACTCAACTCGTCTGAGGTTTTTTGTACACTCAAAGTTACTAATTTATTAACTACCGGATTGTTGTTTAGAAGTAATATTTTCATTACGCTTTCCCTTCGGGGGCTCTTTTGACATTATTGTAGCAAAAAAAACTAAAAAAACATCTCTAAATAGTTAAATGCCTCTAGCATCTGCCCTTTTAAAATCAGCATAATTGCACTAATTGTTGCGATTAATACGACAAAAGAGACCATGATTTTTATTGGAAAACCAATTACAAGAAGATTAAATTGAGGCATAGTTTTCATAAGCATTCCAAAGATAACATCAGCCAGCCATGAGAGCGCAATTATAGGGAATGCAATCATAAAACCTACCAAAAACATATTTGATGTTGCTTTGATGATATAGTTGAAAAGATTTTCACTCATTATAAATCCGCCAAGGGGTATATTTTGCAAAGAGCCGTCGATAAATAGCAGCATCCAGTGGTGCAAATCCACTGCAAAGAGTATCATGAGCGCCATTAATGATAAAAACTGCGAGATAATCGGCATTGATATGCCGGACTGCGGGTCAATTGCACTTGCCATGGAAAATCCCATCATAAATGAAATCTGCCCGCCGGCAAATGTTATAACATTAAAAGCAAGCTGTAAAATCGTCCCTATTGCAAGACCAAAAAGAAGTTCGCTAAGAATTGCCAAAACTATGCTCGGAGTCGTAATGGGAATATCAAGAGGCGGCATAGATGGATAAAAAACGATAGTGAAAAAAAACGCCATTGCCGCTTTTGTGCTAGCGGGAATGCTGTTGTGGGAAAATATCGGCACCGCCATAAAAAGCGCGCCAAATCTAAAAAAAAGAAGAATAAACCCAACTATGTAAGTTTCACTAAAAACCTCAGTCCAGCCCATCAGAAAATTCCTCTTTAAAAATCAGTTAACTCTTACTAACTCTTTGTTTGTAAGTTTATAAACTTTATGACATCTGTGTGCAAGTTCTTCATCATGAGTTACCAAAATCATACCTGCGCTCTGTTTAGCAATGTACTCAAAAAAAATATCCATAACCTCGCTTGCGGTTGATTTATCGAGATTGCCTGTCGGTTCATCAACAAAAAGCAGACGAGGACGCTTGGTAAGAACTCTGGCAATAGAGACTCTTTGTTGCTGTCCGCCTGAGAGTTCAGTCACTTTTTGATTTACCGTCTCATCTATTTTCAATCTTTTTAAAAGCTCTTTATCTACCTCTTGGTTTGAGAGGATGGCAGCAACTTCAAGATTTTCTATACATGTAAAACCTTTAAAAAGGTAGTGCGACTGAAAAACAAGCCCAATCTCATCTCTTTTTATCTGCGAGAGCTTTTTTTTGCTCATCTTTGCTACATCTTCGCCAAAAATTGATACAGTGCCCTCATCAGGCGTTAAAAGTGTAGAGAGAATGTTAAGCAGTGTTGATTTTCCGCTTCCGCTTACTCCAATGATTGCGATTGAATCGTTCTCTTGAAGATCAAGCGAAATGTCGCAAAAGAGCTGATAATCAAAAGTGTGTGATAAATTTTTTGCAGATAGTAAATTCATAAGAAGATTATAGCCAATTTAACTGCAAAATATCTTTTTGCATCCTCTTCTTGAGCGGATTTCCAATTTTTTTTCATAAATTTTTTCTACGCTTTTTTTCATTATATATGCAAAATAACCGCTTACATAAATACCGAATATTTTAGCAACCGCATACCGTCTGCCAAGTGCAATTAAAATGCCGCGAGACTTTATTTTATGCGCGATAAGAGGCTTGGAAGCTATGAGATTGGTTATATTTTTAGCGCAAATATCTGCCATCTGCTCAGCTGTATCAGCTGTTGGAGCCACAACTTTACCATCATAAAATATAGTCGTGCAGTCGCCGATTGCAAAAACATCGCTATACTCCACAGCCTGCAAATAGGCGTTTGAGACAATATAACCCGCTCTGTTTTTTTCAAGTGTAAGATTGTGCACAAGAGCGTTTGGCTCTATACCGCCCGTAAATATCATAAAGTCCATGTGCATTACCTCACCACAGCTCAGCGTAACGCTGTTTTGGGTAATCTCGACAACTTTTCTATCATTTTTAATTGTAATTTCTAGCTCTTTTAATCTTCTATCGGTTTTTTTAACGAGAACTTCATCAAGTCCGTAAAGTACATGTTTGTTTGCATTTACAAGAACTATGTTTAATTTTCTGCATATAAAATTATTTTTGCGGTAAAACTCTTTTGAAAATGATGCCATCTGAGCCGCAATCTCGACCCCGCTAAGTCCTCCGCCGGCTACGATTATATTTATCGGCTTACAGCTTGTACCGCTCTCTTCTACTCTTTTAAAAAGCGATATTTCAAATTTTTGTTTAAAATACATAGCACGGTGTAGCGACTTTATGCCATGTGCATGAGTGCGAAGTCCGATAACGTCTTCTACAAATTTTGTTCGCGCTCCAACGGCAAGTACAAGGTAGTCGTAGCTAAATCTCTGTACCGTGGTAATAACTCTTCTATTTTTAAAGTCAATATTAGTAACTTCTTGTTTTAAAAAGGTAACATTGCCCTCAAAGCCGCTGCAAAAAGTAAAAAGGTCAACTGTAACCTGCGCAAAATCTTCCTCGTTTGCTATGAGGTCATAAACTTCGGTCTGGGCAAAATGGTATGAATTTTTATCTAAAAGAAGAATCTCATTTTGAGGGTTTTTTGCAAGCTTTTCTAGCGTACGAAGTCCGCCGTAACCGCCGCCGATAACAATTATTTTATTTTTGCCCATAAAGAACCTTTGCGGCTTTTTTGGAAAAATTATATCATTTTTGGATTGGATTTGTATAAAGTTGTTTAATGTGAAGTGGTTAAGGAAAAATCCTTAACCCATTTGAGCAGCAACTTCTGCAGCGAAGTCATCAGCTTTCTTCTCAATTCCCTCACCTACTTCAAGGCGAACGAAATCTACGATTTCAGCCGTGCCGCCAGCTTCTTTAGCAGCAACTTCAACAGCCTGAGCAACTGTCAGTTTGTCGTTTAGTACATAAGTTTGATCTAAAAGAGCAAGCTCTTTATCAAGAGTTGTATTGTCATCAATAAAACGAGCAAGTTGCCCCGGAACGATTTTGTCCCAAATAGCCTCAGGCTTGCCTTGAGATTTTAAAGTCTCTTTAATTTCTGCTTCAGCTTGTGCTAAAACAGCGTCAGTGAGTTGTGCCATAGAAATGTATTTAGGTACATTTATAAGTGGCTTTTTAAGACGAGAAAGTTCTTCATTCTCTTTTTTTATAGCTTCGATTCTGCCGATTGTCTCAGAAGTTACGAAATCCATATCAAAATCTCTATAAGAGAGAGTTTTTGGCTTCATCGCAGATGCATGCATTGCAACGTTTTTAAGCATCGGACGAAGAGCATCAGCAGTTTTTTTGCTATCACATTTAGCAGCTACGATAACAGCTATACGGTTGTTTGAGTGGATATAACCGTTAATTGCAACTGTCTCATCGTCTGCTTTGATTGTTTTAAAACGGCGAAGTTCTATCTTCTCACCAATTTTTACAACAGCCTCACTAAAGTATGTTCCAAATGCAGTTGCTTTTAGGCTCTCTACATCAGCAGGAGAAGTAGAATATATCTCTTCCGTTGTTTTTAAAACTAGGTTTTTGAAACCTTCGTTTTGAGCAACGAAGTCTGTCTCAGAGTTAATCTCAACTACAGTAGCTTTAGAGAAATCATCAGCAATTTTAAGACCTACAAGTCCCTCAGCTGCAACTCTATCAGCTTTTTTAGCTGATTGAGCGATACCTCTCTCTTTTAACCATGCAGTTGCTTTTTCCATATCTCCGTTACATTCAACTAAAGCTTTTTTACAATCCATCATTGGCGCATCAGTAGATGCGCGCAAATCTTTTACCATTGCTGCTGTAACTTCCATAATTATACCTCCTCTGTTTCGAAATCTTCTACTTCAAAAGCCTCAAGTTCTTCTGTTGAAACCTCTTGTGCCACCTCTTCAGACTGAACATCATCTCTTCCACCGCTTCTCAACGCTTTACCTTCATTAATAGCTTCTGTCATTTCACGACAGAAAAGTTGGATAGAGCGGATAGCATCATCATTTCCAGGAATTGGATAAGTGATAATGTCAGGATCACAGTTTGTATCAAGTGGAGCAACAACCGGAATACCTAAACAACGAGCTTCTAAAACAGCGATATGCTCCTTAACTGCGTCCATAACAAAAAGCATATCAGGAAGTTTTTTCATGTTCTTGATACCGCCAAAGTACTCTTCTAGCTTCTCTTTTTGGCGAGTAAGCATAAGAGCCTCTTTTTTAGTTAAAAGGTCAATCTGTCCATTTTCCTGCATCTCAGTGATAACATCAAGCTTGCGAATTGACTTCTGGATTGTAGGGAAGTTTGTAAGCATTCCACCCAACCATCTATTGTCAACATACGGCATTCCACATGCGATTGCAGCGTCTCTTACAGAAGCGCGAGCTTGTTTTTTTGTTCCAACAAAAAGAACTGTTTTTCCCTCAGCTGCAGCATCTACAACGATTTGGTACGTGTTGCGGAAATAACGAAGAGTCTTTTGTAAATCTATAATATAGATATTTTTACGAACACCGAAAATGTATTTTTTCATTTTTGGGTTCCAACGGCGTGTTTGGTGTCCGAAGTGTACACCACACTCTAATAGGTCTTTCATAGTTACCATTCAAGGTCCTTTAAGGGCATCTCTCAGCCAGAATTTAATCAGTTATGCTTTGGTACCACCGAACAATTTTCCTCTAAAAAGGGGAGTTGCACTGATTTTATGGCGTATACCTGCGAATATTTTCAGATGCAAAAAACACAAGAAAAATCCGCAAATTATACTCAAAAATAAATTAAGCCAACCTTTTTTAGCTGCTCTATTGTAACACTGCGCCCATCTATTAGATTTTTTAATACAAAATAATCACAATTTAAAAAAAAATTTATATAATCTTGGTATAGTACTAACATAATATCCTCTAAAAGCGTAACGCTTGATGGGTAATTTTTTAAAAAGGATGAATATGAATAAGCCATTACTGCTATCTTTAGCTGTTGCTACACTTCTTGGAACAAATCTTAACGCACAAACAATGTATGAGAGATTTGAAGCTATGGAAAAAGAGATGAACAAGCTAAAACAGGAGCTTGCTGCACTTAAATCTGCCAAGTCGACTAAAAAAGTAGATGAAGAGGGCGAGGATGATGCCGAAGATGAAGAATCTGCTGCATCAGACAAGGGTAAGACGAAAGCTGCCGTAGTAGCTGCTTCAAGTGATGAGGAAGAGGAAGAAGAGGATGACGGAGAGGGCATCGCTTCAACCGAAGATAGACTTTTTGAACTTGAAGAGTCTGTTTCTGAGCTTAACAGAAACACGACAGGTTCGCACCTAAAGTTCCAAGTTGACTACAGATTTGCTATAGAGAACATGGATTATAAGATGGCTGATGGAAGTGAGTATCAAAATGACGCTTTCATGACAAACAGGCTCTGGATAGATATGGGTTATAAAGCTACCAACAATCTAAGTTTTGTTGGCCAGCTTGCGTACAATAAAGCTTTTGGTGTACGTTCTGGTGCAGACGGCGCTCCATATGAGACGATGGACTGGATTGCTAACGAGAATGCGTACGATGATGTTATAAGAATTCGTACTGCATATTTCTTATGGCAAGACCAAGAGTTTATGGGTCTTGATATGCCATGGACATTTAGCGTAGGTCGTCGTCCTTCAACAAATGGGCAGTTAGTAAATCTTAGAGATGACGATGTTGCCTCTTCTCCGCTGGGTCATGCAATCAATGTTGAGTTTGACGGAGCAAGTTCACAATTTACTCTAAACAAAGAGTTTGGCACATCTGTAAAACTTTGTTTAGGACGCGGTATGAGCAATGCTGCTCCAAAATTTGCAGCCACTCCTTATGCCGAAGACGTTACGGCAAATCCGGATATGGATATCGCAGGGTTAATCTTTACGCCGTATGATGACAAACAGTATAAATTCTCTACAATGTACTACTACGCTGCAAATTTAATTGATATGGTTGATTATACAAATCCAAATCTCGGGTTTGATACGGTTGGCGGACTTCATACGGGAACTGCATACTTTTTAGCTAAAGGCATTGGCAAAGATTTAGGTGATTTCTTGGAAGATACTACTGTTTTTGCAAGCTTTGCAGTTTCAAAAACCGACCCAAAAGAGGGTCAAAATATGCTGGGTTCAGTAGATGCAGAGACAGGTACATCTTTTTGGGCAGGAACACAATTCCCTTCACTCCTCACAGATGATGGAAAATGGGGTTTAGAGTATAACCACGGAAGTAAATACTGGAGAAGCATGACTTACGGCGAAGATACGAACATAGGCTCTAAGCTTGCGGCTCGCGGCGATGCTTATGAGGCATACTTTACTGAATACTTAGTTGATGACATCCTCTCTATGCAGCTTCGTTACACATATATAGACTACAAATATAGCGGAAGCAACGGTTTCTTTGGAGGTCAAACGGGAACACCTATGACTATGGATCAAGTTGTCTCATACGGCATGGGCGGCATGGTTGTAGACAAAGCTCAAGACATCCGTCTTTACATTCGTTACAGATACTAGAACTTTAAAACACTCTTCTATCTTTTCTCGTTCCCAAGTTTCACTTGGGAACGCGTACATTAACCCTGTAACTCTTCTAACTTCTCTTTTACGATTCTTGCGTGCTCTTTTACCTTGACGTTTTTCCAGATAGCTTTTATAATACCCTCAGGATTTATAATCAGAGTCGTGCGGACAATACCCATATACTCTTTGCCGTAATTTTTCTTTAATTGCCAGATGCCGTAAGCCTGAAGCATCGCGGTACTCTCATCGCTAAGAAGAGTAATGCTTAAATCTTTTTTATCTATAAAATCACGATGTTTTGCAGTGCCGTCCGCGCTTACACCGATTATAATTGCGTTTATAGAACTAAAATCAGGCGCTGCGTCACTAAAATCACATGCCTCAGTTGTACACCCTGGAGTGTTGTCTTTTGGATAGAAGTAGAGAACTATCCACTTCCCCCTCAAATCTCTCAAACATATCTCCACATCGTCTTGGTTTGGCAGACAAAAGTCCGGCGCCATACTCTCTAATTGAACCATTTAATACCTTTTTTTTAAAAATTTTGTTTTGTTTTTCCGTTTATCATAGTTGATATGATTCCGTGCTCATCTCTTATGTCTGCAACCACTACTCCCGCGATGTGAAGCGGTATAAAGATTAAAAAGTAGTTATAGACCAGTTCATGAAGCTCTTTTAAGCTTTTTACAGTTGCCTCTGCCAAAACAAGTTCCTCTTTAAGATACATTGCAAAACCGCTTAAAGTCATAAAAACAAGCGCCGCATATAAAATACAGTATGATATTTTTACACCCTTTTTATGCAGGTCCAAAGATGCAAAATCTTCTCTTTTGCTTTTATCGAAAAACATTAGCGCAATTCTATAAACAACCAAAAAGGCAAGAGCGTAACCAAGAATGAGGTGCCACTCCCACATTGGAGCGCGGATAGCCTTTGCTATCTCTACAGCATCTTCTTTGAAGATATCAACGCCGATGTCAGAGAGCTTTGTCATTATAATTTCAGAGTTTGTTCTGTAACTCAAAAACCCTTTTCTCAAAAGTACAGTTCCAACTAACCCTAAAACAACAATCGCATTTAACCAGTGCCAAATTCTAAAACTTCTCGTGTATTTCATCTTAAACTCCTTTAATTTATTTCTTATAAAACTAAAAACGGGCTTACTAAGGCTTCGCTTCGCTGCAGAGTCGTTCGCTTCATTTTTATGTTTTATAAGTGGCTTAATATACAAACATCAAAAAATAGACCCAAATTCCCGTCACCGAGGTAAGAACTACCCCGCCAAACGTCACAAGACCCATTTTTCTATGACTTCCTAATTGTAACAATTTTTTGGCTCTAAAGATAGCACTCCCCCAAACAATAAGCGCTATGACTGAGATAATTATATGAAAAACCAAAACTATAAAGGCGTAATCATGTGAGACGCCGCTGCCTTGCATAAAGGTGCTAAAACCGCCGCTAACCCTTACTCCATACTCAAAATAGGAGAGAACTATAACTGAAAATGCAAATACGGCAATTTGGATATATGAGTGAGTTTTGTAATGTTTGTTTCTAGCAAATGAGATTGCAATTGCCACAAGAAAGGGCAGAAGCGAGACAATCAAAGTTACCAAATCCATAAAAAATGGAGCGCGTGTGCCAAAAAAACCTGCATTAAACATATATCCAAAATTATTGCTCACTAGCTAGCCTTTTTTTGTTTTTGAGCATAAGCATACCACGAGCCCAATAAAACCAAAGTTATAAGAACTATAATAGTTATCTGCTTTAAATATGTGTCAATGAGCTCCTGATTTTCACCGATTGCATAGCCGAGCATCACCAAAATAAAAGCCCAAATTCCGGCACCAAGCGCTGTATATATCGAAAAAACTGCCAAATTCATACGAGCAAGACCTGCGGGAATTGAGATGAGCTGGCGGATTCCAGGGAGGAGTCTTCCTATAAAAGTAGAGATGTGCCCATGCTTTTCAAAATAGCTGTCCATCTTCTCTATGGCATTTTCGTTTATGAAAAAATATTTTCCGTATTTGCGAAGAATTTTTCTGCCAAGAAGCAGTGCCAAATAGTAGTTTATGTAAGCACCAACCATCGAGCCGCCAAGACCGCTTGCCATTATCAGCCCTATACTCATCTCGCCTTTTGATGCCAAATAACCTGCTGGAATAAGAACTATCTCGCTGGGAAACGGGATAAAAGAGCTCTCAATAGTCATAAGCACAAATATTCCAAGATATCCCCACTCAAAGATTAACTCCACCAAATCGGCGGCAAGTTCTCTAAGCATTTAAAACCTCTGCTACGTCTAAAATCATCCTCTTTGCAACATCCTTGCTTGAGTGTTTTATAAGTTCACTGCTTTTTTCTTTTAGGTTTTCATCTAAGAGCAGGAGAAGTTTTGCCTTTAAATCCTCACTCTCTCGCTCACACCAACCCATATTATTCTCGACTATAAACCTTGCGTTGTAGTATTGATGATCAGATGCAGCATGAGGAAACGGAACAAAAAGCGCAGGCAGACCGTTTGCGCAAAGCTCCCACAGTGTACTTGCTCCTGAGCGGCTCACGGCCAAATCTGCCTTTGACATGAGCGATGGCATCTCTTTTGTAAAAGCGTAAAGTTCAACTTCTACATGTAGCTCTTCATACTCTTTTTTTACGCGCTCAAAATCACGCTCGCCTGCTTGATGGATGATTTTTATGCCTCTGCTTTGCAGCTCGCTTGCCACACTTAGAGCCAAATCATTTATCGCTTTAGCACCTTGTGAACCACCTAAAAATACAACGGTTTTTATCTTTTCTCTTATCCTTGCGCTCTTAAAAAACTCATCTTTAACCGGATACCCTTTGATGGGCGAATTTTTGTCATAAGCAGATATAAACCTCTTAGCAAAGGGTTTTAAAAGTGAGTTTAGCCTACCCTCGACAGCATTTTGCTCATGTATAAAAAGAGGGATAAATCTGCTTAAGCTAGCAAAAGAGGCGGGAGCTGCGGAGAATCCTCCCACGCTGTAAGTAGCCTCAATCTTGTGCTTTTTCAGTATCTTTCTTGAGGCAAAAAAAGCTTTTGCTACAAGCCAAAGAGCCTTTAGTTTGCCAAGCCCTCTTTGATTTACCACTCCAGTAGTATCCAAAAAATAGACATGGCTAAACGTGCTGTGGTCTTCAAAATATTTTCTATCCTGTCCGCTCTTTGAACCTATGAAAATAGCCTCGTGCCCCTCTTGTACGGCAGCTTCGACTAGAGCCTCCGCAATTACCAAATGTCCGCCCGTTCCACCGCCCGTAATGCAAATCTTCATCTATTTTCCCATATATGCATGTTAATCCATTTTCGCTTTTTTTGATGCCATAAGCACCATGCCAACTCCAACAGAAGCAGCCAAAACAGAGGAGCCTCCATAGCTTAAAAACGGAACGGAAATACCTTTAATTGGCGTGATACCACTGATACCATATGCATTTACTAAAAATGCAAAAGCCAACAGAAGCCCAACCCCCAAGCTAAAAAGATATATTTTTGAATCTTTTGCGCGATTTGCAATCTTAAAAATTCTCTGCAACATCCACATAAATAGTATTACAACAACAAAAACTCCGATAAAACCAAACTCCTCGGCAAGTCCAGCCAAAACAAAGTCGGTATGAACTTCGCTCAAAAAGCCGAGTTTAAAAGTCCCGTTTGATATTCCCGTACCAAACAATCCGCCGTTATGTATGGCATTTAATGAGTGTCCTATCTGATAAGGCTCAACCTCGGTCGGAACCCTAAGCTCTGCGGCGATGGACTCTGGAAAAATCTCCAAAATATTGTTCTGCGCCAAAGCCCACCATGATTTTATACGCAAAATTCTATGCTCTGCTGTAAAAATAAAAAAGAGGAAAAACATAACTGCTCCGACTAAAAGCGTCAAGAAGAACCTAAAACTGCTTCCCGCAAACATAAGCATAAAAAGCAGGGTAAGCCCAAGCACTACAACCTGTCCCAAGTCGTTTTGAACAAAGGCGATAACAAACATCGCTCCTATAAAAACAATGCCATAAGGTGCGAAACGGATATATTCCTCCCTTACTCCCATGCCGCCGTGATGCCCAAGTTTTCTCGAAAAGCTCCATGCCAAGAAATAGACGAAGCCGATTTTAAAAAACTCAACCGGTGCGAGCGAAAAGCCAAAAACCTTTATCCATCTTTTTGCTCCGCCGACCGCTGAGACCAAAAACTCTGGTAAAAACGGCATAGCTATCATAAGTATGGTTGAGCCGATAAAGAGCGTAAACCCTATCGGTGCAAGATGTTTGTCTGGGTCTCCCTGAGCCAAAAGCCAGATGATAAATATGCTTAAAAATCCAAAAACTGCCTGTCTCAAAGCAAAATGAAACTGGTTTACCTCAAAAAGCAGCGTAATATACGCCGAGAGCGAATATATCAAAACCACACTGATGCCTATAAGAACCGATACGAGGGTAAAGAGCTGTCTATCTGCCACTGACTTACTTTATTTTGTTGATTTTTAGCACAAATTCAACTTCTGCTTTTGATAAATGGAGCTCTTTTGAGATAGTCTCCAAGCCGATGCCCTGTTTATAGAGCGATATAATTTTTTCATCATCATTTCCATGGATTGATGCTGGGATGGATATCTGTTTTACTCCGCTCTCAAGCGATGAGATTCTTGCGTCTATCTGCTCGTCTATTTTTTGAATACTCTCTTCCAATCTCTTTAAACCAAGGGAAATCGGCTTTACCATATCATAAACGGTTCTCTCGACCTCTTGATAAATCTCCTCATCATTCATTCTTGAGCTGTTTTTTTTGATGCTTGCCTGAGTGTCGCTAAGCTTCTTTTTGAGGTAAAAAATCTCTCTGTTTAGCTCTTCAGCCACCGTTGCGACGGCGCGAATGTTTTTGTTGTACTCTGAATCTTTTGTAAATACGTAGTAGATAAGGTATAAAATCATGGCCGCCATCGCAACCACTAAATACTCTACGTTTATAAATTCAAGATTAAGATTCATTCTTTAGCCTCTTTTGCTTCACGGATCAGAACCCTCTCTCTTGCTGTAAGATAGACACCCCACTCTCTCTCGTCGCGCTCATGCATCTTCGTGATTTTGGCAAGCGATTTGTCCAAAGCCGTAAAAAAAACAGCCACGTCTCTCTTTGGATGAACAGGTATCATAACTCTGCCGTAATACTCAACTCCTTCTTGCAAAAGCTCTTGTGAGAGTTTAAAATGTTCAAAACCTATGGACTCTATCTCGGCACTGCTTGCAAGCGAGACTCTTTTTGGCTCCTCATTTTTCAAAAAGCGCTCTAGAGAATCTATTTTTCTATGAAGTTCAATCATCAGGTTTAACAAAACAGGGTCGGTGTCGGAGGTCTCGCCCTTTGCACGCGCAATTTTGAGCCACTGGTTTATCGGGTCGTCATCGCTCTCACTTAACTGCTGATACTCTCTTGCATAAGCCTCTTTATCTGCGGCAGCGAAGCTAAAAACTATTTCAATTGGTGCATTTACTAATCTTACGCTCATAATAAAACCTTTTCCAAAACGATTAGGATAAAAAATGCGATGCCGAGATAGCCGTTTACGGTAAAAAATGCGCGGTCGATTTTTGTAAAATCTTTTCTTACCAGATAGTGTTCATATCCAAGCATAAAAGCACTCAGCATAACAGCGCTGTAAGCAAGTGTGTCAAGCCCTGCAACCCATACGAATAAAAGCCAAAATATTATCGTAAGCAGGTGAAAAAAAGCGGAGATTTTAAGCGTAGCATCCGCGCCGTATTTTGAAGGAATCGAGTGCAGTCCCTTCTCTTTGTCAAACTCCATATCCTGCAAGGAGTAGAGCAGATCAAACCCCGCCACCCAAAATATTACGCCAAGGCTAAGCATAACCGACCACGGCGTTATCTCGGCACTTACCGCAACAACTCCAGCTATCGGAGCAAGTCCCAGCGATATGCCCAAAACAACGTGCGCAAGCGATGAAAATCTCTTGAAGTATGAGTAGCTGCCCAAAATAAGAAGGATAGGAAAGCTTAGAGCAAAAGCAAGCGGGTTTATCAAGTAGGCAACGGCAACAAAAACAAAAGCGTTAACAGCCGTAAATATCAAAATCGAACCAGCATCAAGCCTGCCATCAACGTTTGGTCTTGAGAGTGTTCTTGGATTTAGCGCGTCAATGTCTCTGTCGGCAAATCTGTTAAGCCCCATCGCGAAATTTCTCGCACTTATAGCCGCAAAAACCCCTAAAATAAGGAGCATCGTGCCAAACCATCCATCAGCTGCGACTACCATAGCGATAAAGATAAAAGGAAGCGAAAAGATAGAGTGTTCAAACATCACTAGTTCATTAAAATCTCTAAGCTTGTCAATATATTGCTTCAAATTTAACCTTGGGCTGTTTTTTGTTTTATTTTACCCAAAGTTGATTTAAAATGATATAATTTTGGCATGATTCAGCTCGCAATTATTGGTCCTACCGCATCAGGAAAAAGTGATTTAGCAATTAAAATCGCCAAAAAAATAGACGCCTACATTCTCTCCATTGATTCACTAAGCATATACAAAGAAATTGACATAGTATCCGCCAAACCCTCCAAAGCAGAGCTTGAAGAGGTCAAACACTTCGGCATAGACCTGCTTAAGGCTGATGAATACTTCAGCGTTGATATTTTTATAAATCTATACAAAGATGTAGTTTCTACATGTAAAAAAAATAAAAAGAACCTCATCATCGTCGGAGGCACATCTTTTTACCTAAAATCGCTCGTTAGCGGGCTTTCTAATATTCCCCAAATAACCAAAGAAATATCTTTACATGTAGAAAAAAAACTCAAAGATTTGCAAGGGTGCTGGGAGCTTTTATATAACTTGGACAAAGAGTATATGAAAAACATATCTGCCAATGACAGATACAGAATAGAAAAAGCGCTCCTTATTTATGAGGCTTCTGGGCTTTCTCCAAGCGAATGGTTTAGGCAAAATTCTCCAAAACCGACAATAGAAAACCTCCCTATCTACAACATAGAAGTTGAGAGAGAAGTTTTAAGAGAGAGGATTAAAAAACGCACTCTAAAGATGCTAGAGTCTGGTTTGATAGATGAAGTTTGCCGACTGGAGCAGCGTTACACAAGACTTCCGCACTCCATGAACTCCATCGGGATAGTGGAAGTTTTGGAATATCTTGATGGCAAAGTGACACTTGAGCAGATGATTGAAAATATCTCCACCCATACTGCGCAGCTTGCAAAAAGACAACAGACGTTCAACCGCACTCAGTTTGAAAATGTCATCAGCGCACCGCTTGAGAAACTCGAAGATATCATACTATTTGGGATTTAAAAAAGTCTCTATCTCCTGCGCTATCTCATCAACGGCTTCCGTCGCTTTTTTGTATAGCACTTTTGAGAAATATGCGTCGTTTATGGCACTGCTTGGCTCATAGTTGTTTAAAATCGACCTGCTTGCAAACTGCGCCATTGTATTTACCCCTATGACATTGCCGCTTGTGCCGATGACAACCAACAGCTCACAATCCCCAATATGTCTGTTTAGCTCCTCATACATAGGTGCCGCCTCGCCGAAAAAGACGATGTTTGGTCTAAGTTTTGAGTTACATGTAGGACATCTTCCGCCGTTAAACTCTTTTTGGCTTTTATAACCTATGTCAAAAACTTTACAGCAATATGAGTCTTGACATCTAAGCTGTGTCAAAAAACCGTGCAGATGGATAACGTCCTCGGATTTCAGTCCTGCTTTTTCAAAAAGATTGTCCACGTTTTGAGTAATAACCGCTATCTCTTTTTTGTACATGTTCTTTAGCTCAGCTACTCTTTTGTGTGCGTAGTTTGGCTCTTTGCTCTCTAGCTCTGAGCGTCTTTTGTCGTAAAACTCTATGGTTACATCTTCGTGCTTTTGCATGCTGTCATAGTTGCAAACAACGCTCACGTCGTACTCGTCCCATAGACCGCCGCTGTCTCTAAATGTGCTTATGCCAGACTCAGCACTTATGCCTGCACCGCTTAGTATCAAAACTTTTGCCATAAATCTCTCCTAAGACAAATATGTTTATTTCATCTTCTCTAAATCATTTTGCATCTGTTTTAGTACTTCTAATACATCATCAATATTATTTTTACAAATGCCGTATATAACCTCTGCATCCAAATCAAAATAGTGATGTGAGATAAAATCTCTAATCCCTTTGATTTTTTTCCACTCTATTTGAGGATAATAGTTCAAAAGCTTTTTATCTGTAATTTTGTCAATATTTTTCAGACTCTCACCAACGGCAATTAGCTTCATACAGATGCTATCCAGCTTCTCTTGTCCCTCTTTTGTATCCATAAAATCATTTTCACACGTTGCAAAAGCGCATCTCTCTTGTACTATTTCTATAGCCTCAATAATTTGTTCTAAAATATCAAGTACTAACCCTTTATCATACATAGATGCCATCCTTTAAAATTCTTTTTTTTAAAGAGGGGTTCATCTTTTCTCTTACTCTTACGATATCCACTTTTGTACCGAATACTTTCTCTAAACTCTCTTTTAAATCATAAAGCAAAAAATAGTCGCTAAGTTTCGTCTCAATGGCAATATCAATGTCACTGCTCTCATGATTTTCATCTTTTGCAAAAGAGCCAAAAAGTGCTAGTTTAGAGATTTGGTATTTTTTTGCAAACTCATCTTTATGATTTTTAAGATAGTTTAGTATTTCTTCTTTTTTCATTTTTTTGCCTTTTATAGAGGGTATTGTATTTTAATTTTGGTTACATGGTGTTTAGACATTTACTTATTTTTAGACTTACTCTTTAGTATTTTCACGGTAGCGTCTAAATACTCGATAAAATCTTCTTCTACATGTGAGAGTTCATTTTTTGTTTTTTCTTTGTATGACATGTACTCTTTATTTACCTTTTCTATCGCCTTTTCATGGCTGATTGTGCCTGCGTGAGCAAGTATATCTTTGCCTGTCATTTTCAAAAAATCATCCAGTCTTGCTATCCAGTCTTTCATGTACATCGGTGTTTTACTCATCGCTTGAATCTCCGCCATCTCTATATATGCCGTTACCATACGATTTAAAAGAGTTAGTTCATCAACATTCAGATAGTTTTTGGCTATCTCAGCTTCTTGTTTTGTGGGTTTGTTGCCTTTAAAGTTGGTAAGTCCCATATTGGGCTTTGTGCTGTCTACTCTTTGATAAACTATCTCCGCTGCCGTGTTGCCATGAACCGCCCAGTGCATTTTGTTCTGCACTGTTTGAAAAAAGAGCATAGAACTCTCAGCCTTTGGGTCGTAGTCTATACTTGTGGCATAGATGTCTAGCACTTTTCTCCAAAATACTTTTTCACTGCTTCGCATATCTCGGATGCGTTCTAAAAGTTCTTCAAAATAGTTTCCGCCGCCTGCAAGTTTCAGGAGTTCATCATTCATAGTAAAACCTTTGACGATGTACTCTTTGAGCCGTGCTGTTGCCCATTGACGAAACTTCGTACCCTGAAGCGATTTGACTCTGTAACCTACGGAGATGATAACATCTAGGTTGTAGAAGTTTGTATTTGAAGTTTGAGTTTTATTTTGTATTGCCCCATGTTTAGTGGTATGTGCAAATTTTGCACATACCATACTTTCATCAAGCTCTCCCTCTTGAAAAATATTTTTGATATGCTTGGATATAACTGTTCTATCTCTTTGAAAAAGCTCTGCCATTTGTTCTTGTGTTAGCCAAACCGTTTCATCTTCAAGTCGTGTTTGTATTTTGGTTTGCCCGTCTTCGGTTTGGTAGATGAGGATGTTTGATTGTGTGGTCATTTTCTTTTTTGCCTTTTTAAAAATGGTGTTTTCTTTTAATTTTTGTAATAGGATGGTTAAAATTAACTCTACATGTAAATATCTCTAATTTATACATTTGTATATAGAAAGATTTTGCACATTGACTAGTGTGATATATCCATAATTTCTAAATTTTCATTATTTGGAATTTGTTTATATCCATTGTACAAAGTTCTTGTTTGATTTGTTTCTTCATGTCAAGTTGTTGAACTCATTTTCTGTAAGTTGAACTCTGAAATTTTCAGGAAATCTCTCGATGTTTCTTTTAACAGCTGGTTAAGAACTTTTGTCTCCACGCCGTACAACTCCGCCAAATCTTTATCTACCATCACCTGCAAACCACGAATGGTAAAGATCCTGTTTTCTATGGTCGTTTGTATCGCTAGTTCACCCATGCACAACACCGCCTCAACACCAAAAGTTTTAGTTTTGTTATATTTTACCTAAAAGTGTTGAGTTTTATATCTCTTTTGCGCTCTTTGCAAGTTTTGCCCATGCGGAGTTAGGTTCTGCGTCTATTGCCTCTTGATAAGCCTTTTGAGACTCATCGTCTCTCCAAAGTTTGGCAAGAACACTTCCTAAAAGATACTTTTGTCTTGCTCTTTGAGTGCTATTTAGCTCCAATGTATCGAGCGATTTTATTACCTCAAGCGCCTTGTCGTAATTCTCTTTGTCCGTGTATGCCTGATAAAGCGTAAACTCAACAAAAGGGCTCTGTGGATGCGAAGTAGAGATGCGCTGCATACTCATAACTCTCTCACCGTACTCTATGACCAGATTGTTGTCTTTTTTCTCGCTTCCAACCGCCATAACGGCTATATATCTGTCAATATCGATATAGTCGTCTCCGTAAGCTTTTACTACGTCTGCCATAGACTCAACCATCTTGTTTGAATTTTCAAGCCTGTGATATGTGTCAAAAAGATATCTGTAAACATCTCTATATGGAGAGTTTGCCTCACTTTGCGTAAGAGTTATGAGCTCCTTTGAAGCCTCTATAACGTTAGAGTAGTTTCCTGTCGCAAAATCTACTTTTATGTACCTATAGAGCCACTTTTTTCTCTGCTCCAAATCTTTTGACTTGAGGTTTTTGTCCGCCATTTTTTTAGCAAGCTCAAAATCCGCACCCTTCATGGCACAGTCATAAACTCCCTCATCCCACTCTGCTGAGAGTTCTATCTTATATTTTGATGAGATTACAAGTACACTGTTGCACTCTTTATCTTTGAGTGATTGTTTCATGGTTCCTATGGCAGCGTTTGTTATAAGTGTAGGAACATCACCGTACTCAACCGTGTCAAGTTTAAGAAGCTCTGCCTCCATGCTAAGCGCATCTGCAAATGCTCCCTCGGCTATTAAAAGTTTTGCTTTTTCATATATGGCTTTATCGCCTATGGTGTCTCCAGCATACTCGCTCATAAGTTTTTCATAGTTTGCAAGCTTTGAGCTTGCGTTTTCATCATTTACATCAAAAAAGAGCGAATCTTTTGCAACCTGAATCTCTTGAATGTACATACCATCTGAAAAACGCTCTATATAGTTGTTTAGTGCCTCTAACGCCTCTTTTTTATTCTCCGTTTGGCTCAGCCATATACCTATGTTTCTTGAGAGTTCTTCATACTCTTCATCATTTGGATCTATATGCTCAAAAACCGCTTTAGCAATTGTTGCCGCCGAGATATAGTCTCCGTTGTCATAAAAGTCATACATCATATCTATCGACTTATATTTCTCCTGCGAAAAATATTCCGCTTTTGCTTTTGCAATCTTATCTACCTGCTGGGCTGCCTCTTTTATCTTCGAGTTAGCTATATGGATTTTTGCCAATCTAAAAGCCGCTTCTACCGCAACTTCAATGCTGTCCGTCTCTCTAATAGCCTTTTCATACAGCGTTTGAGGTCTGGAGAGATTACCAGCTGCTTCAAGCGATTCAGCTAAATATATATACCCCCATTTTGCATATACGGAATCTGCATGTTCACTAAAGAGTCTGTCATAAAAATAGTCCGCATCGCTGCTTAAGCCGACTTTGCCGTAGGATTTTGCAAGAAGCGAGAGCACTTCTGGAACATTCTCATCTGAAGAGTAATCTCTTAGATAATCTTTTGCAACCTCTATGAGTTTCTCATTCTCATCCATTTTAGAGTGGACTCTAATCTTATAAAAAAGCAGTTCTGGCTTAAAAAGAGTATCTGGATACTCTCTTATAATCTCATCAATAAGCTCCAAAGTAAACTCATAATTTTTCTCTTCGTAGAGCTTTTTTATCTTTATATACTCTGTTACGTCGCCGACTCTTTTGATATAAACCGGATTTCCCTCAATATCAAGGCTCCCAACATACGGAAGCTTATCCTCGCCCAATGTAAAAGGAAAGTTTATAGCACTCTCAGACTTCTCTTGGGGTTCAATGTATGGAAGTTTATCTTTATAACCTACAATCATCCAGCGGTTTGAGAGCTCTACTTTGGAGCTAAAAACAGTATCTTCCTTTACCAAATCAAAAACCATAGGAAATAGTTTCATCTTCTCGTAAGGCTTAATTACAAGAAAAAAAGTCTCTTTTTTTGTTTCTGTGTAAATTTCAAAAAAGCTATTTTTTAGTTTTTGGATTTTTTGCGCCGGAGATTTAGGAAATGCGCAAACAATTTTTACGACAGCGTTAAAGTCGTCTCTGAACTCTTGACATAAAAATTTGTCTTTATCGCTTAGATGGAGTGTTGAGTATGGTTGATGATTCTCTTTTGCACCTTGGAGAGATATCTCAAGGGCAAAAACGTTTATAGAGAGAAAAATAAGAAGCAGTGCTTTTAACAAACTAGATACTCCTTATTTCATATTTTAATATCCGCTATTATATACAAATACCGTGACAAACTCTAAGAGTTGATTTACCGCTATAAAAGCAAATATAGTTCCTATAGCTGCTATACCTATGATAGTTTTAAGAGGAAGCGTTGCATTTGCACTATATACATGTCCGTTATTTTGAACAATCGGGTCTTTCATAAACATATAAACAATAAGCTTTAGGTAGTAGTATCCTGAAATAGCAGAGTTTAACGCCATGATTAGCGCTAAAACAGTATATCCGCCAGTAACGGCAGAGCTTATCATATACATCTTACCCCAAAACAGAGCAAACGGTGGAAGTCCGGCAAGGCTTAACATAAACAGAGCCATAATTGACGCCGCCATAGGAGAAGTTTTAACCATTCCCGCAAACTTGTCATAGCTGTGGTCCGACTGCTGATGCGCAGGAAGATTTTTTTGTCTGCTTATCCATAGCATTGAGAACGAACCGAGGTTTGTAAAGCTAAAGAGTATCCAGTATAAAAATAGTGCGCTGTTTGACTGTGTCGTTCCGATTAAAATCGCTGCCATAACAAAACCTGCATGCGAGATTGAACTGTACGCAAGCATTCTCTTGACGTCTGTTTGCACCAATGCCCAGACGTTTGCCATAGTCATAGTCATGACCACACCCATATAGAGAATAACCTCTAACCATACAACGCCGCTGTGGATTAAAAACTCAAACAGTCTCATAGCCACAACGAAAGCAGCTATCTTTGGAACGATAGACATATAACCAGCAAGTGCCGCTGATGAACCCTCGTAAACGTCAGGGGTCCATGTATGAAACGGAACCATAGATAGCTTAAAGCCAAACGACGCAAGCAAGAAGACAACACCAACAAGCACAAAGCCGATATCCGCATAGTTGTTAGCAGCTAGTACTTCAGCAATCTTGTTTATCTCAACTGAACCCGTAAGCGCATAAAACACCATTGAACCGAAGCTGTAAAAGCCTGCCGCAAGTGCGCCCATCGTGAAGTACTTTACAGCCGCTTCAAACGACTTGTCGCGGTTATGCATTGCTATAAGCGTATAAAGAGCAAGTGAAGCAGTCTCAAGTCCTACAAAGATAAGGATAAGATTATCCGTTGCAACCATAAACTGGAACCCTGCAATCATAAACAAGAAAAGAGCGAAGAATTCAGGGTAGCTGAACTCATGGAATCTCTTATGCGTAAGTGCAAGCGGGATAAAGAGCATAGATGCGCCGACAATTATAAACTGCGACAAAATAGCCAGACCGTCTATAAGCATGACGTCAAAAACACCCATAACAGTGCCGTTTTGGCTAAATACACCGGCCGAATCCATTAGTGCTACAAAATCAACTCCCAAAATAAGCATACTTAGCATTACATAGAGAGATTTATCTTGTTCGCTCTTAAAGAGATCTATTATAATAATTAAAAGTGCACCAATAATTGGGATTAACATGGGCACTAAAGTAGTTAGGTTTAACGACTCAATTGAAACATTTACCGGTGATAACATTAGTGTGCCTCCTTAGCCGAAGTTCTATTAATAATAATGTCCAAACTAGGAATTCTTTTTTTTGCTTCCTCTGAAATCGCTTTTTCATGCATCAACTGAACAACACCTTCAACACTTCTGTTTATAGGGTCCAAAACAGGTTTTGGATATATTCCAAGCCATATAGTAAGGATAGTTAATGGGATAAGAGCAACAAGTTCTCTTTTGTTTACGTCAGGAAGATTTCTATTTTCCTCTTTTGTAACAGTTCCAAAAAACATCTTCTTATATGCCGCTAACATGTAGATAGCACCGACGATAATTGCCGTTCCCGCTAAAAGCGTTAATATATGAGACTGTTTGTAAAAACCAAGAAGACTTAAAAACTCTCCTACAAAGTTGATTGTAAGCGGAAGTCCGACTGAAGCCATCAACATGATTCCAAAAATTGTCGCATATCTCGGCATAACAGAAGCCAATCCGCCAAACTCGCTCATATACTTAGTATGTCTTCTGTCATAAATTACGCCGACAAGGAAGAAGAGTGCGCCTGAAACAACACCGTGAGCTATCATCAAAAAGATTGAACCCGTAATTCCTTCAACGTTTAGAGCAAATGTACCAAGTATGATTACACCCATATGAGAAACAGATGAGTAGGCAACAACCTGCTTAATATCTTTTTGCGCATAAGCAACCATCGCCGTGTAGATAATCATAATGATTGCCAGCACTGCTATCGGGTACATAAAGTAAACCGACGCATCCGGAAATAGCGGAAGCGAGAAACGGATAAATGCGTATGTACCCATTTTTAAGAGTATTGCCGCAAGTATTACAGAACCGATAGTAGGCGCTTGACCGTGAGCGTATGGCAACCATGTATGAAACGGAAACATAGGAACTTTGATAGCAAAGCCCATAAAAAATGCCGCAAAGAGCCAAAGCTGGAAAGATTCTGGCAAAATCAGACGGTACCAGTCAAGAATCGCAAAGCTCCACTCCCCTGTTGCCTGATAGTAAAAATACGCCATAAAAAGCATACCTACAAGCATCACAAGCGAGCCTGCAAATGTGTAGAGGAAGAACTTTACAGACGCATAGATACGAAGTGGTCCACCCCATGCACCGATGATGTAGAGCATCGGAACAAGTGAAAGTTCCCAGAAAAGATAAAAGACGATTGCATCAAGCGCAGCAAATACGCCCACCATTGTCATCTGTAAAAACAGAAGCGTTACAATCATATTTTTTATATCTTTTGTCTCGCCAAGTGATGCGATACCAATCATAGTAAAGAACGCTGCTAAAATGATAATAAATAGTGAAACCCCGTCAACACCGACTATATAGTTAATACCAAATGTCGGAACAAGCGCGATATGCTCCATAAACTGCATTCCTGAGACATTGTTGTCAAACGCCGCCCAAAGCCACAAAGCCAACATAAACTCAATAGTAGCAACTGCCACACCATAAGAGCGTATGCTGTTTTTATTAACTACAAATCCAAGCAAACCTGCTAGTGCCGGAAAGAAAATTAAAATCGATAAGATATGATCCAACATCTATTAAACTCCTAAACCTGAGAGAAATGTTTTTATTTCTCCAGAATATCTAGCTGCAAGTCCAAAAACCACAGCCAATGATAACAGAGCAACCGTGCCCGCTACCATCCATTTTAGCATTGTCGATAGATTACCGCTCTGCATAACTCTTGTTCTCTCGCCCGTTTGATAAAATACGTTTGCGATACCATCAACCGTAGCATCAACGATTTTTTGGTCTATCTTCGTCCAGAAAACTTCAGAGAGCTCTCTATACGCCTTAACGATATAGTTTTCATAAAAGTATGGGATATAGTACTGGTTAATAAGCAGTTTATATCCAAAACTGTTCTCCATTTTTGAAGTCCCATCCGGAACTTTGATATCTTTGCTTGTATATTTTTTATACGCATAAAAAATTGCAAAACCAACAAAAAGCTGAGTTCCGATAGTCATTATCCAGTACGTTGCAGCAGAATGAACATGGTACTCAGTAGCCGGAAGAAGCTGTGATACCATCTCAAAGTAGCCCGCCTTAAACGCGCCTGCGATTATTGCTAAAAGAAGAAGCGGGCTCATCGCAACAAGCATAAATTTATATGCTTCATGCGGATGGATACCAAAGTGCTTGTATCTATCCTCTCCGTGGAAGATAAGTGCAACAAGTCTAAATGAGTAAAATGCCGTCAAACCTGCAGTGAGCAGAAGAACGGTATATATGATAAAGTGATGTTCAACAAACGCAACCTCTAAAATCAAATCTTTTGAGAAGAAGCCCGCAAGTGGAAAGATTCCCGCAAGTGCGACAGAAGCGATTGTCATCATAACAAACGTTCCCTTCATCACTTTGTTTAATCCGCCCATTTTAAACGGGTCAAGCTCGTCATGCATTGCGTGCATAACATTTCCAGCGCCCAAAAATAGAAGCGCTTTAAAGAATGCGTGTGCCATAAGGTGGAAAAGTGCAACCCAATATGCACCCAAACCTGCAGCCGCGAACATGTAACCTAGCTGAGATAGTGTAGAGTAAGCGATTACTCTCTTCATATCGCGGTTTACAAGCGCCATAGATGCCGCAAAAAGTGCAACAAAAGCACCAAGAGAAGCGATAAAAAGTCCGACATTTGGAATCAAATCATAAAGAGGATTTGCACGAACAACAAGATAAACACCCGCCGTTACCATCGTAGCCGCATGGATAAGAGCCGAAACCGGAGTTGGACCCTCCATTGCATCTGCTAGCCAAGTGTGAAGCGGAAACTGAGCCGATTTACCCATAGCTCCTATGAAAAGGAAGATTCCCATCCAAGTCAATACATCTGTTTCTAAAGATGGCATTGCCGCGAAAGCTTGCTCGTATTGAAGCGTACCTGTATTCCAGTAAATCAAGAAGATACCGATAAGCATACCAAGGTCGGCAATACGGTTCATAATAAACGCTTCGTTTGCAGCCCAAGTTGCGCTCTCTTTGTGGTACCAAAAGCCGATAAGTCCCCATGAACAAAGACCAACGCCTTCCCATCCGATAAACAGACCCGCGAAGTTGTCGCTCATTACAAGAACCATCATTGAGAAAACGAATGCCGATAGCCACGCAAAAAATCTGTTAAACCCTTTGTCATGGTCCATATATCCGATAGCATAAACGTGAACAACGGTTGAAACAAGTGTAACAACCATCATCATCGTAACGCTTACTTGATCAACAACAAACCCAAAAGGGATGTAAAGGTCTCCCGTTGCCATCCAAGTCATCATCTCTACATGGAGCGTGTGCCCAGTCGTAAACACAAGGATAAGAAGAATAAAGCTGCTTAGAAGCGAAACACCAAGTAGTGCACTCGGAATAATTCCTGCAATCTTAGTTTTTGGTGATGCTCCAAAGAGCGCCGCAAACAATGAACCGACAAGCGGTGAAAAAAGTGCGGTATATAAAAAGAGTTCCATTATTTATCCTCTCATCGTTGACATATTGTCAAGGTCAATATTGTTATGTTTTTTATGCCAGACTATCAAAAGTCCAAGACCAACAGCTACCTCAGATGCGGCAATCGCTATAACAAAGAATGCAAACATTTGACCTGTCAAATCACCATAATAGTGTGAAATCGCGGCAAAAGCGATATTTACAGAATTTAGAAGTATTTCTGTTGCAAAAAATAGCATAAGCAGGTTTTTTCTTCTCATAACCCCGACTAAACCAATCGCAAAAAGGATAGTTGAGAGCACAAGATAGTGATTTAATCCAATTTCCATCATGAGAGAGCCTTTTTATTTTTATCTTCTTCTTTCATCATCAGAATCTCCGCTTCGCTCATCAGAGTAAGAGAGAGATCCATCTTCTTGCCGGCAAGCACGATGCCCGCTATCATCGCCACAAGAAGCATAACAGCTGCTACTTCAAAAGGAACAAGGTACTTTGTGAAAAGAACCATACCGACCTCTTGAGTGTTGCCTGCTCCCTCAACTATAGGGTAGAGCGCTTGAATGTTATTTCCTACAATCGGTGCCGAAACGATAACAACAACTAGTATTGCGGCAATAATACTAAGACCTAAAACTATCGCCTTATTGCCCTGCTTCTCTTTAACTTCTCTCGTCGTGTCAAAAAACATCATACCAAAAGCATAAAGAGCCATAACAGCACCCGAGTAAACTACGATTTGAACCGCACCCAAAAAGTCGGCACCCAAAATAAAGAAAAATGCCGATATAAAAATCATTCCTGCCGCTAGTGCGCTTAGGGCATACAACGCTTGAGACGTTGTTACCGCTATGTAAAACATCGAAATCGTTAAAAAAGCGAACAGATAAAATGCAACTGCTTCAAACATAACCAAACTCCTTAATATGCTAGAGGTGTTTTTTTAACACGCTCGTCTTCATGTGGTGTAATAGCGCCAAAACCTTGAAACTCTAACTGAGTTCCGGCTTTCATCTTATCAAGAGGTGTAAGCATATCTTGATACATGATAAAGTGCTCTCTTTGATCACTTGCGTTCTCATACTCGCCGCCGTGCGTAATTGCAAGCTCGGGACAAACCTCTGCGCAATATCCGCAGAATATACAGCGACCAAGATTGATGCTGTACTCTGTTACCTCTTTGCGAGAGTTCTCATCTACTCTTGTATCTATTCTGATACAGTTACTTATACAGATTTTCTCACAAAGACCGCAGCCGATGCAGCGCTCAGTGTCAGACTCCCAAAGTCTCTTCATCTCATGAACAGCTCTGTATCTCGGACCTATAGGCATCTTTTCAGCCGGATACTGTACCGTGTGGACATCAAACTTTATCATCTCGCGCAGAACTACCCAAAGTCCGACAAAAAGCTCACCTCTTAGAGACCTTTTTATAACTCTTTTAAATCTACCCCAACCATCCGTAGGATAGTCGGCTATATCTACCATATAGTAGTTGCTGTCTAATTCCGTAACATTTCTGTTGTTAAAATGTTCTTCTACATGTTCGTTATGCATACCCACCCCTTACATCATTACTATAGCAGTAATTAAGATATTTAAAACTGCTATCGGCATTAAAACTTTCCAACATAACCACATCAACTGGTCAGGTCTAACGTCAGGCCAAGCCGCTCTTGTCCAGAGGAAAAAGAAGAAGAAAAACGCAACTTTTCCAAGTAATCCAAGTGCGCCTAAAAAGCTTCCGTCTCCATATCCGCCTAAGAAAATAATAGCGATTACAAAAGAGATAAAGAACATATTTGCATACTCACCGATGAAGAAAAGTCCCCATCTCATGCCCGAGTACTCTGTTCCAAATCCGTCAATAATCTCATGGTCGTTTGCAACCAAGTGAAACGGCGTTCTTCCCGTCTCAGCAAAAGCCGCTATCCAAAAGAGGATAAACGCAACAGGCTGCGACCACACTATCCAGCTTGTAATTCCACCCGACTGATACTCGTTAAAGTCAATAAGCGAGAGTGAACCGACCATCATAATAGGAGCCAAAATAGATAAGCCCGTTATAACCTCATAGGATATAAACACTGCCGCACCGCGCGCTGCAGAGAGAAGTGAGAATTTATTTGCAGAAGCCATACCGCCAAGAAGAGGACCATAAAGTCCCACTCCCATAATTCCAAGGATATATAATATACCGATGTTTATGTCTGCAACTATCGGATGAACTTCGTATCCAAAAATCGTAAATGAAGGCAAAAATGGAATCGCTGCTGCAGCCATAAACGCAGTCGCAGCCGTAATTACAGGTGCAATTTTAAAGATGCGTCCAACTACGTTTGTCGGTATAATGTCCTCTTTCGTAAAGAGCTTGATACCGTCCGCCGCAACCTGCAATAGTCCAAAAGGACCAACGTTTACCGGTCCTAAACGACGCTGCATAAACGCAAGGACTTTTCTCTCGAAATATGTTCCTATTCCCGCTAATGCAGAAAATATAAGTAAAATTACAACGATTTTTATAACCGTCTCAATTAAATATGCTGTTTCCATATATTACACCTTTTCTATCGAAGCTACCACAAAGCGGTAATCGCTAAATAGAGCCTCTGAATTTAATTTAGAGTCAAATGTCGGCAGCAGTACTATGTCACCGCTGATTTTATTGTCACTTACGATATTTGCTACAAGTTCGCCGCTTTGGCTTTTAACTCTCACGCTCTCTCCTTCATTGAAATCAGATTTGCTTAAGAACTCTTCACTCATATAAACACCGCTCACCTCATCAAGGTTTGTGGTTTTATAGGTAAATGGAGTGAACTGTCTGACAGGATTTGCCATGTAGATAAGCGTTCCTTCCAATTTTTTCTCAATAAAGGCAGCCACAGACTCATCGCCGCTCACAGCAACAGTCACGTTATCAAGAAGATAACCGCGGTGCTCCGTACCGTCATTGTCATAGTGGTTTGGAAGACTGTCAAACTCTTCTGTTTTAAAACCTTTGCTTGTAGGCAGCATCTTCGTATAATCAATAACCAACTCGGCTTTTAAACCAAGCTCATTTGCGATATCGTTAAGCTCATATCCATTATATCCGATTGCCGCGTTTGTAGGATTGACTCTCTTGTTGATGCTTGTCAGAGTTCCCTCCTGCTGATTGATAGCCGGCATATCCAAGTCGCCATCACCAAGCGCCGAGAGAGTAAAATCTCCCTTTGTGTTATAGCCGATTGTGTGAAGTCCAGTCGCATCATCAAGCTCGCAGATAAGAGCAACACCCAGCGAGTTCGTAAGTGTCGGTATCATAACAAGCTCAAATGCGCTGTATTTTTCAATCAACGCTAAAAGACGAGCAAGATTTTTTGAGTTTGGATGAGTGTATAGGTCAGGTCCTGCAATTAAAACAAAACTGTCTTTCTTAGCAAGGTTCTTTTCCAAATCTTCCATAAACTTCTCATCAGCTCCCAAAATCGCCAAAAGACGGTTATCATCTACAATAACCTCTTTAGTTATTTTTTTAGGAACCATCTTCTTCTTCTCTTCTTCTACCTCTTCCTCTTCGCCCGTCTCTTCGTTTTTCTTCATAACCTTAACGATTTCGGTAATCTCTTCTTTGATTATCTCTTCGACAGTTACGGTTTTCTGCGAATGAAACGATGCAAGATATGAAACTATCTCTGAAGGAAGCTTCTCTTTGTCAGCAAACAGGTCAAGAATCAGATAAAGCACAACCTCCTCTTGAAGCGGAGCATGATACATAGTCATTATGCTCTTGCCAAGCCCCTCAATAACTGGGTCTTTTACCGGATGGAAGTATAAACCTGCACCCTTGTTTACCGTCATAGAGTTGTTAAGCGCATAGCGTGCATTTGGATTGTCGCTCTTTATAGCCGTTCCAACCGAGATAACAAAGTTTGCGTTGTGAGTAGCTTCAAGGTCATAACCGTAAAGCATAGTTGCGCTAATTTGGCTGTAATCATTTAAAAATGTCTGGAACGCTTTTGCTTCGTTGTTTACAAGCTTGTACCCATATTTCTCTTTTAGCTTTTGAAGAACTAAAGCCTCTTCATTTGTGATAGTTGAAGTAAATTTGATAGTGTCTGCTTTTTTAAACGCCTCTACAGCTTTTGCGAATGCCGCTTTATCTTTTGACGCCACCTCGTTTTGATAATCAAATCCGTATCTTCCCGCACCGCAAAGTGAAACATAGTTCCACTCGTTCATGACACGGTAAATCTTCTCATCCGTATTATCGATGCTTGTATGTTTTACATCATAGCTTATTTGGCAACCTGCAGAACAGTGCCCACACGTTGCAGGAATCTGTTTTAACTCCCACGCGTTTGAGGTGTAGATAAAGTGTGTATCGACAAGCGCGCCGACCGGACAAACCGCAGCACACTCGCCGCAGCTTGTACAATCAAGCATCTCTTCACCGCTTGTTAAACCGATAAGAGATTTGTTAAGTTTGTTCCACATCGCATAAGCGTCTTTTGGCATGCTCTCTTTATACTCCGCCTCAAGCGCATCAGCACCGCGAGGAACAGTTTTTAGAGCATTATCGCCTATCATATCTTTACATGCAGTCACACATCTCTCGCAAACGATACATAATCCAGGATTGTAGTGAATGTGTCCCCAGTCTATATCTTTTCTGTTTACATCTTTAACCGCATAGTGCTGCGCATCAACGCCCATCTCTAGTGTATAGTTTTGAAGTTCGCATTCGCCAGACTGATCGCAAACACCGCACTGAAGCGGATGGTTTACGTCATAAACCTCCATGATAGCGCGGCGCTCTTTTATGATATTTTCAGTCGAAGTTGTAACACTCATCCCTTCTTTTGATTTCGCATTGCAAGCATAAACCTGCTTGCCATCAGCCTCGACAAGGCAAAGACGACATGCAAGCGTCGGGCTGCATCTTGTCAAATAACAGATTGCGGGTATAAAGATATCATTCGCGCGTGCAGCATTGAGTATATACTCGCCCTCTTGCGTCTGAATCTCTTTTCCATCAATGTTTATAGTAATTTTACTCATTACACCACTCTCACTATTTTGGATTTTTCAAATCTATATCTGCCGGCATCCACGCTTATATCAAATGTAGGATTTAGAGCTACAGTTCCTTTTAGTTCACTATCTACCTTAAACTCTCTTTGGATTTTTGTTGCTCCAAAGCCAATTTCAACCATGTCTCCGTCTGTTATTCTAGCCGCAACCCCAAACTGCGCAGAACCAAGAAGATAGCTCTCACGAGGCAGCTGCTTAGTCTTACATGTATAGTTGTTAAACTGTAGTACAGGATTTGCATGATATATGATAGTTCCGTTAAACTCCGGCATATCATCAAGCTCTTCAAGCTCGCCATCAGCTTTACATGTAACTTCATCAAGAAGATAACCGCGCTCATCATCTCCAAAAGGAGAGAGGAAATTCTCCAAGCTGTCAAACGCTACGCTCTTAAATCCCGCATTTTTATTTAACTCCGACGTATACTCTATGGTCTCTTTTTTATCAATTCCAAACGCTTTGGCGATGTCGTTTAGCGTATATCCATCAAACGAGAGCGCAACGTTTGTTGGCAATACTCTGTTGTCTATGCTTACAAAAGTTCCCTCTTGCTGATTAAGCGAGGCAACTGCCAAATCCGCGCCTTCAAGCGAAGAGATAACAAACTCGCCTCTTTCGTTGTATCCCACTACGCTAGGGATATTCTCATCATGCGCTAAAGTGTTTATTAGCGATACGCCAAGCGTATTTACATCACGAGGAACAACCACCAAAGCAAAATCGCTGTACTTCTCTATAAGTGCGGCAAGTTTTGCTATGTTGCTAGCTCTCTCGTGAGCGATAAGGTCATTTCCGATTATAAGAGTTCGTTTTTTCGCTCTTGCAAATGATTTCATCATAAAAGAGAGCTCCTCTTCGCCGATGTTTGTCTCAGCGTAAAGGTATCCAAAATCAAGCTCGTCAAAAAACTCTCTCTCGTTCTCATCCAAATCTGCATCTTTTAATATTGCATGAGCCAGAAGCGCCATAACGCCCTCTTCCGTTCCCACTTCATACTTCATAAACTGCGTAGCCGTGTTTTGCATAAGCGTATCTTCCATAGGGTGCGCATAAACTATCTTTGCGCCGTTATGTTTTGAAGCGGTTGTCATGGCATATCTTACACCAGGATTGTCGGTCGCTATTCTGCTGCCAATCATTATAATGGCATCTGAGTGCTTAATCGCATCAAGCGAGCCGCTATGGTGAAGTTTCCCGCTTATAGAGCTGTAAGCTCTCATAAACTCTTTAAACACTCTTGCATCTTCGTTAAATAGCTTGATTCCAAGCTTCTCTTTTAAAAGCTCTAAAATATGAGCCTCTTCGTTTGTTATCATGGAAGAGAAACGTATAGCTTTAGCCTCTTTTATCGCCTCAACAGCTCTATTAAACGCACTTTCGTCTCTTTGCGCCTTGTTGTCAAAATCAAAACCGAATCGTCCGGCTCCGCAAAGTGATGTGAACTCAAAGTTGTTTTTTACTCTAAATATCTCATCTTCTCCGTTGATAGAGCTATGTCTTGTCTCATACTCTAATGGGCATCCGGCAGAGCAGTGCGCACATGTAGCAGGAATTTTTTCAAGCTCCCATGCGTTTGCCCTATAGCGAAAACCGCTGCTTGTCAGTGCGCCCACAGGACAAACCGCTATACACTCTCCACAAAAAGTACAATCAAGAGTTTCGCTGTTTTTTGGAATAATAGTCGAGCTGTATCCGCCGAATTTTACCTCGATTGCGTCATCACCGATAACCTCATTGCATACATGTACGCACTTTTCGCACATAATGCAGAGTGAAGGCTCATAATCTATCAATCCCCAATGCTGTGTAGGACGAAGCTGGTCGCGAGCCGAAAAGTTTTGGCGCTCTACGTTAAACTCTAAAGTTTTATTTTGCAGGTCGCACTCTCCTGATTTGTCGCAAACACCGCACTCTAGAGGATGGTTTACATCATAAAGCTTCATGATGTTTGTTCTCTCATTTTGAAGAGCGTCATTGTTTGTGATAATCTCAACGCCCTCCGTAGGAGGAGTGTTACAGCTAAGGATAAAACCTTCCATCCCCTCAGCCTCAACAACACACATACGGCAAGATGCGCACGGAGTAGTTTTGGAGATATAACACATAGTAGGAATATAGATGCCGTTTTTGCGAGCCACTGTTAAAATAGTCTCGCCTTTTTGCGCTTGGACTTGAACACCGTCAATTTTAAAATTAATCAATTTATTCATCTCTCTCATCCTCTACGCCTGTACCATCGCGATATAGTAACAACGCATACAGCGTTCCGCTTCGCTCATCGCCTCTTCTTGGGTAAAGCCCAGGTTTACCTCTTTGTTGTTGTACTTTCTATCTTCAACTTCAAGTACCTCAGAGTGCTGTCTTGGAACGCCTTTTAACCAGCCTGTAATCTTCTCTTTCTTGTCATAAACACGAAGTTTTCTTAAGTGGTCTTCCATAATCTCATCGTCAGTTAAACTAATCTCACCTGTTTGAACATAGCGGGACATAACAGAAGCGGCACGTTTTGCCTGACCTACCGCGTTTACAATCGTCATCGGACCGTATTCACAATCCCCTGAAGCAAAAATGCCCTTGCGCGATGTCATATAATCCTTGCCGTTTGTTTTTATAGTTGCCCAAGATGTCTTCTCAATCTCCCACTCTTCTGGGAGAAGTTTCAAATCAGCCGACTGAGAAACCGCAGGGATAAGATAATCCGCCTCGATTACATAAGAAGCACCCTCGATTTTTACAAGCTCTGCGCGTCCTCCGTTTGGATCAGGAACCAGCTCAAACTTGTCTACCAAAAGAGATTTTAAGATATTATCCTCATCTCTCATCTCGGCGACTGCAGAGTGGAAAAGGAACTCTACGCCCTCTTCGACAGCTTCGTGATACTCTTCATAGGTAGTATTTTTAATAATTGTTTTTTCATCTCTGCGGTAAATCATATAAACTTTTTTCGCATTCGCACGGATTGCACAGCGAACAACGTCCATAGATGTAAAACCGCCGCCTACACACACAAGAGTTTTTCCTGTTAAATCTACATAAGGAGTAGTTAAAAGATTCTCTTCCTGCTCGGCTTTTGAGATTGTATAGCCATACTTCTCATAAAGATTTACTTTGTCCAAAAAGTCGATTGCACCCCAGTAACCTTTTATTTCAGCTCTCTCGTTATCACAATACACTTTTTTAGAGATTCTTGTACCCGTTGCAACCATTGTCGCATCATACTCACTCTCAAATCTTCTCATATCATCAGCGTTGATTTTTCTATTTACTAAAAAATTAACACCCATATCTTTGACACACTCGATATCTTTGTTATATTTGTCAATCGGCATTCTGTATTCAGGAACACCCACGGCAACTTCCCCGCCAAGCACCGGAAGTTCTTCATAAACATCAACCTCTATGCCCTCAGCCGCAAGATAATAAGCGGTTGTAAGACCTGCAGGACCGGCACCGATAACAGCAACTCTTTTGCCGATGCTTGGTTTCTTCTGCATCGGATGAAAGAAATCATACCCGTGATCAGTCTCCCAATCAGCACCAAGACGCTTAAGAGCCATAATCGATATCGGTTCATCAAGATTTGTTCTGCGGCAAGCCTCTTCACAAGGGTGAGGACAGACACGTCCGCAAACGTGAGCAAGAGGCATCGTCTGGCGCGTTGCCATAAGCGAGTCGTCCATTCTAAGGTCACGTACACCCTCAATATATGCAGGAATATCTACATGTGAAGGACAAGCATCAGAACACGGCGATGTTATTTTTGCAATGTAACCAATCTCGTCATGGTAATGCTTAGATGGCTTTTGCTTATCTATACACTCCAAAAACACATCTTCAAAGTGCGTCATCAGATCAATAATAGGGTTTGGAACAGTTTTTCCAATCTCGCATTTTGAAGTTATCTGCATGCTTTTGCCGATCTCCCTTAAATGATCCAAATCGGCTCTGCTTCCCTCACCGCGGGCGATTTTGTCAAGCTGGTCATATAGAATCCTGCCGCCCCAACGCCCAGGTGCACATCTTCCGCATGCCTCAGAGTACTCTTGATATTGCGCAGCGTACTCCATAGCCAAACGGATAACGTCTACGTCTTTATCAAAAAGCGCAACTCCGTCCCAGCCTATAAAAGCTTTTGATTCGCGGTGACTGTCATATTGTGCCGGTAAGTTATATGCCGATTCTTTCCACTCCTCTGCAGGCGTGTTAACATTGTTGACAAACTCGCCATTCCAAGTAGAAAAATATACTTTGCTCAAAATTCAGATCCTGCTTATTTTTTTGTTACGATAGTCCAGTCGACTTCGTTGAATTTTAATGAGTTTAATAGCTCATATCCGCACTCTTTTACCAAATCTGCAGATCTTTGAATAGGCGAAAAATCACCGATTTCAAACAGAAAGATTGCAACTTCACCAGCTTTATGAGATGACAAAATCTCTCTCATACGAGGCTCAAAATTATCTTTTAAATGTCTTAAATCATATCTTTTCATATATATCTCCTTTTACAAAGAAGTGAATTCTTTGCAAAATTCCCCTCACTAAAGCTACATCTAGCGATGAGAGAAAAATTATTAAAATTTTTCATTATCTATCAACCTCTCCAAATACGATATTTGTTGTACCTATAATAGAAACAACATCCGGAATATAGTGACCCGGTAGAAGGTCGGTTAAAATCCCCGTGTGCCAGAATGACGGCGCGCGAAGTTTTAGTCTGTACGGGTACGGTCCGCCTTGAGAGTTGATGTAAAAACCAAGCTCTCCTTTTGGAGATTCGGTTGCGACATAAACTTCGCCCACAGGAGGTCTCATACCTTGAGTTACAAGAACAAAGTGCTGCATCAAAGAGTAGTTTTGTGTCATGATATCAAGCTTTGGAGCTGAAACATATTTCGGCGCATGAGCCATAAGCTCAGTCTGATTGTCTTTGACACATTTTTCGTACATGTCGATTGTCTGATATAAAATCTTTGCAGACTCTCTCATCTCTTCCATGTAGATACGGTATCTTGCAAAATTGTCACCCTTGTCAGAGTAAGGAACTTTAAATTCTACTTCATCGTAAAGCTCATACGGCTCCTCTTTACGAATATCCCAAGCAACGCCGGACGCTCTAAGCATTACTCCGCTGCATCCCCAAGAAAGTGCCATCTCTTTTGAGATAGTTCCCACCTCTTCCATTCTCATGAGCCAAATACGGTTGGTATCAAGAAGGTCTTCATAATCTTTGATATTTTGAGGAAGCTTGTCCAAGAAAGTTCTTAGCTGAGCTATAAATGTATCTTGGATATCAAGAGGAACTCCGCCGATACGGATAGCAGCATGAGTAAGTCTAGCTCCGCAGTACCCCTCGATGATGTCCATAAGATACTCTCTTTCGCGGAAAGCAAAAAGGAAAACCGTCATAGCACCGATATCAAGAGCAGTTGTTGCCAGCCAGAAAAGGTGTGACATGATACGGTTAATCTCAAGAAGCATCATACGGATAACTTTTGCACGGCGAGGTACTTCAAGACCTATCAGTCTCTCAACCGCCAGAGCAAAACCGTAGTTATTTGCAGATGATGCAATATAATCCATACGGTCGGTTGTCGGCATGAACTCATTATAAATCATATTTTCAGCCATCTTCTCCATACCGCGGTGAAGATAACCGATGTCGGGATGTGCTTTTACTATCATCTCTTGCTGAAGGTGAAGCATTAAACGTAACTGTCCGTGAGCTGAAGGATGCTGAGGACCAAAGTTTAGGATAATCTCATTGTCTTCTCTATCAAAAGTGATATTTTCAAAAAACGGGTTTAATCTATTTTTTATTTGCATGTTGCTACCTATCTTTGAGGATCGTCGATAACGACCGAATCTTTTTTATCAAATTTTTTAATCATGAAAACGCCACCCTCTTCTTGATAGTTCTGCTCGTTCTTAGGCTCATTGCCGGTGATTGTTGTTCCCTTTGGCACCTCATGTCCAAGACGTGCAAATCTCTCACTATCGTAGCGGTCAACTTTTGCGGTATCGCGAAGTTCAGGCCCGATAATATCTCTCGCCTCTTTGCCGTAAATCTTGTCAACCTCATACCATGCAGCAAACTCATCGCCTTGCAATGGATAAGTTTTTAGAAGCGGATGCCCCTGCCAATCGTATGGCATAAGAATGCGCTTCATAAACGGATGATTGTTCGCTTCGATGCCAAACATGTCAAACATCTCTCTCTCAGACCAGTCAGCGGAGCGAAAAAGTTTCTCAACTGAGTTCACAGCTTCGCCTTTTTTGATAAACATTTTTATGCGAAGGCGTTTGCGCTTGCTCATGCTTAGCATCTGGTAAAAAATCTCAAATCCGCCTCTTGCAGCAAGCCAATCAATAGCACTCAACTCGCTTAACTGTGTATATTCACACTCATCTCTTAAGAGCTCTAAAACCTTATAGTTATCTTCTGGCTTGATGAAAACAACCATCTGATTAACTTGGATATAAGCATCAAGAACTTCGACCTTTGCTTTTATAGCCTCTAAATCGTGAGCAAATATCTCATCATCTTCAACCGGAAACTTCGGCACTTGAGGCGAAACATAAAATCTGTCTGTATAATAAGCTTTTTTCTGTACATTGTCTTTAGGTTTATAAGCTCTCATTACATCAACCTTTTAGCTTTTTGCGCTCTTGAAGCTTCGTTTGCGCGGATTTTCTTCTGTAGTAGCATTACACCATACTGAAGCGTCTCCGGACGAGGCGCACATCCAGGGAGGTATAAATCAACGGGAATGATTCTATCCACGCCTTGAACGGTAGCATAAGTGTTAAACATTCCACCCGTATTTGCACATGAACCCATTGAGATAACCCATTTTGGCTCAGTCATCTGATCATAAAGTCTTTTAATAAACTCGGCATGTTTTTTTGTAAGCGTTCCTGCAACAATCATAACGTCTGCTTGACGAGGAGACGCTCTAAAAATTGTTCCAAAGCGGTCAAAGTCGTAGCGTGAAGCACCACTTGCCATCATCTCGATACCACAACATGCAAGACCGTAAGTAAGTGCCCAAATGGAGTTTGAACGACCCCAGTTTACGATTTTATCTACGCTTGTAAGTGCGATAGGCAGACCGCCGTTTTGCGTATAATTTATTTTATGTTGTGCCATTCTAGCGCTCCTTTTTTCCATGCATATACAAAACCGATAGTTAAAAGCAGTATAAACATTAACATCTCAGCAAAACCGAACCATCCAAGTAGCTTGAAATCAACCGCCCATGGAAACATAAAGACTATCTCTACGTCAAAGAGCAAAAAAAGCAGTGCAAATAGATAAAACTGCGGAGATATTCTATTTGGCTGTTTTGTAACCTCAGGTCCACACTCATAAACTGATAACTTAATCTTTTCACTGTTTTTAGCTGCCAACGCACGACTTGCCAAACGAGCAATAATCGTGGTCATGGTAAACGCGCCAAATGTCAGAAGAAAAAGTACAAATACCCCAAAATACGGATTTGAAGTCACTATATGCTCCATATAACCTACCTTTGTTATTGTTATTGTTTTAAAACGCATAAAAACATAAGCCGTTTGACTTAAATATTTTCACATATTTTTAGAAAAAACAGTTACGTGGATTGTAGCAAAAAGAGTATTAAATAAAAGATTAAGAGGTTATTTGAAGTGGTGGCTGTTACCAAATACCACACATTATTTAAGGCAATCAGCGCAAGTGTGTATTATAGAAACACTTTGAAGTGCTGTTTATTGTAAGCATCGATTTGTAGCACTATCTTAGCAGATAGCGCTTCTGTTTTTGTTCTTTTATTTTATCGATAGAAACAAGCAAAAACCCATCTATACAGTTCTCAAAATGTCTATCTCTGCCAAAATCTATAAACTCCACACCGCCCTCTTCGCAAAGTTCGCTGTATTGTTTATAAAGAGTAGGGATTGTACACCCTAGAATTCCAAGTTCACGTTTTAAGATAACAAGGTCTTTTGCATAGTCGTTTTTAAAAAATAGCTCGTTAAATTTTCGTTTTGTTGACTCGGCAAGAATGTAACTCTCGCGATGCTCTACACTTTTATATTTCGGTCCGAAATAATTTCTGTAAAAATAGATAAGAAGCGCAATTGCTTCATCATTATAAGCATTTGAAATGCTTACAGAGCCAAACATGTATTTGATGTCGGGATTGATGCGAAGATACGCTCCGATGCCTTGCCACAGATAATCGAGCGCTCTAGAATTCCAATATTTTGGCTGTACAAAGCTGCGCCCAAGCTCGATTGAAGAGGATAAATACTTGTTAAATTCTTCTCTAAAGTTAAAAAGTGTCGATGTGTAAAGCCCATCCACGCCGTAAGCTTCAACCATTTCACTTACCTTTACAATGCGGTAAGAACCTGCAATCTCCAAATCTTTCTCATCCCAAAGAATGATATGTTCATAGCAGTAGTCAAAATCATCGATGTCTCTTTGCTTTCCGCTTCCCTCTTTTACCTGCCTAAAACTTATCTCTCTTAGCCGTCCTATCTCTTTAAGAAGTACGTTATCCTCTGCATTTGCATAGAGATAAATTATTTTTCCATCTGTTGTTTTACCTATTTCTCTAGCATTTTCAAGCTCTTTTTTCAACTCTTGCCTGTTTTGTGCAAGCGCGATACCGTTGTATGTTTTAAAAATGCCCTTCTCTTTTTTTGCAACTTTATAGAAGTGTTTGCGCAGAAGCTTTACTCTGTTATTGATATCGATATTTGGCGCGTAGTAACTCTCAAAAGGGATACTTTTGCCAATATTGAACGCTATATTTTTGTTATAGTATTTAAACATCTCATGCGGAATGGTTGCGGTTGCCAAAGATTTGTTTATCATGGAGAGAAAATAGAAAGTTTTTGAGTTTTTTGCATCTATAAATATAGGCAAAATAGGCGCATTTGTGTTTTGCGCAATTTTTAAAAATCCTTTTTTCCATTTTGTATCTTTTATGCCATGAGGTCTTGCACGGCTCACTTCGCCCGATGGAAATATGATAACAACTTGCTCTTTGCCAAGCGCATCATAAATGGCTTCGACAGAGTTTCTTTGAAGTTTGCCTTTAACGTTTTCTATGGGAATAAGAATTGAGTCAAGATTTTTAAACTCTTCTAAAAAGTTTGAAGCAACTATTTTTACATCTTTTCGTATCTCTTTGACAACACTTAAAAGTGCGAGTGAATCAAGAGCGCCAAGCGGGTGGTTTGCGATGATGACGACCTTGCCGTAAGATGGAATTCTTGAGAGCTGATTTTTGTTTATAGTGATGTCAATGCTAAAATAATCAAGCACAAACTCAATAAAGTCAAACGCATCAAGGTGTTTATTGTTTTTTAAAACATCATTAATCTCATCTTCATGAAAAATCTTTTTAAATAGAGAAATAACACCTTGACGAAATAAAGAGGGCATTTTTGAAAAAGAGGGGTAGTTGTGGTTAAAATAGTTCTCAACACTTACAGCCATATTACGCCACCATGTAGATGGAAACAAGCTCTTTTGCCACATCTTCAGCGCTTATAACGCCCTCGCTATATGTCTGCTCGACATACTCCCACTCATCGTTTACCATTTCTTGTGCTTCGTTTTTTGTTAAACTGTATTGCTTTGTCAATTTTGCAACAATCTGAATAAAAAAAGTTTCCATAAAAATCCTCTTAGCATTTTAATATGTGAAATTCTGCTGAAAGATTGTTACAAATTCATTACCGCGAGGTTACGGCATTATTACAGATTATACTTTGAATGTTAGTAGATAATTTTATCCTCTTTTGCACTCCATGCTTCAAAGGGTTTTAGGCACTCTTCTCTGTCTATGCTTTTCAACTCCAAAGCTTCTTTTTCATAAAACTCTTTGTCTCTAAAACCTATTTTATCTGCATCTTTGCTTGAGGCACCGTAATAGATAGTTTTTATATTTGCCCATTTTATAGCTCCTTGACACATCGGACAAGGCATACATGTAGTATATATTTCGCATCCGCTCAAATCAAATGTACCAAGCTTTTTAGAGGCTTTTTTTATCACATTTATCTCGGCATGAGCTGTTGGGTCATTGGTTTTTAGAACTTGATTGTGCGCTTTTGAGAGAATCTCGCCCTCTTTTACTATCACCGCTCCAAATGGTCCGCCATGATTCTGCTCTACACCTTTAAATGCCTCTTTTATGGCTTGATGCATAAATTTATTCATATTACTTATTTAAAAACCCCATCGATTTTTCGCTGTCAAAACTTGCGTCTTTCTCTTTTTTAATCTCTTGAACAAAATCATCCAAAGAAAATACAGGCTTCTCTCTTACGGCAACTCTGTACGCCGTGTTTTTTATGATAAGATTTATCTGCCCGCCCGTGAGTGAATAGCTTGAGAGCTCATCTACATCAAAGCCATCTTCATAAGGCGCATTTACAGGAAGCATCTTGTTCCAAAGTGAAAGCCTCTGCTCTTTGTTTGGTTTTTTAAACTCTATTTTGTAGTTAAAGCGTCTTGAGAATGCCTTGTCAATGTTTTCCAAAAGGTTTGTTGTGGCAATCAATACACCCTTGAACTTCTCAATCTGCTCCAAAAAGATATTCTGCATCTGGTTGTGCATCTGGTCAGCACCGCTGTTTGCACCGCTTGAGCGCGCGCCCAAAAACTGGTCCGCCTCGTTTAGCAAAAGGATAGGGTCACTCTTTGTTTTCTCACATAAATCATAAAAAGTGTCAAAAATCTTTCTTACGTTTTTCTCGCTCTCGCCGACATACATGGATAGAATTTTTGAGCAGTCAAATGCCAAAACTTGGCGTTTAAGCGACTTTGCAAGCGAATATGCAGTCATAGTTTTACCCGTTCCTGCCGCACCGTAAAAGATTATTCTTGCATCAATACCGCTCTTTTTATCTTTAATGCCCCACTCTACAAGTCTCCCAACTACCTCTTTATCAAGCTGGCGCATAAGATTTTGAAGAGTATTTTCCGTCTCTTTTGCCAAAACAACATCGCTTAGCGAAGTCTCAGGGTCGATAAGCTCGAAAATATCCTGCTCCTCTATAAGCGAATTAAGCTTTATGCGGCGTACTTTCTTATTTTTCTGCGGATGAATTATGCTGTGAAGCACCTCATCGACGATGTAAAAAGCGCGTGAAATACCACCAAAAGGATTTAGCATCTCCTCATAGTCAATTATTCCGTCATTAATAAGGTTTGAGCCGTCCTCCAAGAGTGAGCGATTTTTGATGCGCTCATACTCATCAAGCGATATCAGCTCGATAAGAGTATTCATCTCGCGCAAAGAGGCATCGGTCGCGCTATACTCCTCGCGAAGGAGGGCTAGAAAAATCACCTGCTCCTTTGAGCTCATCTTTTTTTGTTTAAAAAATTTATCAAGCACAAGCTTGCCTGTAGTCTGCTCAACTCTGTCTTCTATGCGTTTTTCAAGAAGTTTGAGCTTTGCCTGCGTTCTGTCAATCCCAAGCGAGTGTTCATGAACATTTTGACGGATAGCGCTCATCTTCTGATAGAGCTCTATGCGAAGAAACTGGTCCTGCAGATACTCTAAGTGGTCCGTATAGGGCTTGATATCGGGCAGTTCACTCTCGGCTGCGCCATCTTGGAGAAGCTTTAAAAACGACGGAGAGAGACCAACCGCGCTGTTTAAAAGTTCCAAAGGGGTAACTTCCGATATTTTAAGCGGCGTAAAACTCTGCTGATGAAGCCAACCAAGCTCCAAAAGAAGTTTAACCTCGCTTAAGTGCTTTATGCCGGCATACTTCTCATCACCGTAAACCTCCTGCAGCAAATCAAGAATGAGAACATCATCTTCTCCCCGCATATACCTTTTTGCCAACGCCTGCAATAGCTGCGCTTCTGCTTTACTGCATTTGAGCTGAGCAAATATCAGAGATTTCTCTACATCCGTAACTTCTAAAAAATCAATTAATGTTTCCAAATATATCCTTAAAATTTATATTCTAGGGCAGATGCAACCATCAGCACGTTTGAGTTTTCAAACTCACCCTCAAGCGTGCTGTTTGAAACTTTTCTGTCCTCTCTCATTGAATAAAGTGCAGCTAAACCTACATTTATCTTCTCGTTTATCTGATATCTTGCACCAAGTGAGACCGACACGGAGTCAGAATCCGGCAGCTCAAAACCAAGTGTGGCGTCTGGCACCGGCGATTCGTCTATCACTGCGCCGCACATAAGCGTGAGTACATCTAACTTTTGCGTTATGCCAAAACGAAAGGCATTTGTATCTTTGTAGTTTTTTGCTATCGGTGCACCAAATACAATGTTTGTAACCGTATTTACACCCCCGCCGTAGTTAAAATCAAGCTCTTTATACTCAGACCAAAAGTTCCTCTCATATACAAACTCTAAAGTTGTTTTGCTCTCCCATGTATAGGCAACCGCTACATTTAAAAGTGCAGGAACCGGTGCGCTGACCGATGCACTGCTTGTCGAATTATTTGCCAAATAAGAGAGCGTTGCCTCGCCCTCTATGCTCAAATCAACTTTTGAGCGGTATGTCAAAGCCATCTCCAGCTCAGATGTCGGTCCGTACGAGAGCGCCAAGTTGTAGCCGAAATCTATAGAATCTCCACTCATATCACGTGAAGCTATCGGCGAACTGCTTTTAACGACTCCATCCGAGTAGATTGCTCTAAGTCCGAGTGCAACTCCAACTTTATCGCCAATAGGAAGCGCAACACTCGGATTTATCTCTACAGTTTTAAGCGTAAACTCCTCTGCCGAGTAGATGGCAGGAGCCTCCTCCCATCTCTTTGAAAGCCCCGCAGGAGAGACTATGCTAAGCCCAAAACGCGCACCCTCAACCACTTCGGACACGTAGTGAAACGAAGGAACGATAAAATTCTCTCTTTTTGAGTCTATATCTGCAGTAGCGCTTTTATAATTTACATCACTCAGACCGATATAGATCAAATTTGCTTCCATAACGGCTTCTTTTTTCATAAAAACCATATTTGCAGGATTGTAATAAGCCGCGTCTGCGCTAGAAGAGTGTGCAACGTTTGCGGCACTTAAGGCAACAGAGTTTAGAGATGTTTCAGGGATTTTATAACCGCCCGCAAACAGCGTACAAACTGCCAATGAGAACAAAACAGTACTTCTCAAACCAAACCCCTTTTTTAAACAGTCGTTGATTTTATATAAATTTTGCTTAATTCTCAAAAGAGTAAAGCAACGCTATCTCATCTTTCCAGATAGTCTCATCAATGGTCTCTAAAATAAGCGGGATATCGTTCATACGCCCATCATTCATGATAAACCTAAACGCATCAAGCCCGATTTCGCCCTTGCCTAGCGAATGGTGTCTATCTACATGTGATTCGAACTTTGCTTTTGAGTCGTTTATGTGCATCCCCATCAGGTACTTAAAACCTATGATTTTGTCAAACTCGCTCCACGTTTTATCGTACGCTTCTCTTGTTCTTATATCGTAACCTGCGCTAAACATATGGCATGTATCTATACAGACTCCGACTCGGCTTTTATCCTCTACTTTGTCGATAATCTGCGCAATATGTTCAAACTTAAAACCGAGATTGCTTCCCTGCCCTGCGGTGTTTTCAAGAACCAAACTGACACCTTTTGTTTTCTCCAGCGTTCTGTTCATCGCATCTGCAATATTGCTCAGACACTCATCCTCGCTTATCTTCTTGAGGTGGCTTCCAGGATGAAAATTGAGTCTGTCAAGTCCAAGCTGCTCACACCTCTGCACCTCATCCAAAAATGCATCCATTGACTTCTCTCTCTGCTCATCTTCTGGATGACCAAGATTTATAAGATAGCTATCATGAGGAAGTACATGTTTTGGTAAAATACCGCTCTCTTGCAAAGCTTTTTTAAATTTATCTATCGTCTCACTATCAAGCTCTTTGCCACTCCACTGTCTCTGGTTTTTAGTAAATAGCGCGAACGCTTTTGCACCGATTGCGACTGCGTTTGCAACTGCATTAAAAACGCCGCCGCTTGCACTTACATGTGCTCCCACAAATTTACTCATCTATATCCTTTATGTTAAAAATTATGCCGTTTTTTCTATCTTTGAAATAGACTCCGCTTGAGTCTACCTTGTAGCTGATATCTGCATGTTCGTCTTTGATACTCTGAGAAAAACCGTCCGCTGTTTTGCTTAGATTTTCACCTCCGTAAATTGCTTGTGATAGCAGGATGTTTTGAAGCGTATCATCAGGATAAGCACCATTTAGATACTCTTTATTAAAACTGCTCTTGCTCATGCACCCTTCACTCGTGCAGATGAGATGATTTAGAGTTATCTTCTCTATGTTTTTGCCAGCCATAAATAGTTCAAGCTCTATAGATTTGTCACTGTTTCTAAGATAACCCACGTCTGAAAACTTCATCTTTGGCGATTTTATAGTGATAATTTTTGTCTGCGTATGTTCATAGTTTTTGATGCTGCAGGCACTAAAAAAAAGAGCAAAAACAAGTAATATATATTTCATAATCGAATTGTACCTACATAAAATTACAAATCTGCTAATAGATAAACCCAAATAACCAAAGCGGAATTTTATTTTTAAATCCCACTTCTATATCATCAGCTGCTACAAAAATCTCTGGCATATCTTTTATCTGTTCAAATGATTTATTTTTACTGCCTATTTCAAAAACATACATATCATCCACGACAAAATCACCTTTTTGAGCATATTTGATGTCATAGTCTATTTTGAGTTGTGACACAAAAAAACTCTCTCTGAGGCTTCTGATATTTTGGTTTGAACACAAAATATTATCATGTGAACGAATCTCTGAAGGAATCTCCACTTTTAAAAAATATTTTACATTATTTTTCTCTTTGCAATTTGCCATATTTTCAACCTCCTCTCTCAAATTTATATATAATCGCATTTATGAAAATACACATAGATATCGACTGTTTTTTTGTCAGTGCCGCCCGCATCAAAGAGCCTTTTTTAGAAGGTAAGCCTGTAGCCATAGGCGGAAGAAGTGACACAAAGATTTTTAACAAAGATGCCAAAAAACAGACGGTAAATTTTGAGAACTCAGGCTCGTTTGTTCCTACTTTTTATAAAGCTTATGAAGAAAAAGACGATGATATCGACGCTTTTAAAGATGAGGACGGGCGTGTGCGAGGCATACTTACGACTTCAAGCTACGAGGCTAGAGCGTATGGAGTGAAGACTGCTATGAGCATAAAAGAAGCGCTTACTCTCTGTCCTCATCTCATCATAAAAGCTCCCGACATGTCGCTCTATCAAAAACTCTCACATGAGCTTCATGACTTTTTGTCATCCAAGATTCCGCTTGTCGAGCAGGCGAGTATAGATGAGTTTTACGGGGATCTTAGCGGGTGGATAGAGGATGCGGATATACCAGGATTTATAGATGATTTACGACATGAGATAAAAAAGATTGCACTGCTTCCAGTCTCAATCGGTGCGGCTCCAACCCGCTACATCGCAAAACTAGCCACAACCAACGCCAAGCCTTTTGGCTGCAAAGTCGTATATCCGCATGAGCTGGATAATTTTATAGAAAAAATTCCCGTCGACGCTTTTGCTGGCATCGGCAAGAGTATGAAGGCAAAACTGCAAAGCGCTCAAATACACACGCTTGGAGAGTTAAAGCGAAGAAAGGGAACGTTGGAGTCGTGGGGACCGTACGCAAAGGAGTTATACGCGAGAGTTTGCGGAGTGAGCGATGATGAGATTCAGACAAAACATGTACGAAAATCCATCGGTATCTCAAGAACATTCGACCCGCTATATGAAAGAGACGAACTTAGAAGAAGGGTTCATATTCTTGCTCGGCACTTAAGTTTTGCCATCTTAAAACTAAAGGTTACGCCTACGGTTTTTCATCTATCCATCGCTTATGAGATGAATCAAAAATCGCACAAGAACATAACGCTTTGCGAAATCTTTACTGAGAAAAAATTTGACTCTTTGTGTCTTTGGCTCTTTAGTGAAGCAGACGCCTACAAAAGACTACATGTAAAAGGTATCAGCATTAACTGCTCAAGCTTTACGAGAGAGTCAAAAAGAGAGCTCTCGCTTATAAATTTTGCGGAGGAGCAAAAGATGAGAAAACTAACGGAGCACTCTCAAGAGATAAGAGAAAAATACGGTATTGATATGTTGAAATGGGGAAGCGAATTATGATAGAATAAATCAATGATAAAAAACAGACTCCTAGAGCAGTTTCGCTCCTTTTATACAAGAAATTATCCTGATGACATGGAGATGCAAATCGAGTATTTTGCAATCTTTGGAGGTCTTGGATGGGAGATAGACACTGCAAAACCCATAGAGCTGTTAATCCAAGAACTTCTGCTTGAAAACTACGAAGAGATAAACAAAAAAATAGAAAATCTAACCCTCTCAAACAGAGAGTATCTACGCCTTTTGCGAGCTTTGGCGGTAGGAGACAGAAAGATTTTTTCGGCATTTAATAGAGCGGGTTTAAACAATGCAAACGGTGGAAGTGCGCTTAACTTTCTGCAGGAAAAAGGTTTAATCCAAATAGAGTTCTCAAGAGAAGAACCCGCTAGAAGTTTAAACCCAAACGGCAAACTAAAAAGAGAAGTGGCGAGACACAGAATATCTCACAAAGTCCTCTTTACACACCCTTTTGTAAGGTTTTGGTTCTACTTTATCGTTCCGCACTCCAGAGAGATAAAAGAGTTTAAGTTTGAGAACTTTTTTAAAGATTTTGAGATTAGGCGACACAGCTACACAAGTTTGGTTTTCGAAGAGCTATCTGAGGTGTTGCTAAACTACAACCTTAGAGACGCACAGATTTTAAGCTCAGGCAGCTACTGGGACGCAAACATTGAGATAGACATACTTACAATAACAGAAGATGAAAAGGTCTATGCTGCGGAGTGCAAATGGTCAAATCACAAGATTAATAAAAAAGAGTGGCATAAACTATCAGAGAAGTGCCAAAAGTTAGGCATTGAGCCTACTCAGATAATTCTATTTTCAAAAAGAGGATTTTCTAAAGAGCTCCTCGCACAAGAGAGCAAAAAATTGGCGCTCTACTGCGCGCAAGATTTTGAGGCACTGCTCAAAAATATAAAAAAAGAGGAGCTTATAGACAACTTTTTCAGCTAGCACGAAGCGCTGAATATGCCTCTTGCAAAAGTTGGAATTTTTGAGTGTAGTGCTTTATCATGTATGGCGATTCATGCTCTATCTTGTCAGGATGGTAAGCTTTTGCCAGCTTTTTGTAGCTCTTTCTAAGCACATCCTGACTCGCTCCAATAGGACACTCTAAAATAGTATAGAAGTAGCTTTTCTCTCTATCTTCCTCATCTTTGCAAAGATTGCCGAAGCTGTAATTTGCAAAGTCGCTGTAAAGCTTGCTTACAAAACGCTCATCGTAACTGTAGCTGATTTGATAATGCAGAATATGTCGCTTGTTTAATGCTCTCTCAAGCCTTGCTTTTGCCCTGTAATCCGATACGTCAACAACCAAAGAGATATCCGTGCCTCTCTCTACATAAACCTCAAGTTGCGAGCGCAAATAGTTTATAACCCATGAGTTTGGACGGTCAAGCGTTATGAGAACGGTATCTTTGTTATATGCGTAGAGATTTACATTTATATTTTCGGGCTCTTGAAGTTTGTTTAGTTCAATTTTTATTGGCTGGTTTCCGTATTTGAGCATTGAACGCAAGAAAAATTCGTGGGAAAAATCATATTTTGCTGCGTGATATTGGCTCAATTTACTTAAAAACTCTTTTCTGACCTCAGTCAATGTCTCGTTTCTAAAAACAAGTACAGATTTGGGTAAAAAAAGCATACCTCTGGTGTGATGGTGCAAAAACTCCCTCATCCACGAAGTATTTAGTGTATCGAAGTCCGTAGTGATAAGAATAAGATTATTGCGTAGTACAATCTCCATGTTCTAACCTTTATTGGATTATTTTACTCTATTGAAGCAAAAACAGTTCCAATTAAAAGTCAGAAATTCTATGTTTTAAAGCGATAGTGCTGCTGATAATGCCGTCACTATTTCAGGAGAAACATACCCTTTTGCGTAATTTATTATAATCGGTGTAAATTGACCAACCATTGAGGAGTCCATTCCAAGTGCCTTAAATTGGTCATTAACACTTGCGCCTCCCAAAAGTGACGTTAGAGCAGGTGCAGCGTTTAAAATATCACCAAGTCCCGGAGTCTGCTTTGTCAATTTTGAAAATTGGCTAGGCTCCATTTTGCTTTTTGCGTTGTTTAAAAGAACTGCTGTTCCGCCGACTGCTTGAGTTGGCGTAACATCAAGTGATGAGCTAAGCGAGTTTACAAGAGCATTGTTTTGCAATGTTGCAGTAGTTTGCGGTGCTACGCTTTGTGCGACTGCAGGTGCAGCTGACTTTAACATCGAACCCATATCAAGTGCAAATGATTGCGTTGCAATAACTCCTAAAACCAAACCTGCTGCTATATTTATTTTTTTCATATCTTACCTCTTTTTTTTATTTTTAACCGCAGATATTTTTATACATCTCTGGTCGTCTATCTCTTATAAGTCCCCAATAGTGCCTCTGTTTTTGGTTATCATCTATGTCAAACTCGCCATAGATTATCTCCTCTTTGTTTCTTGAGGCTTCTGCAATTTTCGCACCCGTGTAGTCTGTGATAAACGATGAACCGTAAAAGTTCAGCGTACATGTTTCGCCTCTCTCTTCGCCGATGCGGTTTGCAACAACGACGGGAACGGTATTTGTTGCGGCATGACCCATCTGCACTCTTTGCCAATGCTCTTTGGAGTCAAGATGGATTTCAGGTTCGCTTCCGATGGCTGTAGGGTAAAAGATAATCTCCGCACCCATAAGCGTCAAAGCTCTCGCCGTTTCACAAAACCACTGATCCCAGCAGATACCCACGCCAATCTTTGCATAAGCGGTATCGTAAACTTTAAAGCCTGTATTTCCCGCTTTGAAGTAGAACTTCTCCTCATACCCCGGACCATCGGGAATGTGCGTTTTACGGTAGTTGTCCATCACTCTTCCATCTGCATCGGCGACAACTAAAGAGTTAAAGTACCCATCATCGCTCTTCTCAAAGTAGCTGATAAGGATAACAACTTTAAGCTCTTTTGCAAGTGCGCTAAAATGCGATACAAGATGATTTCCCTCAAGCGGCACAGCCCATGAGAAGTACTTTTCATCCATATCTTTGCAAAAGTAGTAACCCTCAAAAAGTTCAGGCAAAAGGATGATTTGTGCGCCGCCTTTTACTGCTTCACGCACCATCGTTTCAGCTTTTGCTACATTTGCAGCTTTATCTTCGCTCATTTGCATCTGAATTGCGCTTACTTTTACCATTTTATTCTCCGCTAAATCAACTTTGCTTTTTCGATTTTTTTTCTCTCAACACGCATGCGGTCTTGAAACTTTTTGCTTCTGTCTTTTGCAAAAACCTGCATATCTTCTATCTCATCCATCTCATCGACTATCTCAACACCCAAAAGCGTCTCTATCGCATCTTCAAGCGTTACAACGCCTACAGTCTGCCCATAGTTGTCATAGACTATAAAAAGGTGTGTTTTTCGTTTTACAAACTGGTCTATAAGGTTTGGAACAGGAAGATTTTCAGAGACCATATGTACTTCATGAGAGATGCTCTCTAAAGTGATGTTGTCATTATCTTCATTGCTCTCTTCAAGGATGCGCTGGTTGAAAACAATACCTACGACATCATCAAGCGTCTCTCTAAAAATCGGGATACGAGAGTGGATATACATCCTATCATCCTCTACTGCCTCTTCTACCGTTGTTTCTGCAGACATAGCAAAAACAACGCTTCTTGGCGTCATAATATCTTTTGCTTTGATATTTTTGAGCTTTAGGAGATTTTCTATCAGGTCACTCTCTTTGCTAAGTATCGTCCCTTCGCGCTCACCCATTGCAACAACTGCCATGATTTCATCACGAGAGAAGTTGTTTTGGTGTTTTTTATTTTTGGAGATGGCTCTTGTCAAAAACGAGGAAACCCATGTAAAAGGGGTGCTTATAGTCACTAAAAACGAAATCATATATACAGATGGCACCAAAAGCTTTTTCCAATGAAGAGCACCGATGGTTTTTGGGATAATCTCTGAAAAATAGAGTATTAAAAGCGTTACCACAAAAGCAACTAACGCTTGCCACTCTTCGCCAAAAAGTATCTGCGCTTGAGCACCAACACCCGCTGCACCCATTGTGTGGGCAAATGTGTTAACAGTCAAAATAGAAGAGATTGGCTTATCAATATCTGACTTTAAATTTTTAAGTTTATTGACTAAACTATCATTTTGTCCATTAGATAAACTCTCAATGTAAGAGTTTGTACTTGAGAGCAAGACAGCCTCTAAAACTGAGCAGAGAAATGATACCAAGATAGCTACAAGAAGATAAGTAATAAGTAGCGTCATAGAATTTCTCCTATGAAGAAGTGGGTAAAACTACGCGAGGCCGGGTCGCTTTGGGACATTATAAAATTCCTTTAAATTTTTTAGAGTAGCATTATAGCACAATTAAGTTACCGTTCTATTTATGCTGTTAATCAAGCCTCTCTAAGAAGAGGCTTTTTTATATTTAAGCGAAGAGTACACAGAGAAGACGATAAAGGCGATGCCGATAAGTCCTGTAAATATTTCCGGAACATGAAATTTCATTCCAAAGAGCATAATAAACGCCAATATACCTATCGCATAGTGAGCGCCGTGTTCTAGGTAGATATACGCATCAAGCGTCTCTTTTTCTACCATATAGATTGTCAGAGATCTTACAAACATCGCACCGATACCAAGTCCTACCATGATGATAACGATATCTTTGGTTATCGCAAATGCACCTATTACGCCGTCAAATGAAAATGAAGCATCTAAAACTTCAAGATACAAGAAACCGCCGATACTCCCTTTTTTGACAATGTCAGCAACGGGAGCATCATTTTCCTCTTTTTCTAAAATATACCCGATGATATCGACGCCTACATAGATAAGAATCCCCCAAAGGCCCGCAACCAAAACCGCAAGTTTATGCTCTTGCTCTACAAAAGAAGTAAAAGAGATAAGAACCACCAAAGAGATAAAAATAGAAATCGCTTCTATCTTTCCTAAGAGACCCAGTCTTTTTTCTATAGCCTCAAACCAGTGAATACTCTTTTTGTCATCAAGCATAAAATTAAGAAAAACCAGAAGTAAAAACATCCCTCCAAACGCCGATATCTCTGCATGATGCGCTATTAGTTTGCTTGAGTATTCGCTTGGATTGTCAAGTGCCATATTCCATACTTCCATCAGAGACATATCTGCCGTTTGCCCGACTATAACAAGCGGAAAAAGTAGCCTCATACCAAAAACCGCAATCAATATACCGACAGTTAGGAAAAGCTTTTTCCAATACTCATCCCACGTTTTAAGGATTGAAGCATTAACGACTGCATTGTCAAAGGAGAGTGAAACCTCCATAAGGCTTAAAATCACGGCAATCGCCACAACATTTAATGCACTAGCCCACCCTCCGAGCTTATAACCCCACCATGCGGCGATAAGAAGAGCAACGAAAGTAAAAATAAAAGAAAACCTAAAATATTGCAAACAAAATCCTTCCAAAATTGTTTCGAGATTTTACTCTTATTTTATGTTACTTTAGTAATAAATCGCAAGCCAGACAGTATCCTCATCAGGCTTAGTCCAAGAGACTCTATGTTTTTTATGCGCAGGTATATTTATGTAATCTCCTGCCTTTAATCTAATATCATCCTCATTTAAAAAAGAGATTATTGCCTCGCCTTGAAGTAAAATAACCCACTCATCCCTTCTTTGGTCATACCATTCAAACTCTGGTGTAACGTGCCCATGAGAGACTATTCTCTCAATCTTTATGCCGTCTTTTGAAATCAACTCCTCAAAAAGCTCATCTTTTAGCGTTGATGGAATTAGTTCAAATATATTTGATTTGTTCATGAAAAGTAAGCGCTTGTATAACCGACAACCCTGCTCGTGTCGTTACTTGCATCTGCACTTGTCCTATAGTCTAGTATGTGGGCTTTAAGGGAGAGTTTTTTAGCACTATGCAACATCGCCTCAACTCCTATATTTCCGCACGCCTCGCATCCGCTATGAAGCATTCCTACATCAAGTTTTTCAATGGAGATGAGACAGATATTGTCAAGTCTATGCGCCTCATTCAGATTGTAAAAATGGCTCAAATCGGTGCTGATAATAACTCCCGCGTCATTATGTTCTAAAATAAAATCTATTATCTCAGATACATAGTGTGCATTTGCGTAGCTGTAAACTAGCTCAAGGATACTTACATCCTCTATGTAGTGCTTTAAAAAAGGAAACTGAACCTCGGTGCTATGTTCAGCGTGAGCATCCTTTATGCATGATATAGAAAATTTATCCCTTAGTTTTGGAGCCAAATCCGCTATGGCATTAATCTTGCCAAACGGAGTGTCGTAGCTGCTAAATTCGCAAAGGCTGATTCCATTAAAAGCGACTTTGTGCGATGGTCCAATTACTACAAATTTTTTAACTCCGCTTTTTTGCAAAACTCTATATGCGATGTTTGCCGTATACCCTGAGTAGATATAACCCGCATGAGGAACTATAACGGCTCTGCTTTTTACATCGGGCAGAGTAAAATTCTCATCATATATTTTGCTAAAGTGCTCAAAATATCTCTTAATTTCGGCTGCCCTTCTTGGATAAAAAGTACCTGCAACACTCATATTTCTTTTCATAATTACGCCAACTCTTCTTTCTTTTGTTCTAACTCTACTATCTCATCAAACTTGCCCTCTACCGCTTCAACCCTATATCTGTAGATTGTCGGATGCTCCGCATAGACAGACGGATTTAAACCAGCCTTCATGCTAAGATGTCCCAAGAACTCTTTTGGTGATGGAAGCTGCTCCCATACCTGCGGCAAAAAGGTACCCTGATATCCCTGATGTTTTAAAATAAGCCCGTCAATATCCGGAACCACTTTTTTGAGCAAGTCATCAAAATCTTCATACTCCAAAAGAGTTGGCTCACTAAGAACAGAGACCTCAATTGAGATATGCGGTAGCTCGTTTTCATGCAGCTGATGAAATCTTGGGTCATAAAAAGCGGCTGAGACGGCATTTGCAGCTATGTCACTCATAAGTGAGCGGTGTGCAACCACAGAGCCTATGCAGCCACGCAGATGTTCATCATACTTTAAAGTCACAAATGATGCACCATCTTCTTTTAAAAATGTGTAGCTCTCTAGGAGCTTATTTTTATCAAAATCATAGGAGCCGTTAAACTCTCTAAGTATAGAGCTTTTAGCAATTCTAAGTAAAATGGAATCTAGCATAGCAACTCCTTTTTTTAGCAAACTTCCCATTGTACAACTTTGAGCTTTATAAAAAAATAAACTTATTTTTTTAAATCAACGCACTATCTCTCTTAGTGCATCTTCAAATTTTTCATACTCAAATGTAAATCCATGTTCTAATAATTTTGTAGGATATACCTCTTTCGAATCAAGAACTACTCTAGCGCCCTCTCCAAAAATCAACTTTATCAAAAAGGCGGGAACACGAAAAAATGACGGACGGTTTAATACCTTGCCTAAAATTTTTGTCTGCTCTAAATTTGAGAGAGGGTAAGGCGACGTAAAATTAACGGAACCTTTTATATCAGGAGTTTTCATTATAAACTCTACCGCCCTTAGGAGATCTTCTATGTGTATCCATGAAACCATCTGCTCTCCCGTTCCAAGTTTTCCGCCTACTCCCATCTTAAAAGGAGGCAGTATTTTGTCCATAGCACCGCCATCTTTTGCAAATATAACGCCAAATCTCATCAGAACAACTCTGACGTCAAAAGCCTCAGCCTTCTTCGCCTCAGCTTCCCAATCTCTGCAAAGAGCGGATAAAAAATCATTTGCGTACTTTTTGGAGTTGTCGTCATGCGCTATATTTGACTCATAGATTCCAACCGCTGAAGCACTAAAGAAAAGTTTGGGCTTCTCTTTGCAAATAGCAATAGCATCAACCAGCTTTTTTGTGGTGTCAATACGGCTGCTGTAAAGCTTTTTTTTGTAACTCTCGCTCCATGGAGCCAAGATGGTAGTACCGCTTAAGTTTATAAGCACATCGCACCTCTCCAACTCTTCGGCTATACTCTCTATGGTTGTGTCTTTACGTACCTTAAGCCCCACTATTTCATTATGCCGTGGATTGAAAAATTCTTCAAGCTTTGAGCCTACTAACCCGCTTTTACCGCAAATCGCTATTTTAAGCTTGTTTCCTATTGCCATTTGAAACTCCTTCAGATTACATCTGTTTTGATTATATGTTTAAGTAAATAAAAAGTTCCTTATTTTTTTTCATAACTCCAAAAGTACGGTATCTCTTGCCGTTATTTCAAACTTCTTACATGCGCTCTCAAAAGCTCCGCTCTCGCCTATCAAGATACATTTGTGTTTTGCTCTTGTTACTGCCGTATAAATCAGCTTTGTGTTGTGCATAATGTAGTGGGAAAATGTCATCGGAATAACCACTATATCATACTCCATGCCTTGAACTTTATGGATAGTCAGCGCATAAGAGAGCATCAGATGGCTACGCAGCTCCTCGTAGTCGTAAACAACCACGACATCCTCGTTCGGATAAAAAACGAACGCCTGTTCATCCTCCTCTTCTATCTTGAAAAGAAGTCCGCTCATCCCGTTAAATATGCGCCTCTGAGCGGAATCTTCGCCGCTTTTATATCCCTCGCCGCTCCACGAAGTCATATTTTCATTTTTGGTGTGAACAACCTTGTCCATAAGCCTAAACTCTACACCGCCCTTTTTTACGCACTTTTTAGGATTTGGATTAAAATACTCCTGCAAAACCAAGTTTAAGTTGTTTGCACCCAGTGTTCCGCCCTTCATGGGAGTAATAACTTGAAAATAGTTCAGATACTCTTTTATCTGCTTGTTGTTTAGTCTGTATCTTGCCTTCTCTATAGACTCTACGACTTTATGGGCAATCTCGACAACAATTTGCGATGAGTTCTCCTCTCTTAGATCCTGCAGCTCTTTTTGAGATAGCTGATTTTTGCGGGCATAATAGTTCTCTATATTTACATCTATAAACTCAAAATCTTCGTAACTTTTTCTATACTCAGGAACATTGCCTATTCGTATCTCGTTTGCTATAACCGTTATGGCTTTATCCTCGCTCTGTCTGTAAATCTTTGTCAGTTTTACAATGGGCGCAAGAGAGAGCGTCAAAACATCGCTTAGAATATTTCCCGCACCGATGGGAGGGAGTTGCGCATCGTCACCGACGACTATAAGTACCGCATTTTTGCTCACTTTTCTTATGAGTCTTGCAAAAAGAGAGGAGTTTATCATAGAGGCTTCGTCTATCAAAACAACCGAATAGGGAAAATCATCCCTATCTTCAAACTTGACCAGCAAACTTTGAATAGTCGCACTCTCATAACCGGTTGTATCTGCAATGCGCTGAGATGCTATGCCGCTGAGTGCGCAAGTCATAATCTCTTTTTTGTCATACTTTGTGTTTAAAAGGTTGAGAATAGTTCTGGATGTCGTACTCTTTCCCGTTCCCGCATATCCGACCAAAAAGAGCAGAGATGCGCCGTCGTTTATCCTCTGCACCGCCTCTTTTTGCTGCTCACCGAGTTGCAGTTCGCTCTCTTTTAAAAACTCATCAAGGTCTTTTACAAACCCGCCGTTATCTAGCTTTGTTCTTCGCTTAAACTCATCATACAAAAACTTCTCCGCATCGTAAAGCCGTGCAGGAGAGAGGCGGTTATTTTTCATCAAAACGATACTTCCCTCACTGACCCGCTCCACCAAAATCGCCTCATAAAGGTAGTTTTTCTCACTAAAGAGCAGTAGCGCATCAAGTTCGCCAAAAAGTATCTCTTTTGCCACGCATGAGTTGCCCTGCTGTTCGCAATAGTTTAACAATACATAATCCATTGCCGAGCCTATACGGTTTTCATCGTTTGGACTAATCCCCATCTTAAGTGCGAGTTCATCGGCACGCTTGAAGCCTATGGAATTTATGGAAGTAAGTATATATGGATTATTTTTTATCTTTGCACACGGCTCTTCAACATCTCTCATGGCAGTTGCAATGGTTGTTAAAAATGCGGGAGACACATCATAAGGACTTAAGAACTCCCCTATTTTACGCATGGAACGAAACTTTTTCCAGCTTGTTTGTATCTTTTTGAGCCGCTTCTCTTTGATGCCGCTGAACTCAAGCAGTTTTTCTATGTCGTTATCTAAAATATCAATAAGTTTTTCATTTCCAAAATGCTCTATTAACTCGGCAGAGAGTTTTTTTGTAAACCCTTTTATGATTTTGTTCAGAAAGAAAAAAAGCTCATTTTGATTTACTTTTATATGCTCAAATTTAAAGGTTTTACCATATTTTTTATGCTCTTCCCAGTGCCCTTTTAGTGTAATGGCACTATCTTTTAAGTGTGAGACTGCACTCTCATAATACGAGCCGCTTATCTTCTCACCGCTCTTTAAAACGGCTATAAAAAAAGCCTCTTCTTCAAAGAGAATTTTGTCAATTTGACCTATTAGGGTTTCATTCAATATTTAAGCCTAATTTTAATTTTGTATCTACCTAAAACTACTGTTTCTTAAATATAAATAGATGTTCGTGCATTATAAGTAAAAAATTTGCTTCTTTACTTTTTTATAGTTAATATTTTAAAAAGCTGCAAAAATAGTATTTAATTTCTTTAAAAATCTATTAATATTCTTAAAATCATTTTTTAATACTTGTATTGTTAGATTAGTTACATCGTCTCCATGTGCAATTTTATGCCTAGTCTGAACAATATTGTTAATTGATAAAATAACTAAATCAAAATTTTTTAATTTAGTAAGTTGTAATATTACTTTTTTGTCTATATTTGTTAATAAAGGACGAACTGAACACCATTTTGCATTTTGAATTCTTCTCTTGCTATTTATGTCTTGCTTACATTCATGAGTGTTAAAATGACTAGAGTTTTTATAGTTATCCAGAATATTTTGAAGTTCTTTTTCTAAATATCCTGAAATCAAAACACAACTATAATTAAGAAAATGTGATTGAATAATTGGATCATTTAATTTTTTATATTCTTTATCTAATAAATTATCTATCTTAGCTTTCATAAATTACTCTCCAAAAAGCCCAATTGTAATTTCACATCTTCCTTTTACAAATTCTGTTTTAGAATTTCTTGATTCCCAATAATCTTTATATAGATAATTTTCATCATCTATACTAGTTTTTAAAGTATCTATTTTAGTTTTTATATATTCACTATTTTTTAATTTTGGATTATCTATATTTTTAGCTATACCCACTAAAATTGAGTCTAATAATTGAGTATTTACTCTATTACTTCCTATTAAACAAATATCTTCTTTTGTAAGAAATTGAGAACATATTTCTAATGTTTTTCCAAATATTTCTTCTATATCGTTTTTTGAATTATATTTAAAATGTCTATTTTTATTCATATAAATATTTAAAAAATGTTTCATTGGAGCTTTATAGTTTTCTAAATCAAAATAAAGTGCTAAAAATCTCAAAATTAATTCCTCGTGAGATTTTCTTGAATTTTTCATTTGAATAAAATCAATCCACTCATCTTTCTTTGCTAATTGAGATAATAGCTCATTAAATTTACCATGATATGAAGATGCTCTTATTTCTTGAGGTGTTAATGACTTTCCTAATGTATTTATTCTTTCAAAAATTTTATATATACTATCATTATTATCATCTGGTTTATCTTGTTTAATAATTATTAATTGAATAGCATATTCATCTATTCTATCTTTTAATTTTTCATCAAGCTCATCATATTTTTTACCATTGAAATCTAATTTATCTAGTTTTTTAGCCACATTTTTTAAAACAAATTCTCCATTATAAAACCTTTCAATAGATTTTAATCTTTGTTGTCCATCAATAATATAATAGTTTTCATCTTTTCCTTCATCTTTAGCTAAAAATATAGATGGAATAGGCAATCCCATAACTAAAGATTCAATCAATTTTGAAGCTTTAGAATCATCCCATACATAATCCCTTTGAAAGAGAGGAATATAATATTTTTTCTTAGATAGCCTATTATATATAGTTCTTACATCAGCTGATGTTCCAAAAGTAGTTATATCATAAATAGCATTTTCATCTTCTGTTTCATCTTCACTAAACTCATCAAAGTCATTTTCTCTATCTCCTACACCAACTTCATAGCCAAGATGATAAGCACAAATTGCACACTTATGTCTTCCTTGAGTTGGTTTTTGATTTATATGAATATTTTCAATACTTGTTCTAATAGCTTTTCTACCATGCTGACACTCTTCAATTTCATCATCTTTAGTAAAATCTAAAGCTTTTTTTTCTCCATCTTTAATACCATTTTGATATGCACAAAGAACGCACTTATGTCTTCCTACTCCACCTTGATTAAAATTTAATGATTCTATTAAATTTTTTGGCATATTATTTGATTTGTCACATGTTATTATTTCACTCATCTTTATAACTCCTGATTAAAAGTTCTTGTATTTTACCTCTTTTATTTGTATTACTATTAATATTGCGATTAGCCAATATGATTTTATGTCTTTTATAATAGTGATATAATTCATCTATGAACTCTGTATCTGAATTACTTTGAAAAACATGACAGTTTTTTTTATCCAACTCTTTAAAAATCTCAAAAAGTTCAACCTGCTCTTTTTCTAAAAATGAAAATTCACTGTATGATGTAAAGCTAGATGTCGGCGTTAGCGGATAGTAAGGCGGATCAAAATATACAAAATCATTTTCTTTGACATGTAGGATTACATCTTTGTATGAACTATTTAAAATAATTGCGTTTTGGAGAGCTTCACTTGCGTTATAAATTACAAGTTCATCACAAATATTTGGATTTTTGTAACTCCCTATAGGTACATTGTGATAACCTTTGCTATTAACTCTATAAAGTCCGTTAAAGCAGGTTTTGTTAAGATAGATAAATCTTGAAGCTCTCTCTATCTCGCTTCTTTGCAAAAAGCTCTCATCTCTATCCCAAGCTCTTATCTCATAATAAAACTCTTTGGAGTGTTTTTCTTTAAATTCTTTTAGATTTTTTATAAGTTCTGAGGGACTGTTTTTTACAATATTGTAGGCGTTGATAAGTTCTGAATTTATATCAAATAGATAAACTTTTTTATCTTTTAAAAGCCCAAGCGAGTAGAGTTCAAAAAAGAGTGCGCCGCCGCCTACAAAAGGCTCAAAATAGTTGTTAAACTCTTTTGGAATCAGTGGAATAATCTGAGAAAGCAGACCTCTTTTGCCGCCAACCCATTTTACAAAAGGCTGATACTTTGTAAAATTTGGTTGGATTGATGGCGCAGTCATATTTACGCCTTAACCCTCTTATTTCTATCTTCTTCTTGTGCTTTATAAAGCTCTGCGCACCCTTTTGAGAGTTCACGGATTTTTAGGATGTAGTTTTGACGCTCGGTTTGGCTAATGGCTTTTCTCGCATCTAGTACGTTAAAAGTGTTTGCTGCCATCATACATAGGTCGTATGCGGGAAGAGGAAGCCCGGCTTCTATGGTTTTTAAACACTCCTCACTTTTTGCGTTAAACTCTGCAAATAACATCGCCGTATCTGCTATCTCAAAGTTATACTTGCTAAACTCTATCTCAGCCTCTTTGTGAACATCGCGGTAAAGTGTTTTTCCGTGCTCATTTTCACCCCAAACTATATCAAAAACAGTGTCCACTCCTTGAAGGTACATGGCAAGTCTCTCTGTTCCGTAAGTTATCTCAACCGCGACTGGATTGCACTCTATGCCGCCTACTTGTTGAAAATATGTAAACTGTGTCACTTCCATACCGTTAAGCCAAACTTCCCAGCCAAGTCCCCATGCACCGAGTGTCGGTGATTCCCAGTTGTCTTCTACAAAGCGGATATCATGGTTTTTTACATCAAGTCCGAGATACTCTAACGACTTTAGGTAAAGCTCTTGAATGTTGTCGGGAGATGGTTTTATAAGTGCCTGAAACTGGTAGTAACTCCCCAAACGATTTGGATTTTCCCCATATCTTCCATCCGTCGGACGACGGCTTGGTGCCACATAAGCAACCGACCATGGAGTAGAGTCCAATGAACGTAAAAATGTAGCCGGATGAAACGTTCCCGCACCCGCAGGAATATCGTAAGGCTGAACAATATTACACCCCTGCTTCATCCAGAATTCTTGTAGTTTTAGTAACATGGAGCTAAAAGTTATCATCTATACACCCTAATATTTTTTAATTTTGCAATTATATCAAAGCAAAACTTTAATTTATAATTCAAAAAAACAAGGATGTTTTTTTATTTGTTTATTTTATTTTAAAAATTACCTATTATAATACACACATATTTTATTATGAAAGTTGACACCATGAAGCGTATATTTTTTATTTTCTCTATTGTTGTTGCAACCATGAATGCTCAGGAGTACAAAGCGGTTTTTAACTGCAACTCAAACGACATGCAGTATGTGGCGAGTCGTATGGTGTTGGTTGAGAGAACTATGGATATGATTGAGAAAAACGGCAATACGCCAAAGTTTGCCATGACTATCCACGGAGGATGTGCTCCGATAGTTTCAAAAAATTATGATGAGATAGTTTTAGATGAGAAGGATTTGGCTTCAATCAATTTATCTCAAAAGCAACTTGTAAAATTAGCAAAAAGGGGCGTAGAAATAGTTGTTTGTGCCATGAGTCTAAATGCAAACACTATTGATGAGAGCGACGTGATTCCATCCGTAAAAATATCGCCAAACAGCTTTATAGAAACTATTTCCTACCAAAACAACGGATATGCGCTAATGGTGTTTGAGTAAAACTCTTTCATCCCTCTTTTTAGATTGCTTCACTTTGTTCGCAATGACGGCATTGCGAGAAATTTACTACAACTGTCATTGCGAGAAGTTTACGACGAAGCAATCTGGATTTATTGAACTCTTTAAACCATTTTGCAAATTATATCGCCGAGCTGTTTTTTAAGAGAAGCGGCAACGACACCACACTTTACCTTTAGCAAAAAGCAGATATCACGTCTATGCGATGGGCTCATGCACTCGTAATTTCCCATCCCCTTGCTTATAACCAAATCAGCGTTGTCAAAAAGCTCTTTTGAGTAATCATTTGCTCGATAATAAGTAAACCCCGGTGTATTTACTCCGCTGTCAATCACTTCGCAAATCTTCTCAAACCCTGCTTCTATCGCCTCTTTCATGGTAACATCGTTTATAATAGGGTTGCCTCTTACCATATAGAAAAATTTGGTCTCGGGATAGAGTTCACTCAACGTTTCAATCAACATGTAGTCAAAAATATGCTCTCCTACATTGTCGCCGATAACTACAACGCTCTTTGCGCTGTTTAATTTCTCTTCAAACAGAGCAAAATCATCATGCGCAAACTCGGTGTGAAATATCTTCTCAAGCTCCTCATGTAAATCAAACTCAACCTCTGCAGCGAGGTCTATAACATTTCCTGCTATTGCAATTTTTGTGGCAGTTAAAAGTTTATCTTTGGAGTTTGAGAGCTCTTTTTCTAAGAGCGGAACGAAAGAGAGGGCTTTTTTTGTTGAGAGCTCTTTTACCTCATCATAAAGGTCGGTTTTTTGGGCGACGCGTGCCATCTCTTCATAGACATAAGAGGCAATTTCTGGAGGAGCGTCATTGTAGGAGAAACTCTCGCTCATCTTTGTAACAGTAGATTTTAGCTCATCTGCAAGGGAGGCAGAGGCATTGATGGCATTTGCAACTTTAACACTTTGGTTTATTATACAGCCGACACAAGCCTCATCGATAGTCATATTTTATAAACCTTTTATTTCTCAAAACTTCGTTTTGTAGCTTTAGGGGGTTGTAGGGACTTTAGTCCCTGCCGTTATAATGGGCTTTGCTCATTATAGACTATCATGTAGTGTGCTCGTCAATGGCTTTGTTCCACATAAGTTTGTATTTTCTTCTCATAAATTCGACTTCTTGCTGTGAAAGTTTTAGTTGTTCTTGAAGCGTGTGTATGGTTTTTCTGTCTTCATCGTAAAGCTCTTGCAAAGAGCCAAGAGCCTCTCTTAAAAACTCATTTTCAACGCGCACGGCTTTGAGAGTTTCATCTTTTGCGTCAAGAACTTTTTCGTGGAGATTTATGATGGTGCCTATGGTTTTTTCTACAAACTGCGGCTGAACCAACATCTCTTTGGTGTTATGAGCGGAGAGCTCTCTAAGCTGAGCAGGAACGACCTCTCGCGCACCTTTTGATGGGTCAATATATCTGATACCGTCTTCAACTTTAAGAGTAAGTTTTCCTCTATCAGCCAAATCATCAATAGCCGATATATCCAATCCAGTTAGCTCCATATACTCTTCGTCGCTCATCCACTTCATAGCTATTCCTTTTTCTGCAAACTACAACTCTATAGAATTGTCTCTATCTCCAACGAATCCATCTCTACTTTTTTAGCTTTTGCGATGCGGTCTTCTTTTAGTTTGATGGCAAGCTCTTCATTATCAAGTGCAAGTATCTGCATAGCTAAATAAGCAGAGTTTATCGCTCCCGCTTTTCCTATGGCTACCGTTGCAACCGGCATTCCAGCAGGCATTTGAACTGTAGAGAGAAGAGCGTCGATGCCGCTAAGAGCAGATGCACTCATTGGAACACCGATAATAGGTTTTACAGTTTTGGAAGATAAAACACCTGCCAAGTGCGCAGCCATCCCCGCAGCTGCTATAAAAACCTGAGCGCCTTTTTTTTCAGCTGTGATTATATACTCTTTTGTTCTCTCAGGAGAGCGATGAGCCGAGGAGATAATCATTTCATATTTAACGCCAAACGCCTCTAGTGTATCTGAACAAGATTTCATTATCTCATAATCACTTCTACTGCCTATTATAATTGAAACAAATTTCATCTATTTATCTTCCTTTTTTTGATGGGCGATTATATCATAGCTTTTTAAACTATTTTTTATAGATAATCAGAGCTTATTAAACTTTCGGGTATGTCCCCATATCAGGATGAGATGGAATTCTCAAAAAAGTATACGGCGGAAGTTTTACAGGCAATGTTATCGGATTTAGATTTCCACTGTGAACCTCACTCAAAACTTTTTTATTTTGAGCCAGTAGCTGCTTTAACTTCATATAAACTCTTCCGTCGCGCTCGTAAGTAGTGCCTATCTCGTTATCTACGATATCTATGACGGAGCCAAGCGGAGCGACTATTTCAAGCTCCTCATTTGGCAGAGTTTTATACTTGCATAAAAAGTATGTACCCTCTTCATCTACGACTCCGCTTACCTGATGCGTGCCAAGCTGCATTGTAAAGTCAAGGCTCTGCGTGTCATGTTTTTCAAACGGTCTTGAGATAAGATAAGCATCGGTGTAGCCGCGATTTTGAAGAGATTGAAGCTCATACTGATACTTCTCTACGTCATTTACGCCCTCATAGTAATCATCAATCGCCATTCTGTATGCTTTTGCCGTTACCGCCGCATAGTAAGCGGTTTTTGTGCGCCCCTCAATTTTGAGAGAATCTACCGCGCCGCTGTCTAAAATCTCTTTTACATGTGAAGCGAGATTGAGGTCTTTTGAGTTCATAATGTAAGTTCCGACACCCTCTTCCTCTTCAAGTCTAAAGAGAGTTCCTGTTTCGGGATTTGCAGCGTACATCTCATAAGGAAAGCGGCAATCATTCGCACAACTTCCGCGGTTTGGCACACGTCCGCTTTGAAGAGTTGAGATAAGGCATCTGCCGCTATATGCAAAACACATTGAGCCGTGAACAAATACCTCAAGTTCCAAGTCTGGAAGCTCTTTTTTTATCTCTACCAAATCTCTAAGTGAAATTTCTCTAGCCGTGATGATGCGGGTTGCCCCCATATCTGCGTACACTTTTGCATCAAGCACATTCATCACATTTGCCTGCGTCGAGAGGTGAAGCGGCATATGCGGTACTAAATCATGGCAGAGCTTAAGCACACCCGGAGTTGCGACTATAAAAGCGTCAGGTCCCAAATCAGCCATCGCCAAAATATGTTTTTTTAAGAGGTTTAGTTGAGAGTTAAAAGGAAATCCGTTTAGCGTCGCATATACTTTTTTGCCGCGAGAGTGTGCATACTCAATCCCCTCGGCAAACTCATCCATACTAAACTCTTTGCCTGAGCGGATACGAAGAGAAAAGTGGCTGACACCGCCGTAAACCGCGTCGGCTCCAAAGTCAATAGCAATTTTCAGTTTTTCCAGCGTTCCCGCGGGAGATAATAGTTCTACTTTTTGCATTATTTAGAAAATTGTGCCAAAAGAGCTTCTATATCTTCATTAGAGACTAGTTCATTGTGTGTATCGCCGACAATATGCTGTGCTGAAGAGACTCTTTTCTCATCAGCAATTCTGCCCTCAAAAAGAGAGTTCATATAGTTAGAGAGTGCGCGCATAACATTTATAACACGCTCTATTTTTTGACGATGGATGTCCTGATACTGCATAATATCCATAACATTCATAATGGCATCGCCGCTTGATTGAAGCGTCTCTAAGGAATCTTTTACCTCATCAATGGCACTCTTGTTTTTCTCCAACTGCGCCGCAAATGCTTCAACATCCGGAAATTTCTGACTAAGTGTAGCAAAAAGTTTCACGTTGCTCTCAAGCACACCCATAATGTTTTTTGCAGTGCTCTCAGATGCCATCAAATCATTGCTTATTGTTTCAATAATATCAAAAATCTGACTCGCTTTCTCTTCGCTCTCTTTTGTAACATCGTCAAGCTGATGTACCATCTTGTTTTCATTTGTCGCAGGAAGCGGCCAATGGTGCGCGGTCTCTTTGCTGTAACCAGCAGGCTTATCGTCGTCTTTAGGTGGCTTGGCATCTTCTTCAAAATCTTCTAAAGAGTCTGTGTTGCCGCCGTATGAATCACCGCCTATATCATCATCGCTTAAAGATTCTAAATCTTCGATATCACCGCTCATCAGGGCGTCAAGTTCTTCTTGAGTCATAAAAACTTCTCCATCTATAAAATTCGCTAAATTTAATTTTTGTCACTATAATATCATAAAAATATATAAATATTGGAAGCAAATGAAATGATAGTTGATTTACATAACCACACAAAACTTTGCAACCATGCAGAGGGCGAAATATCTGAGTATATAGAAAAAGCTATAGAGTGTGGCATAAAATACTTCGGTTTTTCAGAACATGCGCCTATGAATTTTGATGAGAAATACCGCATAAGTTTTGAGCAGATGAGCGAGTATGAGAAAAGTGTACTTGATGCAAAAGAGAGATATAAAGATAAAATAGAGATACTTTTAGGTTATGAGGTTGACTATCTTAGAGGCTACATGGATGAGAGAGTTTTAAACGCTGATGTAGATTATCTGATAGGCTCTGTGCACTTCATAGAAGAGTGGGGGTTTGACAATCCAGAGTTCATTGGAAACTATAAAGACCAAAATATAGATGAGATTTGGCAAAAATATTTCAATGCGATAGAAGAGATGGCTCGTAGCGGACTTTTTGATATAGTAGGGCATCTTGACCTAATAAAAATTTTCAAATATATGCCAAAGATGGATGTAAAGGAAATAGCGAAAAATGCACTTCTTGCCATAAAAGAAGCCGACATGTCTATTGAAATAAATGTTGCGGGATTTAGAAAGCCGATTGGCGAGGCATATCCATCTTTAACACTTTTAAAAGAGATTAAAAAACTTGGTATTGCGATAACTTTTGCTTCAGACGCTCACAAACCTGAGCAGGTTGGACTATACAGCGATGAGGCTATAGAGATGGCTAAAAGTATCGGATACAGCGAGTGTGCTTTGTACCATAAAAGGAAAATAAAATTTATAAAATTTTAATTCTCTCTCCATAGAGAATCTTTAGTGACTTAGCGTCTAGCGTAGCCAAACGGGACTTGTTCCGATTGGCGTTATAAATAAAATATTTATAAAATTTTAATAGATTTGTTATAAAGCAATTTTAAAGAGTTAGACTTGTATAATGTCCGGACATAAAATTAGAAGGAAATTGTAATGGGTAAATATATAGAATTGACTAGCTCAGATTTTGAAGCGACTTTAAAGGAAGGTGTTTCATTAGTAGATTTTTGGGCTCCATGGTGTGGACCTTGTCGTATGATTGCTCCTGTAATAGAAGAGCTTGCAAATGACTACGACGGCAAAGCAAAAATCTGTAAAGTAAATACAGACGAAGAGCAAGATATTGCTGTTAAATTCGGTATCCGTTCTATTCCTACCATTATGTTCTTCAAAGATGGAAAAATGGTAGACCAAGTTGTTGGAGCACAGTCAAAAGCTGCTCTAGCAGAAAAAATCAACGCGCTTTTAGCGTAATACATAAAGAGAAGTGTAGTGCCAAATGGAGGTAGAAGCCTCTTTTCTTTATCTACACTCTTAGCCTCTTTCTTCGGCGCAGCTATGATTGCTGCCGCCTTTGCATACTTCAACTACAAATTTTCAGAGTATAAATTTGTCGACTTCAAAGAGTGGGTTTTTTACGAAAAAAAAGATATCTTTGTTCCCGATGCGGATAAATATATCGTTGTTTTTTACAGTTCAAAAGAAAAAGATACCGCAAGACTTCTCAAAGAGACAAACCTTAACTATCCAGTAATAGCGATAGACTACTATAATGAGATCTATGAAAATGGGCAAAACACGACATTTTTGAGGTCTGGAACTAAGACATCTCTTAACTTTATACAGCGGTTTAACATCTACGAAGTGCCATCTATTTTCTTTATAAAAAAAACAAAAGAGCAGATTTATAAACAAGATAGTACCATACTCAAACTAGATAATTTGAATGAGTTATCAAACCAAATAAAAGATTTATAAGAGGGGTTATTCTCATGGTATTAGATTGTGCAATTATCGGCGGAGGACCTGCTGGACTTACAGCTGGGCTCTATACTACACGCGGCGGACTTAGCAATGTGGTTATGTTTGAAAAAGGTATGCCAGGTGGGCAGATAACACAAAGTTCTGAGATAGAAAACTATCCAGGAGTAACGGGTGAGATTAGCGGTATGGATTTGATGATTCCGTGGCCCCAGCAGTGTCAAAGATTTGGTCTTAAGCATGATATGAGTGAAGTAAAACGCGTAAGCAAAGATGGAGATCTATTTAAAATCCTAAAAACTGACGGCTCAGTATGTGAAGCTCACAGCGTTATAGTATGTACGGGCTCTTCTCCTAGACGTGCAGGATTTAAAGGTGAAGCGGAACTAATCGGAAAAGGCGTGAGCACTTGCGCTACATGTGATGGCTTTTTTTATAGAGGAAAAGAGGTAGCAGTAATAGGAGGAGGCGATACGGCGCTTGAAGAGGCACTATATCTTGCTAAAATATGCTCTAAAGTCTATCTTGTGCATAGACGCGACACTTTTCGCTCGGCTCCAAATACGGTTGAGAGAGTAAAAAGAACTCCAAACATAGAACTTATACTAAACTCCACTCCAGAAGAAGTTTATGGTGACAACATGGGAGTTACCGGACTTTTAGTAAAAAATAAAAACGGAGAAATCCGCGATATCAAAGTTCCCGGTGTTTTTACATTTGTAGGAAATGACGTCAACAACCAAACGCTCATCCAAGAGGACGGAACTTTTTTATGTGATGTAAACAAGCATGGCGAAGTTATCGTTGATATAAGTATGAAAACATCGCTAAAAGGGTTGTTTGCAGCCGGAGATATGCGTATTGCAGCTCCAAAGCAGGTTGTTAGCGCTGCTGGAGACGGTGCTGTTGCAGCACTGCAGGCGATTGCCTACGTAGATGAGTTACTAAACCATTAAAAAATAAAGAGTGATTAAAAGGAGAGAATTGTGATAAAGGTCGGTGTTTTTGGTGCTAACGGTAGGGTTGGGAAGCTTCTTATTGATGATTTAAAAACAACTGAGGGCATAAGTTTAAGTTCGGTGTATGTTAGGAACTCGCTTAACTTTTCAATAGACCCATCTGTCTTGGTAACAACTGATTTAAAATCATTTCTTAAGAGCTGTGACATAGTTATAGATTTTTCACTCCCTGAGGCTTGTGAGGCTCTTCTTGAAGCGGCTATAAAGAGCCCGAAACCGCTTGTAATAGGAACAACCGGATTAAACGCGCATCAGCTAAATCTTTTAAAGCAGGCTAGTGAGAGTATGCCTATTCTTTACGCTACAAATATGTCTCTTGGCGTGGCACTTTTAAATAAACTGGTTTATCAGGCAGCAGCGGCGCTTAAAGGGTTTGACATAGAGATTGCAGAGATGCATCACAGACATAAAAAAGATGCGCCAAGCGGAACGGCTCTTACTTTGGGCGAATCTGCTGCACGCGGTCGCGGTCTAGATTTGGACAAGGTGCGTGTAAGCGGCAGAGACGGTAATATAGGTGAGAGAACAAAAGATGAAATTGCCGTTATGGCACTTCGCGGCGGAGATATCGTAGGACGTCATACTGTAGGATTTTACAATGACGGCGAGTTTATAGAGCTAAACCACACAGCAACTTCAAGAAATACATTTAGCAAAGGCGCTTTGAGAGCTGCTTCTTGGCTTGTAAAAAAAGAGGTTGGTCTTTACTCCATAAGCGACTGTCTTGAGATTTAAATCAACTTTATTTTAATTTGGTTTGAGTATAATTCCGTTAAATATTCTCGAGGAGAAAAATGTGTTAGAAGATATGAATGAAAAGTGTGCAGTAGTAGGAATCTATGGTAATAAAGAGGCTTCTAGGCTAGCTTATTTTTCACTTCATGCACTTCAACATCGTGGTCAAGAAGCAGCTGGCATCAGCTCTTCAAACGGAACCAAACTTCAAACAATCAAAAAACGCGGTTTGGTTATGCGCGTATTTGATGAGAAAAAACTCGAAACTCTCAAAGGTTCAAGCGCTATCGGTCACACACGCTATTCAACTGCGGGCGATGACTCCATCCTAGATGCGCAACCTGTATTTGCAAGATACGACCTTGGAGAGATGGCAATCGTTCATAACGGAAATCTTACAAACGCAGAAGAGATTCGCAACAGACTTATAGACAAAGGTGCGATATTTCAGACATTTATGGATACTGAAAATCTTATTCACCTTATAGCAAAAAGTGAAAAAAGAAAGCTTCTTGACAGAATTATTGATGCAGTCCAAAGAATTGAGGGTGCATTTTCACTTGTATTTCTAAGCAGAACCAAGATGTTTGCAATGCGTGACCGCCACGGTTTTCGCCCACTAAGCCTTGGGAAAATTCCAAGTGGCGGCTACATAGTCGCAAGTGAGACTTGTGCATTTGACCTTGTCGGTGCAGAGTTCATCAGAGACGTTGAACCTGGCGAACTTTTGATATTTGATGAGGATAAAGAGCCCGAGAGTGTAAAAGTTTTTGAGCCCACTCCAAAACACTGCATATTTGAGTATGTCTATTTTGCAAGACCTGATTCAAGAGTGTTTGGTCAAAGTGTATATCAGACAAGAAAAAATATGGGTATGGAACTCGCACGCATAAAGCCGGTTGAAGCAGACATGGTTATCCCTGTACCTGATGGCGGTGTTCCTGCTGCTATCGGATATGCTCAAGAGAGTGGGATTCCTTATGAGATGGGAATTATGAGAAACCACTATATAGGACGAACTTTTATTGAACCGACACAGGAGATGAGAGACCTCAAAGTGAAAATGAAACTCTCTCCCATGACAGATATCATTAAAGGCAAAAGAGTAATCGTAGTTGACGACTCTATAGTGCGCGGAACAACCTCAAAAAGAATCGTAAGAATGCTAAAAGAAGCCGGTGCCAGTGAAGTTCACATGAGAGTATCGTCTCCCCCGACAACCGACCCGTGTTTTTACGGTGTAGATACTCCAAACAAAGACAAATTGATTGCCGCGAATATGAGCCAAGACGATATATGCAAGTTTATTGAAGCGGATTCGTTGGCATATCTTGATGAAGCATCACTTCTTAGAAGCGCAAATGCTAAAGAAGAGAATTACTGCACTGCTTGTTTTACAGGAAAATACATAGTTTAATGGAACAAATTTATACCTTTGGCAACTACTTAAAAGATAAGTTTGGTTGCAAAGTCTACAAAGTGGGCATAAATATATCAGGTTTTACATGTCCAAATATAGACGGCACCGTTGCCAAGGGCGGATGCACATTTTGCGAAAATGACTCTTTTAGCGCAAGTACCGGTCAAACACAGGAACTAAAGGGTTTTTACCTAAACCTCAACTCAAAAACAAATCCAAATCTAGACAAACAGCTCAAACAGTTAGAGATGCAGTTTCAAACCATCAGCAAAAGACAGCGAGAAGAGTATGGTGCAGAGAAATTTCTTGTCTATTTTCAATCATTTACAAATACATATGCCCCATTTGAAACGCTCAAAGCTCTCTATGAAAAAGCTCTTTCTTTTGATAATGTCGTGGGTCTTAGCATCGGCACGCGCTCGGACAGCATAACCGAAGAGACGTTAGAGTATCTAGCAAAATTAAATATTACAAAAGAGATATGGATTGAGTTTGGTATACAATCTGTTTATGATGAAACCCTAAAGAGAATAAACCGCGGACACGACAGCGCAAACGTAAAAGAGTGGATTTTAAAGGCAAAGAGCAAAGGCTTAAACGTATGCGGACATCTTATTTTTGGACTTCCTGATGAGAGCCAAGAGATGATGCTTGAGACCGCAAAACATGCTTACGAGTGGGGAATTGATTCTGTAAAATATCACCCACTTTATGTAGTGAAAAAAACGGCTCTTGCAAATGATTTCTCAAGGGGAGCTTTCAGCCCAATTACTGAAGATATTTATCTAGATGTACTCATAAAATCTCTTCTTATGAAACCCTCAAACGTCTCTGTTCAAAGAGTTACGGCAGGAATAGATGACAACTCTCTTTTAGCACCTATGTGGTGCAGAGACAAAAACAGCCAAATTAAAAAAATAAATGCTGCATTAAAACCATTAAAACTTAAATATTAATGCGCATAAACTTTTGAGAAGTGAGAAACTCCGCTAAAGTAAGGCGGATAATCGAAATAGACTCTAAAATCCTGAGATTCACCGGGGCGTAAATTTTTAGCCACCACAAACTCATGTACAATCTGCTGCGGTCTGTTTTCTCTTTTACCGCCGCCATCTGCAGTAAAACCAAAAAAACTCATAAATCCTGTAGGAGAGTAGAATGAGCCTCCTTTTACATTGCCGCTAACGTGCCCCTTGTTTACAAGTTTTATCTCAAAAGTAACCTTGCCAATCTCAAATTTTCCCTCATTTTTTACTATTCCGGAGTACATAATTTTTTCTGTACTTAAATTTCTTTTATTCTCCAGCTTGTAAAGCTTCGCCACCTTTGTGTATTTGTCAACAACGGCTATTCCTATCCCGCCTAGCATGATAGATATGATTGTAATGGAAAAAATAGTTGGAAAAATAAGACTTCTATTCTCTTGTTTAAATGCATAAAAAACACCGACTAAAAACATCAACATAATAAAAGTGAGAACTAGATAGTGCCAATAGTTAAAAAGCGTAATCATTTGCAGTCAGCTCCAAGCGAAATATTATAATCATTCTTATAGGTAAAAGGCTCGATGATAAGCTTAAGGTCGCGTTCTTCACCAATCTTTATGTCATTTTCAAGTATCGACATTTTAGCAATTGGCTTAAATTTAAACAGGTAGCTCTTTAGCTCATTACTGCTTACCTTACAAGCTGTTGCTGTTATCTTGCAGCTCTTAAAATCTTTATCTGATATATTTTTTAATTTTGCGTACACTACAACCGCATCTGTAAAATTCAATCTTTGTTGGCTTATAAGAACAGTTTCATTTTTAAAGAGGTATTTATGCATGGCAATATAACCAAAAAATGAGCCTGCAAAAAGAGTTACAAATGCAAAAATTATGATTAAAATTGCTAGAATAATCTTCTTGCGAAGAAATATGCCAAGAATTATGAAGATTATGAACAGCAGAAGTAAAGAGCCAAAAAGAATATAGTCGTAGATTATGAGCTCTTTGATAAATTCCGTGACTATATCCATTGTCTACTACGCTTCTCTTGAGTTTTTTTCAACTATTCCGCTCATGTCAAATCTGCGAACAAGTTCTTGTTTTACTCTATCGGGAGAGATGTTTTTTGCGGCAAGTGCCACAAGAACGTGATATGTCAAATCTGCTGCTTCATAGATTATCTCATGCTCATCGTTATCTTTATATGCAAAACTAAACTCTCCAGCCTCCTCTACAACTTTTTTCAAAATCGTATTCTCCCCTTTGCTTAGCAGTTTTGCCGTCCATGAAGTGTTTGGATCTGCGTTTTTACGCTCTTGGATGGTGTGATAAAGGGTATCGATAACACCGTAAAGCACTTCACTGCTTACTTCGACTTTACTCATAATCTCGCCTGATTCGAGCTCGGTAAAAAAGCATGAGCGTCTTCCGGTGTGGCATGCAACGCCGTTTTGCACAACTTTTATCAGAAGCGTGTCGTTATCGCAATCTATATTGAAAGATTTTATCTGTTGGATATGTCCGCTGCTCTCGCCCTTTTTCCAGATGCGCTGCTTGGAGCGAGAGAAGTAGTGTGCTATTTTTGTCTCAAGAGATAATTTAAGAGCCTCTTTGTTCATATATGCCATCATCAAGACCTCTTGGCTTGTGCTGTCTTGAACAACTACCGGCAAAAGTTCAATCTTCTGCCAGTCAATTCTTTCTATTATCTCTTGCATCTGCATCTCTACTCTGTTATTGAAGATGTTCTTTGTTTAGCATCTTTCATATCAACCCAGATATTTGGAGTTGAACCGCCCGGTGTTAAGAAAATCTTAGCATCTTTGTTTTCTTTAAGTGCGTCGTTAAATTTACCCTGAACCTGAATCTGCTCTAATTGCAATAGTTGAGGAGTAAGCGATTTTGAGATTAGGTAGTTAGCTTTTGATTTTGCATCAGCTTCGATTGTAACCGCATCCGCCAAACCTTGAGCCTCGATTCTAGCCTTCTCTGCAATACCTCTTGACTCTGCCGCACGTCTAAGCGCTTCTTGCTCTGCACGAAGAACCTCTTGCTCTGCCTTTTGAACTTGCTGCTTTGCTATCTGAACATTCTCTATCTGCTCTTTTACTTTTGGAGGAAGTAAAATTTCACGAAGCTGAACAGACTGCAGATCCGCAGGAGCATTTTCCAAACCTGTAACACTTGCTCTTATGCCGCTCTCTATCTCAGCAGCAATTGAGTTTCTCATCTGAGGAAGATTTTCAGCGTCATATTTTCCTACAACATTACGAACTACGTCTCTTACTACCGGATTGATGATTTTATCTTCCCAGCTGAAACCCCAGTTTGATATCGTCTGAGCCGCAAATTGCGCATTTAGTCTGTACTGAACGGTAAGTTCGATTGAAACCGGAAGTCCGCGCTTGTCAAGAACCGTGATAGCAGGTTTTGCATTTATTCCCGATGCCGCGTTTCCGCCGCCTGCTTCAATGCTTGACGCATAGTTAATGATACGAACCTTGGTGTCGACTATATAAACCTCTTGTATAATCGGAATAATAAAATGCAATCCCGGAAGAAGTGCTTGGTCTTGGTACTTGCCGTTAGTACTTAAAATACCACGCTCACCCTCTTCGATGATAGTAAATGGTCTTGCTAAAATTAAAAGAATAATTATTGCAACTATAAAATAAACAAGACCTGCTTTTCCCCCGCCGAAATTAAAGTCTATCTTTGGCATTTGAGGACCACCCGTGCCGCCTCCTGTACCGCCGCCGCTAGGTTTTCTTCCGAAATTGCTATCTTCGCTCTTTTTTTTGTTGAAATAGTCATTCATATCTGATGCCATTGTTATGTTATCCTTCATTTTTATAATTCCTTGATTTAGTTTATATAAGTTAAATAGTGCTCATATTTTTTATCTCTGCCAAAAACAACATCAAAATATTTGCTTTGGAGTTTCTCTGTCATCTCACCGCGAGCACCACATCCGATATCTCTGCCATCAACATGGCGAACAGGTGTTATCTCAGCCGCCGTTCCAGTTAAAAACGCCTCGTCTGCCGTATAAACATCTTCTCTTGAGATACGGCGACGCTCTACCTTGATACCCATGTCAGTAGCTAGTTCAATCGTAGTTTTTTGAGTAATTGACTCTAGAGAGTTGTCATTTGGAGGCGTAATAAGAACACCGTTTTTTACCATAAAGAAACTCGCCCCGCTTGCTTCTGCAACATAACCCTGATCATCAAGCAGAAGTGCTTCTTCGTATCCGCAATCAATAGCTTCATACTTTGCCATTTGAGAGTTGAGATAGTTTGCAGTTGCTTTTGCTTTACCCATATTTGAAGTGTTTGCAGGTCTTGTCATAGATACGATTTTAAGTTTTATACCTTTTTTCATACCCTCTTCGCCAAGATAAGCACCCCACTCCCATGCAGCAATTGCTGTCTCAACTGGAGCGTTCTTATGATAAACACCCATAACGCCATAACCTAAAAATGCAAAAGGACGGAGATATACATTCTCGCCTTTAAAATCATTTTTTCTAAGCAACTCCAACTGAGCCTCATTTAGCTCTTCAACAGTGTAAGGAATATCCATAAGAGTCATCTTCGCAGAGTCTTTGAGTCTTTTTGTGTGGTCATTTAGACGAAAAATTGCGTAGCCTTTAGCAGTTCTGTACGCTTTTGTTCCCTCAATTACGCCGTTGCCATAATGCAAAGTGTGTGACAAAACGTGAACCTTCGCGTCATCCCATCCCACAAACTTGCCATTCATCCAAATATATTTAGCCGCATCCATATCCATTTCTCCAATAATTGCTACTTTAAAATTCTTGGTATTCTATCCAAAATGACGTTTATATTATATTAACTCAACAATAAGTGTTGTCCTTATAGCTGTAAAAAAGAAAATATATATAGAGCAAAAAGGGCTCTATATTTAAGGGAGTATGAGAAAAAAAGGAGAAGTAGAGAAAAATAAACTTTGTTTTATTGGCTTACCATTTAACTTCGGTAGTTAACATGTAGACGTCTTTTGCAGCAGATGTATCGTCTCTGTTCGCATCTACTTCATCAATAAATTTAGCAGAAGCTATAAAGCTTACATTTTTATTATACTTATATGCCAAACCTGCAATTAATTTATCACCTTTATAGTTAATTGTGGTAGCACCAGACACAGGCTTATTTTCTTTTTCATAATCATCATATCTTCCGATAATTGTCCAATCTTTAAACGGTCTTATCTCACCGTTTATTGACAATCCAGCATATTCAGCATCAGTTACACCAGCTGTTCTCTTATCATCTTCAGCAGTGAAATATTGTGCTGCCAATAAAAACTCAGGCTGATTATAGACTGCATGGACACCGTAGAAAGAACGATCATACTCGCCACTATCGCCTATTACAGGGTCATTGTCCTTGTGATTATGAGATACCAAACCGTATGTCGATAAATGTGCATAAGTATCTTTTAAGCGATTATTTTTCCCTACTTTTTTGCCGCTTCCGATTAGGTGACCCGTTAAACGCCACTCAACTGATAGCTTAGAGTCATTTTCTTGATTTGCGGCATCTTTATCTGCATGGTAGCCTTCACCGTTATATATACCGATTTCCGAGCTAAATATATCCGTTTTAGTTTTAAAGTTTATTCCAAGATCAGAAGAGTTTACCAAATCAACTCCGGCTTCAGTTGCAGTATTTTTTTCCTCAAGAACAACTTTGTTAAATGAACGATAGTACCAACCATTATGCTCTTCGTAGTCAATCCATGGGCGGTGTGCGATACCAAACTCAACGCTTGTAGACGGAAGTATATTATTTAAATAAAGATAAGCATACTTAACAAATACATCTGCGTATCCTTCATCTGTATCTTCTGCTGAATCGTTTGACAACTCTTTTGTAGCATCCATTGTTACACGCCAGTAATCTTTATCGTTAAAAAAACCCTTTACCTGTACATAATTACGGCGAAGTTCAAATCCACTAGAATTACCATAATTATTTGTTATTTGTGAATCAGCAGGTCGTGCCGCGGTATAACCAAAATAGTGAGTTCCGCTAAACTCTAATTTCATTGCCTTAGAAAACATTGGACTCTCTTTGTTTTCAAGAGCAACACGATCGGGTGCTGAAGTAGTAAATACTTGACCTTTGTCATCTACATAAAACTGCTGAGCAGCACTTAAGCTAGTCGCACTAGCCGCTAATACAGCAGTAACCCATAAAACGATTTTTTTCATTTTCTGTTCCCTTACTTTTAATGACAAAATTGTACAAACCATAGGTTACATTATGATTACATTAAATTACAATCATGTAATTATTTGTATTCTATATGTCATGAAAGCAAATAACCGACACCTCTAATGGTTTTAATATATTCTTTCTGTCTTAAAGGATCAATTTTCTCTTTTAATCTCTTCATAGCGACATTTACGGTCTTTTGACGAATATTATCTGAATCTTTCCAAATATGTTTTAATAAAAAATCTCTATCCAATACTCGTCCTTGATTTGAAATCATAACCTTTAAAATAGCAATTTCGAGTTTAGTAATTTCAATATTTTTTCCATCAATTATTACGGTGCGCATATTACTATCTATTTTAATGTCCTTATACTCCATCACTGAGCCATTTTTTATTAATTCTCCATGGTACCTTCTTAAAACGGCTTTTATTCTAAGAAGTAATTCATCCATGTTAAAAGGCTTAGTAACATAATCATCTGCGCCTTTTAAAAATCCGTCTTTAATATCTTCAACGCTGTCCTTTGCTGATAAAAAAATAACAGGTATATTAATATTTTTATTTCTGAGCATCTCTACATAAAGTCCACCGTCAATTTCAGGTAAATTACGATCCATGATAATAAGATCGACACACTCTTCAGACAAAATTTGTCTTACATATTTTGTATTTAAAAAGCCAAACACATCATATCCAGCACTTGATAGATTATACTCTAGAAGCTCTAAAATGTCACTGTCATCCTCTACTATCAGTATATGCTCTTTCATGAAATCCTCTTAAAAATATTATCTATCTTAATATATCTCTATTGCAAAATGGTTACAAGAAAGAAATTATTGTTTTTTGCAACCATGCATAATAAGAACCCCTAAGACTCCCTTTTAGACTGCCGTGATTTCTTTGAAGTCTTGCAGTAATTGGGCTTTGTTATTGAGATTGTCACGGTTAAAGCCTCACAATGACAAGCGCGGCAATCTAGTTTTTAGAGACGCCATAATTAAAACTTTGCACTAACACTAAGAGAATAAGATTGCCCAGTTTTATATTTTAGCGTCACCAAATCCCCTTGTTTCCAGATAGTTTCGCTATCTAAAATATTTTTGATTTTAAAAGCCAAAGAGAGCTCGCTGTCTAAAATTTCTGAATCAAACTTTTCTATCCATGTAAAATCAAGCAGCTCCGGCGGTATTTCATAGTCATCAAGACCTAAGATTACATCTCCGTTTTTAAGAGCTACACGCATTAATCGTTCAGACATTTTATTATAGGAAAGATTGAGACTTCTCCCATCATCTTGATAGGTTAAAGAGAGGTTCAAAACTTCGGGAGAGAGTCCCTGAAGCTGTCTCTCTTGTGTTACATATTTTATTTTTTGCTCTTCTGTGAGTGTAACCGCCGAATCAACATAGGTGTAATTTCCGGAAAAAACTATTTTCTTTAAATAGCTGCTTAAAAAATCTAAGTTTTTATACCAACTAAATTCAAATCCGCTCATTTCTGCAGCAGACGAATTTTCAAATGAAAATCTATCAAGTGTTGAGGTTGTAAATGTTCGTACATCTTCGATTGGATTAATCATATCTTTATAAAAGAGAGAGACCGTAATGTTGTCGACATCATCGAAATAGTAGCCGTACTGAATATCGTAACTTTCAATATCAGTCTCTACAAGGTCAGGATTACCTGCTATTTTTGCAACAAACTCAGGGTGGATAAATTCAGAGTCTATAAATTCTCTAAAGTCAGGATAAACAAATGTTTTTGCATAAGAGAATTTAATCTGATTTTGCTCGTTAATACTATATTTCAGACCTAAACTAGGAAGTAACTTATCAAAGTCTAATTTATTGTTTTTGGTAACAACTACATTGTCTTCAATGTCAAACTGGTCGGCCTCTTGTACAACAGACTCTTTTCTTGCCCCAAATGTTATATAGAAATCTTCAAGCGGCTTTATCATGGACTTAAGATAGAGTGCTTTTTTATTTAAAGAGGCATCGTAGTTGTCTTTTGGTTGTGATATGAGATCATAATCAAGCTTTGAGGGGTCTTCATAAGTTAAAATTGTGTCAATCGGTGAAGCGGCAATTTCGCTATCACTGATTTTGCTCTGAACTCTGATTGTATTTACACGCCCTATCCTCTCTTTCTCCTCTAGAGCAATACCCACTTCCACATAATCTTCATCACTGAAAAACGGTGTCATTGCTTTATTTTTTAAATAGTGACTGTATAACTCATCATCCGTTGTTCTGTTTGAAAAGGTCATACTGCTTTGATTTCTCACAAAAGTATACGGCGAGGTTTCGCTTAGTTTTCTATAATCGTAATAGACGTCATTTGGAACATATTCACTCGCCGTTGCAAATTCAAAGCCGATATCAAACCTGTTTTCAAAAAAGAAATCGTAATCAGCCCCAAATGCAAACTGATTTACATCCAACTCTCTCTCTTGCCACTCTAAGTAAGTTTGATGTTCATCAGAATTATTCTCTCCAAATGTTCCGACAATATCTCTTGTTTGATCAAGCGTATTTAAAACATAGAGCTTTGTATATTTTGCATCAATATTTCTAAATTTATAAGCAAGATTAAACATTCCTCCATGCTGTATCTCGTTTTTGTAAAGATTATTAACAGACGTATTGTCGGGTGTTGGCGTTTGAACACCGTCCGAAGATATGACGTAATCATAATCGGTATATTCTCTTGCCTCAGAGCTGCTCTTGTACCCGTAATTAGCCAAAATGCTTACTTCATGCTCATCTGCAATCGTAAAATTTTTAGACGTCTCTATGTTCATGCTGGTTCCATAAGGAACTTTTATTGTTTCTTTATTGTATTCTCTTTGAGTGATGTACTCTTGCATTTGTTCATCAGATATGCTGGAAATGCTAGGCTTTGGCTCCCCGACAACAGGTGTTATTTGTGCCAACAATTCACTATCTAATGCTCTGTAGTCTGAATCATACCCCGACCAGTCACTGCTTGAACCTTTGTAGGATGCTGCTTCTTTTCCCGTTGATGTATGCGACTCGGCACCTAGTGATATCTTGATATAATCATCATCACTCCCCTGCTTTGTTCTTATGTTGACGTATCCGCCTCCAAAAGCTCCGGTTATATCGGGAGAAAAGCTTTTTTGAACTTCCATACTTCCAATGACCCCGCTAGGAAACATATCAAGAGGAACCGTTCTTTTAATAGGATTTGGCGAAGGTAGCGGAAGACTGTTAAGTTCGGTGCTTGAGTATCTATCACCCAAACCTCTTACATAAACATATTTACCGCCTATAAGCGTGACTCCCGCGACTCTCTTAAGTGCACTAGCGGCATTGCTGTCACCCTGCTTACTCATCTGCTCGCTTCCAATTACGCTTGTAATTGAGTCGGATTTCTTCTCCTCTGCCATCATAGTGGCTATACTTCCCTCAATCTTTGGTGCGAGAACTACAAACTCCTCAAGCTCCATTGACGCAGGAGAGAGTTCTATGGTTTTACTGAGTGTCTCTTTTGCCATGACATCAATCTCAACGCTTTGAGAGCTATATGCATGGTGGACTACTAAGAATGTGAGTTTTGTTGCAGGCACCTCGATAACGGCATTTCCTTTCTCATCACTTACCACATCTATTTCTAAGCCTTTAACGAAAATTCGTGCATCTTTAATTGGTTTTTGGTCCTCAGAAGAGAGAAGCGTTACCTGCACAAATCCATTTTCAACCTTTTTCTCTACTGCAGTCTCTAGACTTTTTTGCGTAATTTGAGGCACCTCTGCATCATCAAGCACAACCTCATTTTTGCTATCAAGAGCTAAAATAATTTGTGATTCATACTGCGCAACAATGGTAAAGTTTTTTCTTGCAAAAACAAGCGGTATTTTTCCCTCTTTTGCTACCACCTGAAGTTGATACTCTCCTGCTTCAAGCTTTGTCATTGCATATCCATCCTCATCACTTAGGATTGTTTGAACCTTAAGAAGAGCGCCCTCTTTTTTTAGATAGATAACTGCCTCCTGCTTTGCCAAAGGCTTAAAATCTTTAAAAATAATAAAAGATAGTGTTCCCTCTTGTTTCAATTCCACCTGTTGCGCTCCTAGGCAAGAGAACACCAAAAAAAGCATACTTAAAAAAAATTTCATATATCACACTCCCAGCCATCGTTTTTACATTTTTGAATATTTTTTCTTAGCTCAGACGCTTTTTGAAAAATATTAGAGTCTGTAATTTTTTTAAGCTCTTTCTCGCAAGCTTCAAAATCTTTAGTCATGTAGTAAGAATATGCTAGAGCATATCTAATATTTTCATCCTCTAAAAGTCCACTTCTCTCAAGTGCGCTACGACTCACAGTAACATTTTCAAACTCTCCATACTCAAGATAAATAGCAACTCTTTGTTTAAGTTTCTCTTTAGCATCAAGAAGCTGTGAGTTTTTGTAAAGAGAGAGGATAAACTTTTTTGCTCTTCTGTACATCTCTGCGGACTCTTTTGTAAAGCTCTCATCTCTGATAGAAGCTTTATCAAAAAAATCTGCTGCCGTTTGAATCATCCCTTTTTCTATATAGAGATGCGCCAAAAGCACTTTCAACTCCACACTTTGATCAAATCTAAGATTAAGCTCTTCAGCTAATTTTATTGCTTTGTCTGTCTCTTTTGCTTTTTTGAGTGCCATGATAAAACGTGTTGCATTTTTCTCATCAGGAGCGCCGTGTTTAACGTAAAAAATAGCATCTTCTACAGCCGACTGGTAAAGTTCAAGCGACATGTAATAGTTGAACCTTTGTTTAACAAAGCTGGTATCATTTGGGAACTTCTCTATCGCATTTGCTAAAGTATCTAGCGCTTTGCTCTTTTGCTCCAATCTCCATTGAGACTCTGCGATAAGCGCGTAGGTTGATGGCTGCGAAAGGGCAACATCTCCTGCTTTATTGAGATACTCTATCGTCGCTTGATACTCTTGCATCTTAAATGCATTTTGCGCCATATACAAGAAAATGGACTTATCCTGTTGCCCAAGCTCAATCGCTTTTAAAAAAAGAGTGTTTGCTTCTTTGTAGAGTTCCTCTTTTGTCGCGACAAGAGCGCTAAGGGTATAGTAGCGAACAAGATCTATTGTTTTGTCTTCAAGGTCTACTTTTTTAAGCTCTTCACCGGCTCTTTGCGCATGACCATCTTTAAAAAGAAGTGCTGCCAAGGCAACATGATCTATCTCGTCTTTTATCTTTTTGACTTTTGCTCCATAAAGAGCCACCACTAAAATCATGATGACAAGTACTATTTTTTTCATCTTATATCCTAACCAAGATCAAATCTGATCTTCTGTTTTACCCAAACCTTCACGGCTTCACCTTTATAGCTTGCAGGTTTAAATTTCCAAGCCCTTATCCCCTCAACCGCAACATCATCAAATATTCCCGCAGGCTCAGATTCAAGCACTTTTACGCTCTCTACCTCACCCTCTTTATTAATAAGAAGATTCATTAAAACATAACCGCTAAGCTTCATCTTTCTTGCTTGCTTTGGATACTCCATAGCAACCCTATTAAGTGCTTTTGGCGGCTCATCAACGCTGTCTTCACTCATGACTACATTTTTGTCTACTTCGCCCAAGAGAGAATCTTCTTGTGAAAAGTCAGAGGTCATAAAACTCTCTAGCCCCGTGTCTATGCCGCCTAAAGAGGAGCTAAGCGATGGAGCAGGTGCTGCTTTTTGTGCTTTTTGCGGCTCTTGTTTTGGTTTTGGTCTTTGCTTTTGCTTTGGTTCTTGCTTTGGTATCTTTTGGATTTCAAAAGCAGCAGAACTGCTTTTTGAAGAATTTCCTTGGATGCTTGAGTCTCTATTCATAATAATTACCGTGCCAAAAACAAAAAAAAGTCCAAAAACCATCCATACAAAAGCTTTGAGATGGTTTTTTATATTTTTCACTTTATCCAACCTCTTTTTCCGTTGCAACTGCTACATCATTTGCACCCGCCATTTTGCACTGGTCTACAACTTCAATAAGCCTCTCAACGGCAACACTCTCATCTGTTATTACTAAAACAGTTTTTTCGGTTGATGTTCTAAGCATATCGCGGATTTTTCCTTGTATTGCCCATACCTTAACGCTCTGTCCATCAATATATGTTTCGCCTGCTTTGTCTATATAAACTCTTGCAACTTTACTTGATGCTTTTTGAGCGGATGACGCTCCGGGACGAGTAAGATCAAGTTTCATATCTTTAACAAACGTTGAGCTCACCATAAAAAAAATGAGCAATATAAAAACCATATCAATAAGGGGTGACATGTCTACACCCATCTCTTCATTTCTTTTTTTTCTAAATTTCATGTGACAATCCCTCTGAACATAAAATGTCTTTAATTTGCTCCAAATCAAGTTCCATATTTGATGATCTTCTATCAAGTATACGACCGATTATAAGCCCTGGTACTGCAACTACCAGCCCTAATTGCGTTGTAAAAAGTGCTTGAGAAATACCCCCGGCAATTCCCCCAGACTGAGAAAAAAGTTCTGCCGATGCCAAAGAGTCAAACGTTTCTATCATTCCGGTAACTGTTCCCAAAAGTCCAACTAAAGGAGCTGCAATTACAATGGTATTAACCGTAGTCTTATACTTTTTCAACTCTTGCATATATTTGAAAAAAATATCATCTATATATCTTCTGCCATTTTTATCTTTTTTGCAAAACTCTATTGTCTCTAAAGCCTCAACAATAGCACTATCAACTATCCCTTTTGGCTTCGTTCTAATGCCTTGAGCATATTTTCTGATTAAATTTCTAACATTTGCACCGGAGCCTCTTTTGAGTGCATGAAAACGGTATCCAAGTGTGTACCACAACACAAGAACCATGAGTGCCAATGGCCACATTACAAAGCCTCCGCTTTGCATGTAGAGTAAAAATTGTTCTAGAAATTCCATCTTATTTTTGCTTATTGTATTCGTTTATTAGATGAAGTGCGGAGTGCTCCATGTGGTCTTTAATTCTCTCTGCCCAACCGCCCAAAAGATTTCCTATCATAATGAGTGGAATAGCCACTATAAGACCAAGTTCAGTGGTAACTAAAGCTATTGAGATTCCGCCTGAGAGAAGCTTCGGGTCTCCGGTTCCAAACTCGGTAATAATATCAAACGTAGCAATCATACCCGTTACTGTTCCCAAGAGTCCAAGGAGTGGCGCAACAGCTGCGATAACCAAGATAAAAGATCCAAACTTGTCAAGCCTTGTGCTCTCATGCAAAATGGATTCTGAAACAATATCTTCGATATGCTCTCTATCTCTGTCTAAGTTTCTAACCGTTGCTTTTAAAAGTCTTGCGGTAGAACCTTTTTTGGCTTTCAAGAATTCAAGTGCACTCTCAACGCCATCACCAAGAAGTTTCTCAAGTGTAATTTTTGCCAAAGTATCTGTTGAGGAGCTTGCTGAAAATAGAAACAACGTACGAAGAAGAGCTAGCAATAATGCAAAAATACCTAAGGCAACAGTAACCCAACCGATAATCCCGCCATCATCAATAACATCTACAAGAGTCTTTACATGAACATCTTCAATTTCTTTAGATGCGTTTTCATAGATAAAGATATCAATAGGCGTACCATTTTCTCCATTTTTAAGCGATGCTGCGCTTTTTGAAGTGTCTGCTGCGTTATATATTTTTAACTTTCTGTCACCCGCTGGAACTAAAGCACCGCTTAAAGAGTTAGAAACCCCGTAAGCAGCAATATTTCCGACTTTAATGATTTCACCCTCCACCTCTTTGCCGTCTTTTGCATAAAATAGCCCTTTTTGCACACTTAGAGAACTCAAATCTTTTATTAGTGCATTGCTTTTAGCAAAGATATCTCCCAATGCCTCTTTGTATTTCTCCTTATCAACAAAAATCTCCACCCCATGCGGTTTAAGCGTTGATTGAGCCTGCATGACCACGGACTCTATTGCGGTCGCATCATCCTCAATATTTTGAAAACTTTGTTGTGCTTTATATAAATCATCTGAGAGCTTCTCACTAAGCGCGTCTTTGGTTAGAACACTATTTTGAAGCTTTGCAATATCACTTTGAGCATCCGAGAGATTTTTTGCATTTTGCTCTTTAATTTCTTGAATTCTCTTTTGAAGCATCTCTTTTTGTGCTTTAAGATAAGCAAACTCTTTTGCGTACGCTCTTTGTAAATCCTCTTCATTTGCGCTAAGATTCAAAGTTAGCAACATGGCTAGTAATAGTAAGAATTTCATTATTTTACCTCCGCAGAAACTATTGCATTAGGAAGTTTGAAAAAACCGCTTCTAATCTGCTTTTTAAAAGCATCAAAGAGTGCAAGTATCTGCTCTTGCTCCTCTTTTTGCGTCACTTTTTTGTAGCTATAGCCACTTGTCTCTTTTACAACATACCCGACACTATCATCGGGAGTTTTAAAAAACATCATAACAGTCCCTATTCGTGCAACTTCCGCTAATCTCTCTTCATTATCGACAACAATTGTTTGCTTGAAGATGCCATTTTCTTTTGTCATGCGAAGTGCATCCATTATGGAGTTCCAAGCTAGCGTAAGTCCTTTTTGAGGTGTAATCAAATCAGATTCAACTTGCTCTTTTATCTTAAGAACATCTTGAATTCTCTCTCTTGTTTTAAATGGAAGCGATGCGTTGATTGTAATCATAAGAGAGTCGAGTGCTTCTATAATGACCGGCTTCAATCCTTGCGAATTTTTAGAGGCATCTTTAATATCTTTTTGTACTTTTTGCAGATCTTGTTCAAGCTGCTTTATCTTCAAATCTTCTCTAGATAGAACAGATTTTAAGTCATCCTTTTGTCGCAAAAGTGATTTTATAGAAGCTCTATAGTTCTCTTTCTCTTCAACAACCGCACTGTCGAGTTTTTCAACATCCGCACGTAATTTCATCAAAGAAGTTGCTAAATCTTCAGAGTTTGCGCTAAGAGCCGAAAAAGAGAGCATTAAGCTTAATGCTACACCTGTTTTTATTTTAGACATGGCTTTTTCCCAATATATTTAAGATGTGCAATAATAGAGAAAAGAAATTACAAACAAATTACTGTATAGTTACAAAATGATTACAAAAAAAAGAAAGATTGTGAATGAGGTTTTTATAGTGGCAGAACAAGAAAGTCTCTTGTTCTGAAATAGTTTAGTGGTCTCTAAAGCTTGTCTCTAGCCTGGAACGATTTCTTTGAAGTCCAGCACTAACTGAGCTTTGTCATTTAGATTGCCACGGCTAAAGCCTCGCAATAAACAAGCGAGGCAATCTAGTTTTTACAAGTCTAGTAAGAAGCGTCGTTTGCCTCAAATCTCTCTTGTGCATCAGTTGCACCTGCTCCACCGTAAGTTGTTGTAGAGTTGTTAAGTGTTACATCTTTGAAAGATATAGCAGCTTTTTGCTCTGCAGTCATTACTTTTTTCGCATTAAGTGCTGCATCTGCACCGTAAGAAGTTACATAACCGTTTACAAATGTAGGTGCTGTTGTATCATCTTTAATATAGATACCGCCCTCATCTGAACCGTCCATTTTATTGATTGTAAAATTAACAATCTTTCCGCTTGTCATTGGAGCAGATCCACCGCTTGAAATCTCAAATCCTGCGTGTGCAATCTCTGTTTGCTGTACTACTATATTTGTAGCCGTACCGCTCCATCCAAAGTCAAGGTCAAAGCTATCATCTTGACAGTTTTTCATAGTAGCGTTTGTAACATCTACAGTACCACCCCAAATCTCTATACAGTCATCTGAAGAGTTTTCAATATAAATATTTTCAACTACCGTAGCACTACCTACACCACAAAGTGAAAGGCCGTTAATCTCTAAGTCTGTACCGATTGTCTCACCTGAGTTAAGAACATAAACATTTCTTAAAATACCTGAATAGTCATTTGAGTCTGTTCCACCAAATGCGTAATCTGCATCACTCTCATCAATCTCATAGTGTGGATCTGCTTGGTTTGTAGGTGCTTGTCCAAGAATTGTCAAACCACCCCATTGACCTGCATCTGCAGTTGAAGGGTCAAGAAGAGCTGTCTCTGATGTAAAGATAACAGGGCTAGTTACTGAACCATCAGCCATGATTTTTGTACCTTTAGTAAATACTAAAACATCCTCACCCTCTGCACCGAAAACAACTGTACCCGGTTGGATTGTGATTGTTGCACCATTTTTTACTTTTGTTGTGCCAGTGATTCTGTAAAGTGTACCGCTCTCTAGTGTCATGCTTGAAGTAATATCACCGCTTAGTACAGTAGCTGCGTCAAGCTCTGCTTGTGTACGTGTTGGATGAGCGACAAGTGCTGTGTACGAAGCGCTTTGCGCCTCAAATCTCTCTTGTGCATCAGTTGCACCTGCTCCACCGTAAGTTGTTGTAGAGTTGTTAAGTGTTACATCTTTGAAAGATATAGCAGCTTTTTGCTCTGCAGTCATTACTTTTTTCGCATTAA
>JBAZIE010000001.1:0-208454 GCA_041652055.1 Sulfurimonas sp. | reverse complement strand
CGTGACAAAAGAGGTCATGTTAAGAGAAGAGCTTATTAAAAAAGAAGCGGAGTATGAAGAGTTAAACAAAAGCTTAGAAAAAAGAGTCCAAGAGCAGACAAGAGAATTAAAAGAGCTGAATCAAACCCTAGAAAAGCGCGTAAGAGACGAGATAGCAAAAAATGAGGACAAGCAGCGTGTCATGTTTTGGCAGTCACGTCATGCGAGTCTTGGGCAGATGCTTGCAAATATCGCACATCAGTGGAGACAGCCGCTCACAGAACTGAGTCTTGCCATGTTTAATATAAAAAAAGCCGTTCAAAACGATAGAGTTGAGGATGTGTCAAAATTTTATGACGAGAGCAAGCACATCATTAAAAATATGTCTCAAACTATCGATGATTTTACGAACTTTTTTTCTCCAGACAAGGAGAAGCACTATTTTAATATAAGCGAGAGTATAAAAGAGGCTATCGGGCTTTTAGAGAGCGTAGTAAATGATGGGATGATAACCATAAAGACAAATTTTGAAGATATTGAGGTTCTTGGAATAACAAATGAGCTTACGCAGGTTATAATAAACTTGATAAACAACTCAAAAGACGCATTTATTCACAACAGCATCCTTCTTCGCGAGATTGCAATAACCACCAAAAGAGAAAAAGGCTTTGCTCTCATAGAGGTGCAGGATAACGCAGGGGGAATAGCAAAAGAGAATATAGAGAAGATTTTTGAGCCCTACTTTACGACAAAACATAAAAGCCGCGGTACGGGACTGGGGCTTTTTATGTCGAAGATGATTTGTGAGCAGGGGCTTGGCGGTACGCTCGATGTAAAGAGCAAAAAAAATACAACTACATTTAGTATAAAAATTCCATTGGACGAACATGAAAAATAGAGCATTAAAAGAGCTTAAAATCCTGCTTGTAGAGGATGAAGAAAATTTGGCAAGACTTTTAAAGGATGCCATAGGGGATAATTTTTACAGTTTTACAATCGCAAAAGACGGCATAGAAGGCATAGAGCTGTTTAAAAAAATAAAGCCAGACATAGTTATAACGGACATCATGATGCCTAGAATGTCAGGGCTCGATATGGCAAAAGAGTTAAAAAAAATCAATCCAAAGACGCCGATTATTATACTCAGCGCTTTTAGCGAGAAGGAGAAGCTCTTTAGCGCAATCGATGTAGGCATAACAAAATATTTTTTAAAACCGTTTGATACGGATGAGCTACTTGAATACATAAGCAGCATTACGCCAAAACTTGCAAATAAAATGGTAAAACTCTCCGATGGCTTTATTTTCAATAAAACCACAAGCTCTCTTTATAAGCAGGAGAGGTATATAGCCCTCACGAAAAATGACATAAAATTTTTATCGCTTTTGTTAGAGAATCAAAATAGAGCAATAGACGATGCTACGATTAAAGAGAGTCTCTGGGGCGGTGATGCAAGCGATGAGAGGGTTAGAACCTTTATCAAGCGTTTCAGGGAAAAAACCTCAAAACAGCTGATAAAAAATATAAAAGGTTTTGGTTACCAACTCTCTTTTAGCGAAAATTAGTTCTCTCTATCTTTGGTTTGTAGTGGGGGTCTTCTCCATCGATAGTCCAGAGTTTTTTTGAGAGATAACTTACTGCATTATGAAAGTTTTCATCTACATGTTCCCAAAAATCAAGTCCCGAGAACTCTTTTTTAAGAAGCTCTTTTTCATATTCAAAACTCCCTATCTCATCTCGAGCCAAGAGTTCAAAAGAGTTATTTGTTTCAAGATTTGCCAAAAACCAGAGAGAGACAAACTCTTCGGAGTAGTTGTTTAAAACTTTTGAGGCATACTCTTCAAAGTCGGCATATCCGCTTAGCTCGTAAAGCTTTATTGCCAAAGAGACAACACTCTCTAGGTGTACAAACGGCACCATTGAAAACAGCTGACGCCCGACTTGTCCTCCATTAGAATGCTCGGCTCCTAAGAAGATTCTAGCTCCGCCATCCGTATCTCCAAAGTTGTTTGTTTTTAGACCGATAAGACCAATGTCTGTATGTCTATGTCTTCCGCACCCCTTTGCACAGCCTGAAAAACCGACTTGTATGCGATGAGAGTTTATCTTTTCAAGCGGCAGGTATGAAGTCTCATCTTTGATGCTCCAGACGGCATACGGGCAGAGGTTGCCCGCACATGCCACTATGGTGTTACTAATTGCGGGAGATTTTAGCGTTGTTGATGCCTCACTAAGTCCTATAATATAGATGTTTTGATCAATTCCAAAACGAATCTCTGCACTGTTTTGTGTTGCAAAAGAGGCAATTCTTCTTATCTCATCAGTTGTAAGCCTTGAAAAATCGGTTTGATAGCAAAAGCCGAATCTTCCATTTTTGAGTTTATGAAACTCTTCAAACCTCGCTTTTTCTAAAACAAGTTCGCCTGCACTCTCAAAACTTTTTTTGTACTCTTTTTGAATATGCGCCTTTAGCCCTTCCATTCCTATCTCTTCTATCATATGAAAGAGTCTGGTTTTAGCCCTTGAAGAACGCGAGCCGTGAAGGAAAAATGCCTCTATAAAGGCTTTGAAAAAATCAAAAACCTCGTCCGGTTTCAAAAAGATGTCGGCACACTGCGCCACTTCTGTATTTTTTCCGCCCATGTAGACGTTAAAACCAAACACGTCATCTTTCTTTGCAAGCGCAAAATAGATATCGTTTGCAAAAAATGAGGTTACATTTGCGCGGTTGCCAGAAATAGCGATGGATATACGGCGAGGAAGCATTCCGACATAACGTGGGTTTTTAATGATGTAGTTATGCATCTGCATAAGTATCGGATAAGCTTCAATCTCCGCAAACTCTCCGCACCCGTCGTAAACATCAGTGATAATATTTCTAACATTATCGCCAAAACTCTGCCATGTAGTGAGTCCAAGAGCGTTTGCGCGCTTATATATTTCCAAAACATTATCAGCGACAACATTGTGAAGCTGGATGCCGCCACGCGCCGTTAAAATAATAGTAAGTTCATACTCCGCAGCAATATCAGCCACTTCTTGAAAGTCCTGTGCGCTTATTTTGCCACCAGGGACGCGCAAGCGGATAGTAAACTCATCTTCTAAAAATTCAACGTTAAAGATTCCAAAATCCTGAAGATAAAATCTATCGCCTTCAGTCAAGCTCTCAAAATCTATATTTTCGAAATCTTTATAGTAATCAATAGGGCTGAGTTGAGCTTTATAGCGCTCTCTTTTGTTTAGTTTATTTTCCATAGTTGTATTTTATCTAATAAATAAAATAATTTATCTTGATATTAGTCATTTTGAGTTGTTGTAATTTGTATTCTTTTTGTAGTTACAATACATTTTCTTACATAAAGGGGCAACCAACCATATGAAAAAAATAGTTTTATTATCATCTTTTCTTATCTCAGCAATTTATGCGCATGAGTGCAAATACAGTCTCAATATTGAAATAGATATGAACAAAGGCTTGCTACAAGGGCGTGGCATTATAGAAAGTGACCATCCGAAAATGGGGCTGCTTGATACAAAGGCAAATATTTTAGAGGTAAAAAATGCTTCTCTAAGTGTTGATAAAAATATCCCGTACCTCATAAAAGATGATGAGAGCAAATCTGTAGAGGTATTATTTACCCATAACTTCACTCCAATGGGTGGTGATGCGTTGCTGCTAGAGAATTGGTATCCAAAAATCGATATTATGTGTAAATATGAAACAGTAGTTGAAAATATAGGTTATACAACAATTTCAGAGGCTACCAGGATAGAGGAAAAAGATGGTAAAACATATTTCAGCTTTGATCATCCGCTTGACAAACTAAACCTTATAGCATCTAAAAACTATACCAAAAACTCAACACTTACAAAAGATGGCTTGGAGCTCTCAACTTATCTTTATCCGAGTGATTTAAATCTCTCTGCTAAATACCTCAAAAAGAGCGGTGAGTATTTTGAGCTTTATAAAAATATGTTCGGATTTCTACCTTTTAAGAGGTTTTCGGTGGTCGAGGCGCTCTTTCCTGCCGGATACTCAATGCCTACATATACTCTTATTGGCAAGCAGATAATAGATAAAGATTATGTTTTTGATAACTCGCTAGGTCATGAGATAGCCCATCAGTGGTTTGGCAACTACGTCTATTCTCCAAATATTGGAAACTGGGTTGAGGGAATCACAACGTATTACGCTGATTATCTATATGCAAAAAATGAGAACAGAGGAGTCGATTATCGAAAAGATATGCTTGTTAAATATAATTCCTATGTAAATCAAAACAATGAGATTGCGCTAATTGATTTTGAGTCTAAAACAAAAAACAGCAAAAATGCAATAGGGTATGAAAAATCAGCTTTCTTTTTCTACATGTTAGAACAAAAAATAGGTCAAAAAGCCTTTGATGCCGGCACAAGGATGCTACTTGAAAGCTACCCGTTTAAAATAGCAACGTATGAAAATCTAAGAGAGATTTATGAAAAAGCATCGGGTGCAAAACTTGGTGATTTTTTTAAAACATGGGTTTATGAAAAGGGCGCGCTTGACTTTAGCATAAGCAACACGGCTCTGAACTTTATTGAGAACAGATATGTTCTTGAGTTTGATATCATAAGTAACAACAAAGCAGAGTATATCCCTCTTTCTATCTGCTCTAATGATGAGTGTTTATCAACAAGAATTGATTTGAGTAAAAAACGCCAGCGTATAGACCTTGATATCGAGCCTACTAAAATAGTCTTTGATGAGAATTATGAGTTATTTAGAAAACTAAGTATGCAGGAGACTCCAGCCGTAATCTCAAAGATAATTGAGGGCAACGCTCTTTTGGTCATAAACAGAGCCGATGAGAAGAGATTTGCGGCTTTTACGAAGATATTTCAAAACTTTAAGTATGCTGATGCGCTAACGTATGATGAGATTAAAAACAGTAATATCTTTATTTTGGGAGCGAAAAACGAGCTTCTTGATAGAATCGTTCTTCCGTTTAAAATGGAGGGCGATGCAAAAATAGAGCTCTTTAAAAATCCTCTCAATGAAGCAAATGTTATTGCGGTTTTTGAAACAACAAAGCCCTCAAAATCTATATTTTATAAACTGCAGCATCTTGGAAAGTACTCAACAGTCGTCTTTGAGGATGGAAATGTTGTTGACAAGAGAGTAAAAGAGTCAAAAAAAGGTGTAGTTTACAATATAGATGGCGACTCATACGCGCTAAAACCGCTACCGCAAAAGCTAAACGCCGTAATAGATGAGATTGCAAAGAGCAGGGTGGTCTATGTTGGAGAGAGCCACACGGAGTTTTCAAGCCATCTAAACCAGCTAAAAATTATCAAAGCGATGTATAAAAACAATCCTAAACTCTCCATCGGTATGGAGATGTTTCAAAAGCAGTTTCAAAAACATCTTGATGATTTTATTTTGGGTAAAATAAGCGAAAAAGAGATGATTAAAAAGACGGAGTATTTTAAAAGATGGAAGTATGACTATGAGTTATACCGCCCGATTCTGCTCTTTGCAAAAGAGAACCGCATACCGATAGTTGCTCTAAATATCGATAGAGAGATTACCAAAAAAGTTGTCAATGGAGGCTTTAATTCTCTAAGCAAAGAGCATCTTGCAGAAGTTCCAAGTTCGATTAATTTTGATAATGAAAAATACAAAGAGCAGCTAAGAGGAGTATACGGTATGCACCAAGCAGAGCGTTTTGAAAATTTTGAGCAGTTCTATCATGCGCAGCTGCTGTGGGATGAGTCAATGGCTACAAATATGGTTGCATATTTACAGAAAAATCCTGACTACTCTATGGCAGTACTTGCAGGAAATGGACACGTTATGCATGGATACGGAATCCCAAGCAGAGCAGAGCGAAGAGGAATAACGGAGTATAAAATAGTTTTAAATCTAACAAATCCTGAACCTGGAATTGGCGATTATATTCTCTATCCATCGGCAGTCGTCACGACAAAGGCAAAAAAACTCGGAGTCTATTTTGAATCGGATGATGTTCTAAAGGTAAAAAAAGTTGCCGAAAATTCGGCGGCGCAAAAAGCTCAGATAAAAGAGGGTGACAAGATTTTAGCATTTAATAAAATAGAGGTAAGTAATTTATTTGATCTTAAAACGGAACTCTTTTTTGTAAAAAAAAGCTCTAGTTTAACATTAGAGAGAGATTCAAAGAAGATTGATGTAGATATCGAATTTCAAGAGTAGGGAAGTTATCTAAAGATAACTTCTAAATCGTTTCTCAGCAGAGACCTATCAAGCTTGTTTCTCGCTCTTTTTAGGTCTCCTATATTTTTCTCGGTCTCCAAAAACTCCTGAATATAGTAGCTCTTTTTATAGCCTCTTCTCTTCAAATCCAAGATAATCTCATTTACGTCATCACTGTTTAGCAAATCAGCATGAACCGTAGTTCTTGCTTCAAACTCTACATTACTTTTTATCAGCAAATCTAGGGTTTTAGAAAATTCATCAAACTTGTTTGAGTGTGTTATTTGTGTAAATTTTGCCTCTGGGGCTTTGTAGTCAAGTGCAACATAATCCAAAAGATTTAGATCAATAAGCTCTTTTACATGTATAAAATTTGTTCCGTTGGTATCAAGCTTGATTTTAAATCCGAGTTCTTTTATCTTGCGGCAAAATGGCACCAGTTCATAAGATGAGGCTTCGCCGCCAGATAAAACAACTGCTTCAAGAAGATTTACTCTAGTTTTTAAGAAATCGAGGATGTCGTTACAGCTATATTTTCCGCTTTTGGCGAAAACTATATCTTTGTTGTAGCAGTAGTCACATCGCATGTTGCACCCACTAAACCACACTATGCACGCAAGGTGGTTCGTGTAGTCTAAATGGGTGAATGATGTTAAATCATATATTGTTTTAGCATTCAGTGAATTGTTTTCTCTGTCTATGCTCACCGGTTTTTCCTACGTTAAAACTCTCAACAGGTCTATGATAACCCATAACTCTTGTGTAAACAGTACACTTTTGTCTTTTGTCTTTTAACATAATTAAAGCTTCATTCTTACTCATTTTTTCACCTCCTTTTTAAGATGCGATAGTTACATCGCTTAGTAATTCTTCGTCACACTTTGGACAATACTCATGCTCGCCTGCAATATATCCATGCTTTGGACATACAGAGAAGAGCGGAGTAACTGTAATGTAAGGAAGTCTAAAGTTTGTTATTACATTTTTAACCAGTTTTCTACAAGCTTCTGTTGAGCTTATCTTCTCCTGCATGTAGAGGTGAAGAACCGTTCCGCCCGTATATTTGCACTGCAAATCATCTTGAAGAGTCAATGCTTCAAATGGGTCATTTGTCAAATCAACAGGAATTTGAGAAGAGTTTGTGTAGTAGATATTCTCACCCATTCCCGCTTGAATAATAGAGTCTCCGTAGCGCTTCTTGTCTTCTTTTGCAAATCTATATGTTGTTCCCTCTGCAGGTGTAGCTTCAAGGTTGTATAGATTTCCGGTAGCTTCTTGAAACTCTACCATTCTATCTCTCATATAGTTTAAAATCTCTGTTGCAAATTCTATACCATCTTTAGAGCTGATATCGTAACTATCACTTGTGAAGTTTCTAATCATCTCGTTAATACCGTTTACGCCGATAGTCGAGAAGTGATTTCTAAATCCAGGAAGATAGCGTTTAGTGTACGGAAAGAGTCCTCTTTCATACATCTCTTGGATAAACACGCGTTTCTTCTCAAGCGTAGACTTCGCATGCTCCATCAGTTGGTCAAGACGTGCATAAAGAGCATCTTTGCTTCCCTTGTATAAAAAGCCCAGCCTTGCCATATTTATAGTCACAACGCCAATGCTTCCAGTCATCTCTGCAGAGCCAAATAGTCCACCGCCACGCTTTAGAAGCTCTCTTAAATCAAGTTGTAGCCTACAGCACATACTTCTTACATGCCCTGGTTTATAAGCCTCTTCGTTTGGAACTAAATTACCCTCTGCGTCTCTTTTGAACTGGCTTCCGATAAAGTTTTGAAAATATGACGAACCGACTTTTGCCGTGTTTTCAAAAAGTATGTCTGTGTTCTCCCCATACCAGTCAAAATCTTCTGTAATATTTACAGTTGGAATCGGGAATGTGAAGGGCTGTCCTGTTAAGTCGCCCTCTGTCATTATCTCATAATATGCACGGTTAATAAGGTTCATCTCCGGCTGGAAGTTTTTATATGTCATCTCTACAAGAGTTTTACAACCTCTTTGGTGCGCTCTCTCTTCAAGCTCGCTGTCTAAAATATTTTTAAAGAGGTGAACCTGCTTAGATGTAGGAATCTGATCTTTTAAATCCTGTGGAACAGTCCAGTCGATTGTAATATTCGTAAAAGGTGACTGACCCCAACGTGCCGGCACGTTCAGGTTATAAATAAAGCTTCTAATTGCCTTTTTGATTTCATTATAAGGAAGTTTGTCTTTAAACACATAAGGTGCTAAGTAAGTGTCAAATGAGCTAAATGCTTGAGCGCCTGCCCATTCTGATTGCAAAATTCCCAAGAAGTTTGCCATCTGTCCAAGTGCCTCACGGAAGTGCCTTGGAGCGCCGCTCTCAACTCTACCTCTTACGCCGTTAAAGCCCTCATCAAGAAGAACGCGAAGAGACCATCCTGCACAATATCCTGTTAGACAATCTAAATCGTGGATGTGATAGTCGCCGTTTCTGTGAGCGTAGCCTTCCTCTTTAGAGTAAACTTTGTCAAGCCAATAGTTCGCGATTACTTTTCCTGCCGTGTTGTTTACAAGTCCTGCGTTTGAGTAGCCTGTGTTGGAATTTGCTTTGATACGCCAGTCAGTACCTAAAATGTACTCTTCTATAGTTTGTGTAGAGTTAATATAAGTTGTATCTTCATCAAGGCTGCCATCTCTTTGCATTTTATGCGTGTGACGGTATATCATAAACGAGCGCATAACGTCAAAGTATCTGCCCTTGTACAACTCTTTTTCGATTAAATCTTGGATATCTTCAACCGCTACAACTCTTTTAGTTTTAAGTTTATCAAGAACATTGAAAAAGATTGAACTATCATAAGTAACATTTTGAGATTTGAAAGCTTTTTTAATAGCATCTTCAATTTTGAAAGGCAAGAACTCTTTATGCGTGCCGTCTCTCTTTAAAATATTTTCAACCATGATTGTCCCCTTGCTTGTAAAAAAGTTTAGTAGTTTATAGGATATGAAGTTAAAAACTTATAATGAAAGATGTCATATTGGCGTCACTAAAAGCTCTGTTAATTGCTATGAGGTATAATTCTGGGATTTGCAAAAATTTTAAAAAAATAAAATTCATAATTTGGCCTTCAAGATGAAAAAATATCTAATAACTTCAAGAGAGTTTTATACAGATACTCCAGCTGTATTTCGCTCAATTTTGCATGCACAGCTAAAAAAACACCACCCCTCACATGCTCTTTACAGGGATAAATCAAACCAAAATTATAGTGTTCAAGCGGCACATTTTGTGGAGGTTTGCTCGCAGTTTGAAAATATTAAGAGCTTTATTCATCAACATGCAGATTTGGCAAAAGAACTTGGCGCCACGGGTGTTCATCTTACCTCAAGACAATTTGGCGAGATTGCGCGCGCCAAAGAGCTTGGACTTGAGGTTATTATTAGTACTCACACACATGAAGAGGTTTTATGGGCTCAAAAACTTGGTGCAGATGCCGTTACATACGGTCCTGTTTTTGCCTCGCCCGGCAAGGGTGAACCTAAAGGGATAGATGATTTAAAAGAGTTGATTCTTAAGTGCAATATAAATATTTTTGCTCTTGGCGGCATAGTTGAAAATGTACATGTAGATATGATAGAGCAAAGTAGGGTATACGGCTTTGCCTCTATTAGATATTTTTACTAAGCTGACCTGCCAAAGCGCCGCTTGCAAAGCTCCACTGGAGGTTGTAACCTCCGCATGGACCGTCAAGATTCATAATCTCTCCGCAAAAATAGAGCCCTTTAATAACTCTGCTCTGCATAGTTTTTGGGTCTATCTCTTTTAAATCCACTCCGCCTCTTGTAATCATCGCCATTTTAAACCCCTCGTGCCCCGTAATTGTGAGCGGAGTCCATGCAAGAAATCCTATAAGCTTTGCCCTTTTGGCTCCTGAAATTTTGGAGTATGTGGCTTGCGGGTCTACTTCTGCCATAAGGCACAACTCATTGGAGAGCGGAGCTGGTAAAAGCGTGTTTACAAGCTCAAGAGTAGTTATATGTTGATTTTTCGCGGCTTGGGATTTGAGATGATTTAAAATCTGCTCCTCATTCATCCCTTTTGTGAGATTTAGTAAAATAGGTACTTCGCCATACTTCTCCAAAAGCGGTGTCAAATCCCTCGCTGCATCAAGAACAACCGGACCTCTAATGCCACTTTTTGTAAAAATCAAATCTCCGTCTGCCCTTAGTTTGCTATATTTTTTAAGAGCAACTCTAAGTTCGACTTTTGGTATTGTATCGGCGCGACAATTCTCAACCCATCTTTCTTTGGTATGAAGCGGCATCATGGCAGGGTGAAGTTCTGTTACTTTATGACCCAACTCTCTTGCCATATCATGCCCATCTCCCTCAGCTCCAAGAGTAGGATAGCCAAGCCCGCCTGTGGCTACAATGACATTTTTGGCATGAAATAGGTGCTCGGCGGTTTTAACACCGCTTACACAATTATCTACATGTAGAATTTTTTCAACTTTTTGTGATGTTAAAATCTCAATGCCAAGACGCCCCATCTCGCCAATAAGAGCCTCTATGATAGTTGATGAGCTGTGCGATATTGGAAAAACTCTAAAGCCGTCAGGCGCGTGGGTATCAACGCCTATTTCTTTAAAAAAATGTGTTAAAGCTTTGTAGTCAAATTGCTCGAGCGCATCTTGCATAAAACGGCCGTTACGTCCGAATTTTGCCATAAACTCTTCGTTGTCAAGAGTATTTGTAAGATTGCACCTGCCACCGCCTGTGGCTTTTAGTTTTGCGCCGAGTTGGGAGAGCTTTTCCAAAAGAAGAACGCTTTTTCTCTCTTTTGCAGCCACAATTGCAGCCATCATTCCGGCAGCGCCGCCGCCAATAACAATAAGGTCATACTCTTTTTCATTTTTCATGCGATATTTTAGTCAAATTTTTATTATTTATTTGTGTAACTACAGGTAGCACATAAGATAAACATAAATAATAATAATAAGTAATTTGTTTAAATTTAATTTTATGTGATACGATTGTCAGATAAAAATTTCTTATAAAGGTTTGCAAATGAGATTAGGCAGAATTTTAACAAGCAGTGTGGTAGTAGCGCTATTAAGTACGGCTCTTTTAGGTGCAGGGGGTAAAACTCACTGGGGTTATACGGGACATGAGGGGCCTGCAAATTGGGGTGATTTGTCGGCTGATTACAGTTTGTGTAAAAGCGGAAAAAGCCAGTCTCCTATCAACATCACTTCAAATGTGACGGTTGACGTGGAGGAGATGGAAAAGATTGCTTTTGATTACAATACGGGCATATCTTCTGTTATAAACAATGGCCATACGATTCAGGTAAATTTTGACGAGGGAAGCACAATTACGGTTGATGGGATTAAATTTCCTCTAGTTCAGCTTCACTTCCACACGCCAAGCGAAAATCAGATTGACGGTAAAGAGTTCCCACTTGAAGGACACTTTGTTCACGCTGCAAAAGACGGCTCATTGGCAGTTATCGGACTAATGTTTGAAGATGGCGCAAAAAATGAGTTTTTAGCAAAAGTATGGGCTAAAATGCCTAAAAAAGCGGGAGAAAAAGAGGCTTTGAGTATTCCTGCAGCAGAAGTAAATGCGCTTTTGCCAAAAGATAAAGATTACTACAGATTTAACGGTTCTCTTACAACTCCGCCGTGTAGCGAAGGCGTTAGATGGCTTGTTCTTAAAAACTACTCAACTATCTCTAAAGAGCAGACAAAAGAGTTTTTAGATATATTTCACCATGAAAACAACAGACCGATTCAGCCTATAAATGCTAGAAAAGTAATGGAGTAGAAGCGATAACTCTCCTTTAAAAAGGAGGGTTACTTATTAAACATAAGAGAGCCAAGCCTTACCATATTTGACCCGCACTCGATAGCCAGATCAAAATCCCCGCTCATTCCCATAGAACAGATTGTCGCACCATCTAACTGCTTATAGATGCTATAGGTTGTCTCAAAACTCTTTTTTATTACCGCTTTATCTTCGGTATGTGCGCCAATGCTCATAACGCCTCTTAGATGGATATTCGGACACTCTTTTTTTATCTGGTTGTAAATTGCAACTGCATCTTCAGGCATTACACCGTGTTTGGACTCCTCTTTTGCAGAGTTTATCTGAAGCAGGGCATCAAGTGTCATATATCTTGCTTCTAACTTTTTTTGCAGCTCATGTGCAAGTTCTAGCGAATCCAGCGCATGAAAGAGAGCGGGGTTTATATCTAGCAGGTTGTTTATCTTGTTTTTTTGCAGGTTCCCCACAAAGTGCCACTCAAGCGGCAAATCTTCAAGCTCGCTGCTTTTTGCGCGTAAGTCCTGAACCTTGTTTTCGCCAAAAGCACGTTGTCCTATGCGGTAGAGTTTAGCTATCTCATCTGCGGTTGAGTATTTGCTTATTGCTACGATTTTAACTATATGTTTTTCATCAAATCTTACTCTTGCAAACTCGACTCTTCTTATTATGTTGTCAATATAGATTTTGTACTCTTCATCATTCATTTTTGTTTTCATTCTCTACCCCACAAGTCTGTTAATATCGTTATAAAGTCCAAGCCCCATCAGCGAAAAGAGTATCACCCAGCCTGCAATGGTCAATTTTACCATAATCTCTTCGTTTACTTCTCTTCTAAATATCAGCTCATAGAGGTTAAACATTATGTGTCCACCATCAAGTGCAGGGATAGGGAGAAGGTTTAAAACACCGAGGTTGACAGAGATGAGTGCCGCAAAAAACAAAACGCTCATCCAGCCGGCATCTGTCGCATCCGATGTAAGTTTTACTATGGAGATTATTCCGCCGAGTTCATTTGCTGGAACTTCTCCCACTATGAGTTTTTTAAGTCCCGTAAATATCAGAGTTGAGGCAAAAACAGTCTGCTCGGTTGCATATGAGAGAGTTTCGCCGACGCTTAAATCAAGTTTGTGTGAAACTCCCGCACTTCCTATCCCGATTATTTTTCTCTCTATCTGCTCGTTAAACATATTTATGCTTTGGGCAAATTTTGGCGTTACGGTTATAAAGTGTATATATCCTGCTCTCTCAACTTCAATATTTAGCGAGCCCTCAGACGTTTCAATAACCTCTGCCATTTCGTTCCAAGTAGTAATAGGGCTGCCGTTAATTGAGCGGATAGTGTCATTTGCTTCCAGTCCTGCAACAAACGCCGGAGAGTCTTTAACAACGCTTCCTATTACCGGTGAGAGAATATTTGGTCCGCCAAGAGCTATGACAAAGTAGAGAACAAACGCCAAAACAAAGTTTGCTAATGGTCCCGCAAGGAGGATAAAAATCTTTTGCAAAGGTGTTTTTACATTGTAGCTATCGCTGTAGCTCTTTTTTGTAGGATCAGAGTCATCTTGACCCTTCATCTTTACATATCCGCCAAGAGGGATAATTGCCAATTTCCACTCGGTTCCCCATCTCTTAAAAGAGGCTACTTTTCGTCCAAAACCTATGCTGAAAACTTCTACATATACGCCCATGGCACGTGCCGCAAAGTAGTGTCCAAGCTCGTGAAAAAATATAAGTGCCGATATAACAATCAGTGATACTAAAAAACTCATTAATTTTTACCTTTTAAAAGTGCTGCTCTAAATCCCCAGAGATACTCAAAACCTGAGTAGAGTGTTAGCGCGACCGCAAGCCATAAAAGCTCAGTGCCAAGCGGCCAGTGCATAAGCAAAAAGCCTATGGCAATCATCTGAACAACCGTCTTTACTTTGCCTGCCCATGAAGCCTTGATATCAAGCCCCTCACTCAGTGCAACGGTACGGATTCCTGTGATAAAGAGCTCGCGGATAATGATGATATATATAGCCCACGCACTTGCTTCGCCAATCATCATAAGCCCCAAAAATGCAGCGATTATAAGCATCTTGTCTGCAAGCGGGTCGATGATTGCGCCAAGCATTGTCATCTGATTCCACTCTCTTGCGATGTAGCCGTCAAAAAAGTCGGTCACGCTTGCCAAAACAAAGAGAAGCGAGGCCGTGTAGTAGTTCCAGCTTATGTGATAGCCGTTGTCTGTAAAATAGTCAGGATTTAAGATAATCCAAAACATCAGCGGAGCTAAAATTATTCGAATTGATGCTAAGGCATTAGGAAGATTTAGCAAATATATCCTTCGTGATTTTTCTCGTATTTTAGCCTCTTGGCTCTTAATCTAGGCTTGACAATCTATTTATCTCTTAGGTATTATTGGGCTAATATTGGAGCGTATCTGTAAAATGGATTTAGAAAAAATAAAAAATAGAGTTTTATCGTTTACACGCTATATAAAAGATATTGCGATTATAGAGCATAACCATTATCCATATGCTTTAATTTATCCCGATTTTGAGGCTCTAAAAAAAGCAAAAATCATCAACATCCAAGAGGAGCTGCGATGGTACGCTATTGAGCTTTACAACATGGAAGCAGATGAGGCAAAAAAGATAAAAGGGTACAAGATTTTAAGGGCGCCGCTTCCAAAAACTGAATTGGGTGAGGTTGATTTTGCTGCAATAAATGAGCTTGTAAATTCTAAAAATGTGCCTGAAATTAGCGATGAAGATGAGCCAAAAGATGAGATTTACACAACTTTAAAGAGCTATCTCTCGACTATAACAAAAAATAAAATCATGCCATCTTCACACCTAGAGCTTGACCTTGGGCTCGATTCTCTAAACTATGTAGAGCTTTTTGTTTTTATGGAGCAGAGCTTTGGAATAAAAATAGATGAAACCCTGTTTTCAGGGCTAATGAACGTCAAATCACTCTACATGTACATTTTAGAAAATTCTCTACATGTAGATTTTGTAAAGCCAGATTGGGAGAAGATATTGGATGAGAAAATAGATGAAAAGCTGGTCTATTCACCAATCATAATGTTTGCCTATAAAACCGTTCTTTTTCCGCTTTTTAAGCTCTATTTCCGCCTTGAAGTAGTTGGAGTAGAGAATATTCCTTCGTATCCATGCATAATCGCGCCCTCGCATCAAAGTATGCTTGACGGCTTTTTGATAGAGTCGATACTGCCCTATAAAGTTTTAAAAAAGAGCTTCTTTTTGGCATATAAACAGGTTTTTGGCACAACGCTTTTGGAGCCGATTTCAAAACATGGACAGACGATACTCATCGACGCAAATGTGGATTTGAAACATACCATGCAGTATTGCGCGCTGCCGCTAAGAGAGGGAAATAACCTTGTTATTTTTCCAGAGGGTGCAAGAACAAGGGACAGAAAACTTCTGGAGTTCAGACCGTTTTTTGCGATGCTCTCCAAGACTTTCAATATCCCCATTCTCCCCGTTGTTATTGATGGCAGTTACGAGGCATTGCAGACCGGCAAAATAGTTCCAAGACCAAAAAAAATAAGAGTTACTTTTCTAAAGCCAATATTTGCGGATGGTTTTGATAGTACAGAACTCGCTAAAATTACAAGAGACGCGATTGAGAGCGAGTTAAAGAGAAATCCTATTTCACTTTAGTGCATTTTTTGCTTCATCAGCAGTCTTCTTCTCATCCACAAAATATAGCAAAATTGCGCCGAGTATAAACAATATGGCAACAGAGCCGATGGAGGCGCGTGAGCTTTGCGTAAAAAGCGCAACAAGAGCCACTAAGAGCGGTCCTAATATAGCCGCAAATTTGCCCAAAAAGTTGTAAAAACCGAAAAATTCCCCAGCGTGCTCTTTTGGAATCATCTTTGAGTAGTACGAGCGGCTAAGCGCCTGAATACCGCCTTGAACAAGCGCAATCATAACGGCAAGTATATAAAACTCATACACCTCTTGCATCATCGTAGCCCAAAGCGTTATAAAGAGATAGATGCCGATTGCCAAAAATATAGCCTTTTTCGTATCCCAAAGCTGGGCGATTTTTGCAAAAAGTATGGTTGCAGGAAAACCAACAAACTGAACGATTAAAAGGGCAAAAATCAGGTTTTTAGAGTCAAATCCAATTGCCATGCCGTAATCAACCGCCATGCGAATAATCGTATCAACGCCGTCGATGTAGAGCCAGTAAGCCAGTAAAAACAGAAAAATTCCTTTAATCTCTCTTATCTTTCCAAAGGTATTTTTTAGCCTGATAAAGCCATCTTTTATGAGGGCAAGAGCACTTTTTGACTCCCCTTTTTTCTCCTCAACAAAGAGAAACAGCGGAAGCGAAAAGAGCGCCCACCAGAGAGCCACAAATATAAATGAGACTTTGATTGCCTCTGCTTCATTTTCCAGCCCTAAAAGTGAGAAGTTTTGCACCATTGCAACATTAAGCGCAAAGAGTATTCCGCCGCCGAGATACCCAAGCGCAAAACCAAGCCCTGAGACATAATCTACATTTTTTCTATCAGATATCGAGGGCAACAGAGCGTCGTAAAATACATCGGCACCCATAAAGCCGATATTTCCAAGGATATATATAAACGCCGCCAGCTGCCACTCACCTTGAGAAACAAGAGCTAATGCCGCACTCATCAAAATACCAAGATAGGCAAAGAGAAAAAGAAACCTCTTTTTAAGCGAGCCGCTATCTGCCATTGCGCCAAGAAGAGGAGCGATAAGAACTACGATAAAACTAGAAATTGAGTTTGCAAAACCAAGATACGCCGTGCTTAGTGTTGCTTCAACGTCTGCACTGTAATAGGACTTGAAAAATATTGGAAAAAATCCCGCCATCACCGTAGTCGCATATGCAGAATTTGCCCAGTCATAAAGCGCCCATGAGTAGAGAGTTCTTTTATCTTTTTGCACAACGGCTCCATGACTTAGGTTTATGTCAATTTTACCACAAAAGTAGAGTTTAGATAAAGAGTGACTTTTAGCCTTTTTACAGACTTTTTGGGATTTGATTTGCATCACCCATATCAAACATCTATTTGGTAGTTGTCAAATATGCAAAATAAAGTACACTATATATTTTTAAAATTTATATGTCAACACCATATCTACATCCAAAAATTCTACTGTTTTATCTACATCTTTTTATATAACTTGGTGAAAAAACATTAAATATAAATAAGAAAAAAATTACTATAATATAAGCTTGTTAAAAGAGTGAAAAATCACTACTGCAAATGCAAAAAAAAGATGTATTATTTCGCTAATATTTACTACTAAAAAGGATTTAAATGGGCAGCCTAACAGTTAATAAACAGAAATTAAAACGCTTTACGATTACTACAAAACCTATTATGGAAAAATATCTCTCAAAACTCGATGTGGATTTGAGCGATTATACATTTGCCGCAAATTATATCTGGCTTGCAAACAGTAGCGGATTTTATGCTATTATAAATAAGTGTTTTTGTCTGTTTATCATGACAGGCGGGGAACTAACTATGCTTCTGCCACCTTTGGGAAAGAAAAAAAATGCCACAGATGCGATGATAAAATGCTTCGAAGTTATGAATGCCAACAACTCTTCTCCGTACTACTCCCGTATTGACTATGTTCAAGCTGCAATGATTGAGGATTTTGTACAGTCTGCCGATGAGGCTGAGAGCATGTTTCAGATGCTTGAGAACTATCTTGTAGAGAAGAAGCTTGTCGATTATGTTTATGAAATAAATGCCCTTATCGAGCTTCGCGGAAACAGCTATCACACAAAACGAACAGAGATAAACAAGTTTATGAAGTCTTATCCTGACTATGTTATCGAGCAATTGGATAGCGTAAAACACAAAGAGGGGATTATGCACCTTTTTGATAAATGGGTCTCTGATAGAGTTAAATATATGCCTAAAGAAGAAGCGGAAGTCTTTTTGGAAGGCATTCATCAAGAAAGACATGCTATAAAACAGATGTTTAAACACTATGATGAGCTTTCTCTCATAGGGCTCGTTATCTACATTAACGGCGAGTTAAAAGGCTTTACGGTTGGCGAGAGAATAAGTCAAGACACTGCTACCGTCATTATAGAAAAAACTGATTTTGAAGTTCTTGGATGTGCGCAGTTTATATTTAGAGAGTTTTCAAAAATGCTTAAAGAACACTACGGAGTAGAGTATATAAATGTCGGCGATGATATGGGATTTGAAAACCTTCGTAAGGTTAAAATGTCTTATCGTCCGTTTAAACTTGTTCCAAAGTATACAATTTATCAAAAATGACAATCCGCAGAGCTTTGGGGAGTGATGCGAAAAAGCTCTATGAGCTGGAGAAGAAGCTATTTTCAAAAGAGAATTTTCCGCTCTCCTACGGCTCTTTGAGATACCATGTAAAAAACAACATGTTATATCTCTTTGAGATTGATGGAGGTGTTGCAGGTTATGTGCTGGTTCTTGTCAAACGAAGAGATGCAAAGCTCTACTCAATAGGAGTGGATAAAACGCACAGAGGCAAAAAGATTGCCAACAAACTTTTAGAATCTGTTTTTAAAGAGTTGGCGACACTGGGTTTTAAAAGTATTTTACTTGAAGTCCGTATAGATAATGAGAAAGCGATATCGCTCTATAAAAAAAGCGGATTTAAGACAAAAAAAACCATAAAAGAGTTTTACGGTGACGGATGTGATGCATATCTTATGCAGATGGATATAAAAAATAAAAGAGAGGAGTTAATGTGAAACTATCACCGCAAGAGCTAATCCAACAACTCCGTGAAATTGATGCAAATTCGCACCCTTACGACATTGCAGAGCTTCTGCTTGATCTGCGCGAGTATGATGAGAAAATTTACCTAGAGGAGCTCTCAAAAATCCCGCAAGAGCTTCAAGCGCAGGTAATGATTGAGCTTCCGCGCCATTGTCATGAGGAGATAGTCGAGCACTTTAGTGCGGATGAGCTTGCAGGACTGACAAACACTCTTGACACCGACGATGCCGCAGAACTTATCCGAAATATTGAAGATGTAGATGAGGACGTTGCAGAGGAGGTTCTTCAGAGTTTACCGCACGAAGACAGGCGAAACCTCGAAGCTCTTATCTCGTATGAGGAGGATGAGGCGGGTGCATACATGCAGACCGAGCTTTTCTCAGCTTTTATAGATGAGCAGGTCGGAGAGTCTATTCATAGATTAAAACGTCTCAAAGCGCAAAAAGAGCTAGACAGTGTCTATCAAGTTTATGTTATTACAAGAGAAAATGACTTTTTGGGCTCAATTCCGCTTGAAGATTTGATTTTGCTCGGTCCAAACGTAAACTACAGCAAACTTGTGGAAGAGGGCGTAACACGGTCTCAGTTCATGCGCTGGATGATATTCATGATGTCGTAGAGGTAGCGTCAAATTATGATATGGGCGTTATTCCTGTTGTAGATGTTAGCGGCAAACTTCTTGGGCGTATCACCTCTGATGATATCTACGATATTATAGAAGAGCGTGCAACAGGGCAGCTCTACAATCTTGCCGGCGTTAATGATGAAGCGGAGCAAGAGGAGAGCCTTTTTCATATAGGAAAGCACCGTGCATTTTGGCTTGGCATAAATCTCTTTACGGCGATTGCCGCTTCTGCCGTTATAGGGCTTTTTGATGCTACACTTCAATCACTCGTAGCACTTGCTATTCTTATGCCAATAGTCGCTTCAATGGGTGGAAATGCCGGAACGCAAACGCTGACGGTTACGGTAAGACAGATGGCTCTTGGCGAAATCAGCACGAAAGATGCAAAAAGGACTATAAAAAAAGAGGTTTACCTCTCGCTTATGAACGGTATGATATTTGCCGTAGTTATGGGGCTGATAGCGTGGTTTTGGTTTTCTATTCCCATGCTTGGAGTTGTTATTGCCGCTTCAATGGTTATAAACCTTATCTCGGCAGGTTTTTTTGGTTCAGTTATACCGCTGGTTTTGCAAAAAGCAGATATCGACCCTGCAGTAGGTTCTTCCGTACTTTTGACAACCGTTACGGACATGGTGGGCTTTTTTAGTTTTTTAGGATTGGCAACAATAATTTTGTTATAGTAAAAGAAAAGGCGGGATATAAGATATAAGATATGAAAAAAGTATTATTGGTTTTTTTATTTTCGTTGCTCTTTGAAAGCGTTTTGTTTGCAAAGAGCCAAGAGAGCTAGAGTGCAGTAGTCTTTATGTATCACCGTTTTGGCGAAACTAAATATCCCTCTTATAAATATCAGACTAGAGCAGTTTGAGGAGCATCTTGAGTATCTCTCACAAAACAGCTATCAGGTCTGACCTCTTTCTTAGATTATAAGATATATTTTGGAGAAAAAAATAATACCTCAAAAGACAGTCGCACTTACCGTTGATGCTGCTTATAAAAGCATATATACGGAGGCATTTTCAAGGCTTAAAAAACTCAACCTTCTTTTCACGGTTTTTACAAACCATTCAATAAGCCACGACTATCTTGTTTCAAGAGATGACGAGGATAAAAAAGCATAGCAGAACAGGATAGGGCGCGAGATAGAGATTGCCCAAAAGAGACTTCAAGATGAGCTTGGAGCCAAAACAAACCAAAACCCAAAACTCTTCTCTTATCCGTTTGGAGAGTATAGCGCTGAGACTACAGAGTTTATACAAAGCTTAGGCTATGAGGCGTTACGCAGACATCAGGCGCAATAGATGGATATAGCGATACTAAAACGCTACCATGTTTTGCAATGTCGGAATCTTTTGGGGATATGGATGGTTTTTTAGTAAAACTAAACACTCTACCGCTTCCAATAGAATCTCTTTCAACAATCGAACCGCTTGTTGGCAATGAAAATCCGCCGAAGCTCACCATTAAGTTAAAAAAAGAGATAAAAAATATAGGGTGATATCTATTCAACGGCGATGCGATACCAGTTAAATGGATATCTTAAAGAGAGTTTATCGTTAAGAAAGTAAGCTTAGCTCTATTTGTTAGAGCCAAGCCCACTCATCATGCTGGACATAATAAGGCTCTCTAAAAAAGCTTTATCAAGTTCAATATAGTAGTCGTCACCATTATCTTCATTTGTTTGAATAGTGTAGCTTAAATCCGCCGTTGTCTCATTTTCAAAATGCATAACCGCTTTACATTCACGCATTTTTACTTCTTTGTTGTAAGAGATGGGACGAATAGACTCTATGGATATTAGATTTGGAAAGTTTGCTGACATTGCCGCTAATAGTGGATTGCTGGCACCACTTTGTATCTGTTCAGTATATATTTCTTTGATAGTCTCTTTTACCATTTCATCAGAGCACTTTACTGTTTCGTCAAAGCATCCGTTTAATAAAAGCACAAAAGGGACTGCAAGTGAAAGTTTTAGGATTTGTTTTGTAAGTTGCATTAGCACCACCTCATATAATTTTTTTATAATACAGACTCTTTTATAAACCTTTCCTGAATTAGTCGCTTTTTAGTTTGGTTGTTGAATGGACGAAATTATAACTATGGCTAGAAATAGGTTGGGAAAGCATTTTTGAAAAAAAATTTGAAAGAGGCTAGAAAGCCCGTGTTTATAAGGTTTTTGGTTGCGGAAACAGGATTTGAACCTGCGACCTTCGGGTTATGAGCCCGACGAGCTACCGAACTGCTCTATTCCGCGGTCTTTTTAGTTTACTCTTCGTTAAAATTTCACTCACATACTACAGTATGCTTCGCTCAATTTTGCCTCGATTAAACAAAAATCAATAATGAGATTATTGAAAGTGGATGGGGTAAAGGGATTCGAACCCCTGAATGACTGGACCAAAACCAGTTGCCTTACCGCTTGGCTATACCCCAACAATGAAAAGTGAAAGAATTGGTTGCGGAAACAGGATTTGAACCTATGACCTTCGGGTTATGAGCCCGACGAGCTACCGAACTGCTCTATTCCGCGTTACTTACAAACAAGGCTAGCTTGGTTATTGGAGTGGAATTATAGGCAAATAAGCTGACTTTGTCAAGGAAGTTAACATCAAATCGCAAAAAGCGGTTTGAACTAAAATTAATCAACATTTATATATAATTCGAGCAATCAAAATAAAGAGTATATATGACACCTACACAAAGAGTATTAGAAGCTATTGAGGAGATTAAAAGAGGGCGCATGGTCATCATGATTGATGACGAGGATAGAGAAAATGAGGGCGATTTGGTTTATGCCGCTGCTTTTTCAACTCCTGCACATGTCAACTTTATGGCTACTCACGCAAGAGGTCTTATCTGTGTTGCAATCAGCAGAAATATCGCAACAAGACTAGAGCTAAATCCAATGGTAAGCTCAAATACATCTTCGTATGAGACGGCATTTACTGTCTCGGTTGATGCAAAAAATGCACTTACGGGTATCTCGGCAGGCGAGAGAGATGATACTATCAAGATTTTGGCAAATCCTATAAGCCATGCAGACGAGCTTGTAAAACCTGGGCATATATTTCCCCTTATCGCAAAAGAGGGTGGAACTCTAGTTAGAACCGGACATACTGAGGGCTCGGTAGATTTGTGTCGCTTGGCTGGACTTAGCGAATCATCGGTTATCTGTGAAATCATCAAAGAAGACGGCACAATGGCTAGACGTGACGACTTGGATATTTTTGGAGAAAAACACGCTCTAAAAACAGTATTTATCTCAGATATCGTTGAGTATCGCCTTGCAAACGAGAGGCTGGTGAGTGAGGTAGAAGTAGAGGAGATAGAGTTTTTTGGTACAAAAGTTAAAAAACATATATTTAGAGATCATGACGCCATTGAACATACGGCCATTGTGTTTCATAAAGTAACTTCTGTTGCCAATGTGAGAGTGCACAATATAATTCCCGACATCGAACTTCTGCTAAACCAAAAAAAGTATAACAATCTTGTCTCTTCGATAGAGTATTTAAAACAAAACAGCGGTGTTCTTATCTTTATAAATAAGCCGACACACAATGACAATGCGGCGATTAAAGAGTTTGGAATCGGCGCGCAGATACTAAAATCTTTCGGTGTTTCAAAAATGAACCTTATCTCTTCGCTCAGCCATACTGAGTTTGTAGGTCTTAGCGGTTTCGGGCTTGAAATCAACGAAATGATTACTATCTAAATTTTGAAATTCCTGCTTCTCTTTTTATCCATCTTTTGGCTCCTAGAGGCCAAAATTGCCTCTCGCACACAAATAATCATGGCAACATTTGCAACTATCTCGGTTGATGAAAAGAGCTCAAATCTCGTAAATAACGGCTTTGATATTATGAAAGATATCGAGATGTCTCTCTCCTCATACAACAAAAATGCACGTGCATATCTGCTAAATAAAAATCTACATGTAGAAAATGACGGCTATTTTTTTGAAGCGCTCAGTTTATGCAAAAAGTACTACGCGGCAACTGACGGATATTTTGACATTACGGTCGGCTCCATAACAAAAGATTTGTACCGATTTGGAGAGAGCCAGAGAGTGCCGACGTCACTTGAACTTCAGGATGCAAAAGTCGCTTTCAATGCTTTGCGGTTTAATGAAAAAGAGGCTTTTATAGACGATGGCATAAAGGTTGATTTGGGCGGAATGGGAAAGGGTTTTGCAGTTGATAAAGTGGCTGAGTATTTTAGAAGCAAAGACACTATAGAGGCGGTGATTTCTCTAAGCGGAGACATACGCTGCCTCTCTACATGTAAGATAGATATTCAAAATCCTTTTTTAGAAGATGAGAAGATGCTGTCGTTTGAGAGCACTAAGAGCGATCTAGGCATCTCAACAAGCGGAAACTACAACAGATATGTTTTATCAACCAAGAACAACCATCTTATAGACCCTAAAGCCAAAAAACCGCAAACATGTTTTATCTCTATTACGCTTATCGGAGAGCTCTCAAACAGCGATTTGGACGCTTATGCCACTGCTGCGAGTGTTATGCCGATAAAGACTGCTTATGAGTTTTTAGACGTTCTTGGAGTAGGTTATATCATTATGCAGAGTGATGAAGAGATTGTTATAAGTAAAAATATAACTAAATATGCAAAAAATCTACTCTTTGGCGATACTTTGAAAAAGCAGCCAAGAGATATAGAGCAGTAGAGATAAAAAGGCAAAAAATGAGAAGAGTTTTACGTATGCAAAGAACTCAAATCCGCCGATAATCATAAACGGCGTGAAAATTTCAAGCAGTGCGACGCCAAAAGCGGCATAAATCAAAAGAGTTATGTTTTCTTTGTATCTCAAATCGGCAAAGACCAAAAAGTGCAAAAGCACCATCGCAAAAAGCCCAAATACAAAAATATGAGGCAATACTATCTTTAAAATCCCGCCTGCACTCTGAGCAGGAATAAATTTCTCTTCATTGCCAGTGTAATACTCCAAAACACTGCTAAAGCTAAAGCCTATTTTGTGCTCAAAGAGCATAATCGCACTTACAATCAAAAGCAGCGAAAAAGCTAGATAGTAGAGGATGGAGAGTTTATACGCTTCTTGCATTTAGCTTCCAAAAAGAGTAGAAAATCATATAAATTGCGACAAGATGCCAGAGAAAATAGCTTATCACATAGATATTTATAAAAAATTTTGAGGTGTAATATGCCAAAGGAAGCGAGACAAGTGACGCTATGGCGCTAATCATAAGAATATTTGTAAGGATATTTCTGCTTCTTTTTGCAACCCTTATAAAAACTGCGCTGAGTGTGAGCAGAATCATCATGATAAAGAAAATCTGCGTGTGCCAAAACTCCAAAAAAGATGCTTCGTTTATCGGGTCTATGTAAGCCTCTTCATTCCCAAAAAGCGTTGAGTGCAGAGCCTCTGCAGATATTCCGAAACTCTCTTTCATAACAAAAATATCTGATACGATGTAGAGGAGTATAAAAAAAAGAAAGCCTTTTAAAATAAGGCTCATAGCGCTGTCTTTTTGAAGATTTTTTATGACGGTAAATTTCACTATTTGCCTTTTAAAACTTCATTGTAAAGAGCAAAAGCTATTTTTGAGCCGTCGACAAAACTTTTAGCACTCAGCGTTGCACCGGTTATGGTCGGGATATCTTTAGAGAGATTTAGCGGCGTATTGCTGTTTACGTTCTCAAATTGCGACATCCACTTTTTTGAAGGCACATACTCCATTGGTTCATTAAAAGCTATAACCTCTATGCTTTTTAAAACAGAGTCTGATGAGATTAAGTAGAGAACAACACCATTTTTTGAGCGTATTTTTCTGTTGATTAAAACACCGTAACCCACTGTTTTGCCGCTCAGTTGGGCTTTGAACACTTTAAAAATATTACTATCAAGTTTTACATTCGACTCTTCTTGAATTTTTTTTGCCTGAATATTTGTCAATAAAATATTCTCTTCGCTAATTTTGCTCTTTGCTCCATAGCTTTGATTCATAGCATTAATTGGAGAGATAAGCATTTTGGCGCTCAGGGGAAGTGCCAAAAAAATAAGAAGATATAGTAAAAGTTGTTTCATAATAAGAAGTGCTCCTAAGTTTTGCAGATTGTATAAAATAAATTTTTTTTTGTCAATGAACTTTGTCAATAAGAACGCCAAGCATCTTGAAATTCTCGAAAAACAAGTTTTTCGTAGCTTTTAGGTATGCTAACCAATGGCATACTCCATGCTAAGGGGGTTGTAGGGACATAAGCAGCTGCCACTGAAACGGACGAGTTCGTTTCAGTGCGTAACATCAGTTAAAAAATAAATCCCATAGAGAGGCTGAATGTGTCAGAGTCAACTCCACCTTGGCTCTGCATCGCATAGTCGGCTTTTAGTACAACCTGATCATGCGGAAAGTAGTTTATGCCAAATGTCGTTGTGTCGATAGAATCAAGCGAACTTCCGTCTGTTTTTTTATCGGCACTGTTGACGCTCTCAAATTGAACAAACAATGGCAATTTGTCGCTTGATGAACTTAACGTTAAGAGATCATAACTAAGGTTTAAGTAGCCGCCTTTTGCTTTTACCTGAGAGAGTGCACCCGCCAACTCAAATGCGTCTGAGCGCTTTGCCTCTGCATATGTTCCATACGCTCTAAATCCTTTTATCTTGTAATCTGCATGAATATCGAACATATTTATATTTGAGTCCATATAAGCCGAAGCACCTGCCAAAAGACCGTTAATGTCCGTATAGTCTAGCCTTGCAACAAAACCGAGTTTTGGGTCATTGTTTGTAAATGAGCCGCCGCGCGCACTTCTTAGCCAGCTTGTATCGCTGTCTATTGTCGGATTTAGTGCGGTAACTCCTGCAAATTTATACTCCAATCCTTCAAAAACATCTCCGTAAACCATTACGCCGCTCTCATGCCAAGTTGTCGGAATTATCTGCTTTGCGGTGTTTGGTCTTTGAACAGTCGTAAAAAGTGTCGGTTCGTGTCTTTCATTTATAAGCCCCATCGGCATTAACATGTTACCGACTCTGATATTCGCCCATTCGTTTATAAGAAAGTCAAGATATATAAACTCAACTATAACCTCTCCGCCCTCTGCGTCTCCTCCGTCATTTGCCACTCCGCCGTGTTCAAATTCAAGTTCAACATTTAAAAGAATATTGTCACTAAATTTATAACCGATGTATGGAACAAATCTATATACATCAACTTTAGAGCTGTTTGAACCGCTCTCTTTGTTTGTGTGTGAGTAGTACATCTCACCGTAACCGCCGATGCTCAAAGGTGATTTTGAGTAGTACACTTTTGATGCAGCAGCACCAAGACCGCTGTGAGAAGCTTCGTTGTCAACAGTTGTGTAGCCAAAACCCATCTGAAGGTTGCTTGTCTCATCCGTTAAGGTTTTGGTCTGCTCTTTAAGCTCTGCTATCTCTTTTTTAAGCTCCGCTATATCCGAAGCAGTATCCGCTTGTAAGCCTCCTGCGAGCATAATTGCAGCAACTATGCTAAAACCTAATTTGTTATTGAAAAATTTCATTTTTTTTCTTTATTTGAATATGATAAGCATTATCGTTTATCAATATGCAGAATTGTAGTTTCATTTTTCTTAAATTAATATTAAAATGATAATTATTATCAAGAAATGGTTTATCTCTTTTTTTTAGGTTGAAGTTGGTTATAATAAATAAAAATATTATGAAGTGAAAAATGAGAGAATTATTTAGCAGAATTGAAGATGGCGAAGTTGTAAATATTGAGGCAGAGGTTGATTTAGAGGACGAAAAAGAGCTCTATCCGTGGCTTTTTAGCGTTTTTGTAAAGTTTGGCAATCTTGATGAAGAGAGCGAGAACTTTGAAAACTTTTTAGAAACAAAAGAGTCTCTAATCATTGCATTAGAATACGATAACATTGCGAAATATATCGGCTCAAGACTCAAAGATGAGTGGAATGAGTTCTACTTCTATGCAAGAAGCGCTAAAAATCTCGAAGTTATTGTTACGAAGATGCTTCGTGATAGCGGCTACAAGTATGAGAGCAGCGTTGTAAAAGACGCAAAGTGGGATTTTTACCATAAATATATATATCCTACAGAGCTGGAGCTTTACAATATTGAGAGTGACAAGATAATATTTCTGCTAGAAGAAGAGGGCGATGTGCTTGAAACTCCTAGAGACGTTGAGCATTACGTCTCGTTTGAGACTGCTACTCAAAAAGAGAGATTTGTGCAGAGTGTTTTGTCATGCGGATTTGAATTTAAAGACGATATCAGCAGCGAAGAGTTTGAGCACGGCGTGGCTTTGGTGAAGAAGCACAATGTGAAAAATGAAGAGGTCAGGGCAATTGTAGAGGAGCTTTACGCTCTTATTAAAAAAGAGCATGGATATTATGAGGGCTGGAGCACCGTTTTAGTAGATAATCAAGGTTAGCAGTTATGAAGAGTATGTTTGCTATTGTCGGAGTTGTAAACTATTTAGTTGTTGCTTTTTTAAATGCTTTTACAGATTTAGGGCATAAGATAATCATACAAAACACTGTTTTTAAAGTGTATGACGGGACAACTCAAATAATACTTAGTGCAGTTGTAAATGCGCTTATACTTTTGCCATTTATTTTGGCATTCTCTCCTGCGGGTTTTTTAGCAGACAGATTTGCAAAAAACATTATTATGAAATACTCGTCACTTCTTGCAGTAGCTATTACGCTTATAATTACATATTTCTACTATCAAGGCTGGTTTTTTGCCGCATTTGCCATGACTTTTTTGCTCGCACTTCAAAGTGCCATTTATGGACCTGCAAAATACGGATATATAAAAGAACTTGTAGGCATAAAGTTTATAACTGCCGGAAACGGAGCGGTTCAGGCAACTACAACAGCCGCGATACTTTTAGGGATTATTTTTTACACGGTGCTATTTGAAGCTCTGCTTGGAGATAACCTTAACACCAAAGAGGATATTTTAAAGATTGTGGCACCGCTCGGATGGCTTCTGGTTTTGGGTTCGGTTATAGAGTATTTTTTGGCATCAAAACTGCCAAACATGATGACAGAAGCAAGCGAGCGGAAGTTTAGATTTAAGAGATATTTTAGCGGTGCGTATCTTAGAAAAAACATGATTATGATTATGCGAAAAAAAGAGATATTTGACGCAATAATAGCGCTTAGTCTTTTTTGGTCAATATCTCAGGTGGTTCTGGCTATTTTTGGCGAATATGCAAAGAGTGAGCTGGGAATTACAAGTGCATCTCTTGTTCAGGGAGTTATGGCGCTTGCGGTTTTAGGCATAGTGCTCGGCTCAATTATGGCGGCAAACTTCTCAAAATATTATATAAATACAGGTTTGTCTGCTATTAGCGCTTTTTGTATCATCGTTATTCTGCTTTGTATTCCAGCCACGACTTCTATACTGTTTTTGGCAATAGAGTTTATGTTTTTTGGTCTCTTCTCCGGTTTGTTGATAGTACCGCTAAATGCAAAGATACAATATCTCTCTCCAAATGTACATTTAGGAACTATTTTGGCCGGAAATAACTTTGTTCAAACGCTTTTTATGTTCTCTTTTTTAATGCTGACAACACTCTTCGCATATTTTGGAGCAGATGCACAAATCCTTTTTTATCTGATGAGTTTTGTTGGAGTTTGTCTTGCCGTGATACTATTTAAAAGATATTTTGTAATGACATGCTGGACATTTTTGGAGTTTTTATTTAAGATAAGATACAGATTTAACTACACAGGGTTGGAGAATATACCGCAAAATGGCGCAGTAATGCTTATGGGAAACCATGTAAGCTGGATTGATTGGTTTATCCTTCAATTGCCCATTGAGAGGCGGATAAGTTTTATGATAGAGAAGGATATATACAACTGGAAGTTTGTAAACAGAGTTTTTAAGTTGGCTGAGTTGATTCCGGTATCAAAAAAAGCCTCAAAAGATTCCTTTTTTGAAACCTCAATGAAATTAAAAGATGGTAAAATAGTCGCCATATTTCCAGAGGGTGAAATTTCTAGAAATTCTGACATCGCAAAATTTTACAGAGGCTATGAGTTTATAGATAGAGGCGATGCGGCCATTGTGCCGTTTCATATAGAGGGCGTTTTTGGAAGCCTTTTTGCAAGGCACAAAGGCGATGCAAAAAGATGTTTTTTAAAAAAGAGGGAGATAACGCTTACCTTTGGAGAGCCTATTTCAGAAGAAATTAGAGCAGATGAGCTTAGAGACAGAGTTATAAAATTAAAAAGTTGATTTAAAGGATATAAATTTGAGAACAACATTGATTATTGGTGCAGGCGGAGTAAGCCGTGTAGTTGTACATAAGTGCGTACAAAATGCGGATGTTTTTGGGAAAATTGTACTGGCAAGCAGAACACTTAAGAGATGCCAAGATATAAAAGAAGAACTTCCAGATGCTGATATAGAAGTAGCAACAGTTGATGCAGACTCTGCGGATGCAGTTATAAAACTGATAAACTCATGCAAACCGAGTATCGTGATAAATGTGGCTCTGCCATACCAAGATTTAGCGATTATGGATGCATGTATTGCTACAAAAACTCCATATCTTGACACTGCAAATTATGAACACCCAGATGAAGCGAAGTTTGAGTATAAACTTCAGTGGGAGAGAGATGCGAAGTTTAAAGAAGCCGGCATCATGGGGCTTTTGGGAAGCGGTTTTGACCCAGGGGCAACGAACGTATTTTGTGCTTATGCTCAAAAACATTACTTTGATGAGATTCACACCATAGATATTTTGGACTGTAATGCAGGTGATCACGGTTACGCTTTTGCAACAAACTTTAATCCTGAGATAAATCTTCGTGAAGTTAGCGCAAACGGCAGATACTGGGAGAACGGCAAGTGGATTGAGACGAAGCCGTTAGAGATTATGCAGGTTTGGGATTACCCAGAGGTTGGACCAAAAGACAGCTACCTGCTTTACCACGAAGAGATGGAGTCGCTTGTAAAGCATATTAAAGGCTTGAAGAGAATCAGATTTTTTATGACATTCGGACAGAGCTACATAAAGCATATGGAAGTTCTTCAAAATGTCGGCATGCTGGGCATAGAACCGGTTGAGCATAAGGGTATGATGATAACTCCGATTGAGTTCTTAAAAACTCTGCTTCCTGACCCTGCATCTTTGGGTCCTCGAACAAAAGGCAAAACAAACATCGGTATTGTCGCAGAGGGAATCAAAGACGGTAAAAAGAGAAAAATCTATATCTATCAGGTAAAAGACCATGAAGAGTGCTACCGCGAAACAAACTCTCAAGGTGTTTCATACACAACTGGAGTTCCTGCAATGATAGGCGCAAAGCTTATGTTAAAAGGCATCTGGAGCGGAGTTGGCGTGTTTAACATGGAACAGATGAATCCTGATCCTTTTATGGAAGAGATGAATACTCAAGGTCTTCCTTGGCAGATAAAAGAGCTAGAAGCATAGTATATGACCTTTAAGCATATAATAACTGAAATTGAGTCGCTGCCGCCGCTATCAAATACACCTTTTGTTATACAGCAAATATATAGCTGCGGTCACCAAAATATCGATATTATAAGGCTTGTAAAGGTTATAGAAAACGATGCTACTCTGGCTGCTAATATTTTAAAAATGATAAACGACCCGGTGTATGGCTTTTCAAGGAGAATCGCCTCTATTTCTCAGGCGGTTACTCTTTTTGGAACGGATGAGATTTACGGACTTGTTCTGAAATATGCAATCGGAGAGCGCTTAAGAGCCGATACCGAGATATACGGTATCGATAACAAAAGATTTAATGACGTCTGCCAGCTTCAAAGCTCTCTTATGATGCAGTGGTACTCTAGAGTTGACCTCAGACATGCGCAGTTTATGGCGCCTCTTGCTCTTATTATGGAGTCGGGAAAGCTTGTTCTAGCCAATGAAGTTATGAAAAGCAACTACTCAAAACAGTTTACCATAGGATACAGAAATACAAAAAGTCCTATCGAGTATGAGCACAACTTGCTGGGAACTACTACGTACTATCTCTCGGCGCTGCTTTTTGAGCACTGGAAGTTTGAGCCGTTGTATGTAGAGATACTAAAAGGTCTTGATTTTGAAACAAATCCAAGTCCAAAAGTAAAGAGCTATATTGACTCGCTTGACGCCGTTAGGGTTGCCATAAATCCAAAATATATCTTAACTCCAGATTCTATAAAAGAGGCTTGCGAGATAGTGCAAGATATGGGACTTGACGCGGATGATTTTGAGCATATCGCCAAGAGAGTAAAAGAGCAATACAGTAAAGTTGTTGTAAACAGATTGACAAAAAAATAGTAAAAAAAGAGTGAATATAATATGAAAAACTTTGACAAATTAAGCACTCCGTACTACATGTGCGATGAGTCTCTTTTAAGAAATAATCTTGAAATTTTAAACCGTGTACAAAAAGAGAGCGGCGCTAAAGTTATTTTGGCACTAAAAGGTTTTGCGATGTGGAGCACGTTTCCGCTTGTAAAGCAGTACCTAAAAGGGTGTACTTCAAGCGGACTTCATGAGGCGCTGCTTGCAAGAGAGGAGTTTGCGCAGGATGATAAAAATCTTGAGGTTCATACATACTCTCCTGCGTTTAAAGATGAGGATATAGATGAGATAGCGCGTATATCCGAGCATATCGTATTTAACTCGCCAAATCAGCTTTTTAAATATTGCGATAGAGTAAAAAAAATAAATTCTGCCGTGAGTTTATCGCTAAGAATCAACCCTGAGCAGTCATCTTCGCCAAAAGATATCTATAACCCATGCGGACTATACAGCCGTCTTGGTACAACACTGGCAAATTTTGACGAGAGAGTTTTGGAGCATATAGATGGACTTAATTTTCATGCGCTTTGCGAGCAGGATGTTGATGCACTTGAAGATGTTTTGAAAGCCTTTGAGGCAAAATTCTCAAAATACTTTAAGGGGATGAAGTATATAAATTTTGGCGGCGGACATCATATAACAAAAAAAGGCTACGACGTTGAGAAGCTAATAAAAATCATTAAAGATTTTAGAGAAAAGTACAGTGTTGACGTCTATTTAGAGCCTGGAGAGGCGGTTGGATGGCAGACAGGGGTTTTAGTGAGCAGCGTGCTAGATATCGTTCATAACGGCATGGATATAGTTATTTTAGATACCTCTGCAGAGGCTCACATGCCTGATACTCTTGCAATGCCTTATCGTGCGATGGTTCGCGGAAGCGGTGAGGCTGGAGAAAAAAAATATACATATAGATTTGGCGGAAACACATGCCTTGCTGGTGACATCATGGGTGATTACTCTTTTGATGAGCCTCTAAAAGTAGGCGATAAAGTTATATTTGAAGACCAAATTCACTACACTTTTGTAAAAAATACGACATTCAACGGTATAAAATTACCATCATTAGTTATACTAAGGGAAGATAAAACTCTCGATGTAATAAAAGAGTTTGGATATCAAGATTATAGAAACAGATTATCTTAAAAAGGGGTTTAGATGCAAGAAGATAAACAGAGATGGAATGAGAGATACTTGGACAATCCAATGCCACAAGAGGTTTCTCCTTTGGTAGAGAAGTATATAGGACACGCAAAGGTGGGTCACGCAATAGACGTAGCATGCGGTACTGGGCGCAATACGCACTATTTGGCAGATTTAGGATTTACAGTCGATGCGGTTGATATATCGGACTATGCGCTTAATAAAGTAAAAAAGAGCGCCATGATTAACAAAATAGATACGGATTTGGACAAATATAATCTAACTCCAAACAAATATGACTTGATAGTAAATGTTAACTACCTTAATCGCCGTCTTGTTTCACAGATGAAAGATGCGCTTAAGGGCGGTGGAGTTTTGATTTTTGAGACATTTATAGTTGCACATGGAGACTTTAAAATGCCGACGACAAATCTTGATTATCTTTTGCGTAAAAATGAGCTTTTGCACTCTTTTATAGGGCTTGACGTTATTTATTATGAAGAGAGAGTCGACACAAACTTAAGAGGCGAGAGAGTAAAAGTGGCGGCTATCGTAGCAAAAAAAGCATAATTTTTTATTATATTGTAGTTTGCATATAGTTTATAATTTGCTATAATTCTTAGATTTAAAAAAAAGGGGCGCTAGCTAATGAAAAAAACTTCAATGTTTTTTATTTCTGTTCTTTTCTCAACACTCTGTATGGGTGCTGATGTTTTTGTTAACTACGGAGGTGAGGTAGTTAAAGTAAAGGGTAATTTTCCCTCTGTTGGCTCAAAGGCTCCAGTTGCACGAGTAACTGAACCTGATTTTGCCATAAAAACAGTCGGCGGAAAAACTGATAGGGTTCAAGTTATTGCGACCGTGCCATCAATTGACACTCCTATCTGCTCCGCTCAATCAAAAAGATTTGATGATGAGATAAAGCAGTTTGACGGCGTGGATATGACAGTTGTCTCAATGGATTTACCTTATGCAGATGACCGTTTTTGCAAGGGACAGGGAATCAAAAATATATCTATCGCTTCTGATTTTGCTTACAGAGAAGTTGGCGAGAAGTATGGTGTTATGATTACTAGTGGCGAACTCACAGGACTTCTTGTCAGAGCGATTTTTGTTGTTGGAAAAAACGGAAGAGTAGTTTACCAAGAGATAGTTTCAGATATTGCAAAAGAGCCTAATTATAACAAGGTTATAGAAGCTATCAAAACTGCAAACGCACATCAGTAGCATAAGCATAAAAACGCGTCACAAGGATAGCAGATTTTTAAAAAATATATTTTAAACTTTGCTATCACTGCATTTTTTTTACCCATAATTGCTTTTTGCAGCACTGATTTGCCATCAATAAAGATAGTGCAAAATCAAAACAGCTTTGATTTGAACATGTCGCTAGATGATGACATCTATATTTTAGAAGAGAGTCTTGATGTTGTTGTTCATGGGAATGATGTTGCAATCAGCAGCATCTTTTATCCAGACTCTGTGAAATTTGAAAATCGAGATGTCTTTTTAAACAGTGTAAATATAAAAGCTGTTATTGAGGGCAAAAGTGATGAAGAGTTCTCGATAGAGCTAAAATATGAAGCATGCTCAAAAGAGCATAAATGCTCTGGTGCGCAAACATTCAAGCAAAAGTTTAAACTTCCAAAACAAAATGTAGAAAAAAAAGAGTTGCCAGAAGATATCATGAGTGAGCAGGATATGGTTGTAAGTATGCTTGAAGAGAGCAACCTGCTTCTTACTCTTATAACATTTTTTGGCTTTGGATTGCTTCTTGCATTTACTCCGTGCATGCTTCCCGTTATACCGATACTCTCTGCGGTTATAATTTCAAAAAAAGAGCGCGTAGACACAAAACAGGGATTTTTGATATCTCTGACTTATGTCGTCTCAATGTCTGTTGTCTATGCAATGGCGGGTGTTTTAGCGGCATCGCTTGGTAGCAATATACAGGCATTTTTCCAGCAGACTTGGATTATAGTAAGTGTCAGCTCCATCTTTTTTATACTTAGTCTTGCTATGTTTGGAACATTTACAATTGAGATGCCAACAAAAATTCAATCTTTTCTTAACCGCAAAGCGTCCTCAGGCAGTGGCAAATCATACAATAGCATAACACTTTTAGGTGTTTTGTCGGCTCTGATAGTGGGTCCATGCGTTGCACCTCCTCTTGCAGGAGCTCTTATCTATATTGGGCAGAGCGGAAACGAGCTCATTGGGGGTCTTTCTCTATTTTTTATGAGCCTTGGAATGGGCGTGCCGCTTCTTCTTCTTGGTGCTGGTGCAGGTAAATTTCTGCCAAAACCAGGTGTGTGGATGGAGGATGTAAAGCTCTTTTTCAGTTTTACGATGATTGCCTTTTCTATCTGGCTACTCTCTCGCATATTAGAAGCTCAAACCATACTGCTTTTTTGGGGAATCTTGCTTGTTGCGATAGCAATTTTTATGAATCCGTTTGAAAACATGACAAGTGTATATGTAAGCCGCATGCAGCAGTTAAAAAAATTGGTATCAATTCTAGCTCTCATATATGGCGCTGTTTTGATAGTTGGAGCAATAGGCGGTGCAAAAAGTGTTACCTCTCCGCTTGCGCCTTTTACATCAAAAAACTCTGTGATTTTACCTTTAGAGGTCACTTTTAAAACCATAAGTGCAAAAGAGCTTCGAAGCGCAGTGCTGGACTCATCTAAGCCCGTTATGGTCTATTTTACGGCTAAATGGTGTGACAACTGCAAATCGCTTGATGCAGATGTATTTAGCAAACCGGATGTAGCTTTGGAGGTTGGGGAGTTTGAGAGAATTAAGGTAGATATTACCGATAACACAGATTTTGATATAGAGATGCTAAAAAAATACTCTCTTTTTGGACCTCCCGGCATTGTCTTTTACAATAGCGACAAAAAAGAGCTCAAAAACTACCGCCTCTCTGGATATAAAGATAAAAAACTCTTTTTAGAGCATATTCAAAAAGTAAAAGCTGCTCTTTAGCAGCTAATTTTCCCGCAGTAACCAAATCTTCCATTTCTTGTTTTTACAATTGTAAAGAAATTGTAAACAAACATTCAATCATGCTTTGACAAATTTCCCTCATACTTCTTATGTTTAAAAAAATATAGGAGTTTAAAAATGTTCAGAACAGTAGTCGCTTTATTGATGGTTGTTTCATTTATGCAAGCATATGAGTTAAATGCTCAGATGAAAGATTTTATGAACAGTTTATTGACTGAAGCAAAAAAACAAAATCCGACTCTTAAGGAGTTTGATTATGCTAGAGGCGAGAAGATATTTACAACTCAGCACGTTGGCAAAAAAGGCAAAAAAATATCTTGTGTTACATGTCATACGCAAGATTTGAGTAAAAATGGTCTTAATGAAAATACGAACAAAGTCATTGAACCGTTATCTCCATCTGTAAATCCTAAGAGATTTAGTGACGTAAAAGAGGTTAAGAAGTGGTTGAGACGAAACTTTCAAGATGCTTACAACAGAGAAGGCACGCCTCAAGAACAAGGTGATGTAGTTACTTACATCATAAACAAAAAATAAAGGATTTATCATGAAAAAATTAGTAATCGCATCGATGTTGATTGCAGGAGCTTTGATGGCAAAAAGTGCATCGTTTGAAGAGTTAAAAGGTATCGCACCCGTAACGGACACTCTATATCTAAAAGAGTGTGGAAGCTGCCACTTCGCTTATCAGGCGGGACTTCTTCCAAGCAGATCTTGGGAGAGGGTAATGGATGAGCTGGATGAGCATTTTGGAACCGACGCCACTCTTGATGGTGCGGATAAGCAAAATATATTAAACTATCTGCAGAAAAATGCGGCAGACAAATCTACAAACTACAAAAAAAGTAGAAAAATAGATGAGAGTATAGCGATGACAGAAACCCCGATTGCCATAACAAAAACACGCTATTTTATTCAAAAACATAGAGAAATAGGGTGTGAATTGATTCAGCAAAAAGAGGTTAAATCGCTCTCGAACTGTATGGCTTGTCACACAAAGGCGGATAAAGGCTCATATAGCGAGAGGGAGATAAATATCCCAAACTACGGAAAATGGGAAGATGACTAAGATATATGTCTGGAGCATCTTGACGAGGCTCTTTCATATTTTTCTTATTGGCGCTGTTGCGGCGGCATATCTGATAGCTGATTTTGAAAATCTGCTAAGCTATCATGCGGCACTTGGATATGTTGTCGGATTGCTGTTTTTGTATAGGATTATCTGGGGTTATATGGATGTTAAATACTCAAAGTTTGAAGATTTTAACTTCAATCTAAGAGATTTAGTAGAGTACATTTTAAAAATATTTGGCAATAAAAAAGAGTATGTCGGGCACAATCCCGCTTCAAGCTGGGCAGTTGTTGCCATGATAGTTTTTGGACTTCTCTCAGTTGTAAGCGGAGTTATAGTTTACGGTACGCAAGAGGGGATGGGAATACTCTCGTTTTTAAATATCTCGCTCTTTAAGGATATGGATTTTTTTGAGGATTTACATGAGTTTTTTGTAAATGCTTTTATGTTTGTTATATTTATCCATATTGCAGGAGTTGTGATAGATAAATTTTTTCATAAAAGCAGAGCGTTAGATTCTATAATAGACGGCTATAAAAGTGCGGATAGTGATACACATGGCTTGAAGCTTACGATTTTGCAAAAACTTTTTGGTCTTATTTGGATTAGCTCATCACTTTTTTTCTTGCTCTATCTTTTTGCAAGCCCATCAAATATTTTACTATTAGATGCAAACAAGCAGGTTGACTATAAAGTGGAGCATGCTTTTTTTGAGAAAGAGTGTATCTCATGCCACACACTCTATCCGCCGTATTTGCTTCCAAGAGAGTCTTGGGCGAAGATGATGGATAATTTACAAGACCATTTTGGAGATGACGCTTCGCTTGATGAAGCGGATAAAAACTCCATAAAAGAGTATCTCATGAAAAACAGCGCTGAGAGTTCAACAAAAGAGGCAGCATATAAGATTTCAAAAAGCATAAAAAATAGAGATACGATAGCAATAACTAAAACTCCTTATTGGGAGAAGAGACACAAAAACATCGACAAAAGCGTTTTTGAAAACAAAAAAATAGCGGCTAAGTCAAACTGCAAAGCTTGCCATAAAAACATAGAGCAAGGTTTGTTAAATGATAAAGATATTAAAATACCTGAGCTGACATAGGAATATAAAATGAAAATTATAATTGCACTGCTGCTCTTTTTTGGTGCTATATTTGCCGATGATGACCATGAACACAGACATATAAACAAAGAGCTCTCCCATCTAAATCTCTCAAAAGAGCAGAGCATAGAGATTAAAGAGATACTGCGTGATTTCAGAGCAGAACTTCAAGAGTTTGAGATTTTTAAAAAAGAGATAGAAGAGAGAAGAAAAGATCTATTTTTAAGAGAGGATTTTAACTATAATGAGCTTGAGAAGCTAAATCAAAAGCTCGATTTAAGAGCCAGAGAGATTGAAAAAAATCTTTTAATAAAGATACACATTGTTTTAAATCTAAAGCAGAGAGTGAGATTTATAAACCACTTTGATGATTGGAAGGTTGATTGATGCATAATGTCCTCCTTATTGAAGATGACATTGATATGCAAACACTTATTTGCGACTATCTTAAAAACTACGATATGCATGCGGACGCATTTGCTAAGCCTCTTGAAGCTCTCTCTTATCTTGAAAAAAACAAAGAGAAGTACGATGTTGTTGTTCTTGATTTGATGCTGCCTCAAATGGATGGTTTTGATGTTTGCAGAAAAATCAGGCAAATATCTTCACTGCCCATAATCATCTCCTCGGCGAGAAGCGAGATAGGAGATAAGATACTGGGGTTTGATTTGGGTGCGGATGATTATCTGGCAAAACCTTATGAGCCAAGAGAACTTGTTCTTAGAATAAACGCAATACTAAAAAGAGGAATAAGCAAGAATAAAATAGTCGGCGATTTTGAAATAAACGAAGATAAACTTGAGATAAAAATAGAGGGTTTAACACTTGATTTGACAAAAATAGAGTATGACATTTTAAATCTTTTTTTGCAAAACAGAGGAAAGGTTTTATCACGAGAGAGCATATCAAACGCCGTAAACACGATTGAGTACAACTCAAAAGAGAGAACGATAGATATGCACATAAGCAACATACGCCAAAAAATCGGCGACGACCCAAAAGACCCGCAATATATAAAGTCCGTTTGGGGCATCGGCTACAAGTTTATAGGATAGTTAATGTCAATAATATACAAGGTAATAACTCTCTTTCTTATAAGTTTTACTTTAATGATATTTGTATCATCAAAAGCAAATAACCTTATGCAAAACACAATCGAGACGCTCTTAAAAGATAAATATATATATGTCTCAGATGAGCTATTTACCTACCTCTCAAACAGTAGCTACTCGGAGTTACAAAAAAAGATAAAAGAACTGAAATTTGAAACAGTAGAGGACAAAGAGCACTATTTCAGGGCGTCGCATACTCTTTACGAGTACAATACTGACCTCTCAGAGATTAAAATCCTAAAGCATGAAGATAATAAATATCTGCTCTATATGAGATATCTAGATGATGACATTTTGGTAATAGACAAGTCACAAAACAGGAGTTTTGAGCAGAAAAAGTTTCTTGATTATATGATTATGGCTGATATATTAATTCTTATAATTTTGTGTCTATTGATTTTAAAGATGGTTTATCCGATAAAAAAGATATCAAAGGCCATCAGCAAGTTTGGAGAGGGTGCATACGACCTAAGGGTGAGTGCGAGAAGCAATGATGAGATAGGGGAGGTTGTAAAAACATTCAACTCTATGGCATCAAATATTCAGGATTTGATAGTCTCAAGAGAGAGACTTCTTCGTGATATAGGACATGAGCTAAAAACCCCAATCTCAAAATCAAAAATAGCGCTTGAGATGATTGAGGAGAGTAAATATAAGAAAATACTCAGCAAAGCCTTCGTTCAAATTGATGAGATGCTCAACGAGCTTTTGTATATTGAGAAGTTCAATTCAAACCAAAACAGGCTAAACATCGAGACATTTAGCTCAGAGACGCTTATAGCAGAAGCGCTCTCAAGGCTTTTTATAGAGGATGAATCGTTAGTGGACATCTCCATAAACTCAAGTTTTGAAATAAAAGGAGATTTAAACTATCTCTCAATAGCCCTAAAAAATTTGATAGATAACGCCCTTAAATATGGAACGACAAAACCCGTGTATCTGGACATAGAGGATAGAAAAATTTCTGTAAAAAGCACGGGAGAGCCACTTGAAAAACCGCTTGAGTATTACTGTGAGGCTTTTACAAAAGGGGATAACTCAAGAAATCACTCAGGATACGGCTTGGGTCTTAGTTTGGTGCAGAGAGTCGCACAAAGGCACGGATTCATATTTTCATACCGTCATGAGAATGGTTTGAATGTTTTTGTTTTAGAGATGCAGAACTTTTAAAACCCCTCTAAAATAAGGCACCAAAGCCTCTCTACCTCTTCGTCGTTTAAAAAGAGGGTAGATTTGTTTTTATATAGCTCTATAAGGGAGCCTTTTTTTATGCCAAATGTGTGGCTGCATGCTTTGTGAGTCGGTAAAAATGCGCGAATAAGAGAGACTTCATCCTCTATAATTGTCTCTGAGCATAAAAAACAGTCAAACTCGCTGTGCAGTCTTCCCTCGTGCTCCAAAAGTTTGATATATGCCTCGATGGCAACTCTTTTTGGATTTTGTTTGTTCCAGTTTAGCGAGGCGCTATCAAGCAGTTCAAAGTAGAACTCATCAAGCTCTTCGGCATCTTTTAGGTGCTTGTAAAAAAGCGCACTGAAATCCTGCCATACCCTTAGAAGCTTATAATCGTTAATCCATTTATAACCTATATGGATTACATCTTTTAATCTTATGATAGTTGATTTTGAGGAGGGCTCTTTTTCGTAGTCGATTTTAAAGCCAAGGTTGATAACACCGTGCCTTGCGCCATAGAATCTATAAAGAGTATCTAAGCTCTCTCTTGATAATATAGTGACTATTAAATCTTCATCTTTAACTCTGTTAAGATTTAGAATAAATCCTTGCATAATCCGCTTCTTTTGTACACATATTTTATTTTTTATGAAAAAATTATACTGATATTATATTTTTTTAAACCTTTAAATCGTATAATGCAACTCTTATCTCTAAATAGACTAAGTTTCTTTAAAAAGAGATTAAAATTTTAGTAAATTTACAAGAAAATTGCAAATTTTAGGAGTTAGCATGGTTGAATATCACGATTTGTTAAGATCGTTTAAGGATAACTGCGGTTTTGGTCTTGTTGCCAATATAAAAAACCAAGCATCACATAAAGTTCTAAACGATGCCATAACGGCGTTAGAGAGAATGATGCATAGGGGTGCCGTTGCAGCTGATGGCAAAACAGGCGATGGAAGCGGTCTGCTTCTTTCACTTCCTGAGGAGTTTCTTCGCAAGGAGGCTTCTAAAAACGGGATTGAATTGCCAAAACAGTTTGCAGTTGCAGCAATCTTTACAAAAGATATCAACAATCTCTCTATAGTAGAAGAAGTTTGTGCAAACAATGATTTAAAGATTGTTTTTAAAAGAGAAGTTCCAATCAACACAAACGCTCTCGGTGAGCAGGCTCTTGCATCGCTTCCTAAAATAGTTCAGCTATTCATAACTCCTAATTCAATAATGGCAACAAACAGATTTGACGCACTTCTCTACCTGTCACGCAAAGAGAGCGAGCACAAACTTGTAAATGACAGAGATTTTTACATAGCTTCTATGAGCTCTAAAGTTCTTTCGTACAAAGGGCTTATCATGCCTACTCATATCAAAGAGTTCTATGAAGACCTTAATGATGAGAGTTTCAAGATATCTTTTTCACTATTTCACCAAAGATTCTCAACCAATACTCTGCCTGAGTGGAAATTGGCTCAGCCGTTTCGCGCTGTTGCACACAACGGAGAGATTAACTCAGTTGAGGGAAATCGCTTAAACGTAGAGATAAAATCAGAATCAATCAAAAGTGATGTATTTACTGATGAAGAGATACAAAGAATATTGCCTATTTTACAGCCAAGATCTTCAGACAGCGCATCAGCTGATAACTTTTTTGAATTTTTACTTGTAAACGGTATGGATTTTTTCAAAGCTGTTCGCGCAGTTATTCCTGCTGCTTGGCAGAATGCTCCGCATATGGACCCAGAACTTCGCGCATTTTACGAATTTCACTCAACAGTTTTTGAAGCGTGGGACGGTCCTGCAGCATTTTCGGTAACTGATGGACGCTATGTTGGATGTGTGCTTGATAGAAACGGTCTTCGCCCCTCTAAATATATCATTACCAAAGATGACAACCTCTTAATCGCAAGCGAGTACGGTGTTATCGATATCGCAGAGGATGAGATAAAAGAGAGAGGTCGCCTGCAGTCAGGAGAGATGCTCGGACTTGACCTTAAATATGGAAAAATATTTAAAAACAGCGAAATAAATGACTATTTAAAGAGCTCAAATCCTTATATGGATTGGCTAAACGAGCATATGATCTACTTGCAAGAGCACGTGGTTGATCAGTACATGTCAACTCCGGAGTATGACAAAAAAGAGCTGATTGCAAGACAGAGATACTTTAACGTAACTCACGAAGTTATAGAGCAGGTGATAGAGCCTATGATGCTTGAGGGTAAAGAGGCTGTCGGGTCAATGGGTGATGATACGCCTCTTGCGGCATTTTCACAGAAGCAGAGAGCTTTTAGCGACTTCTTTAAACAAAAATTCGCACAGGTTACAAACCCTCCAATCGACCCTATAAGAGAAAAAGTTGTTATGAGCTTAAATACAGGCTTTGGCGAGGTTCACAACATACTTGATGAAGTTCCTTTCCACGCGCATCGCCTAAAATCAATCTCTCCGATTATTACAAGCGAGAAGCTCTCTATTTTAAAGTCGTTTGGGGATAAAAAATCACCTAGTTACCAGGATTTTTACCGTAACAAAACATTCTCTACGGCGTATGAGAAAAACTTAAAAGCTTCGCTTGACGCTTTGGTTGAAAATGTTATCAGCTCTGTTAAAAATGAAGGTACGAGAATTATAATCCTTGATGATTATGAGTTTAGCAAAAAAAATAAAATTATTCCGATGGCTATGGCAATCGGACGTTTAAACACGGCGCTTCTAAAGGCAAAAGTGCGCCACCTTGCATCTATGGTGGCAGTTACGGGAGAGGTTATGGACCCTCACGGCGCAGCTGTACTAATTGGATACGGTGCAAATGCTATACATCCAAAACTTTTAGCAGAGACAGTTATAGCGCATACAAAGAGATCAAACAGCACTTCTATTGATTGCAATATTGCCCTAAAAGCGGTTCATGGCGCACTAAATGCCGGAATACTAAAAATTATGTCAAAGATGGGAATCTCAACAATTGCATCATATAGAAATGCGGGTCTTTTTGACATTATGGGACTAAATAAAGAGGTGGTTAAAGAGTGTTTCTCCACTTCAAACTATGCGCTTAGCGGTCTTAACTATGACGATATCGACGAGAGACTTACAAAGTACCATAAAGAGGCATTTGAAGAGAGCGGATTTAACAGAATTTTCCCTCTAAATATAGGCGGCTATTATAAGTTTTATACAGGACAGGAGCATCACGATTTTGGTCCAGAAGTAATCCATGCGATACATGCAACGGCAGAGAGCGGAAGCAAAAAAGATTATGAAAAATTAAGAGATTTGGTAAACAAAAGAGGTCTTAAATTTATCCGTGATTTCTTTGAGATAAAGTCGGACCAAAAGCCTATCAATATAAGCGAAGTTGAGCCAAAAGAGGCAATATTTAAAAGATTTGCTTCAGCAGCGATGAGTCTTGGCTCAATTAGCCCAGAGGCGCATGAGACCATTGCAATGGCTATGAACAGAATCGGCGCGCAATCAAACTCCGGAGAGGGAGGAGAGGATAGTGAACGTTTTGGAACTGAGAGAAACTCTAAAATAAAACAGGTTGCGTCTGGTAGATTTGGCGTAACTGCGGCATATCTAAGAAGTGCCGAAGAGATTCAGATAAAAGTCGCTCAGGGTGCTAAACCGGGAGAGGGAGGACAGCTTCCAGGGCATAAAGTTTCGCCTCTTATCGGCAAGCTTCGCCACACAATTCCGGGTGTAACGCTTATTTCGCCTCCTCCTCATCATGACATCTACTCGATTGAGGATTTGGCACAGCTTATTTTTGATGTCAAGCAGGTAAATCCAAAAGCAAAAGTTGCAGTTAAACTTGTTTCAACCATAGGTGTCGGAACAATCGCAGCAGGTGTTGCAAAAGCGTATGCTGACAAGATTATTATCTCAGGTGGCGACGGCGGAACGGGTGCTGCACCTCTTACATCGATTAAGTTTGCAGGAAATCCTTGGGAACTTGGTCTTAGTGAAGCGCATAACGCCCTAAAAGCCAACAACCTTAGAGGTCTTGTAGAAGTTCAAGCAGACGGCGGTCTAAAATCTGGACTTGACGTTATAAAAGCTGCACTTCTGGGTGCTGAAAGCTACGCATTTGGAACAGGCGTTTTAACGATTGTAGGCTGTAAAATGCTTCGTATCTGCCATGTAAATAAATGCTCGGTCGGTATTGCTACACAAAATGAAAAACTTCGTCAAGAGTTCTTTAAAGGTCATGTTGACCAGTTGATAAATTATTTTACTCTTTTAGCGGAGGATGTTCGATCTATAATGGCAGAGCTTGGCTTTAGAACAATGGAAGAGATGATAGGAAGAAGCGACTTGCTTAAAGTTGTTGATGACAAATTTGCTCAAAAATTTGACTTTAGCTCACTTCTTCATCAAGAAAAAGGCGTTAATACATGCCAGCAAAAGTCAAATCATCCGTTTGACGATAACGCTTTTGAGAAAGATGTTTTAAAAGAGGCTATGGGTTCAATTAGAAACCCTGCAAATCATGTTCGAATAAAGCGAGAAATAGCTAATACAAATAGAAGTTTTGGAGCTTTGATCAGCGGCGAGATAGCTGAATATTATGGAGATAAGGGGCTAAGTCCTGATACAATAAAGATAAATCTTAAAGGTATTTCAGGTCAGGCTCTTGGTGCGTTTTTGTTGCCGGGCATCTCAATATATCTTGAGGGTGTGGCAAACGACTATATCGGAAAAGGTATGCATGGAGGTAGAATTATAGTTACTTCTCAAAATGAAGGCGAAAAGTTTGCTGCGGGTGGAAATACTTGTCTTTACGGGGCAACAGGCGGCAAGCTTTACATCTCCGGAAGCGTTGGCGAGAGATTTGCCGTGCGTAACTCAGGGGCTATTGCAATCGTTGAGGGAACAGGCGATAATGCCTGTGAGTACATGACGGGCGGAGTTGTTGTTATCTTGGGGCGCACAGGAATCAATTTCGGTGCTGGTATGACGGGAGGAATCAGTTTTGTGTATGACTCCGACCATACTTTCATAGAGAATGTAAATAGAGAGCTTGTTGAGCCTATTCGCATAGATACGGATGATGGCGATGAGGCTAGACACTATCTGAAAAAACTTCTAAAAGATTATATTGTCGAAACAGGAAGCAAAAAGGCAAAAGCGCTGCTTGATAACTTCAGGGTAGAGGTTAGAAATTTCTGGCTTGTAAAACCTAAAAATTTAACAAAATTACCTATGAACTTAGAGATTGGAGATTAATCATGAGAGAATATTTAACAATTGACAGAATTGAAGCAAGAAAAAGATTAGTCGTAGAGAGAACAAAAGATTTCGGTGAGATTTATGAGGTTTTTGACAAGAACGAAGCTGCAACTCAGAGCGAGAGATGTATCCAGTGCGGAGACCCTTTTTGTCTCAATAAATGCCCACTTCACAACTATGTTCCGCAGTGGCTAAAAGCAGTAAGCGAAAAAGATTTGGAGTTTGCATTTAAGCTCTCAAATGAGCCATCACCTTTTCCTGAGGTAATGGGCAGAGTCTGCCCGCATGACAGGCTTTGTGAAGGCGATTGTACGCTTAATGACGGTCATGGGGCTATTACTATCGGCTCGGTAGAGACATATATTACAGAAGAGGGATTTAAAGCAGGATATAAGCCTGATTTTCCGGGAATTACGACGGATAAAAAAGTAGCCATCATCGGTAGCGGTCCGGCAGGGTTATCCGCTGCAACATATCTTTTGCGTTCAGGAATAGCAGTTACTGTTTATGAGAGAAGTGATAGAGCAGGCGGGCTTATGACTTACGGAATTCCGAACTTTAAGCTTGACAAAAAAATTATTGAGCGCCGTATAAAGTTTCTTGTTGAAGCTGGTATGGAGCTTGTTCTTAACTGCGAAGTGGGCAAGGATATAACTTTTGAAGAGATAGCGGCTAAGCATGATGCTATGTTCATAGGTGTGGGCGCTACAAAGGCAAAAAAAGCTTCTATTAACGGAGAGCAGGCGCCAAACGTCTATAAAGCCATGGATTATCTAACCGCAATACAGAGAAAGAATTTTAGAACCTCTTATGATAAAAAATTTGACTTTAAAGACAAAAATGTAGTCGTAATTGGCGGAGGAGATACTGCCATGGATTGTCTAAGAACTGCAAAAAGAGAGGGTGCTAAAAGCGTTACTTGTCTCTATCGCCGTGATGCGCACAATATGCCTGGAAGTCAAAAAGAGTATAAAAATGCAATGGAAGAGGGCGTTGATTTTACATTTTTTGTCGCTCCAAAGCAGATTATCTTAAACGACAAAGGCGAAGCTATCGCTGTTGAAGTCGTTAAAACCGCTCTTGGCGCAAAAGATGAGAGCGGACGTCAAAAGATGGAAGAGGTAAAAGGGACCGAATCAAGAGTAACTGCAGATGTTGTAATAATGTCGCTAGGTTTTGACCCTGAAGTTCCGTCGTTTTTAGCGGAAAACGGCATTGAGACAAACAAGTGGGGCGGAATTATTATCAATGAAGAGACTCACGAGACTACAACTTCGGGCATATATGCAGGAGGCGACTGCTACAGAGGTGCCGACTTGGTCGTAACAGCGGCATTTGATGGCCGTGAAGCTGCTAGAAGCATAGTAAAATCCCTTTTAAAATAGAAAATCCCGCGTCATCAAATAGAGAAAAATCCAATTTTAGACTGCCACGACTTCTTTGAAGTCTCGCAGTGACTGGGGCTTTGTCGTTGCGACGGTCTCTTGTCATTGCGAACGAAGCGCGGCAATCTATTTTTTAAAGGTACCTTATATTTAAAATTGACAAAAATCAAGTATAAATTCGATATAATTTCCGCCATTATATAAAAAAGGATAATTTTTGAACCTCCTGAGCATTTTTTCTAGAAACAAAAATATAAAAGAACCTCTTAAAAGCGAAGCTCCAGCACACTGGGTAAAGTGTAAATCATGCCAATCTTTGATGTATTACAAAGAGGTTGAAAACCAAAAACATGTATGTCCAAAATGCGGTTTTCATATAAGAATAGGCGTAAAAGAGAGAATTGAGCTTTTGGCTGACGAGGGCACTTTTGTGGAGTATGACAGCAATTTAAAACCGGTTGACCCTCTAAAATTTGTGGATAAAATATCATATAAACAGAGACTAGAAGAAGCATATGCAAAAACCGGAAAAACTTCGTCTGTGGTAAGCGGCGAGTGTAAAATGAACGGTGTAAGCGCTCAGATAGTAATATTTGACTTTGCATTTATGGGTGGTTCTTTAGGCTCTGTAGAGGGCGAAAAAATAGTTCGTGCAGTTGATCGTGCTATAGAGAAAAGACAAGGGTTGATTATACTAAGTGCCAGCGGCGGCGCTAGAATGCAGGAGAGCACATTTTCATTGATGCAGATGAGCAAAACCTCCGCAGCTCTTGCAAGATTGGCGAAACACAATCTTTTATATATCTCTGTGCTAACTGATCCAACCATGGGCGGAGTAAGCGCATCGTTTGCAACACTTGGCGACATAATAATAGCTGAGCCGGGTGCTCTTGTAGGATTTGCAGGACAGAGGGTTATTGAGCAGACAATAGGTTCAGCTCTTCCAGATGGTTTTCAGAGAGCGGAATTTTTGCTTGAAAAAGGTTCTATTGATATGATTGTAAATAGAAATGATCTCAAAAAGACGCTCTCAGACCTGCTGACACTGTTAAAAGTTGCGTAATGCGTCTTTACGCTCTTTGTGACCAAGACCTCTTAGATAAAAAAAGTCTCTCTCTAGAAGATTTTATCAATATCGCAAAACAAAAAAATGCAGAGATTATTCAGTATCGAAACAAAAATGCGGATGTCGCATTTATAAAACAGCAGCTTATTAAAATCAGAGGGCTATATGACGGTTTTTTGATAGTAAACGACGCCTATGAGCTTGTAGAGTTTTGTGATGGCGTTCATGTAGGGCAAGACGATTTAAGAGCGATTGATGAAGATATATTTAAAGCCGCAAAAATTCTCAGAGAAGTGATAAATAAAGATAAGATATTAGGTTTATCCACGCATAACAAAGAAGAAGTTTTGCAGGCAAACGAGATGGATCTAAACTACATCGGTTTGGGCGCATACAGAAATACAGATACAAAAAATGACGTCTCGAGTGTTATCGGCGAAAAACTAGATGATATTGCATCTTTTTCCAAACATCATGTTGCCGCAATAGGCGGTGTAAAAGAGAGTGATACATTTGTACATGTTACTTATCATGTGATGGGAAGCGGGCTTCTTTGGTGAATATAGAGATAGTTTCGATTGCCAAGAAAGAGCACTCCACATACGACCCTCTCTACAAAGAGCTTCAAAAAATGATTTCTCGCTTTGCAAAAGTGGAAGATATAGAACTTTTTAACAAAGATGTAACAAAAGCACACACTATCTCACCTGAAGCCTCAAAACAGGCTTATACAAAACTTTTAGAACCATACATATCTAAGAGTTTTAGTGTTATATTGCATCCTGATGGAAAAATAATAGATAGTTATGAATTTAGTAAGCTATTAGATGGTAAAATTGCGATTAAATTTTTCATAGGCGGAGCTTACGGCTTTGAGGATAGCTTTTTAAAAAAAGGTGATGCCGTTATAAGTTTGGGAAATATAACCATGAGTCATAAGATTGCAAAAGCTGTATTGCTTGAGCAAATTTACAGAGGTTTTTCAATTTTAAGCAACCACCCATATCACAAATAAGGAACGTAAGTGCAAGAGAGTGAGTTAAAATACTTTAAAGAGATACTTGAGAGTAGAAAAGAACAAATCATTAAAAATATCAAAGGTGTAAACGAAGAGCTAAATCAGTTGAGCTCAATGGAGCTAAACGATGAGGGTGACCACGCATCTGTGGATAACAGCTCAATGGTAGAGAGTGCTATTGTGCAGCAGCAAGAGCAAGAATTAAGAGAGATTAACGTTACTCTCGGAAAAATAGTAACAGGTGACTATGGGATATGCGAAATGTGTGAAGACCCAATAGGTTTTCAAAGATTAAAAGTAAAGCCGCATGCGATATACTGCATTGATTGTAGAGAGATAGTAGAAAAATCTAGATAAGGAAGTGATTATGCACATAAAAAAATACACGATAGCGGCATTTATATTAATTGTTGTAGTTGGCTGGTATGTTTACTCTTTTGTAACTCAGGAGAGTATAAGCATTGGGTTTTTAGGACTAACACTGCCATCAATGCCGATAGCTGTTTTGGTTATCATACCTTTGAGCATATTATATATTGCAAGTGTTGCGCATATGTCATTTTACTCATTTATTGGAGCTCTAAAGCTTCGTAAACATGAGAAGGATCATGATAGAATTGTTGAGTCTATAGTTGACGCTTATCTTGGAAAAGAGAACCGCTCTAGTTCGTTTAAAACAGAAAAGTATAAACTTCTTGGGTATCTTGTAGATAATGCAACAATTTTTCCGCCTGAAAATTTTGACTTTGAAGTTGACAACAAGAAAATAAATGATGTTCTTAACGCGATAAATAGTATTAAAAAAGGTGAAGTTGTTGATCTAAGAAGATACTCTCTGCCGTACTCAAACGCTTATGTTATCCAAAATGATAGAAACAGATATAAAAAAGGCACCATCAGCGCTGAAGATATTTTAAACGGAGTGAATAAATTTGATATCAGCCTCCGCAAAGAGGTTTATGTAGATTTTGTAAAGAGTGCACCGCTTAATGCTGTCGAAAAATATAAAAATGCTCTTACAAAAGAGTCTCTTTTTGTGATACTCTCAAGAATAAATGCCGACACCAAAACATTAGTTATCTCTAACGACTCTTTAATCTCCCTTTTTAAAGATTTAAAGTTAACTGCTGAGGATTATATTGAGGCATCTAAAAAACTCTCAAAATCGATGCTTCCTGAACAGAGAATTAAGCTTTTTGAGACACTGAGCAATGAGGATGATGCTGCAACGGAAGCATATCTATTTACTCTGTTTGATTTAGAGATGTTGACGCCGGCAAAAGAGATACTAGATATTTCACAACCGGGTGAATATGCACATTTTAAAGCGTATAGTTCATTAAGAGAGTGCGGCAAACACTTTGACATCAATCTTTTTATATAATTTATAAATGATTGAAAAACTATCTTTTGAGAAGCCGATTTATGTTTTAGCTCCTCTTGCGGGCTATACGGACTTGCCTTTTAGAAGTGTAGTAAAAAAATTCGGAGCCGATTTGACGGTGAGCGAAATGCTTAGCTCAAATGCATTGGTCCACGGCTCTTCAAAAACTTTTAGCATGATAGAAAAAAGTCCAAATGAGGACCCTTACTCCGTTCAGATTGCAGGTGCTGAAGTTGATGTTATAAGACGCGCTGTTGAGATATTAAACGAGCAAGGCGGCATAGATGTTATAGACCTTAACTGCGGCTGTCCTGTGCCAAAAGTTGTAGGACATGGAAGCGGAAGCTCGCTTCTGTTAAATCTTCCTCTAATGGGTGATATTATCAGAACTATAAAAGATACTTCAAATAAAAAATATACAAGCGTCAAAATAAGACTCGGTTTTGAGAAGAAAAATCATATAGAAATAGCAAAAATGGTTGAAGACAGCGGGGCTGACTTTTTGGCAGTTCATGGAAGAACCAGAGCTGGAAAATTTACTGCAGCAGTCGATTATGACGCAATTGCAGAGATAAAACAGACAATAAAGATACCCGTAATTGCAAATGGCGATATCGACTCCTACGAGAAAGCAAAGTGGGTTTTAGAACATACTGGTGCAGACGGAGTTATGATAGGTCGCGGGGCTGTTGGTGCTCCTTGGATTTTTCATCAGCTAAAAACCGGAACTAAGAATATTGACAAAAATATTAAGCATGATATAATCTTAGAACATTTTGACAAGATGATGGAATTTTATGGTCCTCATGGCGTAGTTATGTTTAGGAAGCACATACATACATATTCTAAGGGATATAATGGAGCTTCTGCACTTAGAAACAGTGTAAACCATATAGTTGATCCAGAAGAGTATCGTGCCACATTAGATAATTTTTTTAGTAATAGTGAGATAGTTTGTTAAAAATAAGTAAATCAATAAAGACACTAGACGAGAGCGACATAGGAGACAACCTTCTTCACTACGACTATAATGTAAAGTATTTATTGTCCCTTATTAGAAAAGGTGTAAGTTTTGATGACCAGCACTTTTTAAGTTCATACCGTTCATTTGAGGGCGAAGTTTTTGAAAATTATGTTTTTGAAAAACTCTTGATATATGCCGTAGAAAACGATGAAATTGAAAAATTTGTCTTAAAAGGCTTTCACCAAGACAAAATAAAATCACATGCAAACACGCTCTCTATAAGTGAAAAACAGCAGATTGTATACAGAACAAAAAGCAGAGAAATAAGCGAATTCGACGCTATGCTTATTACAAAAGACAAAGAGCTCTATTTTGTAGAGATGACGCTAGTAAAATCTGTTTTAAAGCTAAGAAAAAGACTTAGAAAGAAGAAAGCGCTCTTGGAGATAATCTTTCCAAATTATGAGATTAAAGCTCTTATCATTTTAAACGAAGGCGCAACCGGTGTCAGGCAGTTGCCGCCATATTGTACTGTTTGGCTTACAGAGGGGTTCTCAGCCAAGGGCGTACTTGACTATATTGTTGATACGGATGCTAGAAAACTTATGCCCAAAAAGAGAATTAAATCTAGTAAGATGATAGAGGCACACTCTTTAAAACTCCATCCGTTTAGGTACTACAACACCATCTCATGGATTACAAAAACGATAAGAAGTCATAAAAAATTCATTATTGATATGAATTTTTTAATGAGCGAGAAAGTTCAAAGATATCATGACTTGTATAATAAATTTTATATAGGCTATATTGATGCGTCTGAGGTTAGAGAAGAGCTTGGTTTAGACAAGAGCTACAAAGATGACCATCGTGTTATGGTTGCACTAGAGAAAAAACACACTGATGAGATAACTCTGACATACTATATACAACAGACGCGTAAGATTTTATATCTATACTCTTATGATGATAATAACAAGATTATCAGAGAGAAAAAAGACCCTTACGGCATAACCATTACAGAGGTTTATCATATAAGTAAAATGATGGATGAGAAGTATAAGCTAAATGCATCTAACCTTGTTATGATTAGAAAACTTCTAGAAGAGAGAACTACTACTCAGGTAGAAGCTTAAGCTTCATAAGAGATAGAAGCGGCCTTCTCTTTATACGCACGCAGAGACTCTTTATAGTCGCCATCACTGTTTAAAAAACTATCGAGTTCTTTGTGTCTGCTTTGCAAAATCGAGTTAAAATCATCTTCACTAACAGGTTTATCACCCGCAAACTTATCAAGCAGTATATTGCTCTTTCCCATAAGTACAAGATAGCTCTGTTCACCGAAATCAAGCATTACAACGCTGTTTTGGCTATCAAGCGCTTTTTGAAATCTGATGGTCACATTGTTAAGATTTTGTTGTTGCTGTTGCATAACCTCTTTTTGAGGCTCACTACTCTCTTTAAAAAGCCAGGACGGCTGAGTTTGTCTATTTTGTGGTGTTTTAATCTTCTTTTTAATATAAAACAGTGTTAGGATTCCCAAAATCAGTATTGTTAAAACAATATAATAACTCTGCGATAAATCGTCGCTTTTTTTTGTTGGAAGAGCATCCAGCGAGTTATCAAAAGGCTCTTTTGACTCTGTTTTTGCACTGCTTGAGACGGCATTTGCGGTAAATCTTAGTCTAAGACCGTACGCATCAGAGGTTTTAGAAGCCTGTAGGTTTACAAAGGGAGGCACTTCTGCGATTATCTGCGTGTAATCTTCCATCGGAGTTATAGAGATTGAGCTGATATATTTGGATGATAGTTGCTTTATTTTAGGGGACTCAATGAAAGCGTCTTGGAGTTTTATAGTAATTGTCGAGCTACCCACACTCTGCTTTATCACGCCCTCATACGGGGTATCAAAAGTAATCATAACATCTACTCTGTCAGTTCTGTCATAGATGTTGTAGCTCAATATTTTTGAAGCATGCAGATAGAATGGAATTGTAAATAGAAGTAGTAGTTTAATCATAGTTTCTCTTTGGAGAGGTGGTATAGAACTGCACTAGAGTCAAGAATCTCATTTATACGAATTGCAAGATTTTTTTCATAAACCATAACCTCGCCTTTGCCTAAAATACGGCCATTTACATAAGACTCAACACTCTCGCCTGCAGGTTTTTTAAGATCTATAATGGAGCCTTTTGTTAGTTTGAGTATCTCGCCGATTGATAGCTCTGTTTCGCCGAGGTCGGAAACAAATTCAACCTCCATGTCCAGCAAACCGGAGTAGTCCATCCATGAGAGCTCCTCCTCTGGGTTAAAAGTTGTCTCTTTAGCCCCGTAGTTACGTCTGTTTTTTTTCAATTATAGTTCCTTGATGGCAATAATCATCTCATCATTTTCAACTCTTAAAACTTTTGCTTGGTCATACGCAAAATCAAAATTGTCAATCTTCTCGAAGTGTGGAGTTGACATAGTGTATGCATATTCACTTGCATCTTGAGCCAGCACTTTAGCGCTTCCGACTATGAGATTTGTCGTCTCAAGAGTCATGTCTATCAAAGTATCCTCGTCACTCTCATCTTCTTCAAGTAAGAGTGTCGAGATTCTCTGTGCAAAACTAGGCGTCGCACCAATATAGATTCTGTGTTTTTTGCCATTTAGAGTTTCTATGTCAATATAAGCAATAAGCGTTCTCATTTGTGTCAAGTTATCGACTATCTCATGAGGCGCTCTGATTTGATGGATGCAAAAATTTTTCGAAGCTTCAATAATTATGTTTAACATTCTGTAACCCTTATTTAGGTGATTATACTTTATTGATTCTCAAAGTAAAATTAAACTCTTTTTTAAAATGCTATAATTCGCAAAAAAGTTTTTAATAATGATTGAGTTGATTTTTTTAGGTATCGGCGTTGGTACATTGTCCGGTTTTTTTGGTATTGGAGGCGGAACTATACTTGTTCCAATGCTTTTGTTGCTTGGGCATGCGATAAAAGATGCTATCGGTATTTCGATAGTTCAGATGGTTTTTAGCTCAATCTACGGAAGCTACCTAAACAACAAAAAGAAAACTTTGGATGTTCCGATGGTTTTAACCATTGGAATCGGCGGTTTTTTTGGCGCCATGCTAAGCGGATTTATAGCTTCAAGCATCGATGATAAGGCGTTGGAAGTTCTATTTTTGGCTTTTGCTGTTTTTGCGCTGGGCAGACTCTTTTTTAAAACAAAAGTAGAGGCGACACAAAAAGAGATAAACAAAGTTTTTCTCTTTTTGATAGGTCTGTTTTTGGGTACTTTAAGCATGCTTATAGGAGTCGGCGGAAGCATAATCCTTGTTCCGATTTTAGTCGGATTTTTGCATGTAGATCTTAAAAAAGCAATCTCCGCTGGGCTATTTTTTGTGGTTTTTTCATCAGTTGCAGGACTTATCTCCCACTCGCTAAGCAGAGAGATAGATTTTTACAGCGGCGCGGTTATAGGTTTATCGTCACTTGTCGGTGTTTATGTAGGTATACACCTTAAAGATAGGGTAGATTCAGTAGTGCAAAAAAAATTATTAGTAGGTTTTTATCTTTTAATAGTTATATATCTTGCATTTAGAATATTTTTTAGAGGAAATTAGTTAAATATGAAAAACAGAGATGTAATTAAAATAATGGGTGCCAGAGAGAATAATTTAAAAAATATATCGCTTGAAATTCCAAAAAATCAGCTTGTAGTATTTACGGGACTAAGCGGAAGCGGAAAATCGACACTGGCGTTTGACACCCTTTATGCAGAGGGGCAGAGACGATATATGGAGTCATTGTCATCATATGCAAGGCAGTTTCTTGACCGTGTCGGCAAGCCTGACGTGGATAAAATAGAGGGACTTACTCCAGCAATTGCGATTGACCAAAAAACAACCTCCAAAAATCCACGCTCAACGGTCGGAACAATTACTGAGATATATGACTACCTAAGACTTCTCTATGCGCGCGTCGGTGTCCAGCATTGCCATAAGTGCGGCAAAGAGATCTCTCAAATGAGTGCTTCGGATATAATCGGCGAGGTTGCAAAGCTTCCTGAGGGTGCAAAGCTTGTTCTTTTGGCTCCGATAGTAAACGAGAAAAAAGGCGCTTATGCCGATGTGCTTGAATCTTTAGTTCATAAAGGTTATGTACGTGCCATGATAGACGGCGTGATGGTCAGACTTGATGAAGAGATAGAGCTTAGCAAGACTAAAAAACACACCATAAAAGTCGTAATTGACAGGGTTGTAGTAAACGAGCAAAATAAGGAACGCATCGCGGCTGACGTTGAAAAGGCTCTAAAAGAGAGTTACGGCGAACTTGAGATTGATATTTTGAATCACGAAGAGTTGGGACTGAAGCGCTCTCACATTCACTACAGCGAGCATAATGCCTGCTTTGACTGTAAGGTAAGCTTTGACCCTCTTGAGCCTCTCTCTTTCTCTTTTAACTCTCCAAAAGGCGCATGCAGAGAGTGTGACGGACTTGGACTTCGTTACGCACTTGATCAGGATAAGATAATAGATATAGATTTGTCTGTGGAGAAGGGCGCTGTAAAAATAGTTTACGGTTTTAACAAGGGCTACTATTTTACGTTTTTAAAGGGCTTTTGCGAGCAAAACAAGATTGATACAACTATACCGTATTCAGATTTGCCGGATTATCAGAAAAAGGCAATTTTACACGGAGGCATAGACGAGGTTAGTTTTCTTTGGAAAAGCCATGAAGTAAAGAGAGTTTGGCCGGGAATAATCAAGATAGCGTATGACATGTTCAAGGATGAGAAAGAGCTTGCAGACTATATGAGCGAAAAGGTGTGCAGTGTCTGCGGCGGACATAGACTAAAGAGAGAATCTCTCGCGGTAAAGGTTGGAGGCAAGGGAATTGCAGATATTTTGGATATGCCAATCTCTAAAAGCTATGAGTGGTTTGAAGATAAAAGTAATTTCAGCTACTTTAAAGCACAAAGTGCGCAGATATCGGCACCTATTTTAAATGAGATAAGAGAGAGACTTTACTTTTTGTTTGATGTAGGGCTTGGTTACATTACGCTTGGCCGTGACGCAAGAACCATAAGCGGAGGTGAGGCTCAGAGAATTCGTATCGCTTCACAAATCGGCAGCGGTTTGACGGGTGTTTTGTATGTTTTGGATGAACCGAGCATCGGACTTCACGAGAGAGATACGCTAAAACTTATCCGCACGCTTAGAAGCCTTCAGGAGAAGGGAAACAGCGTTATAGTCGTCGAGCATGACAAAGAGACGATAGAAAATGCTGATTTTATTGTGGACATTGGAGCGGGTGCAGGAAAATTCGGCGGGGAGGTCGTTTTTGCAGGAACTCTTGAGAAGCTGAAAAAGGCAAAAACACTTACTGCCGACTATCTTTACGGACGAAAGAAGATAGAGTATTTTTACAGAAGAGCGCAAGAGAAATATATAGAGATAAAAAATGTCAAATTAAATAATATCAATAATCTTAGTGTAAAAATTCCTCTTAATAACTTTGTGTGTATCACGGGGGTTAGCGGAAGCGGTAAGAGCTCTCTTATGCTTCAAACACTTCTTCCCACAGCAAGAGAGCTTTTAAACCATGCCAGAAAAGTAAACAAAGTGGCAGGCGTTGAGATAAACGGGCTTGAGAATGTAGATAAGGTAATTTACCTAGACCAAAGCCCTATCGGACGCACACCGCGCTCAAACCCCGCAACATATACGGGCGTGATGGATGAGATAAGAAATCTCTTTGCACAGACAAAAGAGTCGCAAATAAGAGGCTACACAAGCTCAAGATTTAGTTTTAACGTCAACGGCGGAAGATGTGAAAAGTGCCAAGGCGAGGGCGAAAACAAGATAGAGATGCACTTTTTGCCAGACATTATGGTCAAGTGCGACACATGCCGCGGAACGAGATACAACCAGCAGACATTGGAAGTTTTTTACAAAGGCAAAAATATATCTGACGTGCTAAATATGAGCGTGGAAGAGGCTTATGAGTTTTTCAGACCGATACCAAAGATAAATCAGATACTCTCAACCCTTGTAGATGTCGGACTTGGCTACATTACTCTTGGGCAAAATGCAGTGACGCTCTCAGGCGGTGAGGCGCAAAGAATCAAGCTAAGTAAAGAGCTCAGCCGCAAAGATACGGGCAAAACGCTCTATATACTCGATGAGCCGACAACAGGGCTTCATTTTGCGGATGTTGACAGACTTACGGGCGTGCTTCACAAGTTTGTAGAGCTTGGAAACTCGGTGCTTATCATCGAACATAATCTAGACATGATAAAAAATGCAGACTATGTTATAGATATGGGTCCAGAGGGCGGAAGCGGCGGCGGCCTTATTATCGCTGAGGGAAGCCCTGAAAAAGTGGCAAGTGAATACAAGAAAACAGGCAGTTATACTGGCGAGTATCTAGCAAAAGAACTCGCGCTTCATAGGTAAAGAGTAGAACTTTTTATGTTTTAGATTGCTTCACTTCGTTCGCAATGACGAGGAGAAGTAAGAATTTGTAATGACCGTCATTGCGAGCGAAGCGCCGCAATCTAGCTCTTTGAAGTCTTGCAGTAACGTGGCTTTGTCATTAAGATTGCCACGGCTAAAGCCTCGCAATGACAAGCGTGGCAATCTAGTTTTTAGAAGTTTTTTATATATAAACTTCTTTTCTGTGGGCTATTCTAGATATTAGCATAAGGTTGTTCTCTTGATAAAACACAACTCTATAATCTCCGATTCTAAGTCTGTACGCTCCATCAAAAGGTGTTTTTAGTTTTTTGATTTTTGTAAGAACAGGCTCAGATGCAAACTCTTCTATGCCATCAAGTATTTTTGAAGCTATGCTCTTGTCAATCTTTTGGAGTTGCTTGAGAGCTTTTTGGTCATACTCGATGTTATAGGCCAAGAGTCGCTCTTACATCTTGATGTGAGATGGTTTTAAGTCCGCCCATTTTATACTCTTGAACCGTTTTTGTAACTGCTTGAGTATCAAAATAATCCTGCAGTGCCTCTCTGATGATTTGAGCTTTTTTCTTCCCGCTATCCATCGCAACAATAGAGAGTTCTTCTATCAAATTTTCTTCGAGTGTTATGGTTATTTTTTTAGTCATGGCAGAAACCTTTAGATATTTGCCATATTTTACCATACTTTTTATGAATGGTTAATATTTTATATTTTCCTACCACACAAAACGGATAAGCGCATCCATTGTGTCATAGTCGTATTTATAGTTTAAATTTGGGACTTCCATATCGTATGTTCTGTACTCCAGTGCGAGTGCTACATGTTCAAAAAACTTATAAGAGACTCCTGCTCCATAACCAAAACCGCCTGCCGATGTGCTTGAGCTTATGGCTTGCATCTGATACCCTGCAATGCCGTAGAGTGCAAGCGGCTTTGTCGGGCTGTAACCTAAGTGAAAATCAACTCCAATACCGTTAAACCAAGAGCTGTCTGAGACACTACTATCTTCAAAATCGCCCTGATGATACGATGTGCTAAACCCAGCCATAACACAGTTGCTAAAGACTTTGCTAAAACCGTAGCCGATGCTAAAAGTGGTTATTGACTGCTCATCCATCATATCTGCTTTTGATGCACCGACATAGACATAACTCTCTGCTATAAGGCTTGACGCTAACGAGAGAGCCAAGAGAGTAAAGAGTGCAGATTTTTTTAACATGTAGAACCTCTTTTGTAATTTTAGAGATGCAGATTAGTATGCATTCCCACTTGAAAAGTGGGAACGAGGAAGATATTAGCTAAACTTTATTTACATGCCCAAGGATTTTTTTCACATAAATAAAGAAGTCTCATTTGGGCATCTTGATCACCTTGTTTTGCAGCTACTCGAAAATATTCATAAGTTTTTATCAGATTTTTGTCGACACCTTTTCCCAAGTAATATGATGAACCAAAATTAATATTTGCAGAAATATTACTTGGTGAAATCTCTAATGCCTTTTTGTACATTTTGATAGCATTGTCATAATCTTTAATATCATCGTAGATACTACCAGCGTTAGAATACATCGTGGCAGTATATTCCTGAAAGTTTCCATATGGCTTATCTGCTAATGTGTTGTATTCTTTTAAAGAAATTTGTGCAGCTTTTATGCATTCCATGGGATTTTTGAAAAGATAACCCGCTTCTCTTTCACAAAGTAGAGCCTGTTTCATTATTGGATTGTAGCTATAAGTAATAGCTTCATTAAATTCTTCTAGGGTTGCAGCCCAAACCGAATTTGCCATCAAAACAGCAACCACTATTATTTTTACTAACTTTTTCATCTCTTTTCTCCTTGTTTTTTATTTACACGCCCAAGGGCTCTCTTTGCATAAAAAATCAAGATTGTTTTGAGCCCGTACATTACCTTCTTTTGCTGCAATTTTAAAATGTTCATATGCTTTATATTTATTAACTTTACCACCTTCGCCGTTGTAATAATTCACGCCTAAGTTAAGGTTTGCTGTATCATGATTCGGATTATATTGTAATGCTTTTTGATTCATTGTATTTTCATTAGAATGATCTTTCTTGCTTCTGTAAATAATTGCAGCATTAGAATACATTACAGCTACGTATTTTTCGTATGTTCCATAGGTCTTAATACCAAAAGAGGCTTCTTTTTTGGATAATTGCGCAGCTTTTATACACTCTTTTGGATTATTATATATGAAAGATGCTTCCCGCTCACAAATATATAATTGTTTAATTGCGAAATCATTTGTAGAGTCAACTATTATATTCGCTTCTTCTAAAGTCATCCCGCTCAGTGAGACTACCGCCAATACAGCTGTAATAAAAACTTTTTTTGCATTTTTTTGCATTTTTATTTCCTTTTTTGTTTTTAAAATCAATTCATCGCAACTTAGTATTTGAAATGAAACAAAGACTTTACCCCCCCCCTTATTAAAAATTGCTTAAACAGCAATAAATATTTTTTGTTATTTTGGTATGAAGTGCAATAAAAATTGAAAACAGTGTAAAAGTAGAGTAAAATTGCACAAAGTAAATATTTTTTAATAGTCAGGAAAAAATGCAACAAACAAAACTTACCGAATATAGCCACGGAGCTGGGTGCGGATGCAAAATCTCTCCGATGCTTCTTGATGAGATACTAAAAACTAATATCTCAAGCACTTTTTTTCCAGAGCTTCTTGTAGGAAACGAGCATAAAGATGATGCGGCGGCTTATGATTTGAGCAACGGCACATCTGTTCTCTCAACGACAGACTTTTTTATGCCTATTGTGGATGACCCTTTTACTTTCGGGCGCATTGCTGCGACAAACGCGCTAAGTGATATTTATGCGATGGGCGGGAAGCCTCTTATGGCAATATCTATCTTTGGATGGCCGATTGACAAGTTAAGTGCTGATGTTGCCCGTCAGGTGATTGACGGAGGGCGAGCGGCTTGCGAAGATGCGGGAATCCCTCTTGCTGGCGGGCACTCCATAGACTCTCCTGAGCCGATTTTCGGGCTTGCAGTGACCGGAATAGTGGATAACGGCAACCTTATGAAAAACTCTATGGCGCAGGAAGATTGTCTTATATTTTTGACAAAACCCATCGGCATAGGCATACTCACAACCGCGCAAAAGCAAAAAAAGATAGAAGAGGGCGACATCGATGTGGCTATAGAAGCCATGACAACGCTCAATAAAATGGGTGCAGCTTTTGCAAGCCTAAAGAGTGTGGTGACTATGACTGACATTACGGGGTTTGGTCTTTTGGGGCATTTGAGCGAGGTGTGTGAGGCAAGCGAAATAAGTGCAAACGTATGGTTTGAGAAAGTTCCGCTTTTGAAAAATGTTGAAAAATATAGAGCTTTAGGCTGTATACCGGGCGGTTCCCGCAAAAACTTTATGAGCTACGGTCATAAAATTTCAGAGATGAGCGATAGACAAAGAGAGATACTTTGCGATGCCCAAACTTCAGGCGGACTTCTTGTCTTTGTAAAAAAAGATGCTCTGGAAGAGTTTTATGAATCAGCACGCGCAGCAGGTTTAAACCTTGAGCCAATCGGCGAGACGGTTGCACGTAAAAAACATCTGGTAGAGGTTTTATAAGTGTCTGAACTCTTTGATGATTTTAGGTCTATTGTCCTAAACAAAACTCCGCTTATAGATGTCCGCGCACCGGTCGAGTTTAAAAAAGGGGCATTTTTAAATGCCGTAAATCTTCCTATAATGAGCGATGAAGAGAGACATGAGGTAGGAATTTGCTATAAAAATCAGGGTAACACGAAGGCAGTGGAGCTTGGGCACAGGTTAGTTAGCGGGGAGATAAAAGAGCAGCGCGTACAATCTTGGCTTGATTTTATGGATGCAAATCCGTCTGCGCTTCTCTACTGCTTTAGAGGCGGTCAGCGCTCTAGAATATCTCAAGAGTGGATACGCCAAAGCGGCAGGAAGATATTGCGCTTAAAGGGCGGATATAAAGCGTTTAGAAACTATCTTTTAAGAGAGCTGGAGTCTTCTCATCAGCACTTCAAGCCTATAATTTTGGGCGGACGAACAGGCTCAGGAAAGACAATAGAGCTCAAAAAGATGCCAAATGCAATCGACCTTGAAGGGCTTGCAAACCACAGAGGCTCGTCGTTTGGGCAAAGAATTACGCCGCAGACTTCGCAGATTGATTTTGAGAACAATCTGGCGTATGAGCTGATTCAAAAGATACAAGAGGGATTTAAACATCTTGTTTTTGAGGATGAGGGAAAGCATGTCGGCAGCGTTTTTATGCCTGATAGTTTTTTATCCATAATGTCAGAAGCACCTCTTGTAGTTCTTGATACGCCGATAGAAGAGAGGATAGATATAACGCTAAACGAGTATGTCATTGAAGCGCAAAAAAGCTATGAGAGTGCAGGTTTTGAAAATCCGCTTGCTTCGTGGCGCCAAAGCATTGAGAGTGCTATGTTTCGCATAATCAGGCGGCTTGGAAATCAGAGACACGATGAGCTTACCAAAATCTTTGAAGCCGCTTTGCAAAAACAGCAAAATGATGGCTCGTTTGATGGCTACAGAGAGTGGGTTGAGTACCTTCTGGTGCAGTATTACGACCCGATGTATGACTATCAGATACAAAAGCGTTCAGAGAGGGTTGCATTTCGCGGAGGAGCCGCGGAGGTGTTGGAGTATATAGCAAAGCTCTAAGATTGCGAAGTCTATAAAGCTCCGCAGCACTTTTTGTACTTTTTACCGCTCCCGCACGGACACGGCTCGTTGCGCTCTATTTTAGAGTTATACATTTTGCCGTCTCTGTATAGCCACACTCCGTCTTCATAGATAAAATTGCTCTTTTCATGCTGAACTTTCAGACCGTTTGCATCTTTGTAATAAGCTTTGAATTCAACTATATTTTTTTCTACATGTAGAATTTCAAGACCAAGCCATGTAACGCTTTTTGCATACTCTTCTATAAGCTCCAAATCATCATCGCATCTGTTCTCTTTGACGGTTGTTTTTATAATGTACGCACCGTCTCCAAGCACATACGCGCTGTATCTGCTTCTCATTAGCTCTAATGCCGTTGATGGCTTTGAAACACCGCTTAGATATGGTTCGCAACACTCGCTAAACTCTTTTTTGCTGTTACAATAACACTGCATAAAAACTCTTTTTTACTTAAATTATAAAATTATACACAACCCATGTGGTAAAAAACGATAAGAGTATTCCGTATCCAACGATGGCAGAGCTAAGGCGCGGAGCCAAACCTGCCATAGAAGCTACAGCTGCCGCTGTTATCATAGGCGCCATTGATGCTTCCATGATAGAGATTTGAGCTGCTTTATTATCCCAAGAAAAAATGTAGCAGATAGCAATTGCAACTATCGGAGCAAAGATAAGTTTTATAACCAGAGCTATGCCAAAAGGCTTTAAATCCTCTTTTGGAAGCCTAAAACGAAGCTGAAGTCCCACAGCTACAAGTGCCAAAGGGACAATAGTGCTAGCGAGCGAGGCAAGTACGCTTTGTATAACGGGATGAAAAGATGTTCCCATAAAAAAAAGTGCGATAATAAGGGCTATAAATGGCGGAAAAAAGAGTATCTTTAAAAAAAGTGCGCGTATATCTACATCTTTTGTACTCGAATAGTAAACAGAGATAAAAGTTCCATAAGTTGAGAGCACTATAAAAGAACCAAGTTGGTCATACATTACCACATATCCGAGCGCATCTTCGCCAAAATAGGCACTTATTATGGGAATGCCTAGGTAAGAAGTATTCCCTAAAACTGCTACAAGCATTAAAGAGCCTGTTACCTCTTTTGTAAATGAAAAGAGTTTTGAGAGGTAAAAAACAGCTATAGCGCTGATGCTCATAACACTCCATGCGATAAAAACGGGGATGAGCGTCTCAGTGGAAAAACTAAGCTGTGGAATCTTAAGCAGAATAAGTGCAGGTGCTGAAATATAGAGAATAAATTGATTTAAAATAAGCGGCGTTTCTTTTGAAAAAGAGTCTGATTTGCTTAAAATATATCCAATAAAAATAGCGCTAAAAATAAGTGCAAAATTTTCCATAAAATTGTTTCTTTTGATTGTAGCTGTTAATTTTGGAAGTATATAATCTTTTATTTAAATAGAGACTTCAAGACAAAGCTATGAGGAGACGTTATGAGTAAAACATTTAAAGAGGCGATGGATTTTAGGCATGCGTGCAAACTTTTTGACGAGACTAAGAAGATATCGGACAAAGATATAAGAGAGATACTCGAAGCAGGGCGAAAATCTCCCTCATCGTTTGGGATGGAGCCGTGGAAGTTTTTGGTTATAACAAATGAGGAGCTAAAGGCTAAAATCAGACCTTTTTGCTGGAATCAGCCGCAGATTACTTCATGCTCTCATCTGGTTGTTGTTTTGGCTGCGATAGAGAGTGTCAAAGTAGAATCAGGCATACCTGCAAAGAGATTTTTGCGCCGTGAAATGCCAAAAGAGAAGTTTGATTTTTACATAGATTTGTATGCAAAACACCTTCAAAAAACACTTGATAGTGATGAAAATATACTCTGCTGGACTGCAAGACAGACTTACATTGCTGCGGCAAATATGATGACTTGTGCGGCAACGCTAGGTGTCGACAGCTGCCCAATTGAGGGGCTTGAGAAAGAGAATGTAGAGAGAGTTTTAAATCTTGATACTAAAAAATATCAACTCTCTTTGGTACTGCCGTTCGGATATAGGATAAATGAGCAGTCTTCGCAGTTAAGAGTGGGTTTTGATGAAGTTGTAGAGTTTATTAATTAATGTTTAGATTGCTTCGTCGCTTCGCTTCTCGCAATGACAGTTATTGTAACCCACTTTGTCATTGTGAGCGAAGCGCGGCAATCTAATCTTTAGAGGTCTTCTTAGCGTTTAAACTTTGCGATAATCGGGTTGTGGTCTGATATTTTTTTACTGTCTATGACGGCTGAAAATGTCAGTTCCAAACCTCTGTAAAAGATATAATCAAGCGAGTTGGAAAAAATCTTCTTTATATCTTTTTCGCTCTCAAACTCTACTTTTTTTAAGCCTAAATCGTCGCTGAACTCGTTTAGATACTGAACTCTTTTTAGGTTCCATGTGTTGAAGTCTCCCGCAACTATCATAGCTCCGCCGTGTGATTTGATGCTCATGTGTATATAGTTCAGCTCGTTTTTAAAATCACTGTTGTGCACAAAGTTTATGGCATGCAGATTGACTATAAGAAGCGTCTCTTCTTCTGAGATTTTATGATGTGTGATAAGAGAAATTTTGTGTGTGGCACATCGCAGTTCGCGTTTTTTTGTAAGCAGCGATAGCTCGCTGTAGCATGAGCTTTTAAATGCACTCAAAACCCCGAAAATATGCTTTTTTGTCTCAATATTTGGCGATAAAACATAGGAGTAGTCGTGAAGTTCAAGCTCATGCGAGATGCTTTTTTTTACCTCTTGCAGAAGCAAAATATCCAAATCGTACTTTTTTATAAGAGTGTTTACAAAATCTTTGTAAGAGCTTTTAAGCGAAAGTTTTGCGACGTTCCAGCAAAGAACACAAAACTCGCTACTAAGCTCTGTTTCTTGGTGTTTTAGCGACTTGACAAAACTGTTTGGTTTGAACATCTTATAACTCTGCCATTAAAGCTGCGGCGCCATTATTCGCATAAGGTTTTCAAAAACTCTTTTCAAGTCAGAGACATTTTTTGTACCAAAAGAGGAGTTTGTTATAAGCCTATCTGCCCACATCTCTATCTCCTCTATAACTCTAAGCGAGTTGACAAATACGGCCACTTCGTAGTTTAAAAAGAGACTTCTGTTGTCAAAGTTTACACTTCCAAGCACAACGCTTTTGTCATCAAAAAGTATAGCTTTTGCATGAAGCATTGCTCCGTTGTAGAGATGGATTTTTATTCCTGCCTCTTCAAGCTCTCTCATGTATGAGCTTCTTACAAGGTTTACTATCGTATGGTTTGCCTCTTTTGGCGTAATAAGTCTTACATCCACTCCTTTGTGGTGCGCGATGATAAGCGCTTCAATGAGAGAGTTATTTGGGATGAAGTATGGGGTAATGATGTAAATTTTCTCTTTTGCGCCGTATATTGCAAAGAGGAGCGCCTCATAAAGAGCATCCCTCTCCATATCCGGTCCCGATGGAACAACTTGCAGATATATATCGCCCTGAGGCTCTTCTTTTTCTTTGTTAAATTCTAACCTCTCATCTGAAGCGTAGAACCAGTCCGAGGCAAATATCTCAAAATATTGCTCTACCGATGAGCCCTCGATAAGAAACATGATATCTTCCCATCTTTTTTTACTAAAAACAGGCCCTAAATACTCATCAGAGAGGTTTGCTCCTCCGCTTATAACTTTTTCATTGTCAAAAATGTATATTTTTCTGTGATTTCTCAGGTTTATGTAGTTTCTAAATGGCATATGAAATATCGGCATGAAAAACTCTATCTCTACCCCAGCTTTTTTTAGCCCTCTTAGTCTGTATTGTGAGAGATATAGAATGATAGAGCCAAGAGAGTCTAAGAGTATCTTTACCTCTACGCCCTCATTTGCTTTTTTTATCAGTGCTTTTATAATCTCTTTTGTAACTTTGTCATACATAAATATATAGGTGCTTATGTAGATGGAACTTTTGGCTTTTTCTATGCACTCCATAAATGACTCATACGCTTTTGTTGAGTCTGTATATATCTCAAAGCACCTGTTTTGGTCGTTGGGCTGGTTCTTAAGCTTTAGAGAGCTCTTTTTGTATCTGTTTTTTCTTTTTCTTAGACCGATTATAAGATAGAGCGGAACGGAGATATACGGGATAAGGATAATGGAGAGAATCCAAGCGATAATGGCGCTTGGCGAGCGTCTATGGTAGAGCATGTGAATGAGTATGGCAACGATTAAAAGGCCGCCAAAAATTAGTAAACCATGGTACAGATATATATTTTGCGCGTTGCTTATCTCTTCATTCATTGGAAAATTATATCATTTTTGAAACATTTGTTTTAATCTTTTTAAGTATAATTACGAAAAATTTAAAGGCTACTCGCATGTCAACATATATTTTTGGTCATACAAATCCAGACTCCGACTCTATTGTCGGGGCTATTTCTCTTTCATATCTGAAAAATCAGCTCGGCGAGGATTGCGTTGCTACGCGTCAGGGCGATATCTCTCCAGAGACGGAGTTTATACTAAAGAAGTTTGGCGGTACACTGCCTGAACTTAAAACCTCTTACGCAGGTGAAAATGTATATTTGGTTGATTTTTCCGACCTTGCTCAAGCTCCAAAAGATATAAAAGAAGCAACTATTTTGGGCATTGTTGACCATCATAAGCTTGGCGACATTACGACCGATACTCCTTTAGAGTGCTGGATACGCCCGATAGGCTGTTCAAACACGGTAATCAAAGAGATGTACGACTATCATAAAGTTGATATTCCAAAAGATATAGCAGGAATGATGATGTGCGCGATTTTAAGCGATACCGTAATCTTTAAATCTCCTACATGTACAAAAATCGACACAAAAGCTGTAAAAGAGCTCGCTGAGATTTGCGGAGTTGAAGATTATAAAGCTCTTGGTATGGAGATGTTTATAGCAAAATCAGCTGTTGAGGGTGCGAGTGCTCGCAACCTAAACACAAGAGACTACAAAGCGTTTGACATGAACGGAACAAAGGTAGGAATAGGTCAGCTTGAGATGGTAGACATCTCGGTTTTAAACAGCAGAATAAACGAGCTCTTTGAAGATATGAAGCTAATGAAGCAAGAAGACGGACTTCACACAATCATCATCCTTTTAACAGACATTATGAAAGAGGGCTCTCAACTTTTAGTTATAAGCGATGATTTGAGCAAGGTTGAGAACGCGTTTAAGATTAAAATCCAGAACAACCAAGCGTGGCTTGATGGCGTTTTAAGCCGTAAAAAGCAGGTTATCCCTTTCCTTCAACCGCAATTTTAATTAAACGAGGTCTGTTTATTGAATGATAAACTCATTAAAATAGACCTCTTCAATCTCACTCTTAGAGAGATTTTTATTTAGGGTCTCTTTTAGCTTCTGCCTCATTTTCTCATTGTTTGCACTGGCGGTGGAGTATCCGAGCATCGTGTTTATTGTTGCATCTCTTAAAATAATCCCTTTTTTAAGAATTTCCTGTTCAATTTCATCACGATTGCTAAACCATGAACTATCATCTTTTATGGGCTTATACTTTATAGCGATATTCGCAATAAGTTTTTTATCTCCCGAGATGTTAAAGACAAAATCACCTAGATTTGCTCTGTTTTCACTGCTTATGGAGACCTTCATTCCGTTGCTTAGATTTGAGAGTATTGTGCGGTTATAAACCGATTCTCTTGGGGAGTCGTTTGCAATATTGTATTTTTTTAGTTTTGTAAAGTCAGAGCTTAAAACTCCTAAAATAAGTAGTAAAATAATAATAAGCAACAGTACAACTATTATGGCGCCTTTAATTATTTTTTCTTTATCTACTTGCATGAATTAGACTCCAAGTCTTCTATGGGACAAGGTTTTGCAAAGAGATAGCCTTGAAAAAAGTCACATCCCAGCTCTTTTAAAAGCTCAAACTGCTCTTTTGTCTCAACGCCCTCGGCAATAACCTCAAGATTAAACTCTTTGCCCATTAGGATAATAGTTTTAACTATTGTTTTTTCGGAGTTGTTATTGTTTAGACCAAAAACAAAAGATTGGTCGATTTTCAGTTCATCAATTTGTAGGTTTTTAAGATATTTAAGATTTGAATATCCTGTTCCAAAATCATCTATGGATAAAGAGATACCAAAGCTTTTTAAAGCCTCTATCTTTTGCGTAATATCCCCTTCATTTTCTATAAAAACACCCTCTGTAATTTCAACTCTTATTTTTTGGGGATTAACATTTTTGGAGTCGATAAGTGCTTTTAGTTCCTCAACAAACCCCTCTTCTTTAAACTGGATAGGACTTACATTTACGGAGATTCTCCACTCTTTTTTTATCGCATCATCTCTCCAGAGCACAAGTTGATCCGTAGCACTCTCAAGTACAAACCGACCTATCTCTTTTATGACTCCATACTCTTCGGCAAGCGGTATAAACTCTGCGGGAGATATCATTCCTCTTAGCGGATGTACCCATCTTATGAGAGCTTCAACGCCCAAAACCTTTTCATTTTTATCAAATTGTTTCTGGTAGTATAGAACAAACTCTTTTTGCACAAAAGCTTTTTTAAGCTCAAGAAGCATTTGCAGTTTTGAGTTGGTTGTATGCTGCAGAGACTCATTGTAAAAACGAATCGTATTTTTTCCCTCTTTTTTAGCGCTTCTCATGGCGTATTCGGCTTGATTGGAGAGTTTATCCGGATTTACTTTGTGATCTAAAAAGAGTACGATTCCTATGCTGCATGTGAGATAAAGAGATTTTTTTTCTATGATAAAAGCCTCTTTTAATGTCTCTTGTATCTCTTTTGCAAAGTTTTCGGCGATTACGGCTGCTTCTTCTTCTTTTGGGGATAAGTTTTCTAAAAGGATAGAAAACTTATCACCGCTATGTCTTGCCGCAAGAGAAGTCGTTTGGGCTTTGGAGATTAATCTTTGAGCACTCTCTTTTAAAATAAAATCTCCTGTATCCTTACCCATTAAGTCATTTATATCTTTAAAATTGTCAAAATCCAAAAACAGAATTGCGCCGTATTTCAGATTTTTACTGCTTTGGGTTAAAGCTTGAGAGAGGTGTTGTTCAAAGAGTTTTTGATTCGGCAGATAGGTAAGCGTGTCATAAAAAGACAATTGATTAATCGCCTCTTTTTGATGAAAAGAGTTGAGCGCAAAACCGACATCGCCTGCAAGCTCGTTTATCATATCTTGTTCTTCTTTACTTAATCCCTTTTCCTCCATAGTGCCGATACTTATAACGCCAAGAGTCTTTTTTGCATGATAATCTTTTTTAAGGGGGACTAGATAAATTTCGCTTAGTTTGTATTTTTGCATTCTTCTTTTACACTCAAGAGGTAAGTTTTCATCAGAAATTTTCATCAGCATAAATTTGTTGTTTTCAAAAACATCCATCTCTAAAGGTAGAATACTAAAGTCCTCATCAAGTCCGATAGAAGCTTTTACAACATGAAGCGTCAATACTTTAACACATGCAAAAGTCGTATTTGAGTGCATCGAGAGAGCCGTGTCACTTATGAGTTCATCGATATTTTTGGCTGTAATGAGGATTTGATTGCAATCCGAAACGGTTCTTAGTATAGAAAAAAGATGTTTTTGATTTTTGTTTGCAATTTGGAGCTCATTTTTTTGTTTCTCTAAATCGGCAGTTTTTTTTCTTACCTCTTCTTGCAGGAGTGTTTTTTGCTCTACCTCTTGTCTGGTGAGTTTGTTGATAGCAAAATAAATAACAACAAGAAGTAACAAAATAATACTCCACGTAAATATCGCAGTTTGATAAAAGCTTTTAATAGCTGCTTTCTCTAAGCTATCTATTGGAATTTTAATGCTTGTAACGCCTCGGATATCCCCTACTTTATAATCATAAGCAGTGTCATACATCTTTAAAACAGAAGGAAAAACCTCCTCTTTGCTTCCATGACAAGCGATACAGTACTTCTCTATAACAAGCGGTGCGGTGTAGTGTAGAATCTCTTGAGAGTTTTGTTTGATTTTTTTAATTTGCGCTTGAGTATTTTTGGTTTTCTTAAAATATTGTATAGCTTCAAGTTCAAAGCTATCTGCAGCGTTTTTAAGATTTCTTGGCTTATCTGTAACATTTCTAATGGTTATTCCATCGTTTGAAATCTCGGAAAACCTATCACTTATAAGTGTGGATGCGTGCGCAGGTAAAAATCCAACAGTTGTCTCATCTAGCTCTAAACCACTTTTTAAAAATTGTTGATGGTAAACATAACGCATGGCAAGAAAATACTCTTTAAGTGACTCTCCTCTGGCAAAGGCTCTTATTTTAATGGCTTTTTGTGTCTGGTTGTAGATATAAAAAGTCAAAAAAGAGTTTGCAACAACGATAAATAGCGTAATAAACCAAAAGATTTTTTTATTAAGATGAAATTTAAACAATGCAATGCCTTAAAAAATTTATGCTTTAAGTATAGCATACGTTGAACTCTTTTAGGAATCTTCATTTTAATGCAAAAAATGTTCCAACTATTACATTCTTTTCAGTTTTAATACTCTACAATATACAAAAATATTAGATTATGAGTATTAATTAATGAGAGTAGATAAGTTTTTAAACGCGGTAAATATAACAAAAAGACGCTCAGTTTCGCAGGATATGATAGAGAGCGGCGTAGTTTTGGTAAACGGCATTGTCGCAAAAGCGAGCAAAAATGTCGAAGTCGGAACTGTTATTACAATCAACTACCTTGAGTCGGTAAAAAAGTATAAAGTGCTTCAAATTCCCACCGCAAAATCAACACCAAAAAGTTTGCAAAATGAGTATATCGAGGAGATTTCATGAATTATGAAGAGGCAAAGAGCTTATTTACTTCACTTTTTAAGCATGAGATGAACGATGAGCAGATGAGGGAGTTTCTCTTAAGCGTAAAGCTTGATGAAAGTATGAATACTCAAACTATTGCCGCTGCCGCCGAAGTTATGCGCTCTTTTGCAATTTTGCTCCCGATATCAAACTATTTGCGCGCAAAAGTTATTGATATAGTCGGCACTGGCGGAGATAAGATAGGAAGTTTCAATATCTCTTCAACAGTGGCGATTTTGTGCGCATCATGCGGGAGTATGGTGGCAAAACACGGAAGCCGCTCCGTTACTTCAAAGTCAGGCAGCGCGGATATGTTTGAAGAGCTTGGCGTTAGACTTGATTTGAGTATAGAAAATAGCGCTAGACTTTTAGAAGAGTCAGGTTTTACTTTTATGTTTGCGCAAAATCATCACCCTGCTATGAAGTTTATTATGCCTGTTAGAAAAACTATACCAGACAAGACAATTTTTAACATTCTTGGACCGCTTACAAATCCGGCTGGAGCGAAAAAGTCGCTACTTGGAGTTTTCAACAAAGCATTTGTACCAAAAATTGCAGAGGCGCTTCGCATAAACGGTGCCTCGTCAACGCTTGTGGTAAGTTCTTCTGAGGGAATGGATGAGATAAGCATAAGCGATATAACGTACGCTTCACAGCTAAAAGACGGGGCTGTTCATGAGTTTATAATTGACCCTCGTGAGTACGGCATAAAAAGAGTTCCGCTAAAGACTATCGTAGGCGGAAATGCAAAAGATAATGCACAGATATTATATAATATTTTTGATGGCAAATCGACTGACGCGCAAAGAGATATTGTGATGATAAACGCGGCATCCGCTTTGATGGTTGATGGTTTGGCTCGTGATATACAAGATGGCTTAGAGATGGCACAGATGGCTATCAAATCGGGAAAAGCCAAAGAAAAGCTAAAACAAATCATTGAAATATCAAATAAATTATGAAAAAATATGTTCTTGGCTTGGATGAGCTTGACACTATGCTTGAAGATATAGCTAAAGATTTTTCAAGCGGTGTAGTTGTTTTGCGCGGAGATTTGGCGGCAGGAAAGACGACATTTGTCAAGAAGATGGCAAAGTTTTTGGGAACTCATGATGAAGTTACCTCGCCAACATTTTCGCTTCAGCACTGCTACGGAGATAAGATTTTTCACTACGACATGTACAATCAGGGACTGGAGCATTTTATGTCGCTTGGAATGCTTGAAGAGCTTGAGAGAGATGGGCTTCACTTCGTTGAGTGGGGGGATGATGAGTTGATAAATATTTTAACTTCGGCAGAGATAAAGACCATGGTAATCGATATAGAAAAAATTTCAGACAATAAAAGAGAGTACAAAATATGCATGTATTAAGAGCAATTGATTTAAAGAAAAAGATAAAAAATCTTGAGATTGTAAAGGGTATGAGTCTTGAGGTTAGAAGCGGCGAAGTTGTCGGGCTTTTAGGACCAAACGGAGCCGGTAAAACAACCACTTTTTATATGATTTGCGGACTTGTTGAAGCAAGCGGCGGAGAGGTCTTTTTTGATGATGAAAATCTATCAGGCATGCCGCTTCACCAAAGAGCTTTAAAGGGAATAGGCTATCTTCCGCAGGAGGCGTCTATATTTAAAGATTTGAGCGTTGAGGACAATTTGCTTATTGCCGCAGAGGTAAAGATAAAGGATAAAGATGCGCAGGAGAAGAGGATTTTAGAGCTTCTTGACATGTTTAACATCGAGCCGATTCGCTACAGAAAAGGAGTAAGTCTGAGCGGTGGAGAGAGACGCCGTGTTGAGATAGCCCGCGCCTTGGTAAACGAGCCTAAATTTCTGCTTCTTGATGAGCCGTTTGCAGGGGTTGACCCGATAGCGGTTATGGATATTCAGACGGTTATAAAACAGCTTGTTTCTTACGGTATCGGCGTGCTTATCACCGACCACAACGTCAGAGAGACTTTGGATGTATGCGATAGAGCTTACGTTATAAAATCAGGCTCGCTTTTGGCAAGCGGAACAAGCAAAGAGATAGGACAAAACCCAGATGTGCGCAAATACTACCTCGGCGAGGAGTTTAAGCTCTAGTAAGCTTATTCTACTATGGCAGCATTAAAGCAGACGCAAAGCGTTGAAAATAAGCATAAACTTTCAAATACTCTGCGTAATTGGCTGCCAATTTTACACTCAAGCCTAAGCGATTTGGGCGAGGCGATGTCGCCATTTATTGAGGGAAATCCTGTTGTTGAAGTAACTTCGGGATTTGAGGAGAGCTTTGAGAAGTTTCTCCCGAAAAAAATTACAAGCAACTCTGTTAGCAACACAAGAACCGAGCAGATAGAGGCTTTGACTATTGCTTACCGTTCTTTGTTTGATGTTTTGGACGAGCAGATAGGCGCTCCGCTTTTTCCCACTCCGCTCTCGCAAAAAATCGCCTCCTTTGTTGTTGCAAACCTTGATGAGAACGGCTACTACGAGGGAGATAGCGAAGCTTTTTGCATTAAAGAAAATATTAACATGTCAGAATTTGAAAAGGTACGTCTTCGCTTTGCACATGTAGAGCCTGTGGGAATTGCCGCAAAGAACCTTGCCGAGTCTTTTTTGTTTCAGCTTGATAGCTCCGATATAAGCGATAAAGCCTACCCTCTGGCAATAAAAGTGATAGAAGATTTGCAAAATATACATGACTACTCTGATGAAGCCGATTTTGCGGAAGTTATGCGTGTTTTGGGCACTTTTAAAAATCCTCCAGCTATTGAATATCAAGAGGAGTCTTCGCATGTCGTTCCCGATTTGATGATATTTTTCAATGATGACGACTCAATAGAGGTTAAGCTAAACGATGCCTACTATCCGACAATAAATATCGACACAAACTACGGCGTAGAGCATGAGTACGTCTCCCAGAAAATCAAAGAGGCAAAAAGCCTTGTAGATGCGCTAGATATGAGAAAAGCGACACTTTACAAAGTTGGGCTTATGATAGTCGAGTATCAGTATGAGTTCTTTAGTGGCGGAGCAATTATGCCGCTTACTCTAAAGACTTTGGCAGATGAGTTTGGACATAATCCCTCAACCATCTCAAGGGCAATTGCAAACAAGTATATAGCCTGCAACAGAGGCATATTTGCCATGAAAGAGTTTTTTACCACCGCCATAGACGAGGACGTCTCAAACGCCGCCATAAAAGAGTTTGTTGTAAACCTTGTTAAAAATGAGAATAGGAAAAAACCGCTAAGCGACATGAAACTCTTGGAGATGATTCAAGACAAATTCAAAGTCCAGATGGTAAGACGCACCATCGCCAAGTACAGAAAACAGTTAAATATAGCGGGTTCAAGCGAGCGAAAAAAACTCTACCATTTGCATTGAAAACAGAGGGGATGACTTCTTTAAAATGTATTAAGAGATGACGGGGAAAGAGGGGGCAATAATCATGCCAATTTGTGTTAAAAATATATTTGAAGAGTTTGAACAAAATGTCCATGAACTAGCTTTTTATGCAGATATAGTTCAAAAAAGTTATGAAAAATATCTATCAGAGATTGAAGAGTATAAAAAAAATCATTCAAATATAGATTTTCATTCGTCAAAACGACCAGTTTATTTTGATATTTTGAATCAACATGAAAAAATAATAAGTGATTTACGAGTCGAAAAAACACTTGAACAAACAAGTGATGATATATTTTTTCACTATAACAAACAAATGCAATGGTTTTTGGTAGAAGCTTATGAAATGTATGAAAAATTTACAGAAAAATTGTATTCGGTTATGGGATATTTAGATAATGATTTTTGGAATGCTTCAGATTTTGGGGAAATACAACTTAATGGTATTTCAAACAAGAGAATAGATTGGTTTTTTGAACAAATAAAAAAGAAAAAAGAAAAACCTTATAGCATTATCAAAGTTTTTGAGAATAGATTTGACCTTAAACAATATTTTGATAAAAAAATTCCAAGTTCAAATTATGATTTTTTAATGCAATTGATTTCTGAATTTAGACATGCAATAGTGCATCATAAAGGATTTTTAGATAAAACAGCTTTAAGAGATAAGTTATTGAAAAATCGAGGACTTAATGGAAAAGAGTTAGTACAAAAATATGAAAAATATATAAATATTTTTTATGGAAAAGATGAATATGAGAATTTAATTTGTTTGACTACGATTAGAGATTACTTATATGTGAAAGATACTCCAGTATTTCCAATGGATTACAATAGAAGATTGATACTAATTCAACATATTTTGTCTTATGCTCATTTGCTTACTCAACTGTCAATTAAACATTTAGTTAAAAATAAAAATAAATTGTTTTGTAGCATGTATAAAATCAACACTTGGAACACCGACAATGAACAAGCTAAATAAATCAGATATGGTTATCTATAACGACGGTGAATTAGAACTGAGTGTTTCAGTTACGGGGGATACTATTTGGCTTACTCAAGCACAGTTGTGTGATATTTTTGAAAAAGACCAAAGTGTCATCAGCAGGCATATCAATAATATTTTCAGAGACAATGAAGTGGAGGAAAAAAGCAATATGCAAAAAATGCATATTGCAAATTCTGATAAACCTGTAAGTTTTTATAGCCTAGATATTGTTTTAGCCGTAGGATATAGAACTAATTCATCCAAGGCAATAAGATTCAGACAATGGGCAACATCTGTACTAAAGAGCTATATTACCGACGGTTATGTGATTAATTCCGAAAAAATTACAAATGAAAGATTTGTATTTTTGGAAAAAGAAGTGTCCGTGTTGAAGTCTCAAATTGGAGAGATGAAAGCACTTATTAAATATAATAGTATCAAACCAAGCAAGGGAATCTTTTTCGATGGGCAAACATACGATGCGTATGCCTTTATAAATGATTTATTAAAGAGTGCAAAAAGTGAAGTAGTGTTAATAGACAACTATATAGATGACACTGTTTTTACACTTTTTAGCAAATATCCGAACTTAAAAATCAAAATCTATACGCAAAATATTAATAAGCAACTCAAACTTGACTATCAAAAATATCAAGCGCAATATAAAAACATAAAGTTAAAAGAGTTTAAAAATGCTCACGATAGATTTCTCATCATCGATGAAAAAGAGATATATCACATCGGAGCAAGTCTCAAAGATTTGGGTAAAAAATGGTTTGCTTTTTCAAAGTTTGAGATGGAAGCTTTGGAGATTTTAGGGAGATTGAAATAAATTATGAAGAGGTTTAAGAAGTGAGCGATATAAATATTAAAAAACTACTTGATTTAGAAGTTGAGAAGCGTAACTGCGAGGGCGAGATTTGTGAGGAACGGCTTGACCCCATCATGGTTGCACACAAGTATAAAGACCCGACTATCTCGCTTATCTGCGCACTTTTTGCCTACGGAAACGTAAAACAGATAGTGAAGTTTTTAAACTCGCTTGATTTTTCGCTTCTGCAAAAGAGTGATGATGAGATAAGAGAGGGATTAAAAAACCACTACTACAGATTTCAAAAAAGCGAAGATGTTGCGGTTCTTTTTATCGCTCTAAAACGCCTAAATGAAAAAACAACGCTTGAAGAGGTTTTTAAAAGCGGATATCTTAAAAACAGAAGTACGATAGAGGGGATAAATTCTCTTATTAAAACTCTTGGGGAATTGTATCCGTTTCAGAGCATGGGTTATAACTTTCTAATCTCTCAAATAACTCTAAAAACAAAGGGAGCAGGGGCGCTAAAGCGCTGGATGATGTACCTTAGGTGGATGGTGAGATGCGACAATATCGATATGGGTTTGTGGAGCCAAGTTGATAAAAGCGACCTTATTATTCCGCTTGATACACATACCTTTAATGTCTCGAAAAAACTGGGGCTTTTGGATAGAAAAAGCTATGATTTGGAAGCGGCGATTGAGCTTACACGTAAACTAAAAGAGTTTGATGAAAAAGACCCTCTAAAATATGATTTTGCACTCTACCGTATAGGTCAGGAGAAGCTCTCGCTGGTGTGAGATAATTTCTCTCTCATCATAAAAAGAACAACTGCCAAAACAATGGCACAGAGTGAAGAGGCAACAAACAAAATAGTGCCGCCAAATCCATCCCAAATCCATCCTGCCATGCTTAAAGATATCAGCGTCGCAATGCCCACAGCGGTGTAGTAAACTCCATACGCAGTAGCTTTCAGATCATATGGCGCGGTGTCTGAGATGATGGCTTTAGCCAAAGAGTTAAACCCTCCCGCAAAAAATCCATATACGGCAAAACCGACCCAGACTCCAAGAGTGCTCCCGCTAGACATCGCCATTGCTCCCAGTCCAAAAGCCAGATAGACAAAAGAGAGCAGAGAGGCTTTGCCAAATTTGTCGGCAAGTTTGCCTATGGGGATTGCAAAGAGAGCCTGTGTAAGATTGTACAGCGCGTATGCAAGTGGTATGACGGCAAGGGCGATGCCGTTCTCGCCCGCTTTTAAAATCATAAACGAGTAGTTCATGGCAAAGAGGCTAAAAAGTGTCTGAAATCCTACAAGATAGTAAAACTGCGCAGGCAGTGCGCTTGGGCGAAAACGCTTAGCCGGAGATGGAGAAAACGGCACATCCGTGATTATAAAGATGAGAATTGCCATTGAGATAAGGCCCGGAATTATGCTGAGTGCAAAAATGGTGCGAAACGATTCTTCGCTCTCTCCAAGCCACCACAAAAGAGCAAACGCGCTGAGTGAGCCCACCAGCGCGCCTGCGCCGTCCATCATCTTATGAAAACCAAATACAAAACCGCTGGAGCCTTTTGGCGTAGAGGCGCTTATAAGGGCATCTCTTGGGGCAACGCGAATCCCTTTGGCAAGGCGGTCGCCTATGCGGATGGTCATAATCATGGTCGCACTTTGGGCAAAAAAAGCAAGAGGTTTTATAAGATTTGAGAGACCGTAGCCAAATACCACTATCGGTTTTCTTCGTCCGAGCCTATCTGAGTAGAAGCCCGAGAGTGCGATTAATAGTGCAACGGAGAGCTCTGCAAACCCTTCGATAATGCCGATTTGTGTTTTTGTTGCATGTAAAAATCGTTCTAAAAAAATCGGCAGCAGAGGAAGAATCATCTCCGTTGAGAAATCCGTAAAAAAGCTGTTGGCTCCGAGTCCGATTATGTTTTTGTTAAATGGCGGCTTTTTCATACTCTTTTTTTGCATGTTAGTTTTGTCACCATTATACAAAAAATGTCAAAAGGTTGATTATGGCTATTTAGGTATTAGTTTGCTATAATCCCTAACTATTTTTTTAAAGGATACTCTGATGGAGTGCGAATTCCCGACAATAAACTCAAACAAGCAAGAGATAAGAGAAATTTTTGATATAACTAAGACGATAGCTGTTTTAGGGCTCTCTCCTGATGAGAGCAAGCCTAGCCACAGAGTGGCAAAATACCTTCAGGCACAGGGCTTTAAGATAGTTCCGGTTTATCCAAAAGAGGAGACAATCCTTGGCGAAAAAGTTTACCGCTCGCTTGCAGAGATTCCTTTTGCTGTTGATATGGTGGATATTTTTAGAAAGCCAAAAGAGTTGGATAATGTGGCGGATGCTTGTATAACGCGCGGTGATGTCAAGGTGTTTTGGGCACAAAAAGAGATTGTAAACAATGAAGCGGCGGCTCGCGCAAAAGCTGCAGGCATGAGAGTGGTTCAAAATATGTGTACGATGGTAGAGCATCGTGATTTGCAAGAGGAGCTGTAGTTGTTTGACGTAAAAAAGATATATGAGGCAAGAGAGCGCATAAAAGATGTCGTAGTTGACACTCCGCTCTCATACGCTCCTCATCTTAGCGAAAAATCCGGATGTCATGTATACCTCAAAAAAGAGAATCTTCAAGTAACAGGCGCATTTAAAATCAGAGGCGCGTACAACAAAATAGCAACTCTGAGCGATGCTCAAAAAGCTTGCGGAGTTGTGGCGGCAAGTGCTGGAAACCACGCTCAGGGAGTTGCACTCTCGGCCTCAAAATTCGGCATAAAAGCTGTAATAGTTATGCCAGAATCAACACCTCTTACAAAAGTTAACGGCGTAAAAAACTACGGTGCAGAGGTTATTTTGCATGGTGCAAATTACGATGAAGCTTACGCCTACGCAATCGAGTATGGCAAGAAGCACTCACTTACTTTTGTGCATCCGTTTGAAGACGAAGAAGTTATAGCGGGGCAGGGTACTTTGGCTCTTGATATTTTGGAGAAATGCCATGATTTGGATGCGGTTATCATACCTGTAGGCGGCGGCGGACTGATATCTGGAATGGCGGCTGCGATTAAGAGCGTAAATCCAAAAATCGAGGTTATCGGCGTGAGTGCAAAGGGTGCTCCTGCGCTTAAGAACTCGTTTGATTTGAAAACTGCCGTGGACAGCCTAAGTGTGAGAACAATAGCAGACGGCATCGCGGTACGTGACACTTCGCCGATAACGCTCGGCTACATGCTGGAGAGTGTAGATAGTATTATAAGTGTAGACGATGAGGAGATTGCAAGCGCGATTCTATTTTTGCTGGAGAAGCAAAAGCTCGTTGTTGAGGGTGCCGGTGCAGTCGGAGTTGCTGCGCTTTTACATGACAAACTGGAGCATCTCAGAGGCAAAAGAGTTGCCATCGTTCTAAGTGGCGGAAATATGGATGTCACGCTTCTCTCGGTCATTATAGAGAAGGGTTTGCTAAAATCCGGCAGAAAGATGAAACTAACGGTTACATTGGTTGACAAACCTGGCTCTTTGATGCGTTTTACGCAGATACTTCAAGAACTTAACGCAAATATAGTCCATATCGCCTACGACAGAACCTCTATCTCGCTTGACTACGGCGACGCAAACGTGACGGTACATGTAGAGACAAAAGGCGAAGAGCATCAGCAGAGTATCTACAGGGTGTTAAAAGAAGAAAATTACATAAGAGATTAAGCATAAAATGAATCCGACAAAGAGAAGCAATTTTGATGAAGCCGTTATCTATACGCAGATTCTAGACACTAAAGTGCTTCTGGTTGTTGATGCTTTTACGACGATAAGATATCTAAATATCGAAGATTTGAGTGTAATAGAAGAGCAAAAAATGGCGATTCTGCACCCAAGATACTCAACAAAAGTAATCTCTTTTAGCGAGGATGGCAAATATTTTGCTTTGGTCTCTCAGGATGCAAAAGAGTCAAGGCTTTACGAAGCAGAGAGCAAAAAAATAGTTGCAACGGTAGAGAGACATCAAGGAGATGTCACATGTGTCGGCATTGACCCAAAAAACAGATGCATGTTCTCATGCGGCGATGACGGTATGATATATGGCGTCGATATAAAGAGCGCACAACTCGCCTTTACACTTCCAAGGCACTTAGACTCCATAAACGACATAGCCTTTAGCAGTGACGGCAAGCTCGTCGCAACTGCAAGCTATGATAAAAATATCTCACTCTACAATCTCTCCATGATGGTTCCAAAAGGGAAGCTAAAGGCGCACTCGGCAGCTGTTTTAAAGCTGCAGTTTTTAAGCAACAACAGACTCTTCAGCATAGATAAAAACAGCGGTGCGATAGTCTGGGATTTAAACACCTCAAAGGTAATCTGCAGGCTAAAAGGCATCCATGACGATATCACTCAAATAACACTCGGCTATGAGTGTGCGCTGCTTTTTTTAGGCACAAAACTCGGGTATATTCTGGTTTATGATTTAAGCAGCTATGAGATGATCTCAAGAAGGTATGTAAAGCTCGATAGTGCCGTAACTGCGCTTAATTTTGATGAAGAGAGACGTGAGCTGATTGTCGGGGCTGATAATGGTGACCTCTATTTTTATAATATTTTTCATAACGAGAAGCACTTTAGCGAACTGCTGAAAGAGAAAAAATATGCTTTAATGCTCGCGTGTATTGAAGAAAACCCGCTTTTAAAATATACAAAAGCCTCCAAAGTATTTGACGCTATCTGGGAAAAAACGCTTCAGAGGGCAAAAGAGCTTCTTGAAATAAGCGACAAAGCAGCCGCTCTGAAGTTGTTTGAAAGCTTTAACGACATTCCTGCAAAAAGGCAATATGCGCAAAAACTTATCCAAGAGTACGCTGAGTATGATAAATTTTTATTCTTTGTAAAAAACAGAAAAATCGCGCTGGCTTATGGGCTGGCAAATGTTCATCCGATTTACAAAGAGACAAAAATTTATAAAGCCATGGAGGCGGAGTGGAGAAATGCATTTTCACTTGCCAAAAAGTATCTTCTTGATGAAAAACTAGGATATAAAGCCCAAGAAATACTGATGCCATATAGGGGAATAAGTGATAAAACTGCGCTTATTCAAGAGCTGGTTTTAAATGTACATGTATATAAAAGATTTAAGACGGCAGTCGCGCAAAAGGAGTTCAAACTCTCACTCGAGCTGGCAAAACAAAACCCGTTTTTAAAAGAATACCCTGAGTATAAAGCCTTGATTTCGTATTCTGATTCTCTCTACATGAAGGCTCAAACACTCCTTGGCAACGGCGACACGCACTCAGCAATAAAAATATTTCGCATTTTGCTTGATTTTGATGATTTCAGAGATGAAGCAAAAGAGATTATTTTAGATATAGAAGGTAGGCACAAGTTTTTCAATGCGATAGAAGCAGAGGATATGATAGCTGCATATAACCTTCTAGACGGCTCGTTAACACTGGGACAGACAAGTGATGGTAAAAAACTCAATGAGCAGTGGGAGAGCGATTTTGCAAAAGCAAAAGAGTACGCCTCTAGCTGCGATGTGGATGGAATCAAAGCTTCTTTTGAAAACTACATGAAGATAAAATCTAAAAATATGGACATGGCCTCTGTTTTATCACAATGCTACATCAATGAACTTCAGCGTGCAATAAAAGATAACAAAGAGCAAAAAAGCTTAGAAAACGGCATAAAAAACTACATTTTATACTATGGATTGGATGAAAAAATAAGAGAAATTTTTACAATTTTTCAAGCGCAGTTTCCGGAAACAAAACTAAACATTGAATCCCAGACACAGGGCTCTATGAGCGGCTGGAGACCATCCATGATAGTTAATTCAATATTAGACTGAAAAGTTATATAATCATTTAACTTGCAATATAGCTCATTTTATATATAATTGGCGAATTTTTTATAAGAGGAGACTTTTCATGCAGATAAGTGGCGCACAGATGGTCATTGAAGCTTTAATTGCAGAAGGGGTAGACACAGTATTTGGCTACCCTGGCGGAGCAATTATGAATGTCTACGATGAGATTTATAAACAAACAAATTTTAAACATATACTCACTAGACATGAACAAGCTGCTGTCCATGCTGCAGAGGGCTACTCAAAAGCAAGCGGAAAAGTAGGCGTTGCGATGATAACGAGCGGCCCCGGTTTTACAAATGCCGTAACCGGACTTGCTGATGCATATATGGACTCAATCCCTTTGGTCGTAATAAGCGGGCAGGTTCCAATGAGCCTAATCGGTACGGATGCATTTCAAGAGATTGATGCGGTTGGAATAAGCCGTTCATGCACAAAACACAACTATCTTGTAACGGACGCTAAGGATTTGGCACGTGTGCTTAAAGAGGCGTTTTATATTGCCGCAAGCGGTCGCCCAGGTCCGGTACATGTAGATATTCCAAAAGACGTAACTGCGCAGATTGCGGAGTTTGACTACTCTGTTGAACTTGATTTGGAGACTTACAAGCCACACGTAAAGGGTAACCCTCGCCAGATAAAAAAGGCGATGGAGGCTATCGCAAAAGCAAGACGTCCTCTCTTTTACCTAGGTGGGGGTATCGTAAACTCAAATGCGGCTTATGAGGTAAGAGAGCTAGTGCATAAAACAGGAATTCCTGCCGTTGAGACATTTATGGCGCGCGGCGTACTTAGCCATGATGATGAGCTCTTAATCTCTATGCTTGGTATGCACGGAAGTTACGCGGCAAATATGGCTATGAGCGAGACCGATTTGGTTATCGGTCTGGGTGCAAGGTTTGATGACCGCGTAACGGGCAAGCTATCAGAATTTGCCAAAAATGCGGGTGTTATACATGTTGATATCGACCCTGCAAGTATCTCAAAGCTGGTTATCGCGGATTATCCGATAGTCGGCGATATTAAAAACGTTGTTAACGAGATGCTTGAGCAATCAGGCGTAGTTAATCCTGCAAAATACTCCTCATGGAGAGAGACTATAAGGAATTTTGACGAGCTTCATCCGCTGACATATCATGAAGATACGGATAGACTTAAGCCTCAATGGGTTATACAAAGAGTTGGCGAGCTTTTGGGCGATAGCGCAAATATATCTACAGACGTTGGGCAGCATCAGATGTGGGCGGCGCAGTTCTATCCCTTTACACGTCCAAGACAGTGGATAAGTTCAGGCGGACTTGGAACTATGGGCTTTGGTTTTCCAGCGGCAATGGGTGTCAAAGTTGCATCACCTGAAAAAATCAGTATCAACTTTACGGGGGATGGCTCTATTCTTATGAACTGTCAAGAGCTTATGACGGCAGTTGAGAAAAAATTGCCGGTTATAAACATTATCTTAAATAACAACTACCTCGGTATGGTTAGACAGTGGCAGACGCTTTTTTACGACAAGCGCCACAGCGAAACTGATTTGAGCGTTCAGCCTGATTTCGTAAAGCTTGCCGAAGCATTTGGCGGTATCGGCTACAGAGTTACTACAAAAGCGGAGTTTGACGCAGCGCTAAAAGATGCGGTTGAGAAGAATATCGTTGCTTTTATTGATGTCGTGGTTGAGAGACTGGAGAATGTTATGCCGATGGTTCCATCAGGCGGTTCGCTGTTTAATATGATGTTATTAGAGAAGAAGGAGAAAAAATAATGCAAGACGAAAACGCAAGAAGAGTTATCTCTGTCATAGTGGTAAACGAAGCAAGTGTATTGTCACGTATAACTGACCTTTTCTCCGGACGCGGGTATAACATCACATCGCTCACCGTTGCACCGATACCTGAGAGCAGATACTCAAGGCTTACCATCGTAACGTCAGGTTCAATCCGTGTGATAGAGCAGATTACAAAGCAACTTCATAAGCTTATCCCCGTTTTAAAGGTGTATGAGCATGCTGACTTGGTAGAAAAAGAGATGGCTTTGATTAAATTTCCAATATCTGAAAACATTACTGACATAGCAACTCTATGCGCCGCATATAATGGCAAGATCGCAAATGTTGGAGACAATGTTATCATCGCCATGGTTGCAGATGAGCCAAAAAGAATTGATAACTTTTTAAAAATAATAAATAAATACAATCCAAAAGAGATTGTAAGAAGCGGTGCCGTTGCACTAGAGAGATAGGCTATGCTATTTAGCGCTGTCGCTTCTCATCTAAAACTAGAGCTTATGGGCGAGGATTTAGAGATTGACTCAATGAATGAGCTCTCACTCTCCTCATCCTCCCAGCTCTCTTTTGCCACCAACAAAAAATACTCTTCAGAATTATCATCCTCAAATGCAAAAGCTTTTTTAATCACAAATGCGCTGATAGAGCACCTTCCAAAGGATTCTTCATATATTGTCTGTGAAGATGTTTCCATCTCTATGGCGCAGGCTACAAAGCTTTTCAGCAAAAAGCCTATAGAGTCAGGGCTAGCGTCCGCAAAGATAGGTTCTAACAGCTATATAGACATTATGGCAAAGGTTGAAGACGGCGCTGTTATAGGCTCTAATGTTACAATACTTGCGGGTGCTTATATAGGTACAAATGTACATGTAGGCGATAATACCGTTATATATCCAAATGTTACGATTTATAGGGACTGTTCAATCGGCAAAGATTGCACGATCCACTCAGGAACAGTTATCGGAGCAGACGGATTCGGTTTTTCGCATACAAATACCGGTGAACATGTAAAAATTTACCAAAACGGAAATGTTATCATAGAGGATGATGTTGAAATCGGCGCAAACTGCGCAATAGACAAAGCGGTTTTTAACTCTACAATAATAAGAAAAGGGACAAAGCTTGATAACTTTATCCATATTGCGCACAATTGCGATATCGGCGAGTATTGTATTTTTGTCGCTCAGACAGGGGTGGGCGGCTCCACAAAACTTGGGCGCAACTGTGTAGTGAGCGGTCAGAGCGCATTTAGCGACCACATAAGCATCGCTCCTTTTTCAACGTTTACCGCTAGAAGCGGAGTTACAAAGAGCATTAAAGAGAGCGGCGGAGTCTACAGCGGCTTTCCGCTAATGAGCCACAGAGAGTGGAAAAGGCTTCAAGTAAGGATAGCAAAGCTAAACGATTAGGAGTAAAAAATGGATTTAAAAGAGATATCAAAAATTATAGAGAGTGATTTTAACGGCGAAAATTTCAGCGTTACAAAGATGAATACCCTGCGTGATGCGACAAAAAGCGAGATATCTTTTGTTGCAAACTCAAAATATATCAAAGAGATACAAAACTCAAACGCGGGTGCAATCATAGTAGACAAATCTACAAAAGAGTTTGTGCCCTCAGGCTCTGTCGCTTTAGTGGTTGATAGCCCATACTGGGCGATGGCTACGCTTTCAAAACATTTTGCTCCACCAATCGAAGACAACACGCTTCCAGAACCAGTAATAGGCGAGGGCAGCACTGTCTCGCCAAAAGCCGAGATAGCAAAGGGTGCGGTAGTCGGCAAAAACTGCACGATTATGGCTCATGTTTATATCGGCACAAATGCCCAAATCGGCGATAACACCATAATATATCCAAGCGTAACGGTATACAGAGACTGCAAGGTTGGCAGCAACTGTATAATCCATGCAAATTCTACTATCGGGAGTGACGGTTTTGGTTTTGCTACAAACAAGCTGGGCGAACATAGAAAAATCTACCAAAACGGCAATGTGGTAGTTGAAGACGATGTGGAGATTGGAAGCTCGACAGCCATAGACAGAGCGGTTTTTGGAACTACTCTTATAAAACGCGGCGTAAGAATTGACAACCTTGTTCAGGTAGGACATAACTGCATCATCGGCGAGCACTCTGTTCTTGTTGCCCAAGCAGGCATATCAGGCTCAACTACGATGGGAAGAAACGTTGTAATGGGCGGACAGAGCGCTACGGCCGGACACTTGAGCATCGCTCCTTTTACGACAATGGCGGCACGCAGCGGAGTTACGAAGAGTATTAACGAGAGCGGCTTAACGTTTGCAGGATTTCCTCTAATGGAACACAGATTATGGTTAAAACTTCAGGGTAAAATTGCTAGACTAATAAAACAGTAACTTTAACTTAAAGGATTTACATGTCAAAAACAATAGCGTTAAATGGAACAAAAAAAGGTGTTATTTCGGTAACCAAAATTGATGAACCTTACGGTAAAGGTAGCCACAGCGTTGCAAGTATAGGTATATCTTTAGCAGGAAATGCCAATGAGCCTGAATGGAAAGTTCATATCCCTTTAGAAAATCTAGATGAAGTTATAGAGGCTCTAAAAGAGTTAAAATAGCTATCCACAAGAGTTGGAGTTTAGTTGAGAAAAAAGTTTTTAATCTATCTTCTCTTTTCAACGCTTCTTTATGGAGATAAACTAGAGCTCATCTTTGAGGGCAACAATAAAATATCCTCCAGTGAGCTTTATAGTTCATTAGATTTGTACGAGCCGGCTTTCTACGAGTTTTATGTGGATAAGCCCTCCATCGAGTCGCAAACAATCGATTTGATAGTCCAAAGTATAAAAGATTACTATAAAATCAAAGGTTTTTTTCACGTACAAGTCTCATATGAAAAAGATAAGAGCACTATCACTCTAAAAGTAGATGAAAAATCACCGATAATTGTAAAAAATATATCAAATATCTCTGATATAAAATCAGACAATACGATACCGTTTAAAACAGGCGATATTTTTGATGCTGATAAATTTACACAGAGTAAAAAAGATATAAAACTTCTCTATGCAAACAGCAACTTCTGCAACGCTTCCATCGATGCCAAAGCGTGGATTGACATTGAGCAAAATGAAGCCTACCTAAATTATGAATCTAAACAAAATAAAAAGTGCTATTTTGGCAAAGTAAAGATTAATGCGCCAAAAAATATCGACGAAGATATTATAAAGTCTATTTTGTATATAGATGAAAATGAGACTTTTAGCGTAAATAAAATTACAAAAAGCTATGAGGAACTCTATGCAAATGAGGGAATCTCAAAAGCGGTAATAGAGACAAATGTCGTGCATGAAAATATAGTAGATGTTAACGTAGAGGTGGTGCAAAATGAGAAGCCTCTTAGATTTGAGTTTGGACTTGGTGCAAGCAGCGATGAGGGTGCTATGGTTTCGGTGGGTATTATGGATAGAAATTTTTTAGGAAATTTAAAAACATTAAGCTTAAAAACGAGAGTTGCAGAGATAAAGCAAAATGTAATACTTAACTTTGACATACCGCTTGTCGGAAGAAATTTTGCAGGTTTTGAGACAGGATATGAGAATGAAGAGTTTATAGGTTTTAAAGAGTATAAGTTTTATTCAAGCGCGTATCTGAAACAAAAAAGGGCAGAGCACACTTTTAAAGAGTCTATTTTGTTTGATACAATCAATACATATGAGAGCGAAGATGAACTTCTTTTTCCTCCAGTGCGCCTTTTTATAATCTCTCCAAAATTGGAGTACGGCTTTGACACTAGAGACAAGATACTGGAGCCTACAAAAGGGTACTTTATAAACGGCGAGGCTAGCGGCTCGCTTATGGGTGCGCTCTCAGATGCAACTTACTATAAACTAAAAGCAAGCGGCGGATATGTTCATAGTTTAGAAAGTAGCATAGCCGCTTTTAAAGCTTCATACGGAACGCTTAAGTTGGTTGATGGTGATATCCCTGCATCTTATCGGTTTTTTGCCGGAGGAATGCACAGCAACCGCGGATACGGCTATAGAGAGCTCGGTCCTACAAATGCCAATGGAGACCCGATAGGATTTGATTCTATTTTGGAGTTTACGGCTGAGCTTAGATTTAAAATCCACGGCGATTTTAGGGGAGTTGTGTTTAATGATAACAGCTACTTAGGAGATAGCAGCGCGCCAAATTATGGGAATGGATACCACAGTGCAGGGCTTGGCTTGCGTTACATGACACCAATTGGTCCAATTGCAATTGATTTTGGCTTTGATGTTGAGAATCCTACAAAACAGTATGCCGTGCACTTTCATATCGGAGAGCTGTTTTGATAAAAAAAATATACCTCTTTTTACAAAACAGCACCATGTTTCTTATCGTTCTTGCCTCTTTGTCTATTTTTGTATTATTTCAAAAAGATGTTGCTCCTTTTTTGGCAAAAAAATATTTAAATGAGTTCTCAATCGAGTACTCATCTCTTAAGGGGACTCTTTTTAACGGTGTAGAGATTGAGGATTTTAGGTACGAAGATAGCATGAGAGCAAAAAAACTCAATATCAAATACAACTTCTTCTCTCTTCTTAGACCGACACCAAGAATTGCTCTCTTAGAGGCAGAAAAAGTTTTTATCGACCTAAATGGGCTTTTAGATTCAAAGAAAAGCGAAGATTCATCCTCTGATTTTGCGTTTAATATATCTGCAATAGAGCTAAAAGATGCAACGCTCATCCATAGCGATGAGAGTGTAGATTTTGATTTTAAAGGCTCGGAATTTAGCTACAGAGATGTTGTTGACATTGAGAGTGTAGAACTTAAATTAGACTCAAAATATGGCAATTTAGAGCTCAGAGGAGAGGTTTGCGCAAATGAGTTAAAAGCAAAATCTTCTCTCTTGATTTCGGATGAGACACTTGCAGAGTATGTAGGCTTTTTAACCTATTTGCCGCAGAGATTGGCGGTTGATGTTGATATAAACTCTAAAGAGATTAATCTAAAAACAGATTTAAAAAGCATCCTTTTTAATGATGTGCCCAATCTTGTACTAGAAGATGCTCGTGTAGATTTTTCATATAGTATAGATAAAGAAAATTTCACGCTTAACACAAATTATAAAGCCAAATATGGGGAGTATGAAGCAGCAGTAACCCAAAGCGCTTTTGTAGATAAAGATCAAAAAACGACCTCAGATATAAAAGCAAAAATAACAAACGAGAAAAACAAACTTCCATTTGATGAGTTTGCGCTGAAAGTTGATTATGAGAATAACGTCACAAAAACTCTCTTTAGCGCAAAAGATATATCTTTAAATCTTCTAACTCAGGATTTTAAAAACTTTTCTTTGGATGGAAATACCATTTATGCAAAGTTTGATGCAGAGATTTTAAAAGAGGGTGATGAGACCTTTTTACAAGCAAAAATCTACCCAAAAGAGGAGTTTTTAAGCTACAAAGAGTACAACCTTGATAGATTTTCAAATATTAACATGCATCTTCACCAAAAGAGTAAAAATATTGTACTCTCTCTTGATTCTGACATCTTATCTCTTACGATTTTTGCAGATAAAGAGAGTATGAGGGGCTTTGTAGATCTAGGCTCTGCCCATTTTGAGTTAAGCAGTGATTTTATAGATAAAAAGGCAAATATAGATACTAAAATAGTCTCTGTTGATAAGTTTATGCAAGAGCTCGGTATCAAGCCTGCAAGCTTCTTTTTTGATGCACAATTAAACGCACAAACAGAGCTTTTTTTCAAAGACAGTGTAGAAGCATACTCAAAAGTAAAAGCGCCGACATATACGCTCAGACTTGATTCAAAAAGAGAGTACTCAGACATTGACAACTTTTTTGAGTTTTTTTATAAAGAGGGCGAAGTAACACTCAAAAAATATAATTTTGGCGCACAAAATCGCAGAATATATTCAAACAGAGCGTCCAAGGTTGTAGTAAACGACAATTACAATATTGAATTTAGAGAGTTTTGGATATATGACAATCTACTTTTAAAAGGCTTGCTAAAAACATCTGACATGAGCGCAGATTTTTCGATTAAGAGCGATAATTTTCGTTATGAGTCCAAAGATGCAAATGTAACTTTGAAGGTTGATTTGAGGGCACAAATCGAAGCTGACGGGAAACAACATGTAGATGGTAAGCTGAAAATTTTGGACGGCGTGGTTACATACGAACCACAAAAAGATTATACGATTACCGATGAAGATATCGTAATCATTCAAGATATAAAAGAGTATGACGAGAAAACCAACAGGGAGGTAAATATACATGTTACCTCCGTAAGGCCCATAAAATATAAGATTAAAAATCTCTCTTTGACTTTTGTTCCAAATCTGATGCTTTATCAGGAGATGGGCTCCTATTTGCAGATACTTGGAGTTGTCAATATAAAAGATGGAGAGGCAAATCTGGAAGATAAAATTTTTGAGTTTGATGAGAGCGAGATATATTTTTACGGCGGCAAAGAGACAGACCCATACTTAAATCTAAACTTGCACTACTACACGACTGATTATATTGATATAGAGATATATGTGACAAACAAGGCAAGCTCGCCCGTTGTTATCCTCTCATCAAAACCTGCAATGAGCCAAAACGACATTCTCTCGTACATACTTTTTGATGAGAGTGCATCATCTGTTTTTAACACAGCGTCTGGTTCTTCAAAAACATCTCTAAATATGCTTCTTTTAGGCGCAGGTTTAAAAAAAGCACTCAACAAAACAACAGGCGTAAAATTTGACACGTTAAATATTTTGACAAACAAAGAGGGAACGCTCGGCTATGAGGTTGGCGCTCGTTTTAACAAAAAAATCAGGATAGTTTACAGAAATGACGAAATTTCCAGCCTGATACTGCAATACAGTCTTAGCAAATCAATAAGAATAGATGTGGACATAAAAGAGACGGGGCAGGGTGTTAGCATTGTCTATATAAAGGATTTCAGCCTTCCCAAACCATAATAAATTTTAATACTTGTTTGTAAGCTTTAACAATTTAAAATGTTTTTCTTTTAATTTTAAATTCTAAGTAATATTTAATAAAACTTTATGAAATAATTATATAGGATACTGATATAAAGAGTGCAGATATTTTTTTATAAGGGGAGATTTTGAATTTTACATTTTTAGAGGTTAAAGATAGTGAGTTGCTTGAGAGGGTATTTACGTTTCGATATAAAATTCTTCTAGAAATCTATCCTGAATATATAGAAGTATCAAACTTTTTAGACAACAAAGAATTTGACAAATATGACCCTTATTCTGCACATTTTGCAGCATTGGACGAATATGGCGAAGTTTGTGCAACAGTAAGACTTATACACAATTCACCGCTTGGATATCCGACGGAAAACAGCATGACATTTGATAACAGTATGTTTGAGAGAGAAAAGCTTGGAGAGATGTCAAGAATCTTTGTAGATGCAAAATATAGAAATATTCAGACAACAAAAAAAGTGATAGAAGAGGTAAAGAAATTCATGTATTTAAAAATGATGAAACTAGGTATTGAGTATACTTACGGTTCACTTGAAGAGAGTTTTTTGAGACTTCTTAGAATTTATAAGATGAACTATGCAACAATAGGCGAAAAACAAGAACACGGCTTTTTTGGTTTTCGCTATCCGTCTGTTTTATATACGAAACAGTTGGGAGTAGATAACCCTCAAATCATCGAACTATGGGAGGCTGTGCGTGAACTGTAAGATTTCATATAACTCTAAATTTAGAGTTATTTTGCCTTTGTTCATATGTTTAACAAGCTTAAATGCCCAAAGCGATAATTTAATTGAATCGATTTCCGGTGAAATGGAACAGTTCAACAAAGTTGCAACTGCTACAAAGCAAAATGAGCACTATTAACCATATATTATCTCAGTGTTTCAAGGAGATGAGCTTGAAAAACTAGGTATTTCAAACCTCAAAGAAGCGTTGCTTTTGGTTCCGGGTGTTGATATGGCAACGGATAATTTTAACAATCAAACATTTATATTTAGAGGTTCAAGCTCTGCTGCATACGGTCAAACAAAACTTTTTATAGACGGTGTATCCGTTAATAATGTCTTCTTTGATGCCTACTCTGAATACCTCTCTTTTCCTATTGAGATGATTAAACGTATAGAAGTGGTACGAGGTCCAGGAAACAAAATAGATGGCTTTAACGCTTATGCAGGCTCTATAAATGTTATTACATACGCAGAGGACTTTAAAGGGTTTGAGTCTAATGATAAACTGGTGTTTAAATATGGCTCGTATGACTATAAAATGGGCGGATTTTTTAAAACCTACAAAACAGATGATTTAAAAATTTTTGTAGATTTTTCATACCAAGAGGATGATAAAAAACTCTCCGCAGGTCCTGATGGTCTATCACAAGGAGTGCTTGGCACAAACAATATAGCTCTTTCGTACTCAGGTGATGCTCCATTATGGCTTAAAGAATACTCGCTTGGAGCAAATGTTGAGTATAAAGATTTTTCTCTAAAAGCGCGAATATTAGAGCATACGCAGGGAAGCGCATACGGTATAAATCTTGCACTTCCCCAAGAGAGCGACAGAGTGAAACTGCCGAGCTACTATCTTGATTTGGGATACGATAAGGAGATTGGAGATTATGAAGTTAAGATAAATGCAGGCATAAAATATGACGCATTTGACTCATACTCGAAGTTGGCTCCTGATGGCTTGAATCTTGGTGTTATATTTCAAGACGGAATATATGGAGAGCACTTTGCCGCGCAGCAGACACTTTACCAAGCATCTTATCTTAAATACAGCGCAATTGATAAGCACCTTATTACGGCAGGTTATCGTCTTATAAAAGAAGAGACTATAGATATGACATCAAAGCTCTCAAACAGAACCACAGGCGATGTAGAACTTGTTGACTATACAGATACGCTACCGTTTTTTGACAAAGATGCCAAACGCAACATCTTTATTTTCTCACTGCAGGATGAGTTTCTGTTTAGCGATAGTATAAGTTTTATTTACGGTTTTAACTACGAACAGACATCCTATAGAGATGCAGGTTTGGAGCCTAGAGTGTCAATGGTGTACCAGATGGATTCAGAAAATATTTTTAAAACTATGTACAGCCGCTCCCACAGAAATGCTTCATGGCAAGAGATGTTTACTATGAATAATAGTGCCAGAGTGGGCAGTACCGAGTTAAATCCTGAAACAGTTGATGCCTTTGAAGTTGCCTATGTTAAGAAATTTTCAGCCGATACATATCTGCAGACTAATCTTTTTTATCTTATTAATAAAGACCAGATATATAACTCATCTATTGACCCTGAGTACAGAAATGCGGTAGATACGGATATTTATGGTTTTGAGCTTGAGTGCAAAGGAAATATTTCCTCTGTTGATGAGCTATATCTAAACTACACTTATGCTGATGGCAAATCTTATACGCAAGATGAGGGCAGAAGCGAATCAATTCCAAATGTAGCACATCATCTAGCAAAAGGGTACTATGTTTATAATATAAAAAGCGACTTGTCACTCAGCGCTGTTGCTAAGTATGTCGGCTCAAAAGATAGAGTTTTTGAAGATACACGCGAGAAGGTAAAGGCGTACTCTACGGTTGACTCTTCACTCCACTACAAAGACTCAAAATACGACTATAGTGCGACACTCAGCATAAAAAATATATTTAACACGGATGTTACTTATCCATCGGCGCCAAATACCTATATAGAGGATTATGCGCAAGAGGGAAGAACATTTTTAATAACATTAAAAAAAGAGTTTTAGATGAAAAAAACAGTTCTTCTTTTTCTCATTTTTGTAAGCTTTGCCTACGGATACAATTATGATGATTTATTGCTAAGGGCTCAAGCTTCAATATTTCCTAAAATCTTGCTTCTTGATAGAAAGATTAATGAGAAGCTTGTAAACGATAAAGTAGTATATACAATTATTTATGACAAAAGTGATTACTCTATTGCTAAACGTATAAGTGAATTCATAGATTCAAAATACAAAGGGCTCTTCGATAAGTACATGTACGAAATTAATCTAGTAGAGTATACCGATTTATCAAGCGCTACGCAGGCATCGGCAATTTATGTGCTTAACTCAGATAAAGATATTAAAAAGGTAGCCGATTTTGCTAAAGAAAAGGGAATTGTTGCGTTTTCCTACGATGTTAAAAATTTAAAAGCAGGGTTATTATTCTCGTTAATGCTGGAGAAATCGGCCGTTTTGTATATGAATAAAGAAAATTTGCATATACAAAAAGTAGATTTTGTTGATTCACTTCTGCGAATGGTAAAGTTTATAGATAGAGAGAATAGTTAGTTTTATATTTTGTTACGAATGTCGCTTATTAATGCCAATAAGTGAGGCAATAGCAGCGTTAATGTGATAAAATATACTCTGCAGACCAGCTCTTAAAATGGATGAAAAGGTTGACTCTTGTATATAAAAAATAAAATTATTAATTCTCTTTCTAAAAAAATAGTGATAGCAATCGGAGTTGTATCCGTGTTGATTACTTTAGTTGTTTTTACAGTTTCTGAAAAAATAACCAAAGAGGCTTTTTATATTGTTGAGCTTGAAAAAGCTGATTTGATTGCAAGAACGATAGAGCCGTTGTTTGCTCTTAATATCTATCTTGATATGCCTGATAATATAGTCCAGCTCTCACAGCAACTTATGGAAAACCCATATATATTATCTGTAAAAGTATTGGATGAGAACAATAAAACAATCAATGAAATAAAATCAAAAGAGTACCAAAAAGGTATTGAAGAATCTTTTGTTGTGGAAAAAAATGTTAATCAACCTAACTCTACAAAAAGGATAGGCACGTTGATTATTATTTATTCCAACAAGGGCTATACAGAATTAGTAAGTAAATATATAAACCTTACATTTTTTCTGCTTTTTGCCCTTGTGGTACTATTTATACTGTTTGGTTTATATGTAAAGAAATTACTCTCTCCTCTTGTGAAAATTGCAAAATTGCTAAAGCACTATTCGCCTGATAAAGAGGTAAATATTCCCTTTTTATCTCAAAATAATGAAATAGGGTTGATTTCAAATGCGTTAAATAGTATGCAACAAAAAATTTCGCAATATTCAAGAAAACAGAAAAATATAAATAATTACCTTGAAGAGAAGATTAACGAAAAGACGCTGGAACTTCGCGAGCAGCTCTACATAGACACCCTAACCGGATTACCAAACAGATTTAGCATGTTTAATGATATTGTCGAGACTTATGAGGGGGCGCTGCTCATTATCAATATAGATGATTTTAAAGAGATAAACGACTTTTACGGACATGTTGCAGGAGATAATATTTTAAAAAAGTTTTCAAATAGATTGAAAAATATGTTTAAAGAGAACCAATATGTTAGGTTAAAACGTCTATCGGGTGATGAGTTTGCTTTGTTGTTTGTTCAAAAACCGTCTTTGGAAAATTTTATAAAGAGTGCCGAGAAGTTAATTAGTGACGTAGAAAAAATGATTTTTCTTTATAATAAAAACGAGATAAGCATAAGAGTGACTATAGGTGGGGCATATCAGATAGAGAGAGCTTTAGAGAAGGCTGACATTGCCCTCAAATCGGCAAAAAGACAAAGAAAATCATTTTTACTTTATGATGAGAAGCTAAATATAGAAGAGCAGTACAAAGACAATATGGAATGGGTTAGAAAGCTTAAAAAAGCGATTGAGCAAGATAGGATAGTTCCATATTTTCAGCCTATTTTTGACAATAAATCAGAAAAAATTGTTAGTTATGAATGTCTAATACGTTTAGTAGAGAGCAACGGAAATGTTGTTAGTCCGTATCAGTTTTTAACAATTGCTAAAAAAAGCAGGTTGTATGGCGAACTTACAAAAATTATGGTTGGAAAAAGTTGTCAACATTTTGAAAATATTGATTGCGACTTTTCGGTTAATCTATCAGTAAGCGATATGCTAGATAAAGATATGGTTGAATATATTAAGCAAAAAATCAAAAAGCATAATGTTGCTAATAAAATTATTTTTGAGATTTTAGAATCGGAGGGAATAGAAAATTATGAAGAGGTTTCACTCTTTATTGGTGAGATAAAGGAGCTTGGCTGCAGAATTGCAATAGATGATTTTGGAAGCGGATATTCAAATTTTGAACATCTTCTCAAGTTGGACATTGATTATATAAAAATAGACGGGACGCTAATAAAAAATCTCGATAAAGATGTTAATGCGCAGGTTGTGGTTGAAACAATAGTGGATTTTGCAAATAGATTGAATATATTGACGGTTGCAGAGTTTGTTCATAATGAAGCAGTTTTTAGGAAAGTTAAAGAGCTTAAAGTAAATAGATCTCAAGGTTTTTTTCTAGGAATGCCCGATAATAATACAAGCATCCATATGTATTAACATATGGATGTTACAAACTCTTCAATTCTTTTAATACCTACGCGGATGCTCTCTATGTCGGTAGCAAAGCTAAATCTTGCATAACCTTCGCTTCCAAAGCCTACGCCTGGAACCAAAGCCACGCCTTTTTTCTCTAAAAGCTCTTTACAAAACTTCATAGAGTCGTTAGATACTTTTTTTATGTTTATAAAAAGGTAAAAAGCTCCGTCTGGTTTGTAAACGCTAAGACCCTCAACTGCATTAATAAGCTTTACAGCCTCATCGCGGCGCTCTTTAAAAGCAACTCTCATTCTCTCGATATCTGCATCTGCATCGCCGTTTAGACCTACAATCGCAGCTTTTTGAGTTATAGAGTTGATATTTGAAGTACTTTGGCTTTGAAGTTTTTTAGTTGCTTGGATAATCTCGGTATTGTGAGCCGCCATATAACCAAATCTCCAGCCGGTCATCGCAACTGATTTGCTAAGACCGTTGATAGTGATAGTTCTTTTGTACATGTCATCACTTACGGCAGCAGCAGATGTAAATTCACCGTCATAGATAAGCTTCTCATACATCTCATCGCTTGCAACTATAACATCAGTACCTTCTAAAACTTTACCAAGAGCTGTTAATTCCGCTTTTGAGTAAACAGAGCCTGTAGGATTGGAAGGACTTGTAAGAACAATCATCTTTGTTTTTGGAGTAAGAGCATTTTTTAACTGTTCTGGAGTGATTTTAAATGAGCTCTCATCGTTTGTCTCAATCTCTACAACCGTTCCGCCATAGTAAAGAACCAGTTCAGGGTATGTTACCCAGTAAGGAGAAGGAATAATTACTTCATCACCTTTTTGTATTGTCGCAGCAAATAGGTTAAAAAGAGAGTGCTTTGCACCGTTATTTGTAATAATTTGATTCGGAGCGTAAGTTAAGCCGTTGTCTCTTTTAAGCTTATTCGCTATAGCAGCTTTAAGAGCAGGGATGCCATCAACGGGAGTGTATTTTGTAAAGCCTTCATTGATGGCTGCAATAGCAGCATCTTTAATTACTTGAGGAGTGTCAAAGTCAGGTTCACCTGCTGAGAAGCTAAGAATATCTTTGCCCCCAGCTTTTAATTCGCCAGCAAGTGTCGAGATGGCAATTGTAATTGATTCAGATAGTGTGTTTACGCGATCTGTTAGCATGTTAACCCTTTTTCTTTTAAATTTATCACGCTAAATGAGCAAGTTCATTTAGCTACGCTAGCCGCTATGGCACAAAACTTTAGTTTCTTTAGAAAAGCTTGCCACATTATATGGCAGAAGAATTTCTTGCAAAATTGCAAGAAATTTATTGCGCGAATTATACTAAAAAATTTTTAATTTTTCATAGCTTTTTTTTCATAACCTAGATTACTTCGTCGCAAGCTTCTCGTAATGACGGTCATTGAGAGCCTCTGCAAGAGGTGTGGCAATCTATTCTTGTCTTGTTTAATCAAAGACTTTAATTTTTCATAGCCTTGATGAATGATTCATAAATTTTTTCCAGTTGTAAATCCTGTTCAAGAAGTTGTTTGTTATCTTCGACAAGAATATGCTCAAGAACTGCTACACGCTTGAGCATATACTCAAACATCTCTTTGTTAATGTCGGGAAGCATATTATGCATAAGCGGCTCTTTACATCTCCCTTTTTCAATAACATGTGCAGGAATACCGATAGCCGTAGCATTGTCAGGAACCTCTTTTACTACAACTGAATTTGCGCCAATTTTAGCGTACTTGCCGATAGTAATATTTCCAAGAATTTTTGCTCCGGCACCAAGAACGGCACCTTTTTTAACAGTAGGATGTCTTTTGCCATTTGTTAAAGATACCCCGCCGAGCGTTACGCCCTGATATATTAAAACGTCATCTTCTACAATCGCCGTTTGCCCAATAACAACTCCTGTACCGTGGTCTATAAAAACCCTTTGACCTATTTTTGCTCCTGGGTGAATGTCAATGTTGGTAAGAATTTGAGTAAGCCCCATTATAACTCTTGCCAAGCTTTTAAAGTTGGCCATATATAGCCTGTGAGCTACTCTATACCAAGCAACAGCCCAAACTCCAGGATAATTAAATAGAAAATCAAGTTTAGAATTTAGTGCCGGATCATTTTTATATGCGTTTGAAAAGTCTTCTTTAATATCAGCATAAAGTCCCAAGAACAGCTCCTAGTTTGTAGTTCTTAAATAACCGTTTTGTTTTAAAAACAGTTCTAGTTTTGCAAGTGTATCATTTTTTTCTTCTTCTGAAATAAATACAGAGCAAGATAAATCACCTTTAAGCTTGCTTGAAAGTGCATTTGCGTCGTAGCCCAGCGACTCAAGTATCTCTAAAATACTTTTTGACTCAACCGCATTTTTTATCTCATAAGTGTACTCATCTATGATAATAGTATATTCGCTCGGGTGAGTAAAAAGGTTATGGTTCATGCCAAGCGTCTCCTGATAAGCGCCTACATTGAAAAAACCTAAAAAATACTCCTCTTCATCAAGATTTACATCATGAAGATATAGCGGTTTGTCAGGATTGAAACCTATCTCGCCATCGCTGTCGCATGTGATATCCCAAAGAGAAGCCGCGCGAAGAGGCGTAGTGTTGAGATGGTGCAGAGGCATAACAGGAAAGTGCTGATTTAATCCCCAGTAGTCAGGCAAGCTCTGAAATATTGAGGCGTTGATTAGATAGCGTTCTTGCAATTTTACTTGCAGCTGTGCTAACTCATCGGTTGGGTTTGATGATTTTAAATAGAGTGCTCTTTTTATAATATTGTGAACCAAAATTTCTGCGTTTGAGCGGTCTTGAAGGTCGATATAACCCAAATCAAAAAGCGTTAGAACAGATTCCATATGGTCAAGCGCATCATGCAGGTACTCAATACAGTTTGTGTTATTTAGGAGTTTGTTTAGCTCTATAAGCTCTTCTATCAAAGGCGGATTTACTTTTTTAAAGTTGAGTAGTTTCTCTTGGAAATCCTGAGTAAAGAGCTCTAGCACGGGGGTAATAAGTACGGCATGTGAAGCTACGATAAATCTTCCAGACTCTGTAAAAATATCTGGATGCGTAACATTTTTTGCATTCATAATCTCACCGAGCAAGAAGACAACGCTGCTTGAGAACTCGTCAATTGAGTAGTTGCGAGAGTTTGAGTGGGTGTGCTGGTCATACTCAACTGCCAAGCCACCACCGATATTTATGCTGTTTAGTTTTGTTGCGCCCATCTTTTTAAGTTCTGCGTAGATATTTCCGGCTTCTCTTAGAGCTTTTTTGAGCGGCGCGATATCAGACATTTGAGAGCCGATATGAAAGTGAATCATTTTTAAATAATCCAAAAGATTGGCTTCTCTTAGAAGTGTAATCGCTTCAATAATCTCTGTAGAAGTTAATCCAAACTTTGCGTCCATACCGCCACTTTTTGCCCAAATACCGCTTCCAGCACTATGAAGTCTTACTCTTATTCCGATATTTGGAACTTTTAGGCTGCACTCTTTTGCTACATCTATAATAGTCTCAAGCTCCCCCAAACCCTCAATAGTAATTGTGATGTTGTGACCGCTTTGAGCCGCAATAAAGCCGAGCGTAATCATCTCTTTGTCTTTAAAGCCGTTTACAGTTATGTTTGCCCCTGTAGGAGTTTTGCTCATAGCCAAGATGAGTTCGGCTTTTGAACCCGCTTCTAAGCCATAGTTGTATTGTGCGCCTTGAGAAGTTATGGCCTCTATTGCATGTGGAAATTGATTTACCTTAAGTGGAAAAACAGCATTAAAACTACCTTGATAGTTGTTTTGCTCAATTGCTTTATCAAAATAACTATAGAGAGTTCTTATCTGGCTTTTTATAAGATGCGGGAATCTTAATAGTATCGGTCCCCTGACATCGTTCGCGCGAATCTCTTCAACTATTTGAAGCAGTGATGGCATACATTTGTAATTAAGTTTAATTTGACCATCTTCAATAATAAAGTTTTTATTAGACCAAATGTCTAGACCGAAATTTTTCATATAAATATCCTATACATGTAATTTTTGATGAAAATACTCATCTACGTCAAAATAGATTTCACCGCTTCTGTTTTTATAAGTAAGATTTGACTTGCTTAACTCTTTAATGCTCTTAACACCCATTACCGCCAAGAGAGTCTTCATGCTCTTTACAAGATTTCTGTGATAGTTTCCTATCTCGTCACCTTTTTTAAGAACAAGGTATGAGGCTCTTCGTTTAGGGTCTTGTGTTGCCATCCCGACGGGACAGACATGAGAACCGAACCCAGAGCACATACGGGCACGAATACATCCGCCGCTCATCATAAAGCCTCTTGCAATTCCAACCGCATCAGCTCCCATGCACATCGTTATTATCGCATCATCAGGTGTTAAAATTTTTCCACTGGCAATGATTTTAATATCTTCGCGAAGAGCATATTTTCTCAGTATCGTGTCTAAAACATAGAGCGCATTGTTAGTCGTAAGCCCGATTGATTCCATCATCTCAAGCGGCGCAGTGGCGCTTCCGCCTTCTCCGCTGTCAATGGTTATAAAGTCAGGTATATTTCTCTTTGCCTCTTTTCTTAAAGCAATCTCCCTTGCTATCTCATCTACGGAGTCAGAATCAGAGACAACTATCTTAAAACCAACTGGCTTTTTTGATATGTTTTGCAGCTTTTCTACAAAATCAAGCAGATGCGAAGCTGTGTCGGCATATGGAAATCTGTTTGGAGAAAAGAGGTCTTTTCCCTCAGGAACCCCTCTATAATAAGCAATATCCGCGTTTACCTTGCTTCCTGAGAGTTTTCCGCCGGTTTGTTTTGCGCCCTGAGCAATTTTAATCTCTGTCATGCGGCAGAATTTCATAACTTTTTCATATCTTAGTTCATCAAACTTGCCCTCTGAATCTCTAACTCCGTAGAGTCCTGAGCCAATCTGAAAAATGGTATTTGGTATGTCGTCTGGAACCTCTTTTGGAAACGCCTCGATAGGTGCATTCCAATTTACGCGAAAGAGTACATGTGACGTTGTGTCGTAGATATATGTATTTTGAGTTTTTTCATTTAAGAGTATTGTTCGATACCATTTTAGAGCAATAGGGCGGTTAAAAAGAAAGTTGATGGTTTTAAATGCACCCTTCGCAAATAGAGTACCCTTTACAATCTCAAGATAACCGCAATTATCAAGGTCTGGTTTGTGCGTAAAGAGGTGGTTTGAAGTGAGTGAACCTTCACCTGTATTTATTGTTAGCTTTGAAGCAGCACCGGCAATTGAGAAGGCGCGTATCGCTTCGGGAGAGAGCGCTCCATCACTCATGGCAGAGCGAATAATGGGTGTATGCGAGACAAAGGGAATCTCTCTATCTTTTCCAAAAACAACGTTGGTGTCATCGCAAACCTCATGCTCGTTTAGGACGTATGAGGAGTGTTTTATGACAAATCTTGAGCCATCAAAAGGTTGAGAAACAGAGAATGATTTATAGTTTGGAACATCTTTGGCAGCTTTATAAACCCAGTCAACTTTGTCTTTTGAATCATAAAACGTCTCTTCTGCAAAATATTGGCGAAGGGGCTCTCTTAGAGCTTCAAAAAGATATCTAAATCGCCCTATAATAGGATAGTTTATCAATAGCGCATGTTTTCTTTGAACATATTTGTCGTAAACATAGAGCATAAAAAGAGCAACTAGACCGATAAGGATAAAAAACTCTATAAAATCAACAAAAAGACCCCACACGATATGAATAAACTCCATCAAAATTCCTCAATTTTAAGTATTGCTTCTGTTTTACCCTCTAAATCTTTTACCCATATTGTGCCGTTATTTAGTTCATCTTCGCCGATAACGCAGCAAAATTTTGCATTGACTTTATCTGCCGCTTTGAGATGATTTTTTAGATTTTTAGCCTTGAAATCCACAACTGCTTTATCTGTTTTTCTCTTTTTGTGCGCTATTTTTAGAGCTAAAGTAACAGCATTATCATCCATTGCGCCTATGTAATAGCCCTCTCTTTTAGTTTCGGGCATAACTATCAGCTCCATAAGCCTCTCAATACCCATCGCAAAACCAACGGCAGGAGTAGGGCGACCATCCAAAAATTCCACAAGTCTGTCATAGCGTCCGCCGCCTGCTATTGCACTCTGGCTTCCTATATCATCACTTACAAACTCAAATGCGGTTTTTGAGTAGTAGTCAAGTCCGCGAACTAGGTGAGTATCTATCTCATACGCGATGTCGCTTTGCGTAAGAAGTGTTTGAAGTGTAGCAAATTCACCATTACAGTTTGGACACAGATGGTTGATAAGTTTTGGCGCATTCGTGTAAATGCTCTGGCACCTTTCGTTTTTGCAGTCAAGCACACGGATGGGATTGGTACCGACTCTTCTTGTGCAATCCTCGCAAATATCCTCATTATGAAGATTGACAAAATCAATCAACTTTTGGCGGTATGGCGGCATGCACTCGCTACATCCAAGAGAGTTAAGCTTGAGTCTATATCCGATACCAAGCTCGTTTAAGATATCGCTCGCCATCATAATCATAGCCGCATCTTCATGAACGCTATCAACACCAAAACTCTCAACCCCAAACTGATGAAACTGTCTTAGTCTGCCTTTTTGAGGTCTCTCATATCTAAACATGGCTCCATGGTAGAAAAATCTATGAATCCCGCCTGCACGGTCAAGTTTTTTTTGTATAAATGCACGGACAACGCCCGCAGTTCCCTCTGGACGAAGACAGACGTCATTTTCGCCCTTGTCGATAAACTGATACATCTCTTTGCCGACAATATCGCTCGATTCGCCCACGGAGCGTTTAAAAAGTGCCGTCTCTTCAAGCAGAGGCGTTTGAATAAAATGAAAACCGTATCTTTGAGCAACAATCGTAGCGGTGCTTATAAAATGGGTAAATCTCTCATAATCTTCACTTAAAATATCGTTCATGCCTCGAAGGGAGCTAATCATCTGTTTTCCTACTCTAATGTGTATCTTTTTTTAGGTTGAAAGGATACCATTTTTTGCTTATATTTAAGTGATTAAAGCCATGATTAATGTATGTAAAATGTTTATTTTAATTCATTTTAATAATAAAATCATACACTTATACTTCACGTTAAATTTTATATAGAAGGATATACCATGATAGAGTTACAAAAACTTCCTTTTGAAGAAGATGCACTTGAACCGTTTATTTCAGCGGAAACTATCCACTACCACTACCACAAACATCACACGGCTTATGCAAATAAGCTAAATGAACTTATAAAAGGAACGGAGTTTGATAAAATGTCGCTCTCTTCAATTATCCGTGATTCTGACGGCGCTGTATTTAACAATGCCGCACAGGTTTTTAACCATACTTTTTATTGGAAGTGCCTAAGTAGTTCAAAGTCCGCTCCAAGCGGAAAATTTTTACTAAAAATCAACAATGATTTTGGTTCTTTGGAAGCTCTCAAAGAGGAGTTTATAAAAGCAGGAACAACGCTTTTTGGTTCAGGCTGGGTATGGTTAGTTAGAGAACCTAAAGGACAATTGATGCTTAAGCAGACAGAAAATGCGCATACTCCTCTCTCTTCTTATCTTATACCTCTATTTGTATGCGATGTGTGGGAACATGCTTATTATATTGATTATAGAAATTTACGACCGAAATATTTAGAAGAGTTTTGGAACCACATCAACTGGGACTTTGCTACAAAGGCATTTGAAAAAACAGATAATGTTATCTTTATCGGGACAGAGCCTTGTAACGACATCCATGACCCTTTTTGCCAAATACTCGATGATATTCAAAATCAAGACAGAGTTACCAGTTAAAGGAGCATAATGCAACATCATGAGAGTCTCAAAGAGCACTATAAATTTACAAAAGAGGAAGCTCTTCTTCTTCAAACACTTCAACCCAGAATGAGCGAACTAGCAGAGGATTTTATCAATGAATTTTATGACTATATATGGGGGTTTGGCTCAACTGCAAAGTTTCTCAAAAACCAACAGATTATCGATTATCATCGCAGCAAGATAAAGGTTTGGTTTGTAAACCTTTTTTGCGGTAAATATGACCTGCCTTATTTTACATACCTCTACAAAATAGGTGAGATTCATGTACGCATCGGGCTTCCGACGCACTATGTAAACTCCGCTTTTACCTTTGTAAGAACATTTATCATCAAAAATATCCAAGAAAATGAGCAAGATGAGGCAAAACGTGCTCAGCTGATAGTCGCTTCTGAAAAAATCATAGATATGAATCTCGACACCCTGACAAGCTCCTACAGAGAAGAGGAGCTTAGCAAATTTCTCTCTTTGTCAAGGTTTGAAAAAACCATCCTTAGCGGTCTAAAAAAGTTTAACTCCTACATCAATTTTTTTCTCGCAGGGTCGTTGGCACTTGTGGCGTTTTTTGCCATTGGGCTTTTTGTGTATGATATTTATCTGCTCTTTTTCTCAAACATCGGCATAGAGAAAGGGATTTTGACCGTTTTGGGAAGTTTACTTGTACTCTGGGCGGCGATTGAGCTTATCCATGAAGAGATAAATCATCTCCAAGGAAAAGGCTTTGCGATAGGCGCTTTTATCATGCTTGCCATGGCTGCACTCATCAGAAAAGTGCTGATTTATTCGCTCTCTTCGGAAAAAGGGAATGATTTACTTGTCATCGGAGCAGTGATTGTTGCGCTTGCATTTGCCTACTGGCTTGTCAATGCAAAAAATAAAACTGCCTAATACTAACTAATACCAATAAAGCGGATAGTGCCGTTTGGCGTTGCTTGAGAGGTTGTTTACAACAAGTGCGATGATAAGCATGATAAACGCCCCAAGTGCGATGGGAGTGAATGGATAGAGCCATTCAAGAGAGCGGATTTGCTCACTTCCTATGACATAAATGAGTGCAGTTGCTCCCCCGGGAGGGTGCATGGTCAAGGTGAGGTGCATCACAAAAACAGAGAGAGCGACACTCAAAGCACACAAAAGTGCCAAATCCAAAACCCCATCAAATATTTTTACCAAAAAAACAGATACCAATGCAGAGAGAACATGACCGCCTAAGAGGTTTCTAGGCTGTGAAAACGGTACTTCAGGTGCACCATAGACTAAAACCGCCGAAGCCCCAAAAGAGCCAAGAAGAAAGAAGCTGTCGTGAGCTGAAAAAGAGTTGCTAAAAATGGACATAGCGTAAATGCCCACAAATGCGCCAAAAACAGACCAAAGTATCTTGCTTATCGGCTTTCTAACGGGTCTTATATCTTTTGATCTCATTCTTTGAAAATATCTTCTTAATCGCATCTTTTCTCCCGCTGAAAATATACCGAATAATAAGCTTTTTTTATATAATATTTATTGATACGTATCAACAATTGCTAATATTATCTAATATCTCTTTTGTTATTTCATCCATTTTTTTTGTTGAATCAATAACTACAAGCTCGATATTTAGGAGGTTTGCAGCTGTTATTAGCGCTTCTTGGATTTTTAAAAGATACTCTTCGCCCCTTAACTCAATGCTGTCTAGTTTTTTTTGCGAGAGTCTAAAAGAGAGCTCCTCTTTTGTAAGAGAAAGTAAAAAAACTTTTTGCGGATAGATACCGCCTGTTGCAAATCTGTTGAGATGGAGTATTGCCGTTTCGCTGATTTCGCCTTGCGTCAGAGCATATGCAACGCCGCTTACAACGCTTCTATCTGAGATAATCATCTTCTCAAGATTTGGCTCAACCACCTCTTTCATGTGTTCCGCACGGTCTGCTAAAAAGAGTAAAAATTCAGCCTTTTTACTCTTTGTTTTGGCACTTAAAACTATCTCCCGTATCTCTTTTCCAGCCTCAGTTCCCCCTGGTTCTTTTGTGATGATAGCCTCTGGAAAATGGTTACGTAAACGCTCTATTTGCGTGCTTTTTCCGGCAGTATCGATTCCCTCTATCGCAATGTACATGATTTCATATTCCCGATAATTTTTTGAACCTCTTTTGGAACCAGATGCTCAGTTTTTGCATTGAATTTTAGAAGGTTTCTTACAATTGAGGAGCTAATAAACGCATGTTGAAGCTTTGGCATAAGATAAACCGTCTCTATTGTGTCATCTAAAGAGTTGTTTAGGTAACCAAGTTGGAGTTCATACTCAAAATCGCTCACCGCGCGCAAACCGCGAATCAAAACAGTGGCTTCATATGTGCGGGCAAGTTCAACCGTTAGATTGTCAAAACCGACAACTATGACATTATCAAGACCCGCAACAGCCTCTTTCACCATATTTATACGCTCATCAAGCGTAAACATCGGCTTTTTATCATGTGATATGGCAACTGCTATAATCAACTTGTCAAAAAGTACCAACGTTCTCTCTATAATGTCAAAATGACCGTTTGTAATAGGATCAAATGTCCCAGGATATATTGCTATTTTTTTCATTCTTCCCATCTTTTGTAAAGGTTATTTTCAATTCCAAGCAGGTCAAACCATTTGCCAATGACAAAATTTTCCATCTCATCTAGAGTTTGCTGCTCAGAGTAGTAAGCCATAACAGGCGGAGCTATAATTATCCCAAGAGATGCAAGTTTATGCATATTTTCTAGCGCGATGGCAGAAAAGGGCATCTCACGCGGCGCAAGAATGAGCTTTTTGTGCTCTTTTATCATGACGCTTGCACATCTGGTCACTAGGTTGTCCGCAATCCCGTATGCTATTTTTGCCAAAGTGTTCATGCTGCACGGTGCAATTATCATAGCATCAACTCCAAATGAACCCGATGAGATGCTAGCAGAAATATTCTCGCTGTCATGAATAGTTACGCCCATCTCTTTATCTAGAACAACTTCGGAATTTTTAGTCATTATAAAATGTTTTTCTATCTCTTTTGGAAGCAGCTTGAGTATTTTTACACCTAGATTTACCCCGCTTGCACCGCTTGTTGCCACTACAATTTTATGATTTTTCACTCCATCTCCGCCGTGCTTGAGCCTGTAACTCTTGCTTTTAAAATTTTTCCGCTGCTATTTTGAACATTTATTATATCATTTACTTTACCATCTTGGAGAGCTTTCGCGCTAAAAGTTATTGCAATGCCGTCTTTGTTAAAACTCACGTTTATCGGAGCATCTCTCTTTATTACAGCGAGTGTTTCGACATCTCTTGTTGTTAATATCATGCCCTTTGGTATGTGACGTTTGGCTTGAAATGATTTTGTATCTATATTTTGAAGAGGTTTTGCTCTAAAGCTCTCAAGCGCAATATTTTTCTTTATGCAGTTTGAGTGCGAAATGCGCATCTCTTTTTTGATGGCATCTTTACTTGTGTAAATGGGCACGTTCGCAATTATGTAGTAGTCAAAAAAAAGTTTTTTATTCTGCGGAGTTTTGATATTTACAATTCCGCTGCTTGACAAAAAATCGTTATTTCTAATGTTTACTGAATACTCTTTTGGTATTGACGTGATATATCCCCTTGGTTTTACCGAGATGCTTTTTATATCTATCTCCTCATACTCTTTTTTGTAGTAATCTTTTATCTTCTGCTTGATGTAGGAGGTGTCAATCGGGCTTTTTAAAACAAAGTTTGTATAGTTGCTCTTTGAGGTTAGATTTTTATATCCATGCTTGGAAAGAAGTTTTATTAAATCTTTTGTTTTGATTTTTAGGGAGTATCTGCTCTCCTCTATTCTAAGGATTTGAGCGTCGTTTTTTACTTCTGGGATAATTGAGGATATGTTTATGTCTTTTGAATCGACGTAATAGATATCTTTTAGGGTATTGGAAGCGTGCAGATTAAGCAGTGTTAATGATAAAAAAAGAATTTTTGCAAACATGCAACACGCCTAATATTGAAAAATTTTGTGTATTTTATCATATATAAAGTAACGCGGTTTGATAAGTGGGAGAAATCAATACGTGGTACCTGCGGGCGGACTCGAACCGCCACAACTTGCGTTAGCGGATTTTGAATCCGCCGTGTCTACCATTTCACCACGCAGGCTTGAAGATTGAAATAATAGTGGTTTATAGCTTAAAAGATTGTGAAATAAAAAGTAAATCATTTTTGACCGATATAGTGTATATATGGAACTTATGTTGCTTAATGAAGTTAGAACAAGACGGCATAAAATAGATGGGGGTGTGATGTGAGAATTACAAGCGGTATGTACTACAAGAGTATATATAGTGAACATAACGGACAGCTAAACGAGGCTCTTTTTGATGTAAACAAACAGATAGCATCTGGACTTAAGATTCAATATGCTCAAGATGATGTTAGAACATTTACGGAGACCATGAGGCTTGATAACGAAATTTCAACCATTGGACAAATAAAAAACAGTACTGAGAGCGCTCTTAAGATGTCGGAACAAACAGATTCGGTGCTAAGTGAATTTGAAACATCGATGAATCGCACGAGAACCCTTCTTTTAAATGCTGCAAACGGAACAAATGACGAGACATCGCTTGATGCAATAGCGCAGGAACTAAGATCAATAGAAGATCATTTTAAAAATCTAGCAAATACCTCTATTAACGGTCAGTATCTTTTTTCAGGCACCGCTGTTGATGTTAGACCGATAGCTGAAGACGGTACCTACATGGGTAACGATGGGCTGCTAGAAGCATTTACCGGCTCAAAAACATCTCAGCAGTACAATATAAGCGGTGAAGAGCTTTTTCTAGGTGAGAAGAAGTTGGTGCAAAGAGAAGTGACGACAAATGTCGTTCAAACAAACTTAAGTACAAAATATCCTGATTTTACAGATTCGACTGTTGCCGGAACTTCAGCGTCTATTACGAGCAGTGATACTATCCGTGATCTCATGGGAGATAGCGATAATGCGGTTGATGCCGGAGTTGACAAACATTTTTTTTACGTCAGCGGAACAAGAAGCGACGGCACATCGTTTAAAGACAAAATAGCAATGAGCGATGATGAGAAGATTAGTGATCTTTTAAACGAAATCGGTGATTTATATGGAAATACTCCTGAAGTTGATGTCGTAAATGTCAGCATGAATCAAAATGGGCAGATTGTAGTAGAAGACAAAATCAAAGGTTCTAGTAAGATAGATTTTCACATGGTGGGTGCGACGGATTTAAGCGGCGGCGTGGCGGCTGATGTTGTTAATATTGATGACTTAGGTACCGGAGAGACAAATTTTGATAGCATTATGCTTGGTACATCTACCGCTGCGAATTCTAATTTATATGTAAAAGAGTTTATTAAATCATCTTTATCGTCTGCCGACGGAGTTGCGGCTACAAATAGTATTGAAGGTAGCATATATGATAGGACTGAGTTTAGCAAAGATGGTGCAACGCTCTCTTCAGCAACTCCTCAAATCGTAAGAGAGACAAACGCGTTTGCAACAGCTTCAACTAAACTCTCTGATGTGGCAGACCTCTCACAAGGAACTGCCGGCACACTTGATGGCACTTCGTTTGTTGTAGAGGGTACAGATATAAATGGAACTGCCTATAGCGCACGGATTGATTTGGCATCTGCAGGTTCTACCTTTTCTTTAGATACGGATTTAGACGGTGTTTATGACAATGGAACATATAATATTTATAATGTTGAAACGCCAAGAGTAGCTGTAGATGGCGATGATATGACATACAAGCAGTTTATGGATGTTACCAATATGCTCACAACAGGCAATCTTCCTGCAACTGCTCCGGGAACGGCAGCTGAGTATGATTCGGCGATTGAGACATCTGAGTTGATGGGAAGAACATTTTTAAGTCATGACGGCAAGATACAGTTTGAAGAGATAGGTACCGGCAATACTCAGGCGACTCTTGCTATCTATGATGCAAACAGCGGTGACTTTAGCGCGGATGCTTCTGTAATGACCTTTAATACAAACAATGCCATAACAGTGCGCGATCCGAAGACAGACTTTTTCAAGACCCTTGATGAGATAATCAAGTCTGTTGAGAACTATAAGCTCTATCCTGATGCAAGCAGCGGAGATGCGAGAAATGTGGGTATTGAAAATGCAATTGCCATGATGGATGATCTTCAAGACCATGTCTACAGAGCGCACTCCCAAGTCGGTGTACAGACAAATGCCCTAGACAACTCTATACAAAGAGCGGGGCTTTTGGAGATAAGTGCCATGAGCTTAAGATCAAGTGTTGTTGATACGGATTTGGCAGAGGCTTCACTGACCTTAGCAAAGTTAAATACGAACTATGAGGCTCTTCTCTCAACCGCGGCAAAGGTATCACAGCTCAGCCTTGTTAATTATCTCTAAAAATAGCCTTTATGGAACAGTTTTAGCTATACTTTCTTTTTTATTTTGTTAGTGACAAAAAAGGAAGTTGTAGTTTGAAAGATACGATATTTATTATAAGTTTTGGTCTGCTAATCTATTTGGGATTTGCTACTGTTTTTGGCGATACGGCTCTGATGGGCAGTTACGGCGCTGTTTTTGCATCATATAATCATAAATATTTCGGCTATGTATCTTATGCGTATATCTTTGCCTCTTTAATCCCGCTCTATATTTTTTATAAAAAAACCACTTTTGATGTCAGAACTTTAGAACTTACTATGGCTTCGTTTTTAATTCTTTTTTCATTTTTATTGGCACAGGCAATTCTCTTCACTGGCGAATTTAGAGGAGATATCGGTGGCGGCTTTGTAGATTTTTTATCTCCGTTTATCGGTTCGTTTGGGCTTTGGACATTTTGGCTTATGATTACGCTACTCTCGATGGTTATCATCTTTGACAAAAGCGCACATGAGATGGTTGATATTTTATATAAAAATTTAAAAGAGATAAGTGCAAGTAAAGAGGATTTTACGCCTAAAAAAAACATTGAGACAAAGAGTAAAAGCGCAACAGTTTCAAACTTACATGTAGAAAAACAAAAAGAGAAAAAGATCATAGAAGCTACACCTGCAACAGAGGAGTTTGAGAGCGAAATAGACAAACCTGCGTATCTTAGAAAAGATGATTCAGATAAACCTAAACCCTTAGAGCCTCAAAGCGTAAAACAGCATAATATTGTTGAGCTTGTAAACGAGCTAAAAGAGCAAAAAAACGCAATTATCGTAGATGAGCTTGAAGAGAATGCAAAGCTCTTAGAGTCAATAGAGAGAGGTGAGGTTGAAAAACCAAAAAACTTTAAACTTCCTTCCATAGAATTTTTGCAAAAACCAAACAATAAGGCTCACAGCGTTGATGAGAGCGAACTTGACGGGAAGATAAAATTTCTTATAGAGAAGTTGGCTCACTTTAAAATCGAGGGTGATGTCGTAAGAACATATGCAGGTCCTGTTGTCTCAACTTTTGAGTTTAAACCTGCCGCAAATGTAAAAGTTTCAAGGATTCTAAACCTTCAAGATGATTTGGCAATGGCACTAAGCGCTGAGAGCATCCGTATTCAGGCTCCAATCCCTGGAAAAGATGTTGTAGGTATCGAAATACCAAACGCAACCGTAGATACCATATATTTAAGAGAGCTGCTTGATAGCAAACTTTTTAAAGAGTCATCTTCTCCTCTGACTATTGTTTTGGGCAAAGATATAGTTGGCAAACCTTTTATAACCGACCTTAAAAAACTTCCGCATCTTCTTATAGCAGGAACGACGGGAAGCGGTAAGAGTGTCGGCATAAATGCCATGATATTATCGCTTTTATATAAAAATTCGCCAGACCAGCTAAGACTTCTTATGATTGACCCAAAAATGCTTGAATTCTCTATATATAATGATATTCCGCATCTCTTAACTCCTGTTATAACAAAGGCTAAACAGGCGATTGTAGCACTCAACAACATGGTTTATGAGATGGAGAGACGCTACTCTCTTATGAGTGAAAACAGAACAAAAAATATAGAGAGTTACAATGAAAAGGTTAAAAAAGAGGGCGGCGAACATCTTCCGTATATCGTTGTAATCATAGATGAGCTTGCTGACTTGATGATGACGAGTGGAAAAGATGTCGAGTACTCCATCGCAAGACTGGCTCAGATGGCAAGAGCTTCTGGAATCCACCTTGTCGTAGCTACTCAAAGACCTTCGGTTGATGTTGTAACAGGACTTATCAAAGCAAACTTGCCGTCTCGTATATCATACAGAGTGGGGCAGAAGGTTGATAGTAAAATCATACTGGACCAGCAAGGCGCAGAGTCCCTTTTAGGCAAGGGCGATATGCTCTTCACACCTCCTGGTTCAACAGGTTTGGTTCGTCTTCATGCACCTTGGAGCACGGAAGAGGAGATAGAGAAAATAGTTGATTTTATTAAGTCTCAAAGAGCGCCAAACTACGATAAGAGCTTTTTAATTGAAGATAGCGAAGCCAGCAGCGCATCGATGGGCGAGAGTTACGAAGAGCTTGACCCTATGTTTGATGAGGCTAAAAATGTTATCTTAAGCGACAGAAAAACATCTATCTCATATCTTCAAAGAAAGCTTCAAATCGGATATAACAAATCTGCAAGGCTGATTGAGCAGCTTGAGAATGAGGGAATCCTCTCGGCTCCAAACTCCAAAGGGATTCGTGATATCCTCTAATGAGCAAGCCGCACTTTGTTTTCACCAAATATTCAAACTCCATTAGCGTACATGTTAAAAACCTGGAGCAGCTCTCAGTCGCCCAAATACAGAGCATTGAAGCCTTCGTTAGCGCAAGAAAAGGGATCTTTGACTTTAGCACATATATCTTTACAATCCAAAAAAGATTGGAGTTTGGCGAATTTATCTCGCTTCTGCAAAATAGTTCACTAGACGCTACATGTGAAGAAAAAATCATAAATATACGCCAAAGAGAGAGAGTTGAGTTTGGAAAATACAAAGGAATGCTCTATTGCGACCTTCCGGATTCATATCTTTTGTGGCTAAAAAGTAACTACATGGGAAAAGATAGAGATATTGTTGAGGCAGAGTTGAAGTTTAGATCTATCTAGTGTTACAAAATTATACACTTTTAAAATAAAATAGATAGCTTTTGTTTCATATAGTAACATACTGTTTTTTGCGTTTCTTTATTTGGTTATAATCACTTAAATTTTAAAAACAGGAATAATAATGGCATTTATAGAAGATTATAAAGCGCATACGCTAGAGAGAGAGGCACTTGGTGTTCCACCGCTGCCGCTAAACGCTGAGCAAGCTGTTGCATTGGTTGAGATGATTAAAGCAGGTGAAGGCGACATGGCTCAAAATGTTGATCTTCTTACAAATCGCGTATCTCCCGGTGTTGACGATGCTGCGTACGTAAAAGCCGCATTTTTAAATGATGTTGCAAGTGAGAAAATCAGTGTAGCGGCTATTGCACCTGAGCAAGCAGTTACTATGATGGGCATGATGCTTGGCGGATACAATGTTAAGCCAATGGTTGACGCACTTACTTCTAAAAATGCAAAAGTTGTAGAAGCAGCAAAAGAAGCACTAAAACATACACTTCTTGTTTATGATGCGTTTAATGATGTAGAAGAACTTCACAAAGCCGGCAATGCAGCCGCTACTGAAGTTATCACTTCATGGGCAAATGCGGAGTGGTTTACATCTAAACCTGCCATCGCTGATGAGATTACTTTTACGGTATTTAAAGTTGCCGGTGAGACAAATACAGATGACCTCTCTCCTGCATCTGAGGCGTTTACTCGCTCTGACATCCCTCTTCATGCAAACTCAATGCTTGTTGCAAAGATGCAAGACCCGATAAAAACAATCAAAGAACTTAAAGAAAAGGGATACCCAATCGCTTATGTCGGTGATGTCGTAGGGACAGGAAGCTCAAGAAAATCTGGTGTAAACTCTGTTCAGTGGCACATGGGTGAAGATATTTCAGGTGTACCTAACAAGCGTACAGGCGGTATCGTTATCGGCGGTATTATCGCTCCTATCTTTTTTGCTACATGTGAAGATTCCGGCGCACTTCCTTTAGAGATGAGTGTAACTGAGATGGAGATGGGTGATGTGGTAACACTCTATCCATACAAAGGCGAGGCACACAAAGACGGAAAGTGCATCGCAACATTCAAGCTCAACCCAAACACTATCGTTGATGAAGTGCGTGCCGGTGGGCGTATTCCGCTTATCATCGGTCGTGGTTTAACTGCAAAAGCTCGTGGCGTTCTTGGACTTGGTGTCTCAGATGTATTTATGACACCAGAACAACCAGCAGATACAGGCAAGGGTTATACTCTTGCGCAAAAAATGGTAGGTCGTGCATGTGGCATGGCAGGTGTGCGCCCAGGGATGTATGTAGAGCCTGTAACATCAACTGTCGGTTCTCAAGATACAACAGGACCTATGACAAGAGATGAGATAGTAGAGCTTGCGGCTCTTGGCTTTAGTGCTGATTTGGTAATGCAGTCATTTTGTCACACAGCGGCATATCCAAAACCTTCAGATGTTGTTATGCACCACACACTTCCAGAGTTTATCTCTAAGCGTTCAGGTGTTGCACTTCGTCCGGGTGATGGAGTTATCCACTCATGGTTAAACAGAATGGTTCTGCCTGACACTGTGGGAACAGGTGCGGATAGCCATACACGTTTTCCTATCGGTATCTCTTTTCCGGGTGGTTCTGGAATCGTTGCGTTTGCGGCAGTTACTGCTTCTATGCCTTTAACTATGCCGGAGTCTGTTCTTGTACGCTTCAAAGGGGAATTACAACCGGGTATCACGCTTCGTGACCTTGTAAATGCGATTCCTCATCAAGCTATCAAAGAGGGACTTTTAACTGTTGCAAAAAAAGATAAGAAAAATATCTTCAACGGTCGTATTTTAGAGATTGAAGGTTTGCCAAACATGAAGTGTGAACAGGCGTTTGAACTCTCTGATGCGTCAGCTGAGAGAAGTGCTGCTGCATGTACGGTTCTTTTAAATGAAGAGCCGGTTATCGAGTACCTTAAGTCAAACGTTGTTCTTTTAGAGGCTATGATTCAAGCCGGTTATGAGGACAAGCGTACATTGCAAAGACGTATTGACAAGATGAATGAGTGGTTGGCAAGTCCATCACTAATGAAACCTGATGCAGATGCAGAGTATGCAGCAATTATCGAAATCGACCTAAACAGTATCACTGAGCCGATTTTGGCATGTCCAAACGATCCGGATGATGTTGCAACGCTCAGTGAAGTTTTGGCAAGCAGCCGCCCTACAAAGATAGATGAAGTGTTTGTCGGTTCATGTATGACAAATATCGGTCACTATCGCGCTCTTGGCGAAGTTTTAAGAGGCGAGGGCGCTGTTCCTACAAGACTATGGGTTTGCCCTCCGACAAAAATGGATGAGAAGCAGCTGACAGAAGAGGGTTACTACTCTATCTTTGGCGGTTCAGGTGCAAGAACTGAGGTTCCGGGATGTTCACTTTGTATGGGGAACCAAGCGCGCGTTGCAGACAATGCTATCGTTTTTTCGACTTCCACGCGTAACTTCGACAACCGTCTTGGAAAAGGAGCACAGGTTTATCTCGGCTCTGCTGAACTTGCAGCCGTCTGTGCGATGCTTGGACGTCTTCCAACGCCACAAGAGTACAACGAGATTGTTCCCAAGAAAATTGCAGGTAAAGAGGATAAGATTTATAAATATCTTAACTTCAATCTTATTAAAGATTATAAACTATAAACTTCGTGCATAATTTAGATTGCTTCGTCATACCTTCTCGCAACGACCGTCATTGCGAACGAAGTGAAGCAATCTAGCTCCACCTCATCAATTCCGTTAATCGCAGCTGCTGTTATATTGTTATTATTTTATTTTCTTTTGCTAAAATATCTAAAAATTAATAATTAGGTTAGATATTAATGCAAAAAATATACAAATTCGCTGTATTGGTGCTGCTTTTAATAGGCGGAACACTCTTTTTATTTAACAATTTTGTTGCAAACTATAATGATCAGATAGAAAAAACAGAGTATAAAATCAGCGGCGTAGAATTCGCACAAAAAATTCAAAAATTTATACTAAAAATCCAGAAGTTAAGAGGTTACAGTCAGTTTGACGAAACCTCAATGGACCAGCCAAACTACAACACCATTCAAAACAGTGTCGAGCTTATCAAAGCAGATGTAAGCAAAGACATAGGCATTATCAAAGATTTTAAGAGACTCTATCCGACTCTTTATGACAACGACTATAATCATATTATTAATGAAATTGAGAATTTACTTAAAACCACAGATGAAGATAAAACACTTCTCTATCAAAAATATACATATATCATTGAGCAGCTGAAGGAAAAGATATATTATTTGGGGTTTAAATCCAAACTTCTACTTGAGTCAGATAGCGACAAGTACTTCTTGATAGAGATTATGCTAAAACACCTCCCAAATCTCATAGAGGTTGCGGGAAAAATTAGGGCAAAAACAACAAAAGCCATTTTAGACAACTCCTCAGACGCAGAGCTTAGATATTCCATCCAAAACAACTGTCTCTTGTGTGAGGAACATGCAAAACAGATACAAAGAACCATCAACGAAGTGCATGACGATGTAGAGAAGACAAGGTTGTTGTCTCTCTTTGATAGTATGAACAGTGAAACAAAGAAGATGCAGGAGTATGTTAAAAAAACAGTCGTAGCCGACAATATAGATATAAATGCGCTTGAATTTTTTACAATATCTACAAGTGTAATAGAAAAAATGTTCACACTCTACAGCACTAATGCAGAGTTTTTAAATCAAAAACTAAATAAAAAACTCCTTGAGCTGAAAAAAACAAAGATGTACGGAATAATCATCGGGGCACTTGTGGTTATCTTTATACTTGTAACTATTTTTTCAATGGTTAGAAGCTACATGCTCTATGCAAAGAGTGAAAATAAGATAAAAAACAATCTAACCTCTATCATAAAACTTAAAAACGATTTGGAAAAGTGTAAGACAATCGGTGAGATATCCTCATCTGCGCTCTACTTCTTCGCAAATAAGTTCAATATTGTTCAAGGTGCCATATATCTCTTTAATGAGGAGAACAACAAACTCTATTTGGCATCTTCATACGCAACAAACGAAATGAAACCTATTGTAGAACTTGGAGAGGGGATAATAGGCGAGGTTGCTGTTCAGAAGCAATATATCTATACGGAGATTAGTGATGAGAGAAAAAAGCGTTTCAGTATCGAGTCAATTACAATAGAACCGACAAATATATGCACAATTCCGCTTATAAGCTATGAGAAGCTTTTTGGCGTTTTGCAGCTTGGATTTGTGAAAAAAAATGAGATTGTACATAATGAAGATTTTACCTATTTCATAGATATGATTATCGGCTTTTTACGTGACGCAAAATATCTTGATACCAATAAAAAATATATAGAGCTTATAGACAAGTACGTAATCACCTCAAAAACAAACACAAAAGGTACAATTACCGACGTAAGCGATGCGTTTACAAAGATATCCGGATATTCCAAAAAAGAGATTATCGGAAAAACACACTCTATTGTTTCGCATCCTGATACGCCAAAAGAGCTATATAAAAATTTGTGGGAGACTATACTAGCAGGAAAAATATTTAAAGCTGAGATGAAAAACCTAAATAAGAGCGGCAAAGAGTACTGGGTAGATATTACCATAACGCCTCAGGCTGATAAATATGGCAATATTTTGGGTTTCTCTGCCATATTGCATGATATAACGGATAAGAAAAAAATAGAGGAGTATTCAATAACGGATGCCCTGACAGGATTATATAATAGACGCTTTTTTGATTTAAATTTTGCAAAAGAGCATAAGATTTCAAAACGTGAAAATAAAAATCTAGTTCTTCTTATCATCGACATCGATTATTTTAAGCAATACAATGATACTTATGGACATCAAAAGGGTGATGAAGTGCTTAGAACTATTTCGTTGGAGATGAAAGCATTTTTTAAGCGCGCTAATGATTATGTTTATCGATTGGGGGGAGAGGAGTTTGCTATTTCGTTTTATTCAAACAACAATAAGATTGCATTTGAGCGAGCAGAGGCTTTGCGTAAAAACATAGAAGAGTTAAAGATAGAACACGGTGCAAGCAGTGTCTCAAAATACATCTCGATTTCAATAGGACTCTCTTTTATTCCTAAAGAGTGCAATATGGAGATAGACGAGATATATAAAATTACGGATCAAGCTCTCTACAGAGCCAAAGGCGGTGGAAGAAACAGGGTTGAGATAGCTGCGCTCAATCCCTGATAATATCAAAATCCTCTGAAAAAGAGGGTTTAAAAAGAGCTTCGTTTATACTCTGATTTTTTTTTTGGTTTTGAAAAACTATTTTAATGCTATTTTCAAACTCATCTAAATATGAGATAGACTCTATAAGGGTGCTTTTTACGATAATTGTGAATTTTGTCTCTTGATAATAGGCTATATATTTGTTTGCATCGATTTTTTTGGCATTGCCTATCATTTTAAAAAAGTCAAAATTAGATTCAATTCTTCTAATAATTACCTGCTCAATTTCAGGCTCGACAATCGTTACTTCAAAATCATTGATGTAAACCTCTTTTTTAATCGGCTTTGTATAGCTCCATCTTGCGTTTTGCGGTTTTGATGCCACGATATGCCCGTTGTAGTTTATTGTTTTATTCTCTTCATCAGTTATGCTTTGCACAAAATCAGCTTCAAAAGATATTATATCTTCGAGGGAGGCAAAAAGTTTTGCGGTTATCAAGATTGCTAAAAAAAAATATTTCACTCTTATCCTTGTTTTTGAAAATTATATCCAAGCGGTTGTTTACATATTGTTTAGTATCAATAGTAAAAAAAAATCATTTTACAATATATGCGAATTATTATTATATGTATGATAAAATAAAAAGAATTTCAGTGGCAGGCTCGCAAAGAGGGTCTGTCTATAATAAGGTTGCGGATGCTAGAGGCATTAATTGGTAAGATTTTTGGTACTACAAATGATCGTGAATTAAAGAGATATTTTAGTATTGTAGAGAAGATAAATAGTCTAGAGAGTAAATATAAATCATTAAACGATGATGAGTTGAAGGCTGCTTTTTTTGAGCTAAAAGAGAGTGTTTTATCAGGTAAAAAAACACTTGGGGATGTTTTGGTTGACTCTTTTGCAATAACTAGAGAGGCAAGCGTAAGAACGCTAAACATGAGACACTTTGATGTTCAGCTTATAGGCGGGATTGTTCTGCATGAGGGCAGAATTGCAGAGATGAAAACGGGCGAAGGTAAAACACTTGTTGCTACTCTGCCGATTGTTCTAAATGCAATCAGCGGCAAAGGCGTACATCTTGTAACGGTAAACGACTATCTTGCAACAAGAGACGGCAATGAGATGCGTCCGTTATACGAATTTTTGGGCTTTAGCGTAGGTGTTATCCTAGAAAATATGCATGACCCGCTTGCTAAAAGAGAAGTTTATAGCGCTGACATCACTTATGGAACAAATAACGAGTTTGGGTTTGATTATCTTCGTGATAACATGAGCTACTCTCGTGAAAATATGGTTCAAAGAGGACACAATTTTGTTATCGTTGATGAAGTTGACAGTATCTTGATTGATGAGGCACGAACACCGCTTATTATCTCCGGACCGACAAACAGAACGCTTCGTGACTTTAAAGATGCGAACAGTATTGCTCTCTCACTTGTAAAAGATAAGCACTTTGGTGTTGATGAAAAAGATAAAACAGTTTTGCTTACAGAAGATGGTATTACAAGAGCCGAAGAGCTTTTTGGCGTTGAAAATCTCTATAGCCCTGAAAATGCGTCACTCTCTCATGTGCTTGACCAAGCGCTTAAAGCGAACTATTTGTTTGAAAAAGATGTTGATTATGTAGTAAACAACGGTGAGGTTGTTATTGTCGATGAATTTACGGGACGTTTGAGCGAGGGACGTCGTTATTCGGAGGGATTGCATCAAGCTCTTGAGGCAAAAGAGAATGTCGATATAAAAGAGGAGACGCAAACTCTTGCAGATATCACTTTCCAAAACTACTTTAGAATGTACAATAAACTTGCGGGTATGACGGGAACGGCACAGACTGAAGCCTCTGAATTTTCCCAAATCTACTCACTTGACGTTATCTCAATTCCTACAAATATACCGATAAAAAGAGAAGATTTAAACGACCTAATCTATAAAACAGAGAGAGAAAAATTTGAAGCCGTAATAAATACGATAAAAAAACTCTCAACAACCGGTCAGCCCGTGTTAATCGGAACAGCTTCTATCGAGAAGTCGGAGATACTTCATGAAGTGCTCAAAAAAGAGAAGATACCGCATACTGTTTTAAATGCGAAAAATCACGCGCAAGAGGGTGAGATTATCAAAAATGCCGGTGCAAAGGGTGCGGTTACGATAGCTACAAATATGGCTGGACGCGGTGTTGACATTAAGGTCAATGACGAGGTAAGAGCTCTTGGCGGTCTCTATATTGTAGGAACAGAAAGACATGAAAACCGCCGTATCGACAATCAGCTTCGAGGACGTAGCGGACGTCAGGGCGACCCAGGAACCACTCAGTTTTATCTCTCGCTTGAAGACAATCTCCTTCGCATTTTCGGAAGCGACAAGATTAAGAGCATTATGGAGAGATTAGGCGTTGAAGAGGGCGAGTATATAGAGTCAAAGATGGTTACTCGTGCAGTTGAGAAGGCTCAGAAAAAAGTTGAGAACATGCACTATGAGGGCAGAAAGCACATCGTTGAGTATGATGATGTTGCAAACGAGCAGAGAAAAATCGTTTACAAATTTAGAAATCAACTGCTTGACCCTGAGTTTGATATCTCATCTAAAGTCGATGAAATTAGGGCTGAATATATCCAGCATGTACTGAATAATGTCGGCATATTTGATGGCGGAGCCAAAGAGGACTTTAATGTAGAAAAAGTCATCAAGGTGCTGCATGAAGAGACTAACCTCGAATTAAGCGCTGCAGATTTTGCATCTTACGAGTATGAAGAACTTCTTGAAGCCGTAACAAAAAGCGTAAAAGATGCGTATGACAAAAAGATGAGCGTTCTTGATGTGGATATGCGAAGCGAGATAGAGAGAGAGCTTTACCTAAAAGAGCTTGACAGCGCGTGGAGAGAGCATCTTTATGCCATGGACAACATGAAAACAGGTATCAGACTTAGGGCATATAACCAAAAAGATCCTCTTGTAGAGTATAAAAAAGAGAGTTTTAACCTCTTTACGGAACTTGTAGAGGATATAAAATTTAATACCATTAAAACTCTTCAGATTATTCAGTTTAGGGTTCAAGATCCAGAGGAAGAAGCTAGAAGAGTTTCAGAGCAGTTGGAGCTACAGAGAAAAGTCAATGAAGCTGCGATTCAATTCAATCTCTATCAAAACGAACTAGAAAATGCTACAAAGAAAACATCAAGAAATGATCTCTGTCCGTGCGGCAGCGGTAAAAAATATAAACAGTGCTGCGGTAAAAGCGGTCCTAAAAAAGGTGTTTTTGCTTCTTGAAAACGTCAATTGTCCCATATTTGGTAAAGCGATTTTTACGATTTGATAACGAACAACCGTTTATATTCCTATCCGCTCTTTTGGCGTTTTTAGGGATATCGCTTGGCGTGATGGTTCTTTTGATTGCCATGGCACTTATGAACGGTTTTGACAATGAGTTTCGAAAAAAACTCACAATCATGAACTATCCCATGACGATTCTTCCAAAGTTTTACGGAGCAGTCAATGAAGATCTGCTTCTTAGCTTGGAATCAAAGTTTCCAAATCTAAGTTTTAGTCCCTATGTTCAATCTGCGATTATGGCAAGAAGCGGCTCTAATCTTGAGGGCGGATATATTTTTGGTGTTGATTTTAAGAGCGAAGCCAAAGTAAACAGCGTTTTAAATGAGGCGATACAAAAAAACGAATTTGACAAATTTGACGTCCTAATCGGCAAAACTTTAAGAGATGAGTTTTTGCTCAAAGAGGGTGATAAATTGATGTATATTTTTACACATGTTGAGCCGGGCGGAATGAGCGTTACCCCCAAAATTAAAAGATTTAATATAAAGGGTGTTTTTGACTCCGGTCTATCGGCCTACGACAAGGCTTATAACTACACAACGCTTTCATCGCTTCAAACTATGTTAAATCTCCCTAATAATCAATACAGCGGGATACATATCTACTCTGCAAATCCAGAGGAGGATATATTGAAGATAAAAGCATCTCTTCCTAGCAGCGTTGCCATAAAAGGGTGGTGGGAGGATAATATTAACTTTTTTGCAGCCCTTGAGCTTGAAAAAGTCTCTTTGTTTATTGTACTAATGCTTATCATCTTGATTGCGGCTATAAACATTATTTCTTCGCTTTTGATGACTGTCATGAACAGAAGAAGCGAGATTGCACTGCTTCTCTCTCTTGGAGCTACTCCTGCTGAGATAAAAAAAGTCTTTTTATATCTTGGCATGGTAATAGGAACAGGCGGTATTTTGGCCGGAATAGTTCTTGGAATGAGCGGATTATGGGTGCTTAGTACCTTTGACATAGTAAATCTGCCAAAGGATGTATATCCTACGTCAACACTGCCTCTTGATTTGAGTGTTAAAGATTTTATCTCAATCGTAGTCGGAGCATTCGTGATAGTAATAATTTCATCTTTTTACCCAGCAAAAAAGGCGAGCGAGGTAGATATTTTAACCGTTCTTAGAAACGAGTAGTTCTACTCGCTATCTTCATCTTTAAACATCTCAAAAGGGTACATAAGTGTTCTTTTTATTATATTAAAAGGGGCGACTGCTATATCTTTTGCTATCTGGGTGTTAATGTCAGGATCATCAAGCGCACCGGTTACTTTTAGGGTCGTAGATACATTCTCTTTGCCCATTAAAATATGTCCAAGAAGCGGTATTTTTGAAAACGAGCTGCCCAAGCCTGTTATTAAGTTTAGATCCAAATCTATGCTGTTTTTCTCTATGCTTGCCTCACCGAATCCAACAATCTCTATCTCTTTTGATTTAAGGTAAATGTCGCTTATGTTGTATATATCATCTTTTAGTTTAAAGTTAACGTATGCGTTTTTTGTCGCTATTCCATTTTTGTTATACCCCGGAAGAGAAAAGGTTATAAGAGATGGAACGGTGTTTACAAAGGCAAGAATGTTATTTAAAATCTTATAGTCAAGGATTGTGGTATCTTTTACATAAATCATTCCATCATACTCATCAACAGGACCGTTTATATAGAACTCCAAAGAACCGCCTTTGAATTTTGATAGATAAAAGAGCCTCCCCATAAACTCATCGTTGAAATTCTCTCCGTAGAGGTGAAACGCGCCATCTTTTAGATTGAAAACCGCTCTGCCTTGCTTGTGGGAGAGCTCACCGAACATTTCATCGTTTATATACCTGAAGTTGATGGTGTCTGAAATTACATGTCGGTTTTCGTTGACAAAAATAAAGCAGTTTTGAGTATCTACAGAAACTTTAAGTGTGCTGTTTTCATCACTGCTGCTGTTTCTGTCGCTAAAAAAAGCTGCTATTTCATGCAGGTTAATCCCAATATTGTCCGCTTTTATTCTGACGTCGTCTTTAATCTCTACATCAACCGCATCATTGATTTTGAAAAATATATTTTTTGTTTTAGTGTCAACCTCGCCATCTATAAAATAGCTCTCCATCGGACTCTCTTTTGTAGCAAGAAATTTGTACTGGTAGTCTGTTTTTAGCGAAAATTTTGCGTTTTTTTCATCTTTTGTTTTGCTTATCTCAAAACTCCCGTTTGTTAAATTATAGTCTGTAAGTATTTTAGAGTGCAGAGCTATTTTGTCTATGGAGTTTACGCTAAGTTTCCACTCTTCGTCCCAAAATGTGTACTCAAAATCATGACTCTTTGAACTGATAAAAAGTTTATTCTCTTTGCTTTGAAGCAGAAGCTCAACATCATTTTTGTTTTTAAATACTTCACCCAAACTTGCGTTAATGTACTCTAAGTCATGTATTTTTACAAATCCGACCGACTCTTTCAGGTTATACTCTGAGTTAATTTTTGCGCTCAGGCTCTCTTCATATTTTAGAGCTAAATTATTTACTTTGAGCATATCTTGCTTTATCTCTGCTACCATATTGTTGATGCTAAATTTGTTTTCGTCACTTTTCAGGTTCACTAAATTTTTTGAAGATATAAAAAGGCTCTCATTGTTGTAGAGAAGATTTAGGCGCGATTTTGATTTGTCAAGTTCGACACCCATGAGATTTAGAGATAAAAGGTCTATGTCAATGTTTGCTTTTTTTTCTTTGAAAAAAAGGTCGCCTGATGCAATCGCTGTTAATGTTTTTTCAGATTTTATCTTTGTTGGAGGAATTTTTGCGCTTACGTTTTCTATATTAAACGGTATCTTCATTGCATCTACATACAGAGTTTCATCTTTATAGCTCCACTGTGATTTTTCAATCTCCAAGTAATCCTGTTCACTAGAGATAGTATAAAGTGCAATTAGAGGTTTTTTGCCATTTAAAAGTGTTAAAGAGTTCTCTTTTGAGTTAATCTCATCAAACCTAAAGAGAAGCTCTCCACTTGACTCTTTCGCCCTAAAATCCAAATCTACATGTGCCGATGCGATATCGCTGTATTTTGCACCCATATTTTCTACTTTGACGCTAGAGTTGTTTATGGCTATGCGTGCGTCAAATATATCTATGTCAAGTCCAAGATAGTTTATTTGAGCCTCTTTCGCGTAAAAATCACCGATAGCTTCAACGTCTGAAGATATCAAATTTATATCTAACTTTAGGTTCGTATCCATCTCTCCCTTTGTTTGAATAAAGGGAAGTTTAATGCCGTATCTATCTAGAAGATAGAGTAAATCTTTATTTGCCTGACCTTTAAAAAGAAGATAGAGCGTTAAAAGCTCCTCTTTTTTTGTAAAGTCAATCTTCAGCCAGCTTTTGTCAAGAAAAAAACCGTACGAATACGCATCTTGAGGTCTTATATGTAACACACCCTCTTTAAGCTCCAACTCAGTGCTTTTTGTACGAACAGCGTCCACTTTTTTGTCATAAACATATGTTAAATCATTTGCTATTGCTTTTACATGCAGATTTAAATATGCCTTATCAAGCTCTTTATATTCAACCCATCCATAGAGTCTATTTAGCGATAGACTAGATGCTTTTGGTGCGTCATACATCCAATATTTTGTTCTTGGATTAATGTTAAAGAGATTAACTATCTCTCTCGTGTCTTTGATATCTTTATCAGTCTCGATTTCGTAGAATAGCTTCTCTTTGTCTGCATTTGCATATAATTTTAGTTTTGTCTCTTCCCCTATATCTATAAAGAGTGCTGCTGTAAGCTCCAAACCGTTATCTAGGCTAAAGATTGCGTCTCCGTAGATTTTTGTATTTTTATTTGTAAGCAAAAAATCCTTAATATCCAAATGAAGCAGACCGTCTTGTGAGAGGAGCGTAGCATTTATGGAAAAATCGTTTGAAGAGACATTTAAAAATCCGCTGCTATTGTCAATATAGTGCACAGTTGCCGTTACATCATTGTAAACTATTTTCTCTAGCGTTATCTCTTTAAACCAGTTTAAATAAAGGAGATTTTTTTTGATTGTTTTAATATTTTTTTTATAATCATCTTGCAAGTCAGTTTGTTTGTTTTTCTCGCTAATTTCAATCTCTTTGGCGATGAGGCTTATTTTTTCGTCCCATTTAATGTATAATTTCTTAATTTTAACGTTCTGGAATGATGTATCTTCTAAGTAAATTCCATTTTGTAAAAACAGAAAAATTATAAAGAGTATCAAAAATATGAATGATAGAGTATTGATAATAATAGAGTGGATTTTTGAAATTGTGTTAATTATTATGTTGTCGTTCATTTATTACCTAAATCAGCCTGTAAATTCCCCTAAAGTCATATACATTCCTGAAGGTTCTATAAGTAAGATTATAACACAAATGCATAATAAAAATTACAATGTAAGCGAACTTGACATACCATTGCTTAGAACAATGGGCTCCCCTCAGAGTGGTTGGATAAATATAGAAACAACACACAACAGCAGAGCAGATTTTCTATATAAACTCACAACTGCAAAAGCTGCGCTTCAAAATATTACGTTGATTCCGGGAGAGACGACTTATGTATTTTTAGATCAGCTCGCAGAGCAGCTAAAGCTAGATAGGGAGCTTTTGCAAAAAGAGTATGACATGCAATCAGGCTCGCCAGAGGGAGCGTTTGCTCCAAATACATACAGTCTACCGATTGGAATAACTGAAAAGGTGGTTATTAGAATTTTGTTAAACGAGTCCTCATCTCAGATACAAAGTCTCTCTAAAAAGATATTTGGCACATACAACGAGAAGAAATGGTTACATTTCGTAACAATTGCCTCTATTATTCAAAAAGAATCTGCCTCAATAGAGGAGATGCCGCTAGTAAGTTCCGTCATACATAATAGACTTAAAAAAGGGATGAAACTACAGATGGATGGAACGCTAAATTATGGCAAATATTCACATGTAGAAGTTACTCCAAGTAGGATAAAAGAGGATAGATCAATATACAATACCTACCTATACAGCGGTCTTCCGGCGGTTCCTGTGTGTAACGTTAGTGTTGATGCAATCAGAGCGGCAATCTTTCCAGCTGAGACCAATTATCTCTATTTTATGAAATCAAAAAACGGTACACATGATTTTAGTAGTAACTATTCTACACATTTAACCAATATAAAGCGTGCTACCAAATGAAACATATATAAAATAAAAATGAATAGTTAGTTATTGGAATCCTATATTGTTTAATCTTAGTGGTAAGATGTCTTTATAAATTTTTGCTCTAAGTGTTACCTTATTGCAAGAATATAAAATATTAAAACCGAGGACAAAAAGATGTCAAAAATTATTTGGTCAAAGATTGATGAAGCACCGGCTTTAGCAACTTATTCGTTATTACCGATTGTAAATGCTTTTACTAAAGCAGCAGGTGTTGAAGTAGTTCTTAGTGATATCTCACTAGCAGGTAGAGTTTTAGCTGTAATGGGTCTTGCGGAAGACGAACTTTCAAAATTAGGTGAACTTTGTCTAAAACCAGAAGCTAATATCATTAAGCTTCCAAATATCTCAGCGTCTGCTGGTCAGCTTAAAGATTGTATTGCTGAGCTTCAAGCTCAAGGATATGACATCCCTAACTACCCTGAAAATCCACAAACTGAAGAAGAAAAAGCTATTGCTGCTAAATATAGCACATGTTTAGGTTCAGCGGTTAACCCGGTATTAAGAGAAGGAAACTCAGACAGAAGAGCTGCAGTTGCTGTAAAAAACTTTGCTAAGAAAAATCCACATAAATTAAGAGCATTTGCAACTGATTCTAAAGCGTATGTTGCACACATGGAGGGTAAAGGTGATTTTTACGGAAATGAGAAGTCTGTAACAGTCGCGAAAGACCAAAAAGTAACCATCGCTCTTAATGGTAAAGAGTTAAAAACTATCAATGCGGTAGCTGATGAAGTGCTAGATGGTACATTTATGTCAGTAAAAGCATTAAGAGCGTTTTATAAGCAAACAATCGAGGATGCAAAAGCAAAAGGACTTATCTGGTCTGTGCACTTAAAAGCGACTATGATGAAAATAAGTGACCCAATTATGTTTGGTCATGCTTTTGAAATCTTCTTTGCAGATGTGTTTGCTAAATATGCAGATGTGTTTAAAGAAGTTGGTGTTAACCCAAATATGGGTATGTCAGACTTAGAGAAAAAAATCAAAGGACACGCTAAAGAAGCTGAGATCAAAGCAGCTTTCCAAGCAGTAGTTAATGCTGATGCTCCAAAAATCGCTATGGTTGACTCTGATAAAGGAACAACAAACTTTAATGCTCCAAATGACATCATTATCGATGCTTCTATGCCGGTTGTTGTTCGTGAAGGCGGTAAACAGTGGGATAGAACAGGTGCAGCACTAGAGACTGTCGCTGTTATTCCAGATTCTACTTATGCTATGTTCCATGCTGAGATGGTAGCTGATTGTGTAAAACATGGTCAATACGATGTAACAACTATGGGTACGATGCAAAATATCGGTCTTATGGCTCAAAAAGCTGAAGAGTATGGTTCTCACCCAACTACATTTGAACTTTCAGAGGCTGGTACTGTAACGGTAACTGCTGAGGATGGTACAGTGATGATGAGCTTTGAGTGTGAAGCCGGTGATATCTGGAGAATGTCTCGTGTTAAAGATATTCCAATCCGTGACTGGGTTCGTTTAACAGTTGAGAGAACAAAAATTGAAGGTATCCCTGCAGTATTCTGGTTGGATGAAAAAAGAGCACATGATGCTGAACTTATCAAAAAAGTTAAAACTTATTTAGCAGATTTCGATACAACTGGTTTAGATATTGAGTTTATGAATGTAACTGATGCTACACGTTTTACGAACACTCGTATTCGCGAAGGTAAAAATACAATCGCCGTAACTGGTAACGTTTTACGTGACCACTTAACAGATATGTACCCGATTTTAGAGCTTGGAACATCTGCAAAAATGCTTTCCATCGTTCCATTGTTAGCTGGTGGTGGTCTATATGAGACTGGTGCGGGCGGATCTGCTCCAAAACACGTTGAGCAATTCTTGAATGAGGGTCACTTAAGATGGGATTCTCTTGGTGAGTTCTTGGCACTTGCAGAGTCTTTAAGATTCTTAGGCAACAAACATGCAGATGCTAAAATTGCTGCAGTTACAGCGGCTCTTGATGTTGCAAACAACGCATACCTTGACAACTCTAAAGAGCCTGGAAGAAAAGCAGGTGAGCCTGACAATAAAGCTTCTCACTTCTTTGTTGCTCAGTACTGGGCAAAAGCACTTGCAGAGGGAGACAATGCAGAATTGGCTGCTAAATTTGCTCCGGTTGCAAAAGCGTTGATTGAAAACGAAGAGAAAATTATGTCTGAACTTATGGCAGTAGAGGGAAAACCTCAAAATATCGGTGGATATTTCCATCCAAATGATGAGTTAGCAGAAAAAGCGATGAGACCGTCTAAGACTCTAAATGCTATAATCGACAGCATCTAGTTTAAAGACGTGAAGAGGGGTTTTTCTCCTCTTTGCTTTTTATATGAAACTATTGGAGTTTTATATAAAAGGCAAAAAGTCTTTGTATGATGTTTAAAGATACATAAATAGTATTTGATTAAAATGTCATAATAATTTACTCAAGGAGTGTGTATGAATCAAGGTAAAAGAGTAGGAATAGTTGGCGCTGGAAATGTCGGTGCAACAGTAGCATACTCTTTAGCAATGCTTGGTTCTTGTCATGAGATTATTCTTCGTGATAACAAGATAGATGTTGCTAAAGGTAAGGCGCTTGACATGAGCCAGGCTGCTGCAGCTGTTAGAAGTCATACGGTAGTCAGTGTAGCGGAGGATATGTCGGATCTCTCAAACTGTGATGTTGTAGTGGTAACTGCAGGAAGCCCAAGACTTCCGGGTATGAGCCGTGATGATTTGCTTATGATTAATGCAAAAATTACAAAAGAGGTAATAGAGGGAATTGCAAAATACTCTCCTGATGCAATTATAATAATGGTTTCAAATCCATTAGACGCGATGACTTACGTTGCATTAAAAGAGAGCGGATTTGAAAGAAGCCGTGTTATTGGAATGGCTGGAATACTTGACAGTTCTAGAATGGCTAGCTTTATTCAGGAAAAACTGGGTTATGGTGGCGGGCAAATACGTGCCTCTGTTATGGGTGGTCACGGTGATGACATGGTTCCGCTTCCTCGTTACTCTACGGTTGCAGGAGTTCCTTTGAGCAATCTTTTAACCGATGCAGAGATTAACGAAATTGTTATGCGCACTCGTAACGGCGGCGCAGAGATTGTAGGACACCTAAAAACAGGTTCTGCGTATTATGCACCTGCAAGATCTACAACTATTATGGTCGAGGCGATACTCAAAGATACAAAACAGATTCACCCATGTGCGGTTTTTTTAGAGGGTGAGTATGGCTACTCTGACGTAGTTTCAGGTGTGCCTGTTATGCTTGGTGCAAACGGTGCCGAGAAGATTATAGAAGTTGCGCTTGATGAGTCTGAAAAGAAGATGTTTGAAGGTTCTTGTAACTCTGTTAGAAGTTTGATTGACACGTTGAATAAAAATAATTTTTTTGAAGGAGAATAATTTTGAATAGTCGTATTGAAAAAGATACAATGGGTGAAATAGCTGTACCGATAGATGCTTATTGGGCTGCACAAACTCAGAGATCAATCGAAAATTTCGCTATCGGCGAAGAGACAATGCCTTATGAGATAACTAGAGCTTTTTCTTATCTTAAAAAAGCGGTTGCACTTGTAAATAAAGATTTGGGGAAATTAGACGCTAAAAAAGCTGATGCAATTGCACAGGCTTGTGATGATATGTTAGCTGGAAAACTTGATGGAAACTATCCTCTTGTTGTTTGGCAAACAGGCTCAGGCACGCAGTCAAATATGAATAATAATGAAGTTCTTGCTTCTCGTGCTACCGAAATTCTTGGCGGAGATTTAGAGTTGAAAAACTGGTTCATCCAAACGATGACGTAAACAAATCTCAAAGTTCAAACGACACTTATCCTACAGCTTTGCATGTAGCTTCTGTTATTTCTGTTGAAACTCGTGTTCTTCCTGCAATTGTGAAGTTAAAAGCAACGTTAATTGAAAAATCAGCTAAGTTTGATTCTATTGTAAAAATAGGACGTACACACCTTCAGGATGCAACGCCTCTGACACTTGGGCAAGAAATTAGCGGCTGGGTAGAGATGCTAAACAAGTGTGAAAAAATGATTAAAGACTCACTTGAGAGTGTTCGTGAGTTGGCACTTGGCGGAACAGCGGTCGGAACTGGGCTTAACGCACATCCTGAACTTGGCGAGAGAGTAGCTCGTAAACTAACAGAACTTACAGGGCACGATTTTATCACTGCTCCAAACAAATTTCATGCGCTAACGTCACATGATGCTTTGGTTTTTTCTCACGGTGCCCTAAAAGCACTCTCGGCTGATATGATGAAGATTGCAAATGATGTTCGCTGGCTTGCTTCAGGTCCACGTTGCGGAATAGGGGAGATTACTATCCCTGAGAATGAACCTGGTTCTTCAATTATGCCGGGTAAAGTTAATCCTACTCAAGCCGAAGCAGTTACAATGGTTACATGTCAGGTGTTTGGAAATGACGTAGCTATTTCAATGGGTGCTTCTCAAGGAAACTTTCAACTAAATGTATTTAAACCAGTAATCGCATACAACTTTTTACAGTCATGCCGTTTGCTTGCTGACTCAATTGTATCGTTTAACGACCACTGCGCTGTTGGAATAGAGCCTGTAGTTGATAAAATAGATTTTTATCTGCAAAATTCACTTATGCTTGTTACTGCACTTAACCCTTACATTGGTTATGAAAATGCAGCAAAAATAGCAAAAACAGCACATAAAAACAATTCAACTCTAAAAGCAACTGCTATAGAGCTAGGGCTTTTAACTGCTGAAGAGTTCGACAGATATGTTATACCAGAAGATATGATATCGCCAAAAGCCTAAAAGGCTTTCTTTAGAAAAGCGTGATCAAAAAACCCTATAATTCTCGAAAAACAGAGTTTTTTCTAAAGAAACTTCGTTTTGTAGCTTTAGGGGGTTGCAAGGGACTTTAGTCCCTGCCACTTAAACGGACGCGTTCGTTTAAATGCGTAAAATTAAAAAAAAGGAAAAATTGAATGAATATACATGAATATCAAGCAAAGCAAATTTTTGCTAAGTATGGTGTACCTACACCTAAGGGTTTAATGGCCGAGAGCGTGGAGCAAGCGGTTGAAAATGCAAAGGTTCTAGGCGGACCTGTTTGGGTTGTTAAAGCTCAGATACATGCTGGAGGTCGCGGACTTGGCGGCGGAGTTAAACTAGCTCGTTCAATAGAAGAGGTAGAAAAACTTTCTCGTGAGATTTTGGGAATGACTTTGATTACTCACCAAACTGGACCTGAGGGGAAACTTGTACAAAAGCTTTACATCGAAGACGGTGCAGATATAAAAGATGAGCTATACCTCGGTGTTGTTCTTGACCGTGCTCGTGAGATGCCTGTAATTATGGCTTCAACTGAAGGCGGTATGGCTATTGAAGATGTTGCTCATAATACTCCTGAAAAAATTATCAAAATCGCTGTAGATCCTGCTATTGGTTTTCAAGGTTTTCACGGAAGAGAACTTGTTTTTGGACTTGGAATAACAGATCCGGATGAGCAGAAAAAACTTATTAGTTTTGCTTCAAAACTGTATAAACTCTATATGGAAAATGATGCAGAGATGATAGAAATTAATCCTCTTGTAAAAACTGGAAGCGGTGAGTTTTTAGCGCTTGATGGAAAAATGGGATTTGATGATTCAGCTCTTGGACGCCACCCAGATATCGCAGCGATGAGAGACATAAGCGAAGAAGATGCTGATGAGCGTGAAGCTGCGCAGTACGGTCTTTCATATATCTCACTAGATGGTGAAATAGGTTGCATGGTAAACGGAGCAGGGCTTGCGATGGGTACTATGGATACTATTAACTATATGGGCGGAACACCTGCAAACTTTTTAGATGTTGGCGGCAGTGCAAATGCAGAGACGGTTGCTAAAGGTTTTGAGATAATTCTTAAAAACCCTAAAGTTAAAGCGATTTTCGTAAATATTTTTGGTGGAATTGTTAGATGTGACCGTATTGCTAACGGTATTTTAGAAGCTACAAAACTTGTAGATGTGCATGTTCCGGTTATCGTGCGTCTTGATGGTACAAATGCACCTGAAGCTGCAGAGATTTTAAGAAATGCAAATATTGCAAATGTTATAGCAGCTACAGATTTGGCTGATGGTGCTGCAAAAGCAGTAGCAGCTGCAAAACAAGCTAAATAAAGGGAATAATTTATGAGTATATTAGTAAATAAAGATACAAAAGTAATCGTTCAAGGTTTTACAGGAAAAGAGGGTTCTTTCCATGCTGAGCAGTGCATGGCATACGGAACTAAAATAGTTGGCGGAGTTACTCCAAACAAAGGTGGCAGTGAGCATTTAGGCAAGCCTGTATTTAACACCGTTAAAGAGGCTGTTAAATCCACCGGTGCTACTGTTTCTATGATTTTTGTTCCGCCTTCTTTTGTTGCGGATGCTGTTATGGAAGCTGCAGATGCCGGAATTGACCTTGCTGTTATCATAACAGAGGGCGCGCCGGTAAGAGATATGCAGGCAGCTAAAGCTTATGCCATTAAGCACAACATGAAAACAATCGGGCCAAACTGCCCTGGTATTATCACGGCAGAAGAGTGTAAAATCGGAATTATGCCAGGTATGATTTTCAAAAAAGGAAATGTTGGCTTAATCTCAAAATCAGGTACTCTGACTTATGAGGGTGCTAACCAAGTTGTAAAACAAGGTTTTGGCATCTCTACTGCTGTCGGTATTGGTGGAGACCCGATTATCGGTCTTTCATACAAGCAGCTTCTTCCAATGTTTGAAGCAGATCCAGAGACTCATGCAATCGTTATGATTGGCGAAATCGGCGGAGATCTTGAGATTCAGGCAGCAGCTTATATCAAAGAGAATATCAAAAAACCTGTTGTTGCATTTATTGCAGGTCAAACTGCGCCAAAAGGTAAAAGAATGGGGCATGCTGGCGCAATTGTAAGCGGCGGCGCAGGTACTGCGGCCGAGAAAATGGCAGCTTTGGAAGCAGCTGGCGTAAAAGTTGTTGTTTCTCCGGCTGATATCGGAAAAGCTATAGCAGAAGTTTTAGCTAAAAGATAAAAAAGTCTTAGTGCGAGCCTCATTAGGTAACATTTGGTGTTATTTAAGAAGCGTTATCAGCACAATTCAGAGTCATATTAATTAAACTTGGTTAATCTGTTTATGAAAATTAAATTAACGTTAATTTAAGAAATTAATGTTAGAAACAGTACGAGCTTGCTTAGTACTTTAAAAATAAAGAGGAGAATAAATGGGAACTTTTAAGACTGAAAACCCAGGCAATCAACCTGTATGGATAAATACAAATAACTGCAAAGCATGTGATATTTGTGTTTCAGTATGTCCAGCTGGTGTGCTAGGAATGAGATATGAATCAACTTCGACACTAGGTGCAATGATTTCGATTAACCACCCAGAGGCTTGTATTGGTTGTAATGAGTGCGAACTTTCATGCCCTGATTTTGCTATTTATGTAGCAGATCCAAAAGAGTATAAAGCTGCAGGATTTAGTTTTGCTAAATTAACAGATGAGTCAAAAGCTCGCCAAGCTGCAATTGTTGCAAACAATTACATGTCACTAAGCGAAAAAGGAGTTAAGTAATGGCTGATGTAAGAGAAGTAATTTCGAGTGGTAATGAATTGGCAGCACTAGCTGGTGCGGACGCTGGATGTATGTTCTTTGGTGGATATCCGATTACTCCATCATCAGAAGTTATGCATGAGATGTCTGATTTAATGCCGGAACGCGGTGGTGTTTGTATTCAAATGGAAGATGAAATTGCCGGAGTTGCAGCTGCAATTGGAGCTGGAATGAGCGGTGTGAGAACGATGACAGCAACTTCAGGCCCTGGTATTTCATTAAAGGCGGAAAACCTTGGTTTGGCTCAAATGTGTGAAGTTCCATTGGTTGTTATAAACGTTATGCGTGGTGGTCCATCAACCGGTCTTCCAACACGTGTATCACAAGGTGACGTTAGACAATCTAAGAACCCATCGCATGGTGATTATCGTTCAATAACTTTATGTGCAGGTTCACTTGCTGAGTGTTACACTGAAACCGTAAGAGCATTTAACCTTGCAGATAGATTTATGCAACCTGTTTTTGTACTTCTTGATGAGACAATCGGTCACATGCATGGTAAAGCTGTAATCCCGACAGAAGAAACAGTAAAAGCTGGCATAGTTTCACGCAAGACATTTGATGGCGCGCCTGAAGACTACCGTCCATATGGATGTGAAGCAGATCAACCGGCGGTGCTTAACCCAATGTTTAAAGGTTATCGCTACCACTTTACAGGTCTTCATCATGATGCAAAAGGTTTCCCAACTGAAGAGATTGAGACTTGTCGTAAATTGATTCAGCGCCTTGAAGACAAGGTTATGATGCATACAGATGAGATTGAACTAAATGAAGAATTTATGCTAGATGATATGACTGGTGCAGAGGGTGAAGTACTTATCATTGCATATGGTTCAGTTTCTCTTGCAGCAAAAGAAGCTATTCGTCACCTTCGTGCAGAGGGCATTAAAGCTGGTCTGTTCCGTCCAATTACGCTATGGCCAAGTCCAGCTACTACTATTAAAAAGTATACTGACATGATAAAAAATGTTCTTTGTGTTGAGCTAAACATTAGACAATATACGGAAGAGGTAGAGCGTGTTTCAAGTAGACTTGATATTAAAGGTCTATACAAAGTTAACGGTCGTCCAATATCTCCATATGAGATAGTAAATAAAGTTAAAGAGGTATTCTAACATGGCATTTAATTATGATAAATATTTAAGACTCGAAAAAATGCCAACACTTTGGTGTTGGGGTTGTGGCGACGGTGTTATTCTTAAAGCATTCGTTCGCGCGATAGAAAAAATGGGAATAGATCAAAATGATGTTTGTGTTGTTTCTGGTATTGGTTGTTCTGGACGTTTTTCGTCATATGTTGACTTCAACACAGTTCATACTACACACGGCAGAACAATTCCTTTTGCAACAGGTATTAAGTTAATGAACCCAGATAAGTATGTTATTTGTGTTGCCGGTGACGGTGATGCATTGGCAATTGGTGGTAACCACACAATCCATGGTGCACGTAGAAATATTGATATCACGTTAATTATTATCAATAACTTCATCTATGGTCTTACAAATTCACAGACATCTCCTACTACACCTCAAGGTATGTGGACTGTGTCTCAAAAATCGGGTAATATTGACCCGACATTTGATGCTTGTGCGCTTGGTATTGCTGCTGGTGCTTCTTTTGTTGCACGTGAGCCAATGCTTGACCCTAAGAAGCTTGAGAAGATTTTTGTTAAGGCTATAGAACATAGAGGTTTCTCATTTTTAGATGTTTTATCTAACTGTCATATCAATCTTGGTAGAAAAAATAAAATGGCTTCGGCAATGGAAAATCTTAATTGGATTGATAGTATCACCATGCCTAAGAAAAAGTATGATGAGCTACCAGAAGAAGAGAAGCTAAATATCCTTCCTACGGGTATCCTAAAAGAAGACACAAAAGTACGTGAGTACTGTGATATGTATAAAGATGTTATTGATTACCACCAAGGTAAACGCAAAGTAATAACTCAAGACGACTTTGAGAAAAAAATATAAGGAGAGAGCCTATGAGTAAGACTTTAATGAGATTTACGGGTGTTGGTGGTCAAGGTGTTCTTCTTGCTGGTGAGATTTTTGCAGCTGCAAAAATCGCTACAGGCGGAGAAGGTTTAAAGACTGCAACATACACATCACAAGTTCGTGGTGGACCAACTGTTGTTGATATTCAGCTGGATGACAAAGAGATTTACTATCCATATGCAAATGATGGCGAGATAGGTTTCATGCTATCGGTTGCTAACGTAAGTTATAACCAATTCAAAAACGGTGTTCAACCAGGTGGGACAATTGTTGTTGATCCCAACCTAGTACATCCGACTGATGAAGACAGAAAAACCTGGAAAATTTATGAGATTCCTATTATTACTATTGCAAAAGAAGAGGTTGGTAACGTAATTACTCAATCTGTCGTAGCTCTTGCAATTGCAAACACTATGATGAATGCAATTGATAAAGATACGCTTATTGATACTATGCTTTCAAAAGTTCCTGCTAAAGTTCATGCAGCAAATAAACTTGCATACGAACTTGGTGAGAAATACGCTAAAGAAGCGATGGCTAAGTAATTAGTCATTGCATAATCAGGCAGCCAAAAGGCTGTCTTTTTTTTAACTTCGCACTTGATATTAAACAATATCTACCACTTTTTCCATCTGCTGCTGAAAATATCAGACTCTAATACTATCCCAAAAGAACTCTACATGCTTCTCGAACTGTGTTGATAGAGTGTTTGTAGAACTGCTGTCAAATCGCAGGAGCGTTATCTGAAGCCTGATGTAGAACAGGGTGGATAGAAACTCGTATGAGACCATCATGGGGTCAGCAGAACGTATAAGTGAGTTTTGCATCATTATAAAGAAAGCTTCAGAGAGCATTTTTATATTTTCATTGTGAAATTCGTTCATAAACTGCTCTCTAAGCTCTCTGTTTTGAAATAGCTCTATCATGAGCAACCTAAACATATTTTCGTTGTTTTTATCAAATGTAAGAAGCTTATATTGCATTGCAAATTTTTGTAAAAAAGCCTTTCCTTTTAACGCCGACTCTTTTATATCACTGTTTTTTTCGGCAAAAGGGGTGGTAAATATCTCTTTTGCAACACATAAAAATATCTCCTCTTTGTTTTTAAAATGATTATACAAAGCACTCTCTCTTATACCTACTTCTGAAGCTATTTTTCGCACGCTTGTAGCCTTAAATCCATGCTCTGAGAAGAGGGCTGATGATACTTTTAGTATCTTTTGCTTTGTATTTGATTTCTTCTGAACTGGCGTATTTTCCGACATTTTACAACCTTTTTACGTATATGAACACTTGTTAATTTAAAAAGAATTATATATGAACAAGTGTTAATTTATCCTTAGAGTATATGAACAGTTGTTCTTTTGATGACTTTGCTTAAAGAACAACTGTTCATATCGCTTAGAAACCTATTTTAAAGCAATTTTTTTGTACAATTCTGTAGGTACAACAGATAGTTACTTGATTGATTTCAAGAGGAAAGTCCGAGCTGCTATAAGACAGTGTTCCATTTAACAAATGGCCGTAGTAATGCGAGGGAAAGTGCAACAGAGAGCAGACTTCCATTTTTTAGTTTACTAAAAGTGGTAAAGGTGAAAGGGTGAGGTAAGAGCCCACCAGTCTCTATAGCAATATAGAGAGCTTGTAAACCCAACATGGCAGCAAGAAACAGATGGTCAGCGTCTTAATGGCAAGGTTGTGGTGTTAAAACCGTTGCTGAGCTTATGCTACTGTTTCGCTAGAGTTACTATGCAAATAGTAAAGTAGATTAATGCTATCAAAACAAAACTCGGCTTACGTTGTACCTAACTACATAAATAATTGCCTACATTAGTTTATACTAATAAATATGAATAGCAGCAAGTAGGCTGATTGGATATAATCCTGTTTTTAATCGAATAGAGCGAAAAGCATATTCAAGAGAATTTACATTATGTTAATCAATATAATAAATTAACGTATATATCACGTAAACAAGCGATAAAACTAAACCTAAAAACCTATATAGAGAATTAATATGGACAGAAAAGATAAACTAATTAACGATATACAAAACCTGCTTAACACATACGAAGGCATTCATAAAACGTCCATCAACCCTGATTTATTAAAATTTATGGACGAAGATAGTCTTTTAAGTATTATAGACTCCCTGCTCGACCAAAAAGAAGCTTCAAAAGAGTCCGACATGGAGTGGTTGGAGAAGTTTAAAACATATAAATAGGCATTTAGTTCATTTTAACTAAAATTTGTTTGATTTGTTACCCAATTATCTGCTACAATTACGCAATTTTTAAAAAAAGGATCTTAATTATGTCTAATGTGGACTTAGTTCAATTAACCCAGCAAACAAAAAAACTCTCAGTAATGGTAGTAGAAGATGAAAAAGTAGCAAATGAGCTTTTAAGCTCTACTTTCAAAAACTTTTTCTCAGAGGTAAAGTCATGCTTTAACGGTAATGAGGCTTTGGAAGCTTACTTGAAATCGGCTCCCGATGTCGTATTTGTTGATATTATTATGGCTGGAATGGACGGCATAGAGCTTTCTCGCAGAATACGTGAGATAAATCCCGGTCAAATCATCATAGTTATCTCTGCAAGCAATGACATTGATAAAATCTCTGAATCAATAGAGGTTGGTGTAAACAGCTTTATACAAAAACCTATCGATACCAAAAAGATAATCGAACTATTGACAAGCGTTGTGTCTATGATTAACAAAAAGAAAAAAATTGAGACTAAAACGTTCTCTATCTCTCTCCCTCTTGACCTATATGAAATCGTAAATGATAATGCAAAAGCAGAAAGTATCTCTAAAAATGCTGTAATTATCAGAGCACTTCGTAATTTTTACGAATAAAACAATTTTTTTACTGAGTTTATGATAATTTTATAGTTTATTAAGAAATAAATCTATATAATTTCGGCTCAGTAATAAATACTGTAAGTGGCCCCGTCGTCTAGCGGTAAGGATCCATGGTTTTCATCCATGTTACAGGAGTTCGATTCTCCTCGGGGTCACCACTTCATTTCACAAAAAAACAATCAAAAAAACAAAACATCGCTTAGAGAGTAAGTCTTACGCACTTTTTCAAAAGCGCATAAAAACAACTCCCTGCTCTTCTACTGGCTTAGCTTCTGTGTAACAAGTTCATTTACCACGCTTGGGTTTGCTTTGCCGCCTGTCATTTTTAGTGCTTGACCCACAAAAAAGCCAAGCAGATTAGTGTTCCCTGCTCTAAACTTAGCAACATTATCTGGATTTTTTGCAATTATCTCATCGATGATTGGCTCAATTACTGCAGGATCACTTATCTGAATAAGTCCCTTAGCTTGAACTATTTGCATAGGGTCTCCTCCGCTTATAGCCATCTCTTCAAACACTGACTTGGCGATTTTGTTTGAGATGGTGCCATCATCAATCATCTTAACAAGTTTGGCAATCCCAGATGCAGTAAACTTTAGTTCACTGGATTGTTTCTCCTTGAACTCTCTTGCTACTTCATTTGCCACGATGTTAGCGATAGTTACAGGAGAGTTGTGAAGCGAGAGTGTATCTTCATAAAAAGAGGAGAGTTTTTCATCTCTAGCTAAAATATCGGCAAGCATACTGTTTAGTCCAAGTTCATCGGTGTATTTGTTAAACAGCGACTGCTCTGCTTCACTCATAGCTTCAGTTTGACCGTCAATCTGAACTTTTTTATCTTCTACTTTCTCTGTCTTTGCGCTGCTTTTTTTACTCCAAGACTCTTTAAGACCTACGATTTTGTTAAAAACAGGTTTTTCATCTCTGTAGTCAACGGAATCGGCATAAAAATATCCATGTCTTTCAAACTGAAATCTAATATCAGGCTTCTCTGTTACAACGGCAGGTTCAATAAGCGCATTTTTTATGATTTTTAAAGAGTCAGGGTTGAGATCTTCAATGTTTTGCGGATTTTCACAAGCATAAAGTCTCTCATAGAGCCTTACCTCTACTTGCTTGGCAGACGCAGCGTCCACCCATTGGATAGCACTTTTGACTTTTATGCCGCTTGTGTCTTGTCCGCTTTTGGAGTTGGGATGGTACTCTGCTATTATCTCGGTTATATTGCCGCTCTCATCCTTTTTAACCTCTTTACATGTGATGATATAGGCATGTTTGAGACGTACAGGTTGCTCTGGTGTGAGACGGAAGTACCCTTTTGGAGGGTTTTCATCAAAATCATCACGTTCAATATATATCTCTTTAGAAAAAGGAATCTTTCTTGACCCCTCTTTTGGTATATCATCAGGATAGTATGATGCGTCAAGCTCTTCACTGCCTTCATAGTTGGCTATAGTTACTTTTAGAGGGTCAAGCACACTCATTACACGAGGTACTTTTGTGTTGAGATCATCTCTGATACAAAACTCAAGTTGTGAGACATCTACAGTTGAGTTTGCTTTTGCTATACCGATTTGATCACAGAAGTTTAAAATAGATTCTGGTGTGTAACCTCTTCTTCTAAGCCCAGCAATAGTAGGAAGGCGTGGGTCATCCCATCCGCTTACTCTTTTTTCATTGACCAACTCCAGAAGCTTTCTTTTGCTCATTACGGTATAGTTAATCCCAAGTCTTGCAAACTCATGTTGATAAGGGCGTGGCGGTTGGAGTCCAAGCGTATCTAGCACCCAGTCATAGATATCACGGTTGTTTTCAAACTCTAGCGTACAGATAGAGTGAGTAATACCTTCAATATAATCAGAGAGACAGTGACCAAAGTCATACATAGGGTAAATTGCCCACTTATCCCATGCTCTATAGTGGTGCGCATGGCGTATGCGGTATAAAAGAGGATCACGCATCTTCATATTTGCAGCAGACATATCAATCTTGGCACGAAGAACATGTTCACCGTCTTCAAACTCGCCGTTTTTCATTCTCTCTAAAAGGTCAAGGTTCTCTTCTACACTGCGATTTGCATATTCACTTCTACGCCCAGCTTCTGTGACAGTACCACGGTACTCACGCATCGTCTCTTCATCCAAGCTATCAACATAAGCTTTGCCCATCTTGACAAGTTCTATAGCATACTCATAAAGTTTGTCGAAATAATCAGATGTATAACGCACATCGCCATCCCACTTAAACCCAAGCCAAGTAACGGCATCTTTAAGCGCTTCAACATATCTTGTATCTTCTGTTGTCGGGTTCGTATCATCCATCCTAAGGTTACAGTGACCGTTATAATCACGTGCGATACCGAAATTGATAGCGATAGATTTAGCGTGTCCGATGTGAGGGAAGCCGTTTGGCTCAGGAGGAAATCTTGTGATAATATTTTTGTATTTGCCTGCTTTTAGGTCTTTTTCAACTATTGTGCGTAAAAAATCTTTGTGCTCACTCATGACTACTAAACCTTTATTTAAAACTTTGTATTATGAATAGTATTCTACCAAATCGGAGCTTTAGCTAAAACTTGATAGAATCGCGAAATTAGATTATACAGGAATAGAAATGCTAAGATTTGCGTTTAGTCCAAATGGCGATATGAACATCGGCGATTTAAGAGTTGCCATACTTAATTATATTGTCTCAAAGCAGAGAGGCGAAGGCTTTATCGTTCGCATAGAAGATTTGGATAAAGAGAGAAGTAGTGAGCAAAAAGAGCAAGAGATGCTTGGCATTTTGGGACTTTTTGGCATTGAGTACTCTCATATTGTCCATCAAAGCCAAAATTTTCGTTTTCATGCAGCGATGGCACTGCAGCTTTTGCTTGAAAAGAGAGCTTTCAACTGTTTTTGCTCACATGAATGGCTTGAAAAAAAGCAAGAAGAGGCTAAAAATAACAACGAAGCATACAGATATGATGATGCATGTGCTTCTTTGCCTGATGAACTTGTAATCGACAATGAAAATCCATTTACAGTCAGGATAAAAAAATTGCAAGAGCCTAATGCAGAGAGTTTCATCATCATGAGCGAAGATAAGAGACCGACTTACAGCTTTGCCTGTGGGATTGATGATATGCTCGGCGATATATCTTTAGTCATCCGTGATGAAGAGCATATAGACGATGCGTCCAAAGAGGATTGGATTCGAACATCGCTTGGTTATGAAAAGAAAATCGAGTATGCACATCTTCCTCTTATGCAAGATGGAACTTCAAGCGTAAAGTGGCTTCTTGAAGAGGGATTTTTACCATCGGCAATTACAAATTATTTAATATCAACAGTAAATAAGCAGCCAAAAGAGATATTTACCATGCAAGAAGCCATAGAGTGGTTTAGCTTGGAAAATATATCCAAATCCCCTAACCGCTTTGATATCAATATACTTAAGCATATCAACAAAGAACATCTGATGATGCTTGACGCAAAAGAGCTCTCAAGATATGTCGGTTTTGCTGATGTTGAGATAGGAGAGCTTGCAAAAATCTATCTTGAAGAGGCAAATACGACTAAGGAGCTAAGGGCTAAAATAGCTTCTATCTTTGCAAAGAAAGATATTCCTGATGAGTTTAAAGAGTATGCAGATACAATAGTGAAAATTGTTAAAGATGCGCCATACTTTGAGGAGTATGAGGATTTTAAAAATCATATCATGAATGAATCTGGATTAAAAGACAAAGACATATTTAAACCGCTTTGTATTTTACTCACCGGCACGGAATATGGACCTGATATTGCTGCTGTGTATAAATATATTAAAAATTATCTAGGAGAGATTGTAAAATGAGTATTTTAGTAGAGATTATTCAAGGAACGGGTGCGATACTCCTTGGGCTGATTAACGTCTATATATGGGTGGTTATTGTCGCTGCGCTTCTTAGTTTTGTAAATCCTGACCCATACAATCCAATCGTTCAGTTTTTATACAGAATCACAAATCCTACGTATGTATTTGTAAGAAGATTTGTAAAGACAAACTTTAACGGTCTTGATTTGGCACCGCTTTTTATCGTCATAGGGCTGCAAATTGTTACGGTTCTTTTGAGTGCTATTTTGCGCGCGCTCTAAGTACCCTACTCCTCTTTGTTATACTTTAAGACGGCAGACGATGATTTGCCGTTTTCCAATACAAGATTTAGCACGCTTGACTTCTTAAATGCGACCAAATAGTAGTGATTCCAATCATTTTTTATATCAGCAAGATGTGAAAACTGATTCTCTTGTGCCAACACTTCCATTTTAATCGGAAGATTATCATTTAGCTTAAGTATCAAATCACTCTCTGTAGGATTTTTTGAGTCATACAGCTCCTTATTCTCTTTTGTATAAAAAAAGACAAAGAAATACTCATCTCCATAAAAAGCCTGCGGATAAACTTCATTTAGATACACAGCCGAAAATACGCCGCTCACCTCACCATCTTTTGATATTATCTTTGAGCTCTGCAGACTTGAAGCGCATAACTCCTGAGCTTTGTCCATCTCAAACCCGAAAAATGCGTTTTTCTTTGAACAACCCGTAAAAAGTATTAAAAATGTTAAAAAAATAAAAAAAGTTCTCATCCAAATTCCTCTAAATAATGAGAGAATTATATCTTATTAAACAACCTTTTAACGACTCTTTTGTATAATCACTAAAATTTTAACAAAGTGCATAAATTGAAAAAAAGATTGGCAGTCGCATTTACCGGTCCCTCAAACAGCGGTAAAACAACCCTTATTCTAAAAATTGCAAGAAAACTTATACATGACTATAAAAAAGATGTTGCAATAATCAAGCATGACCCAAAGGACAAGGCTCGTTTTGACGTTGAGGGCAAAGACAGCTACAAGTTCTCAGACACCGGTGCAGAAGTTATCGTTACTTCGCCTAACCGTACAACATATTTTTCTCAAAAACATAAAGATTTGGATGAGATGATAAGACTTTTTAACAAGTTTGACATATTGCTTGTAGAGGGTCTTAAAAACCTGCCACTGCCTAGAATAAGCGTCTTTAGAGACTCTCTGGATGAGACATACTTTCCATACATGGATGCGTTGGCAATAGACAGCACTGTGAATTTAGCTAAGTATGAATTGCCAAAAAATGTGGATATCTTAAATATAAACAATTGCGAAGATGTAATAAAATGGATATTTGAAAATGCGAAGGAAGTATAAATAGATGACCGATATATTTAGTGCAATACAAAGAACGGCAATAAGAATAAAAGATGCGATAGACACGAAAGATATAGGCTATTCGCAGCAAGAAAACAGCTCTGGCGAGACACAGCTTCAGCTTGACATAAAGTGCGACATGATTATCGAAGAGGAGTTTTCACATGTAGCTTCTATTCATACTATCGCAAGCGAAGAGAAAGAAAAAGAGGTATTGTTAAATAAAGACGGCAAATATTTTATCGCTTATGACCCGCTTGACGGCTCATCTTTAATTGACGTAAACCTAAGTGTGGGCTCGATTTTTGGCATTTACGAGAACGGTTTTGATGCCAAAAATATGGTTGCTTCATGTTATGTGGTTTTTGGTCCGAGAGTTGAGATGGTATTTGCACACAACAAAACAAAGCTTCACCTGCTTCAAGGAAAAGAGTTTGAATTTGTCAAAGAAATTCGCTTGAATGAAAAAGGAAAACTAAACGCTCCCGGTGGAACACAGCAAAACTGGAAGCCTTACCATAAAGAGTTGGTTGACAGTTTCTTCGCTGAGGGGTATCGTTTGAGATATTCAGGCGGCATGGTTCCTGACTTGCACCAGATTCTTCTAAAAGGCGGCGGGCTTTTTAGCTACCCTGCAACTTCCGACAAGCCTGATGGAAAACTCCGTAAACTTTTTGAGGTGTTTCCTTTTGCGTTTGTTTTTAAAACTGCAGGCGGAGAAGCAATTGACGGCAAAAAAGACCTCATGGAGCTTGAGTGTGCACATATTCATGATACTTCACCATGCTTTTTTGGCTCACACTACGAGATACAAAGAGTAAGAGAAGTTTATGCAAGAGAGCAGTAGTTTTGCAATGGACAAGTTTGAGATGCATCTTGATGAGATGATAATCAAGCTAAAAAGTTGCCAAAACGACAAAAGTTTGAAGAGTTGCAGCAGTTGCGAGTTTTATTTAACATGTGAGCTTAGAAGCGACTATGTTAAATCGGTTTATAACAGTATGTCAAAAGGCGATACTGGCGGATTTGAATTTTAAGGAGATATAATTGAGTAAATATATAACGACACCCATCTATTACGTTAACGGCGAAGCGCATATCGGACATGCATACACTACTTTTATAGCAGACACAATGACTAGATATGAGAAACTAAAGGGTGAAGATACCTATTTTTTAACAGGCACGGATGAGCATGGACAAAAGATAGAGGAGTCGGCTCAAAAAAATTCCAAACCTACACAACAGTTCGCTGATGAGATAAGTGCCGGTTTTAAAAATCTTTGGGATGATTTTGGGATAGATTACGACAAATTTATCCGCACAACTGATGAGGAGCATAAAAAAGGTGTACAAAAAGCTTTTGAAGCCATGTATAACAAGGGTGATATCTACAAAGATTTTTATGAAGGGCACTACTGCGTAAGCTGTGAGACTTTTTTTACTGAAACTCAGCTTGTTGATGGCGAATTTTGCCCTGATTGCGGCAGAAGCACAAATATAATCAAAGAAGAGAGCTACTTCTTTAGACTTTCAAAATATGAAGATGCACTTTTAAAGCACTACTCTGACAATCCTGATTTTATAATGCCGCGTTCTCGTGCAAATGAAGTTATTAACTTTGTAAAAGGCGGTTTGCGTGACCTATCCGTTACGAGAACATCTTTTACATGGGGCGTAAAGATGCCTGAGTCTATAAAAGACGACAAGCATGTTATGTATGTCTGGCTTGACGCGCTTCTTAACTACATAACGGCTCTTGGATATGGAACGACTGAAGAAAATATGCGTTATTGGCCGGCTTCAGTTCAGTTTGTAGGAAAAGATATTCTCCGTTTTCATGCGATCTACTGGCCTGCGTTTTTAATGAGCTTAGATCTCCCTCTTCCAAAGCATATCGGCGCTCACGGCTGGTGGACAAGAGACGGCGAGAAGATGAGCAAATCAAAAGGAAACGTTATCTCTCCAAGAGAGGTTGCAGATGTTTACGGTGCCGAGAATTTAAGATATTTTATGCTTAGAGAGGTGCCTTTTGGACAAGACGGCGACTTCTCGCAAAGAGCGTTTATTGACAGAATAAACTCAGAATTAAGCAACGATTTGGGCAATCTTTTAAACCGAATTATCGGTATGAGCGGTAAATATTCAGACTTCGAGATAGATAGCGTTGATGTTTTGAAGTACCATAAAAAAGAGCTTGACGCTATGAACATAGTTTTAGATTCTCTTGATACATTTATGGAAAATCTCCAAACACATAGATACCTTGAAGAGCTCTGGAGACTCTTTTCAATCGGAAACAAGGCGATAGAAGAGCATGCTCCGTGGGTCAAGATGAAAGAAGAGAAAAAAGATGAAGCTCTTGCTACCGTTGCGCTTGTAGCAAATATATTGGCAAAAGCTTCTATTATGCTCCATCCTATTATGCCAAATACTACAAACACTATTGCAGATGCGCTCAATTTCAGCATTGACAACGCAAGCTACAAAGCGCTTGTAGTTGATAAAAAGCTTCTAAAATTATTTAATATCAAAGTTGTTCCGCCTCTTTTTCCACGCGTTGAAGAGCCGCTTATGCCAGAAGCTCCTCTTGCACAGCCAAATGCAACAAAAGAGAGTGCAAAAGCGGCTCAAAAAGAGACTCCCGTTGAACAAGACAACCTAATTGAAATCGGTCAGTTTTTTCAAACATCCCTAAAAGTCGGCATAATCGTCGCGGCTGAGGAGGTAGAGAAAAGCAAAAAGCTCTTAAAACTTCAAGTTGATTTAGGCGAAGAGAAACCAAGACAGGTTGTTGCGGGAATAAGAGAGTTTTATACACCTGAGTCTTTGATAAACACCTCAGTTTGCGTTGTTGCGAATCTAAAACCAGCAAAACTTATGGGAATGGTATCAGAGGGAATGCTTCTTGCTGCTAAGGATGAAGATGGTCTATGTTTGATTAGACCTGAGACACCTAAGAAAGCAGGCACACCTATTGGATGAGACTTGAGAATTTTCTAGCACTTACACAAGCCAAGCTTGTAAATGAGCCATGTATAAGCAGCTTTGAAAACATTGTTTTTGAGGCTTCCAAAATAAAAAGAGGTGACCTTTTTTTTGCCTATGACTATGATGATATAGATTTGGCAGTTCAAAACGGTGCCTACTGCATTGTTTTTGACAGACCAGCTGATGCCAAAGATAGTGAAATAGCATGGATACATGTAAGCAGCTTGGATTATGCACTTAAGAGATTACTACGTTTTAAAATAATAGAAAAAGAGATTACTGCTTACGAGTGCAACGAAATCATTCTTAAACTCTCAATGCAAATCACAACAGAGCCGAATTTATTAACACTCTATGGGGATTTAAAATCTGTTTTCAAGTCTCTTTGGGATGTTCAAAACAGAACAGTCATCCTCTTTAGCCCTGCCCTATGCGACAAAGAGATATTCGCAACCGTAAAAAAGATGCCAAACACTCCTTCTGGCTCAATCGAGATTATGGAGCAGACTCTCTTTGAGACATCATTCATATATGACAATATTTACTACGAGAGGCAGCTTATATCGCCATTTTTTATTCCATATCTAGAAGAGCTGTTGTATCTCTATAAGTCACTTAAAATTAACTACAAATTTAAAAAATTTACTCATATAGAGCATTTTGAACCTATTTTTACAAATAAAAAGTTTGAAATAAAAAACTTCGGCGCTAGCGATAAAGTGTTGATATTTGAGCCAAATATAGAGTTGATAGATTCTCAAATTTTATTTTTGCAGCGCCATGCTTCATGGGCAAATATAATTTTTATTACCCCATCAAATGTCAAAACACAAGAGAACAAAAATATCTTTACCTATAAAAATGAAAAAGATATCATCAACATTCTAAAGAGCAGCAACTTCAACTTTGCGCTAATAGCCGGTGTCGATAAAACGATACTAAACAAACCGCTATCCAACCAAACCCAGCTTACTATGGATTTTTAATTAAGGCAGCAAGAAATGAACAGAAGAGATTTTTTAACTACGGCGACAACAGCCTCTGCGGCACTTGCTTTAAGTGGATGTAACGACAGCAACAGGCAGGCAATAGACTACTCAAAACATCCAAAGCAAAAAGAGGATGATGCAAAAAGAGTAAATATAAACAGAAATAAAAAAACTGTTATAAAGCTTGCAACCAGTTGGCCTGCCCACTTCCCTATTATGGGCGTTGGCGTTGAGAGATTTGAGAAGAGATTAAAAGATATTAGCGGTGACTCTTTAGAGGTAAAAATTTATCCAAAGAACGTACTGGTGCCTGACTTGGCAGTATTTGACGCGTGTTCCAGCGGTCAAATAGATGCATTTCATTCAGGTCCTTACTACTGGAAAGGAAAAAACAGCGCCTTTTCTCTTTACAGCGGCATACCTTTTGGTTTTACAGCTGAGGAGATAAACTCATGGATGATTTTTGGCGACGGGCTTGAGCTTTGGAGAGAGCAATATGCAAAATATAACCTTCATCCGTTTATGGGCGGAAATACCAATATCCAAATGGGAGGCTGGTTTAGAAAAAAAATCAACTCTCTTTCTGATATGAATGGACTTAAGATGCGCATCCCAGGTCTTGGCGGAGAGGTCTTCTCAAAGATGGGAGTAAACTCTGTACTGCTTCCCGCTGGAGAGATTTATACCTCTTTAGAGCGTGGTGTTATCGATGCGACAGAGTGGGTTGGACCTGCTCTTGACATCAAGATGGGATTTTACAAAGTCGCACCATACTACTACTCAGGCTGGCATGAACCGGGGTCTATCCTTGAGCTTACGTTTAACAAACAGTTTTGGAGCAAACTCTCTTACGAACATCAAAGCATGATTGAAGTTGCAACAAGCGAGATGAACTCAAATATGACATACGAATTTCACAACGAAAACATTCATGCGCTTAAAAAATTAAAAGAACTGGATATAACCATCCTTCAATTTCCTCAAGATGTTATTGAAGCGGGGAAAGTAGCCATAAAGGATGTCATTAACGAACTAAGCAAAGAAAACAGAGATTTTGAGAGTGTTTACAAATCTATACAAAATCATCTAGATCTCTCAAAAGAGTGGAGTGACGCGAGTCTCAGATATTTTTTAAATGCAAGATGAACAATAAAGATGTATAATCGCATCTAAATTAAAGATAAAGAGATACCATTGAAATTTTTACTGTTTACCGCCTTTGTGTTACAAAATCTGCTTTTTGCTTCATTTAGCGCAAATATCATAGATGCAACGACTTCAAAACCCATTAAAAATGCCACTATAAGCAATTCTATGCTTAGCGTAAAAAGCAATGCAGAGGGATTTTTTGCAATTGATAACAAAGAAAAAATCCTACATGTAAAAGCATGCGGATATAGACCCTACAAAATTGACGGTGCAAGTAAAGACAAAACAATCAAGCTTGAACCGCTTATAGTAAAAGCGCTTTATCTAAGTTTTTGGCACACAAGCAATCAATCGCCCAAGCTTAGAGATATGTTAAAAATAATCGATGAGACAGAGGTTAATACTGTTGTTGTTGACGTTAAGAATGAATATGGGCACACATCATTTAAAACTTCGTTTGAGCAGGCAAATAGCTACGGCGCTCATAAAAGCATCATAAATAGAAATATAACAGAGTTTATGGAGTTGATGAAATCTAAAAATATCTACACTATTGCTAGAGTAGTAACTTTTAAAGATGAACTCCAAGCAATAAATAACCAAGATTATGCAATAAAAAGAGCCGATGGAACCATTTGGAGAAACCATGACAATATGGCATGGGTAGACCCATTTGACAAAAGAGCCCATAATTATGCGATTTCAATAGCCGAAGAAGCAGCTAAAGTCGGATTTGATGAGATAAACTTTGACTATATACGCTTTCCTGCAAAAGATGGATTAAAATACTCAAAAGAGAGTACGCAGGAAAATCGCGTAAATGCAATAAGCGACTTTTTAGCATTGGCACAAAAAAGACTTAGAAAATATGGCGTCTTTATCTCTGCCGATACATACGGCAACATCTGCTGGACCGACGATGACAACAATATAGGACAAACAGTCAGCTCAATGGCTCAGCATACGGACTATCTCGCACCAATGCTTTATCCATCAGGCTTTGCGAGCGGTTCTTTTTCTCTAAAGCACCCATCTGAGCATCCCCATGCAGTCATATACAGAAGCATAAAAAATATAGAGGATAGAATTAACACAAAAAGAGTAAGACCGTGGCTGCAGTACTTTAAAGACTACGCACCCACGAGAAGAACCTATAAAAAGTTTGAAGTTAGAGAACAAATCAGAGCTTCTGAAGATATAAACACAAGCGGTTGGATGATGTGGTCACCATCCAGCAGATATCACATGGACTATTTTGTCAAAAGAGACGAATAGCTCTCAGCTCACGGTTGAGCGCTTTTGCATCCGGTAAATAGCGCTCAACGAGTGAATGAAATTTTTTTGAGTGGTTCATATGAACTAAGTGCGCCAACTCATGCACTACTATAAAATCAATTAGTCTTTTATCTATTTTTATCAGCTCAATATTTAAAGTGATAACGCCCCTTGAGCTGCAGCTGCCCCATCTGCTTCTCATTTTTCTAAATTTTATTTCAATAAAATCCAGCTCCATAATCCGTGAATAGTGCTCTACTCTTGGAGTGAGATAGTTTTTTGCATAATTTTTGTAAAATTTATCATAGCATTTTAAGACAGCCCCCGCATTTAGAACATCAACTCTCTCAAGCTCTCTTCTTAGCTCCTCGGCCTCATCAATATCTATGCTGAGTATCTCGCCAAAAAGCAGAACTTCATCCTCCATATTTATCTGCGACTGGGGATTGTTTTGGATTTTTTGAAGCTGTTTTCTTATCCAAAGCTCTTTTTTTTCAAGAAGATTTCGGACATAATCGTCTGATACATTTGACGTCTTAAGGGTAATAAGCCCATTTCTCTTAACGCTGATATAGCTGTTTTTTAGAGCTCTGTTGCGTATATGCACTATCTCTAAATCGTTAAAACTTATTTTATTGATACTCAATTGGGTCTTTTACTCCGGCAAGCTTAAAACCGTTTAATCTCAGACGGCAGCTATCACAAACACCGCAAGCTTTATCTTCGTTTTTATAGCAGCTCCAAGTATATTGCAGCGGGACATTTAGCTCAAGTGCATGCTGTACGATTTGAGATTTTTTAAGATGCACAAGAGGCATGTAAATCTCTATCTTTGTCTCATCTTTTGTTCCCAAATTGATGCTCTCTTGCATACTCTTAATATAAGATTCTCTGCAATCCGGATATCCGCTACTGTCTTCCTCCACTACGCCTATGCTTATAATCTTAGCAGACTCTTTCTCCGCGATGGCAGCCGCAATGCTTAAAAATATGCCATTTCTAAATGGAACATAAGTTACGGGGACACCCTCTTCGATGCCGTTTATCGGCACCTCTATACTTTTATCGGTAAGTGCGGAAGCCCCTATTTGAGAGAAAAAATCCAAATCCAGCACATATCTGTTTATAACACCGAAGTCATCACAGACTGCATGAAAACAAGAGAGCTCTTTTGTTTGCGTTCTTTGCGCATAGTTAAAATGCACAGCCACTATCTCATATCCATCTTTTTGCACCATATAGGCACTAAGTGTGGAGTCCATACCGCCGCTCATAATGCAAACTGCTTTTTTATTTTTTAAAATCATGAAGCAATTTTAACATAATATTTTAATCTTCATTGAGAGAATTAAGCTATAATCTTGCCCATGATTGAACTTGACAACAGAACCCAATTACAACTAAACACGGACACCATCGAGGCAATTGCCGACTCTCTCACAGACAGGGAGATAGAGCTTATTGTAACCGACGCCAACGAGATGAGAGAGATAAATAAAACCCATAGAAACATCGATAAAGCCACGGATGTTTTAAGCTTTCCTTATGAAGAGATGCCTATGAGTCCGCTGGGAAGTATAGCTATCTGCTCTTTACATGTAGAAGAAAAAGCTAAGGAATTTGGTCACGCTCAAAGTGATGAGTTTACTCTTCTTTTTATTCATGGTCTGCTTCATCTTCTGGGATACGACCATGAGGTTGATAATGGAGAAATGAGAGAAGAAGAGGCAAGGTTAATCAAAAAATTCAATCTGCCGCAGAGTCTAATAGTCAGAAACCAAGGATAAATCTTAATGGATTTTATAATTTTTACAGTCGCTATGGCGGCGCTAATATACGGAGCAGACTTTGTTATAAAAGAGTCTGAAAGAATTGCTCTGCACTTCAACATATCGCACTATGTTATCGGTGCAACACTTATAGCATTCGGTACGTCAATGCCTGAGATGGCGGCGTCAATGATGGCATCACATGCCGGCAAAAGCGATATGGCTATTGCAAACGTAGTAGGTAGCAATATTTTTAATATTGCATTGATACTCGGTGTTGTATTTTTGCTTGCAAAAAATATGAATCCAAAGAGAAATCTTTTTGAGAGAGACGGTGCATGGGTTATTGTCCCCGTTATTATTTTTATGATAATGATTCAAGACGGCATCATAAGCAGAGGTGATGGATTTTTATTTCTTTTAATGATGGTATCGTATCTAATATTTCTTTTTACGGGCTCAAAAGATGAGCTAGAGGGTGAGATTGATGAAGACTTAACAAAAGATAAGTTCAATTGGCCAAAGACTATTATGCTTCTAGCTGTCGGATTTGTTCTAACCATAGGCGGTGCAAATTTTGTTGTTGAGAGCGGAACAAATATAGCTAGAGTATTTGGTGTTAGTGAATGGATTATCGGGCTCTTTCTTATCGCAGTTGGAACATCGCTTCCTGAGCTTGTGGTCTCTTTGGTTGCCGTAAAAAAAGGTAATGTCGAAATGAGTATCGGAAATATAATAGGCTCAAACGTTGCAAACTTCTCTATGGTTTTGGGAGGAGCATCTTTACTAAACCCATTAACAATAGATTTAGTAGCGACAAAATTTGATATTTTTGTGTTGGTCGCAACAGCGGCTACGCTTCTATTTATATTGGCAAACAAGCTTTACAACAAAGCCGGTGCAATATTTTTACTTACAATATTGGCTCTTTTTATCCTAAACACTTTTTGATTTTTTTACAATCTTAGATTTACTCTAAGATTGTATACCTCTCTACTGCTTGATATATCCCATCTCTAAAAGTCTGTTGTATATTTTTGATACGATATCCCCAGTCGCAGCCCCGCCATGTCCACCATGTTCAACCATTGCAACAACTACATACTGTGGATTTTCAAACGGACCGTATGTCGCAAACCAAGCGTGTGAGCGAGTATAGTATTCCATCTCATGTTCTAATTCTCTCTCTTTTATATTTTGTAAAATACCGACAACCTGTGCAGTACCGGTTTTTCCGGCAATTTTAACCTTTGTTCTTACATAGTTTATTCCTGTTCCACCCGGAGAGTTGCAAACTTCATACATCGCTCTTTGGATTGTCGGTATTTTGCTCAATTCATCTTCGTTAAGTACATCCTGAAGCTCCGGCTCAACAACCTTGTCTCCTATCATGCTAGCAAAATAGGGACGCGGAAGCTTAGCTGTTGCCATTAGTGCAGTAAATTGAGCAATCTGCATCGGTGTAGTTAAAAAATCGCCCTGTCCAATTGATGTATTGACTGTTTCGCCGATAACCCAAGGTTTATTGTACTTCATTTTTTTCCACTCTCGTGATGGCACAGTGCCTATAAATTCATTCGGCAAGTCAACGCCGGTTTTTTTACCAAGCCCATATCGCATAAGTCCATCACTCATTTTTTTAATGCCAAGCTGGATACTTCCTTTGTAGAAAAAATCATCACAGCTCTCTCTTATGGCTTTTTTTATATCCACGCTTCCGTGTCCATCCTTTTTCCAGCATCTAAACACCCTTGTGCCAAGCGGCATTGAAGCCGTACAGTTGACTCCCCAATGCGGTCCTATTTCAGGCGAAGTTATATATATCAAGCCAAGCCCCGTTTTTATAACCGAACCGGGGGGATAAAGTCCGTGAATAAGCTTGTTTGTAAAAGGTTTGTCGAGGCTATTTGAGAGCTTGTCCCACACCTCGTTACTTATGCCCGACACAAATGTATTTAGGTCGTATTCAGGGAAACTGCTTGCGGATAAAATAGCACCATCAACTCTCATGACAATTACAGCTCCCGCCTTTCCCTCAAAGAGAGTTGATATATATTGCTGAAGCTCTATGTCTATGTTAAGAATCAGCTTTCTATCTTCGGAAGCTTTTTTATATGAGAGCTCCTCTACCTCTTGATTGTTTGCATTTACTTTTATCTCACGCTCACCGGCTGTTCCTTGAAGATATTCATTGTAATACTTCTCTACACCTGTTTTTCCGGTATGCCCAATTAGTTTTTTAAGCTCATCATCTACAACATCATCTACATTAGCACGTCCTACGTATCCAATGGAGTGGGCACCCACTTCATTATATGGGTAGTATCTTTTTGGCGAAGAGACTATGTTTATGTTTTCTCTTAGGTTGAGTATGGAATAAATTGGCATAATCTCCTCATAAGAGACAAACTCGACTATGTCGATAAAGTTATGGTTGTAGTAGGAATCTGCTTTCTTGTAGTCTTTAACCATTTTATCTCTGTCTAAACTTGGCAATAGTGTTAAAAGCATGTCCATCTCGGACTCAAAGATATGTTGATTTTTTTTAAGTCCAAGATGTGGGGCCAGCTGTATCTTAAAACCAAGCTTATTAATAGCAATCGGTCTGTTGTTGATATCTACAATTTCGCCTCTAACCGGCGCTATCTGCTCGATTTTAATAGTGTTATTGTAAGAGAGCTTCTCGTAGTATGTGTTTGACTCTACCGAGAGCATAAAAACTCTTACCAAAAGAGCCACCCAAGTCACTATAAATATAAAAAGTATAAATTTTATTTTCACAATATACTCATTATTAAAAACTCAATTGCTATATAGTATATAACGTAGTAGTTTATGCTTGGTTCCGGAAGCAAAAATACGCTTGATAAAACAGAGTGAAAAACAAAAAAACCGATATATACCAATATTACACTTAGCAACTTTATACATGAGTCACACCCTAGACTTTGTGTAATTTTTGGCATAATATACCTATACATAAGAGCAAAATATATAACCGTACTAAAGAGAACATAACCGTTCTCTGCCTCAAAAAGAAGCAGACAAATAAATATTAAAAAAAGTAAAACCTGGTTCTCTTTTTTAAGTGCTTTAGAAAAAAAGATAAATAAAATCGCCAATAACGGTGGAAGGAACAGATATATCCCGCTTAATGCCGTATACAGAAGAAATGCAACAACATAGAGATACGGCGTTAAAGAGTTTTTATAAGAGATACTTCGTTGCATATCGGAAAGTGTTTACATTTAATACAATCAGCCCAAATTTTGTGTTCAGGAAGAGACTCTTTTGGAATTTCAACAAACCCGAGTTTTTCAAAAAATGATTGCTTGTATGTTAGGCTTAGAACTTTTTGAAGTCCAAGCATCCTAGCCTCTTCTATTGCATTATCAATCAGGCTTTGACCTATTCCCATGCCTCTTCTACCCTCTTTTACAACAAGAGATCTAATCTCCGCCAATGTTGGAGTATGTATATGAAGAGCACAAAACCCGACTATTTCGCCATCCTCTTTTGCAAGTATGTAAGATCTTATATTTGTTGCAATCTCATCAGAGCTTCTTGCAAGAATAACCCCAGCCTCAACCTCTGGAATAACAAGTTTTTGCATATTTTCTATATCAGACAACCTAGCCTTTGTTAATTCAATACTCATTTAGAGGATTCCTTTAAAATGTCATATATTATTTCTACAATTTTGTCCATGCCCTTTTTTTTAGAGCTAGAGACCATTAATGCATGCGGAAACTCTCTCTTTAGAGCGCTCTGCTCTTTTTGGTTTAGTTTATCTATTTTAGTAAAAATCTGCAATACATGTTGAGACTCATTAGAAAATTCCGCCAAAAAATCACTCACCGACTTATCAATTTCCAAATATGGATGTCTGCTGTCTATTAGGTGTATAAATATTTTTATCTGCGCTCTAAGTGCTATATAATCGGTCAGATTTTTTTCCCAGTCACTTTTTATTGACTTTGAAACCTTCGCATATCCAAATCCCGGTAAGTCAACAAATTTTGCAAAACTTTTCTCAGAATTCTCTCTGTCTATAAACGTTACGTCAAAATAGTTTATAAGTCTTGTTTTACCGGGAGTAGATGAGACTTTAGCTAGACCTTTATGGTTTGTAAGAGCATTTAGCAAAGAGCTTTTTCCAACATTTGAGCGAGCCATGAAAACAACTTCATTTTGCTCCTCAGTGTCCGGCGCACCACTTATATTTGCTGCAGATGTTACAAACTTTGCATCTACAATATCAATCATTTTGTTCTTTCTTCTCTTTTGTTTTATTGCTATCTTCAGGCATAGTAAAAATCATGATAACAGGCTCTTTTTCCGCACCTTTTGCATATGCTTTGCCCTCTATGGTTTTTAATATAATTTCTTCTCCAATTATCTCTTTTTTCTCATTTACTTGCTTTAAGTGAACCTCTCTAAAAAAACGATACTCTTTTTCCTCAGGAAGATATACAACTTTTTGGGCTTTTCCGCTGTACAAAGCGCCCTCTAGAGTCTGAATCTTAAATGAAGCGTCTCCCTCTGCTACAAATTTTGTAGGTTCCTGATTGCTATTTGTGTGAATTGTAACCTTTGATGCATTTAGTTCATCGTTTCCTCTTATGATATTTACATCGCCTTCAAAAATAGAAATGCCTGCCTTTTGGTCTGCGTTAAATAGTTTTGCCTTAACTTTCAGCTCTTGTGAAAAGAGTGTTGCTGTTAAAAAAATTGTTAAAAAAATCTTCTGTTTCATCTACTTCTCTCTTTTAAGTTATATTTCGCCGTTACGTTTTTTGATTCTATTTTCTCTGAAGAGCTATTATACTTCAATGCTTTTCCCTCTACCCTGTTTTTGTCTTGATAAAGCACGAAATTTCCCTCAGCCACGGCCAAACTTGTTTTTTTGTTGTAGGTAGCTTTTTGAGTCTCAAAAGTAAGCCCATCTTCTCTAGCGTAAATAATATTTCCATCTAGATAAACTATCTCATCTTTATAGATACCGTTGTCAGATTTCATATTTGCTCTATATTTTTTAGAGCTGTCGGTATAATCAATCTTCTCTACAGCGTATCTATCTTTATATCTTGTCGCTTTGTCACCGTTCATTAGCGTAATAAGACCTTTTGTGTCAAACTCGTACATCGTAAACGAAGAGATGCTAAAAAGGGGAACATCCACAAAAAGTTGCTCCTTTATCTCCAATGGTTTAAACAAAAAAAGTATCATAAAAAGACAAGCAGATGCGGCTACAAAAAAATAGTTTATATTCATGTGATTATAACCAAACAGCCATAAATTGTTCTCTTAAATCACCCTCGTCAACTAGAATATCTATCATCTCTCTGACCGCGCCCTCGCCGCCGTTACATGTAAGAACTGTATCAACAAGCTCTCTGATCTCTTTAACAGCATCTTTTGGGGTAAAACTTCTGCCTACACTGCGCAGCATTTTATAATCATTCAAATCATCACCGATAGCCCCGACTTCATAACTTTTCAGCCCCAGCGAATCAATCAGTGAGTTTAAGACCATCTCTTTGTCTTTAACGCCCTGAAACAGATGTTTTATACCAAGCTCATCTGCCCTTTTTTGCACTATAGTTGAATTTCTGCCCGTTATAATCGCGGCATGATTGCCCATTTTAATCCATGAGCTGATTGCAAGACCATCTTTTACGTTAAAACTCTTTATCTCGTCGCCATCAGATGTATATGTTATTTTGCCATCCGTCAAACACCCGTCTACGTCTAATACAATCAGCTTAATCAAAGTACATCTTTTGTGCTTGGGATACCGACTCTCTCATTTTTTTGCATAGCACGGCGGAGTGCAACGGCAATCGATTTAAAAGCGGCTTCTATAATATGATGTTTGTTTTTTCCTCTAAGTGCAACAATGTGTGCACTGATTCTAGCATTTGAAACAAAAGCTTTGAAAAATTCTTCCACAAGCTCCGTATCAAACTGTCCGACTTTGCCCGCAATATTAACTTCATAAACTAGATACGGACGGTTGCTAAGGTCTAAATCACAGCTTACACATGCCTCATCCATGACGATATTTGCACTTCCAAAACGTTCCATATTTTCAACTGGATATATCGCCTGCGCCAAAAGAGAGCCAAGTACAATGCCGATGTCTTCTACGCTGTGGTGATCATCAATATGCGTGTCACCCTTGCATGAAATATCCAAATCAATCAAGGAGTGTTTTGAAAAACTCTCAAGCATGTGGTCTAAAAATCCAACACCCGTCTCTATTTTGCTTTTGCCGGTTCCATTTATAGATAATGAAACCATAATATCAGTCTCTTTTGTTTTTCTGCTTTTGCTAACCATTTTTTATTAATCCTCTCTCACGATAAATGAGCCTTTAAAATTTCCAAGCGCCAGATAGTCTCTTGCTTCTGCTTCACTTCTAAAGCCCTTTAGCCAAACCTTAAACATCCTGCCACTTTGCGTCTCCATATCTTTAATAACAGCTTTGTACCCGTCCGTGTTGTCATATTTTTTTTGGGTTGTTACTGCTCCCTCAAATCTTGAAAAAGATGCAATCTGAAGAGCAAAACCGTCTGCAATCTGATCCTGAGGAGTTTTTTTAAGCTCCTGCTGAAGAGGGATATTTTTTTGCCCTTTTGAGTGAAATCCGAGCACTTCCACTTTTACAGGCGCGGTTCCTGCTCCAACCATATCAATTTTGTGAGCTGCCGTATTAGACAAATCTATAATCCTAGTAGCGATAAAAGGACCTCTGTCATTTATCCTCACAACCGTGCTACGTCCATTTTTTAGATTTGTAACCTTTACAATTGTGTTCATTGGCAGAGTTTTGTGCGCGGCCGTCATATCATACATGTTATATGTTTCACCATTAGAGGTTAATTTGCCGTGAAAATCAGGACCGTACCAGCTTGCATTACCCGTGAACTCATCACCCACGTTTACGACGGTCGGATAATATTTTATTCCCCTGATAACATAAGGTCTCATCGTAGGATGATTATAATCTTTCTTATTTATAACAGGACTGTGAGAATCTTTATCAGAGGAGTAATTAGTGTAGATTCTACTGCCACTTGTACTACATCCGGTAGAGAGTATCAATAGTAATATGACAACAAAAATAGATATTTTATTCATATAGTTTTAATCTCTCGCCTTCTTTTATTGTATTGCCGCTAAGCTTATTTTGAACTTTTATATCTTGAACACTGACTTTATACTGCTTTGAAATAGAAGCCAAGGTATCGCCTTTTTTAACCATATGATAAAACTGTTTGGTCATTTTTTCAACATTAACCCTGTTGTTTATAGGGATTATCAATTTTTGATTTACACTAAGTCTATTGTTTTTAAGAGCGTTAAAGTCCTTGATTACACTATGAGACACCTTGTACATCTTGCTTAAACCAAAGAGACTATCGCCTTTTTTAACGATATGTACTTTGTAGATATTTTTTATCTCATCCTCAAAATATTTCTGCTTAAACTCTGATAGCTTGACATATGGTATATGTATATCATACCCATTTATATAGGGAGGCACAAAATCATATTTTAGGTGTCTGTTTAATCTTTGTAGCTCTGCAATAGGTATGCCAACTAATTCAGATACTCTCTTTAGAGACTCGCCCCTTGGAACTCTTACCGTAGACATAGAGTATGCGCTTGCTCTGTTTAAAAGGTGCTCGTACTCACTCTTTAACAAAAACTGCTCATCATTTCCAACTAAAGCAAGGGAAACAATTCTTCTTATATAGAGTCTGCTCTCTCTTGGAATATACTTCATTTCAGGGTCTAGCAAGACAGAGAGTTCGTCGGTGCCGGCACTCTTAATTGCCCTGCTTAATCTTCCCCCTCCGCAGTTATAGGCAATAGCCGCCAAATACCATTTTCCAAACTGACTATGTAAGTCCTTTAGATATTTTGCAGCAGCCTCAGTTGATTTTATCAAGTCTCTTCTCTCATCAACATATTCATCAATTTTAAGACCATATATTTTACCGGTTTGCGGCATAAATTGCCAAAGTCCTGATGCTTTTTTGACTGAGTATGCCTTTGTAGAAAAATTTGATTCTGCCATGGCAAGAAAAAGAAATTCGGGAGGTACGCCGTTTTGGGCCAAAATATTTTTCACGGCAGGAATAAAGAGATAGGCATCATCCATCGCTTGAAAAAAGCGCTGATCTTTATCAATCTCTTTTTTGCTGTTTTTCATCTCGTTCATGATCGGGTCGTACAAAAAAGAAGCCTCTATGTCAAATGACTCTAAAATGCCTATCTCTTTTGTGTAGTTTGTGGTGTATATAAGATTTGCACTTAGCAAAAATGGGAGTAAAAGAAGTATGATTTTTTTCAATTTGCAGCTCTTATTTTGAATTTAAACGAATAGATTCTATCAAAATAATATTAATAAAAAGTTAAGAATCTGTGATATTAAGAAATATCAAAGAGTCTATAGGCATTTTGAGAGGTTGTTTTTTCTATCTCTTCAAGCCCCATATCCAAAAGTTCCGACATTTTTTTTGCAACAAAAGTTGTATAAAACGGCTCATTTCTCTCGCCTCTGTGGGGAGCTGGAGTCAAATATGGACCGTCTGTTTCTATAAGGAGTTTATCATGTGGAATCTTTGGAAGCACATGTATAAGTTTTTTTGCATTGCTAAACGTCAAGACTCCTCCTATTCCAAAGTAAAAACCATTATTTGCAAGGCCTAAAAGCTCCTCGTCTGCATTATAGCAGTGCAAAACTCCCCCTATCTCTTTAGCGTCATGTTTTAAAAGTATCTCTTTTGAGTCTCTTGATGCATCTCTAATATGCACAATGAGGGGTTTTTTGTACTTTTTTGCAAGCTCTATCTGAGCAACAAAGACCTCTTTTTGACGCTCTTTTTCTCTCTGTTTTGCTTCATCGCTTCCCTCAAGCCTGAAATAGTCTAGACCGCATTCGCCTACCGCCACACACTTTTGGTGGCTTATATGTCTCTCAAGTTCTTCTATATCAAACGCATCCATATCATAAGGATGAACACCGACTGCGAAGTAGACGTCACTGTTGTTTTGTGCAATTTCTATAGCTCTTTGAAGGTTTTTAGGATCAGCTCCTGGAATGATAAAACGCTCTACTCCGCCCTCTCTGGCTCTGCGCAGAACTTCGTCCAAATCATCTCTGTATCTCTCATCATCGAGATGTACGTGTGTGTCAACTATCATAGTTTCTCATTTTTCTATTTATTTAGCCCAAGAAGCTCTTTAGCAAACTCTCTAGCCTCTTGCGTGATGCTCTCGCCGCTTATTATTCTGGCTATCTCATCAACTCTCTCATCAAAGCTGAGTTCTCTAGCGTACGATTCATCCCCATTTTTATAGACCAAAAAGTGCTGGTCGCCCATCGAAGTAAGCTGCGGCTGATGAGAAATAACAAATATCTGAAAATGTTTTGAGAGCTGTTTTAAGACCTTTGCGACGCTCATAGACTCTTCGCCGCTTAGATTTGCATCAATCTCATCAAGCATCAATACTCCGCCTCCTCTGCTCATAAACTCGGATTTAAGAGCCAAAATAGCAAGACGGAGTCTGTTAAACTCCCCTGTGCTTACCTTTTGCAAGTCTGTTGAGTTTAGTTTTAAAACTATCTCATCTTTTCCAAAAGGGCCATACTCTGTATCTTTTAACTCTGCTTTTGCATCACGCAGATAGAGCTCTTTTAAATATCTGTTCAAATCACTGTTAAACGACTCTATCTCGCTTTTGCGAAGAGCGCTTAGTCTATCTGCTAAATCTTTTACTTTTTTGCCAAGAGCCGCCTCTTTTGCCTCTAAATCGCCCTTTGCAACCTCTATGTTTTCATATTTTGCAAGTTCCTCTATCTTCTGCTCTTTATACTTTAGGGCATCCTCTATGCTTCCATATCTTCTCTTTAAATCACCCAGAACTTCAATGCGGTTTAAAACATCCTCGACATCAACCTCGTCAAGCATGTTAAATCTCTCCTCTGCACTCTCCATGATTGCTCTAAGCTCATTCATGCTGTCGCCAAAAAAAGAGCTCTCAACATTTAGTAAATCAAGAGCATTAAAAACATTGTGTTCATGTTCAAAAATTGCACTTGCTTTTGATATAGCCTCAACTGCTTTCTCTTTTTTTGAGAGCTCTTTTTTTATATTTAAAAGCTCTATATCTTCAGATACCTTTGGATTTATATCAGTTATTTTTTTAATCTCGTAAGCCGCAAACTCTTTTAGCTCTACAATTTTTTTCTGCTCATCTTCTATGGCAAAAAGCTCTCTTTTGACCTTTTGATACTCAAAAAATGCCTCTTTGTACTCGTTTTTTAGCTCATTTGCATTATGTTTTTTTACATCCAGCCTGTTATCTATAATTGAGAGGAGATTTTCATTTTCAAAATCGCTGAAATCCCTTAATGAGAGGTGCTTTAGGTATGTAGAAGCAAGAGCGTTTATGGCTTTTTTGGAGATACTTTGATTGTTTATGAAATATCTTGATTTATCTTTTTTAATATGTTTGAAAATATTTACGTCGTCAAACTCTATGGCGTCATCATCTGTGCTTAACTCCCAAGTTACAGTAGATTCACAGAGCGCTGCGTCGCATGATTCGCCGCCAAATGTAGCTAAAACCGAATTCATTAAAATTGATTTTCCGCTTCCGCTTGGACCCGTAAATACCACCAGTCCCGATTTTAAATCCAGTTCAACCTCTTTAAAACTGAGGTACTCTTTTAAGTAAAATCTCTCTATCATCCATACATGCCTTGTAAAATATTGCAAATTATACTTTTTTATTGTTAAAATAGTAGTAGTTATTTTGCAGGAAACTCTTTAAGCATCGTAGATACCGTTTCGTTAAAGTAATCTATGCGTTGCTGTGGCGTTTGGAAACTTTTGATATTTTTAGTGAGTTTTGCGTACCAAAATATCTTCCCAGTTGCTGGGTCTAGCATATTTATAAACAGGGTTCCTTTATCACTTGAAAAGCCTTTTGCGGTTCCCAGCGAGAGACCAAGTCCATTTGAAAATCCTCCAAGTCCTAGACCTATTCCTATGTTTGAGGGGACATCCTCTCTAATAAGACTATGAAAAGTTATATAAAAATCTGCCTCATATTCAGCCGCGCGGACATACCCTTTTGTTTGCATTTCATGAGTAATTGATTCAGCTATGCGCTCATCGTTTAGCGCACTATAATCATCGTCTTTGTTATAAATCAAGGCAAATGTAGATAGAGCTGCTATATTAAAAGATGGGTCATAATCTATATTTGCTTTTTTTGCCGAGCATCCTGCAAGCAAAATTAGCAGAATAGGAAGTAGATATCTAAACATTTTGACTCCTTTGGCTATTCACCCCATCTTAGTTTCTCTTTCAATACATCAAAGTAGTTGTACTCCTCTTTATGTATCAGCTTAATCGTTTTTTGAGCCAGTTTTATATGTACACTCTCGCCCAGTTCAAGCTCATGTACATCCTGCCCGTCTATTATTATAAGGGCTCTCTCTTCAGATGTTTTCATCTCTATCGCGTATTTGCCAGGAAGCACTAATGGTCTTTGCGTAAGAGAGTGAGGACATATCGGAGTAAGGGCAAATACATTTGACATAGGGAAAAGTACGGGTCCTCCCGCCGAGAGGTTGTAAGCGGTAGAACCTGTCGGAGTAGAAACTATTACGCCGTCACCGTAATAAGTGTTAAATGAGCGAGAATCCACTAAAGTCTCTATATGTATCATATTTGAAACTCTTGTACGGGTTAAGACTATATCGTTAAAAGCGTAGTATTTTACCTCTTTGTTGTTTTTAATTACCGTTGCTTCAAGAACCGCTCTCTCGTCTATTCTATACTCCTGCTTGATTATTTTTTTAACAAATGTATCAAGCTCGTCAATGGATAAATCGGCTAAAAAACCAAGGTTTCCTGCATGTACGCCGAGTATCGGTATATCAAAATCAAACGATTTTCTAACCGTGGAGATAAGCGTACCGTCACCGCCGAAACTTACTAAAAAATCACACTCAACACATATCTTTTCAAAGCTTTCGCCCGTCATGCCTATCATTAGGGCACTCTGACTCTCTAGCAAAACTTCTATCTCATAATTTTTAAAAATTTTTTCCAGTCTGATGTAACTATCTTTTAATTCGGGTGTAGAAGGTCTTAAAACTACGCCGATTTTTTTAATTTTTTTATTATTCAAATCATCTCTTTATAAATTTTTTTCGTAAATTATACACTTTTATGGTGTTTTGATTACTTAAGCTTAAATAATATACAATGTTTCTTTGGTTAGATTCTAAACAAAGGAGTTTGATATGAAAGTATTGATTGTTTATTATTCAATGTATGGACATGTCCATAAGATGGTAGAAGCGGCTGCTCAAGGAGCAGGCTCTGTTGAAGATGTGGAAGTCATTATACGTAGAGTTCCGGAGACTTTACCCGAAGAAGCATTAGAGAAGATGGGTGCGCTAGAATCTCAAAAACTTCAATCTCATATACCTATATGTACTCTAGACGAATTAGCGGATGCGGATGCCGTTATTTTTGGTACACCTACTCGTTTTGGCAACATGTGTGCACAGATGCGTCAGTTTTTGGATGCTACAGGGCAGCTCTGGGTTAAAGGAGCATTAGTCGCTAAAGCGGGGAGTGTTATAACAAGCTCAAATACGCAGCATGGTGGTCAGGAATCTACAATTCTAAGCTTTCATACCACACTGCTTCATCACGGTATGGTAATAGTAGGTCTGCCGTATACCTTTAAAGGTCAGATGATAATGGATGAGATAAGCGGCTGTTCTCCGTACGGAGCTTCGACCATTGCAGGAGGTGACGGAAGTCGTCAACCGAGTGAAAATGAGCTTGAGGGAGCATATTTTCAAGGTGAACATGTAGCTCGTATAGCAAAAAAACTAAAAAGCTAAACTTAATCTATCGGCGCTTTAAATTTAGTTATGAAATAACTCTAGTAAAAAAATCATATCTTAAAAAAGATTCTAATCAAGCGATAAGCCAAATTTAGATACAATCGCAAAAAATTATTACTAGGACTCTATATTTATGAGAAGTCATTATTGTACAGATTTAAGTGAAGCAAATGTAGGACAAGAAGTTGTCTTGGCTGGCTGGGCAAATAGTTACCGCGACCATGGCGGGATTATTTTTATCGATTTAAGAGACAAGAGCGGTTTAATCCAGCTTACATGTGACCCAGAAGACAACGCTGCGGCGCACAAAGCGGCTGACGGTGTTCGTGATGAGTATGTTCTTATAGCAAAAGGAGTAGTTCGTCATCGCGGAGAGGGTCTTGTTAATCCACGTCTTAAAACTGGCGCAATTGAGATTATCGTAAAAGAGCTTATTATTGAAAACAAGTCGGCTCCGATTCCGTTTATGATTGGAGATAAGAATGTCGGTGAAGAAACAAGGCTTAAATATCGCTATTTGGAGCTTAGAGACCCATCGATGTATGAGGCGTTTCGCCTTCGTTCAAAAGCGGCAATTGCCGCTAGAAACGTGCTTGACGAGAACGGCTTTCTAGAGGTTGAAACTCCAATTTTAACAAAATCTACTCCTGAGGGTGCAAGGGATTATCTGGTTCCTTCCCGTGTTCACAGCGGAGAGTTTTACGCGCTTCCGCAATCGCCTCAGCTTTTCAAACAGCTTTTAATGGTTGGCGGATTTGACAGATATTTTCAGATAGCAAAATGTTTCCGTGACGAGGACTTAAGAGCTGACCGTCAGCCTGAATTTACTCAAATAGACGTTGAAATGAGCTTCTGCGACCAAGAAGATGTTATAAAAGTAGCTGAAAAACTGCTAACTGCTATGTTTAAAGCTTGCGGTGTAGATATCAAACCTCCTTTTAACCGTATAACATACAGTAATGCTATGGAGTGGTACGGCTGCGACAAACCTGATTTGAGATATGACCTTAAGATGATTGACGTTATCGATATTTTTGAGAGATGTGACAACGAGATATTTACAAATATAGCTAAAAAACCTCACACTAACCGTATAAAAGCCCTAAAAGTTCCCGGGGCTGATCTGGTTTTCTCAAAAAGAGAGATGAAGAGTTTTGAGGATTTTGTACGCCAGTTCGGCGCACATGGTCTTGGATATTTTCAGATGAAAGAGGATGGTCTTAAAGGTCCTCTTGCTAAATTCTTCAGCGATGCAGACATTGCACTTCTGGTTGAGAGACTAGATATGAAACTAGGCGATGTTGTTTTCTTCGGTGCAGGAGACAAAAAAACAGTTTGGGACTATATGGGTCGTCTTAGAATCTTCATTGCAGAGCATGAAAAGATGAACCTTGTCGACAAAGACGCTTACGAATTTGTATGGGTAGTTGATTTCCCTATGTTTGAAGTTGAAGATGGACGCGTAAAAGCGCTTCACCATCCCTTTACACAGCCAAAAGATACCGATAAAAATGATGTGGAAGAGATAGAGTCTATCGCTTACGATATCGTTTTAAACGGTACTGAACTTGGGGGTGGAAGTATCCGTATCCACAAACCTGAGGTTCAAGAAGAGGTTTTCAAACTCCTTGGAATAGAAGAAGAGGAAGCTAAAGAGAAGTTCGGCTTCTTGCTTGATGCTCTTAAATTCGGCGCTCCTCCACATGGCGGTTTTGCAATCGGATTTGACAGACTTATGATGCTTTTAACCAAAAAATCAAGCATCCGTGACGTTATAGCATTCCCTAAAACACAAAAGGCTTCTTGTATTTTAACAAAAGCGCCTAGTCAAGTAGATGCTACGCAACTTCGCGATTTACACATTAGACTACGTGAACAAGTAAAATAGTGAAAAAACTTTTTTTAATTATCGGAGCACCCGGCTCCGGTAAAACTACCGATGCGGAATTAATTGCCAAACAAAATGACAAAATAACACACTACTCCACAGGCGACATGCTTAGAGCGGAAGTTGCAAGCGGCAGTAAACTTGGTTTTGAGATAGATAAGTACATATCTAAAGGCTTAATAGTTCCGATAGAAGTAGCCATCAAAACTATCACTAATGCTATCAAAAATGCTCCAACGGATATAATCATCATTGACGGATATCCAAGAAGTATGGAACAGTTAAATGCTTTAGACGAGTATCTACATGTAGACTCTTCTTTAGAGCTTTGTAGTGTTATAGAAGTACATGTAAGTGAGAAGACTGCCCGAGATAGAGTTCTAGGTCGTGCGCGTGGAGCTGACGATAATACAGAAGTGTTTGATAATCGTATGAAAGTATATACGGAGCCTTTAGCGGATATACAAGCATTTTACAAGGCTAAAAATCTTTTACATGTAATAAACGGTGAAGGAACTATTGAGGCAATAGTTTCTGAGATGGGAAGCTTTATAGACTCTAAAATATAATTGAACCAAAAGGTTCAATTATCCTAATTTTGAAACGATAGCCGCTTCAACATCGGCAATATCTGCCGTTCCGTCAACAGTTATATAAGTTAAACTATCAAGTTTAGAAGCCTGCTCTTTATAGTATCCGATAAGCGGTTTTGTCTGCTCATGATAAACTTTTAGTCTATCAAGAACAACTTCTTCTTTATCGTCATCTCTTTGAACCAAATCTTCGCCAGTCACATCATCTTTACCTTCAACTTTTGGCGGATTGTAAACTAAATGGTAAGTTCTCCCAGATGCCAAATGCGCACGGCGACCTGACATGCGTTTTACTATCTCTTCATCGGGAACATCTATCTCTATAACAGCATCAATAGCTATACCAGCATTTGTAACGGCGTCAGCCTGAGGAAGTGTACGAGGAAAACCGTCTAAAAGGTAGCCGTTTGCGCAATCACTCTCAGCGATTCTATCTTTTACAAGACCAATAATAATTTCATCAGTCACAAGCTTCCCTGCATCCATAGCTGCTTTAGCCATCTTCCCCATCTCCGTTCCCGCTTTTATAGCTGCGCGAAGCATATCTCCCGTAGAGATTTGAGGAATGTTATATCTTTTAGTCAAAAACCCAGCTTGAGTGCCCTTGCCCGCACCCGGAGCTCCAAGTAATATTATTCTCATATTTATCCTATCTGTTTTATTGACGTGATTATATATAAATGTAGTTAAAACTAGCTATAAATAAACCTCCTCTGAAGCCTAAATTTCATAAAATACATTTAATTAACTAGAGGAATATAAATGCCATTTTCTAAACTTGGTCTATCGCCACAAATCCAAAGTGCGCTTAAAAAAAGCGGCTTTACAACGCCAACTCCTATTCAAGAAGAAGTTATCCCTCTTGTGTTAAAACATAACGACGTTATGGCAATGGCACAGACTGGAAGCGGAAAGAGTGCAAGTTTTGTGCTGCCGATTTTAGAGTTTTGGTCTAAGAGTGTGGGTGAGGGAAAAGCAAAGATTAAAGCTCTTGTTTTGACTCCTACTAGGGAGCTTACGCTTCAAGTTGCAGATGCTTTTTGCACTTTTGGCGCGGATTTGAGTAGAAAACCAAAAGTAGTCAGCATTATCGGCGGAGAGAACATCGGCGAGCAGATTTACGCTATTCAGCAAGGGTGCGACATCTTGGTGGCGACTTCTGGAAGATTGCTTGACGTGCTTAGTAAAAAACAGACAAATCTTTCGCACCTAGAGTTTTTTGTTTTGGATGAAGCAGATAAGATGCTAAATCTTGGTTTTTTTGAGGAGTTAAACGCCATCCTTGAAGCAATTCCTCAAAAACGTCAAAACCTACTATTCTCGGCAACCTATCCTCAAAAGATTTTAGATATAGCCTCAAAAATTACGCAGAACCCAATCCAAGTAACGCTAGAGCAAGAGGTGCCGACGGTAGAGAGTGTTACTCAACGCGTTATAGAGGTAAATCCTGAAAATCGCGGCCCGCTTCTAAGACATCTGCTTGATAGTGAAAAATTAGAGCAAGTTCTTGTATTTATGGCAAACAAAAGAGCCACGGACAATATAGCTGCCAAGTTTAAAAAATATGGCTACAAGGCGGAGTCATTTCACGGAGATCTCCTTCAGGATGAGAGAACACTTACGCTAGATGAGTTTAAAGCCAAAAAGATACGCATACTCTTTGCAACCGATATAGCCGCTAGAGGACTCGATATAGAGAATGTCTCATGTGTTATAAACTTTGACCTTCCTCGCTCGCCTACCGACTATATCCACCGCATCGGTCGAACTGCTAGAGCCGGAAAATCAGGAATGGCAATCTCATTTATATCTCACGAGGACAGAGCGCATTTTAGTATCATTCAAAAACGCTGCAAAACAAATCTGAGAATGGAGCAGATAGAAGGGTTTGAACTTAAAGGGGAAGCTGTCCTAAAAGTAAAAGGTCCACAGCCGATTAAAGGCAAGGGCAAAAGCAAAAAAGACAAAGCAAGAGAAAGAGCTCTTAAATAGGCAATATCTGATTTGAAAGGTCACTTTTTTGTTCCATAGCCACTTAAGGTTTATGGAACTTTGCAGTTTTAACTTTAAGTAAGAGGTTATTGACGGGTAAGCGGATAACGGTTGAATATAGTCTAATAAATTGCCACTAGGTAATTTATTGACCACTAGTCTTATTATACTTTTTATTATGGTTTTCAAGAAGTCTTTTGCCGTGTACTACTGCTACAAATAAAACTCTATTTGAATCAATTTTATAAATTAATCTATAACTATAAACAAATATCTCTCGGATATTAATATCATTCATCTCAGGGACCTTGCGACCTAATTCTGTAAACTCTTTTAAAATTTCAGCTTTTTCAAAAAAATTTGATACGACAGATTTCGCATAAATAGGAGAATCTTTTTCTATATAAGTGGCGATAGACTCTATATCTTCAAGAGCCTCCTCCGACCACTCTAATTTAATAGCCATTTAGCCATTCTTAATTTTGCATCTTTATGTGATGAGACTTCACCGTTTTTCGCACGACCAATACCGTTTTTTATTTTTTCCACAACATAAAGGTGATACTGTATATCCTCGTAAGTACAATCATCAGGAAGATTTTGAATCATCTTTTGTGCTTCTTGTTTGACCGCTACCATGGCACTTCCTTTTTTATCAATATTATAGCATATTTGTTTTTTTGAGTATAACGTTTGAATTGAGAAGTAGTTGTGCCCGTAGGGTCAACTATTTTTCTCCAAAGTTTTATTAGACTTTTAATACAACTATCCAATGTGTAAATCATTCACCATTAATGGTACTTTATGTAATTTATAATCAAGTTTTTTCATTAATTTTTCTTGCTCGTTTTGAATAAAAGGCTCTTGTCTTCTTTGAGTATCTTGTTTGTATGTCCTAATTTCTTGTAGCATCTCTCGATTATGTTCTTTTTGTCCTCTTATCATTTCTCGTAATTGACGCTGATTATGTCTAATTTCATCTTGACCATTTAATAAATCAATGTGAGTTGGTTGCTCATTGTGTATATGTATCTCTTGATTTATATTTATTATTTGTCTATCTTGACCAAAGATAGAATCTAATGATGTATTAAGTCCATATATGATAATTCCTTCTGCCAAAATAGCTAACACTTTTTTTCCATTCAAGTGATACTTGTGTGGCGAATTTAATTCAATTTTTGTAAAGGACAATGCTTGTTCATCAATATAAATTGGTTCATACTCTCCATGACTATTCCGACACATAATAATTGGTCTTTGGAGGCTGTGAAATTTTTTCCAAAATGATTTAGCATCTCTCTCTTTACTTTCAAGAAATACAAAATCATTATAGTTTTCAATAGTGTATTTTTCAGCTTCTTTTGGAATTGTTGAATATAAATCAAAAGAACGAGTAGCAATGATAAAATCTGAATCATGTGCACCATCTGCATATAGTTTTTCCATGCTTTCAAGCATAGATAATTTCATATAATATTCACCAAGGAAAGTAACCGTATGCCCCATCATCCAGTGAGGTTGAATTGTTGATGATTGGAAAACTGTAGTAATATTCATCTATTATGTCCTTCTGTAGTCTAACTATTTATTCAACTACATTATATGTGAAACAACCTTAATTCACATAAATAACTTATATTTTGTTTGTTAATTAATTAGCAAAAAATATGACAGATTGTCATATATTCAACAAAAAAGAGAAAAATTCTATAAAATTCTTAAAGTTTGAGTGTTCGTTATGTGTGTTAATTCTCAAATATCTTACATAACTTGCAAAATGTTGCTTAAGCAAAGGATTGAAAAAGGAAGTTAAAAGAAGTTCTGAATAATATCGAGTTTGATGACGAGCAGTACCATAGTGCTATTTATGATGTCACAAAAACTTTAGAGATTTTAAATATAATGAAACATCATAACCAAGCTTAATTCAACGTAGTCTTACATATCAAATAGACATGCAAAACTACAGATAATCAATCCTCTTCAAATCCGAAATCGTCTTCGTCGTCGCCCTTTTGAGCCTCTAAAATATCATCGATAAGTTCTTTGCACTCATCTTCATCGATATCGTTGTTTGCTATATCTTCTAAAACATCTTGAAGGTCTGCTTTAAACTCTCTAAGATCTTCAATCTCATCTTTTGCATCTATGCTTGCCTCTTTACTGTCGGCAATCTCTTGGAAAATCTCATCCAATCTCTCATCAATATCCGGAATAACGCTCTTTGTTATCAACTCTTGTAATTGTTGTGCATAAGACATAAAAAACACCTTTTATAATTTAGTTCTGCAATTATACTCTAACTAAGAGTGTTCTAACAATCCCTAAACTATAATTGAGTAAAAAACAGAGGAACTCAATGAACTTTTATGCTTGCATTATTGGCAGTGAAATACTAAACGGACGCAGACAAGACAAGCACTTTGAGTTTTTAAAAGACGAGCTTCAAAAATACGGACATGTACTTTTTGCCTCATTTATCATAAAAGATGATGAAAATCTTATTAAAAAAATATACAAGCTTATAAAAGATGATGAACAGAGTGTTATGTTCTCTTTTGGCGGTATAGGTGCGACTCCGGATGATTTGACAAGGGCAATTGCAGCGGAGGTATTTACCTCTAAACCCCTTGAGAGGCATAAAATTTTTGAGCAAAACATCATAGAGAGATTTGGCGAAGAGGCATTTCCGCACAGAATCCACATGGCTGATTTGCCTCAAAATTCTAAACTTCTATTTAATCCCATAAACAACATGTCAGGTTTTTCTCTAGAGGATAGATACTTTTTTACTCCCGGATTTCCGCAAATGTCCCATCCGATGATTAGCGGTGTTATTGAGAAATTATTTAATACATCTGTACAAAAATACAGACTTACTCTGCTTGCCCAGACAAGCGAAAATACGCTTATAAACATCATGAAGCAGGTCCCATCGGACATTGAGCTCTCTTCGCTACCCATACTAAAAGACACAAAAACCTCTGTTGAAATATCGTTGCTTGGGGAAGACAAACTACATGTAGAAAAATATTTTAAACTCTTTTTAGATTATCTTGAAGAGAAGAGTATTAAATTTAATTTAATTTAATTATAATATTGCCGATTTCGCTAAATAAGTAAAAATCAAGGAATTTTCTCATGATGATTTGGTTAATAATACTCTTGCTGATTAGCGTTGTCGTATATGTTGTTTATCGTTTTTCTATTTCAAACAAAAAAGATAAAATTCAAAAGATTAGTCATCACTACACATTTAAAATCTAAGGGATAAAATGGCTCTTATTATGAACAATCATGCCTTCAAAGGGCATAGAACACTGCTTGGAACAAGGTATGTAACATACGGAGAGCTTGAGCTTCCACTTAGGTATGAGTTGTTTGCCATCTCAAAGGGTGGTTTTGACTGGGGCAATGCAGGTGCCGGAGCCCAACAGCTTGCATTTTCAATGCTTTACCAAGTTACAAACGAAGAGTTTGCCAAACACAACACTCCTCTTTTTACAACGGAAGTGGTATCAAAATTCAACAATAGAGATTGGGTTATTAACGCTTCAGATATTCTCAAATGGGTCTCAAAAAACACCCTAAATGTAGAAGAAGAGGAAAAAAAAGAGCAGAAAATTCCAAAAGAGATAACTGTAGCCAAAGAGACAACTGATGACACATTGATTTTAAAGTCTCAAACACTTAAAAAAAGAACTAAACCAAAAAGCAATGTGGTTAAAGATATATGCAATGACCTTGAAATTACGCAAAAAGAGCTTGCAAATATCTTAGAGGTTCCAGAAGGAACTGTCAGCAGCTGGGCGGTAAAAAATGAGATACCTAGACTTGGGAAAAAGGCTATCGAGTTTTATACGCAAAATCAAAAAAATCAACAAATTATAGACAGCTATAAAAGCTTTGTAAAACTTCTGGATATACGTTAGACAACTACCTTGCATAGCTCCTGTTTTTAGGAGCGTTTTCATCATATTCAAGCAGTGTCAAAATGCTCTTTTTGTTTGTTTTTCTTGCAAAATCCGTTACGCTGATGCCTTTTGAATCAACTGCATCTTTGTTTGCACCATGTTCTAGGAGAAGTTTTACTATCTCGTTTCTTCCATAGCAAACAGCAGCCATAAGCGGCGTAAATCTGCTTCTTCTTTTTGTGCTATCGACATCTATGCCATGAGCGATAAGATACTTTACAAAATCTACATTTCCGTATGTAACAGCCATATCAAAAATAGTAACGCCCTCTTCGTCAAAGTCATTAATATCTGCACCGTTATCGACTAAAAACATGATTAAATCAAAGTCGCATCTATGCCTTAGAGCCGAAGCCAAAACAGACTCTTCGGTCTCATTTGCTTCGTTGATATCGGCACCCTCTTCTAAGTATTTTTTGATGCCTACCATGTCATTTTTTTTTAAAAGTTCAATCCATCTATTCATGATGACAGTATATACTAAATAGATATTAGTAATGTTTAAGTATAATTCCTCCAATAAATTATTTAAGTGAGAATTCATGGAAATCATTCAGACTACAGATGCTTTTAAGGCACTAATAGAGAATATCAAATCATCTACAAAAGGATACAAAGATCCTCTGGCATTTGGTATATGCCGTGTAGATATGGGACAGTTAAATCTTAGCAAAACTCTTCAGGCTACTTATCCGGTAATCAACTGGAATGAAAACTTCGGCAGCGCAGCTATTTTTATAAAAGCGCTTGCTGAGCAGGGAATAGACGTTGATTTTAACGCTAGTGAGACTGTTTATGATATTAATGCAGCTTTTTTAAAGAGCTGTTTAAATGCATTTACCCCTTATTCTGATGAGGCTTACGGCGATGCGCATAAAAATATTCAGGTAGTCTCTGCGCTATACAACCAACTCGTTACAAACGGCTCAAAAGAGGGAGAGTTCAAAGTAACATTTATTTTTGCGGATGAGCCGCTAAAGAGCGTTGAAGCAACTTACCTGAAACTGTATGCAATGTCGCAGGCAAAAGTTGCAATAAGAAGTATAAATCTAAACGGCGCATTTGGTGCACTTCCAAACGTTGCTTGGTCAAACGGCAAACCAATCGAGCTTGACTACTTAAGAGAATTTGAGATTGAACTAAAGCTCTCAAACGAATATCCGCATATTGATTTTGTAGATAAATTCCCAAGATTCCTACAGCACATTATTCCAGCGGACAACACACGCATACTTGATACTTCAAAAGTTAGATTTGGTGCGCAATTAGCTGCGGGAACAACTGTAATGCCTGGTGCATCATACATAAACTTCAATGCAGGAACTACGGGACCGGTTATGGTTGAGGGCAGAATTTCAAGCTCCGCGATAGTTGGAGCAGGCAGTGACGTCGGCGGCGGAGCATCAATACTTGGCGTTCTTAGCGGAACAGATGGAAATCCAATATCAATAGGCAAAAACACGCTTTTGGGAGCAAACTCAACATGTGGAATTCCACTTGGAGATGGTTGTATTATTGACGGCGGTCTAGCAGTTTTTGCAGGAACTAAATTTCATATAAACAACGAAGAGATGGCTGAAATTCAAGCCGTAAATCCAAATGCAAAACTATCAAACCTCATGAAGGGAGCGCAGCTTGCAGGACTTAACGGGTTGCACTTCAGACAAAATTCTCAAACTGGACAATGTATTGTTCAAAGAAGCACAAAAGAGGTCAAGCTTAACGCTGATCTACACTAGAAAAAAATTATATTTATTTTAGCTTAGTGGGATTATAATGGTTCAATTAAGTAGAAAAGGACTCTACCATGAATATATCAAGTAACATATCATCGATACAAGCTCACCAGAGCATGATGAATACAAACGCAAACAATGTAGCAAACGTAAACAGTGACGGTTTTGTTCCTAGAGATACGAGAATGACGGCTGATGAGGGCGGCGTAAAAGCCAATACAAGAATGGCAGATAACAACGGTTCAACTAAAAGTCAGACTGATTTGGCAAAAGAGATGCCGGATCAGATAATAGCGCAAAACGCTACGGCTGTGAACATTACGGCTATCAGAGCTCAAGATGAGATGATGGGCTCTCTCCTAGATACAAAGGCTTAATGCAGAGCACTTGCTACTGCGTTAAGATATTCATACTTTTTAAATTTCTAAGTAATTCTCCGCTCTCATCATAATCTTTATGATTTCTTCCAAGCTTTAATGTGCTAAAAATAGGTTTTCCTATAATAACCCTGCCCTCTACTCCGTCTTTTTTGGTTTTTACGCCCCATGTGTTGTGAAACACTATAATCTCATCATCATACGTTCCGACATAAAGAACTATATGGCCTTTTTTATAAAGGAGCGTTTCAAAGGGGATTGCTTTTTCTCTTATAACTTTTATCTTCCCGCTATTGCTTAATCTCTCAAGAGAGATGACTTTACCGATTTTGCTCTGCTGATTTGAATTTCTAGGCAGCCAGATGCCAAAAGGGGCGAACATATCTCTAAGCATGGATGAGCAGTCACGCTGTTCGTACATTCCGCCCCACCCGTAATTGGTTTTTGAAACCTCGTTTATAACTGCTGTTAAATTTGCTTCATTTAGTTTCATAACCTCTTTGGTTGCTATATCTTTTGATATTTTAGACCTTAGAAAAAGCGGTTTTGAGTTTTTGTAAGACGAAACGGCGAGAACAGTATATGACTCTTCATCTTCAGATATAAGAGCGAATATCATCCCGATTTTTGACTTAAACAAAAATGTGCCCTCAACATCATATATAGGCTCATTCTCCCTAATAATCGCGACCTGCTGCGCCTTTTGCCAAGATTCTACATGTTCATCTTCAAGCACGACAAATTCGCTTGCCTTAATCCATCCAGATGCAAAGTTGCTAAATATATATGCCCATTCTCTGTCTTTAGAGTAGTGAGAGATAAATATTGGGCTGTTAGCGTGTAGAGCGCTATTTTGAAGATAGTCAAACGGGAAACCCTCTCCAGCAAGAGATGGGTCTTGTAGAAGTGGTCTTATTGTCGGAAATGACCTGATACTACTCTCTTTTAGTGTTACGCCCTTCTTATTAGCGGTAGCATATTCTTCAAAATTTGCGTTGAAAAGCATAGTCTCAAAAAAAGACTCTTCAAGCGGTTGGAGATTTTCACCGTAGCTTTTACCGACGGTATATGCATAAAACGGCCACTTCACATCTTTTAAACTATCTTTTGGCTTATCTATATTCCAAATGCTAAAATGGTTTTTTTCAAACCTCTTTTGAATATCGTAAAGTGGAGGATTTTTAGAGATATTTTTTGCAAAATAAGCAGCACTTTGAGGTATATTTTGTAAATCATCTATCTCAACCACTCTTGGCTGCTCTTGTTTTGGCGCTTCTTCGCAGCTAAGATTTTCATCAATATGAATTAAAATCTCTTTTTTTACCTCATGAGCAACAGGCTCAACTTTGCTAGAAGAGCAGCCAACAAATAAAATTGCTGATAAAACTATATATATGTATCTCAATTTAAAAAACCTTTTAATCAACACTGCCAAATCTGCTTATAACCCTCCCTATTACCTCAATTTCACTAGGATTTAAGGTTTGGGTTGCGTAAACTGGATTATCAGATATTACGTCTATTTTACCGTCTATTCTCTTTTGAACTCTTTTAATAAAGAGCCCTGCTTCTGTTCTTATAGTAAAGACACCGCCTCTTTGAAGGTCTGTTTTTGCTCTATTTATAAAAACTATGTCATTGTAGCTAAAAGTAGGCTCCATGGAGTCGCCTGAGACATTTATCGCCTCTATGTTTTTGAGCTCTCTCTCACCACCAAGCAACATGGCAAACTCATGTGGAATCTCTATACCCTGCACTTCTTCCTCATCAGAGTCAGCTCCACCGCCTGCTGAAGCATTGATTTTGCTAAAGTATTTAACCATAAAAAATCTATTTGTAGCTTCTATAAGGCTTTCTGGCGACTGCCCGTAGAGGAGCCAATTTATAGATATAGATTTTGTTGCGCAAAAATCCAAAAGTTCTCCAAAAGGAATCTTGTTTCTTTTTTTCATAGTCGCGAAATTCATCTGGCTGACACCCAAAATATCAGCAACATCTTTGTCAAAAATCTTTCTACCGTTGTATTCGGTAGAGACAATATTTTTTATCTCTTCTACTATTTCAAGAAAATTTTTCATACCTTCCTCCAAATATCTCTCATATTTGAAAGATTATAATATATTTTTGCAATTTAGTCAAAGTTTATATGACAAAATGCAATATTTTTCATCTTTGTTTGAGAAAATTTGTACTATTTGAAAATTAACGAAAAGGATTTGAAATGAAAATCATTGTAAAAAACGTGGAAACTCTGTTGGAAAAATTTGAAAATTCTCTTGAGAAGCTGGCTGATATTCTTTTTTAAAAAATATCATCCCTCTCTTTGGCTTTTTTCTCATCGGCTTCTCTTTGTGCTGACTTTGTTTTATGGTATCCGCCAAAAACAAAGACCATAAAAAGCACAAACAAAATCATCATTGCTATATCTAAAAAAGTCACATCTGCTCCTTAAAAGTGGCATAGTTTTGTCTTATAGCTTCATAAAGTATGATTCCCGTGCTTATGGCAAGATTGAGACTTCTACCCTCTTTTGTCATCGGTATGGTTATGTTTTGCTCTTTGTATCTATTTAATATATCCTCAGGAATTCCTGCCGTTTCGCTGCCGAAAAATATATAGTCGCCATCTTTAAACTCAGCATCAAAGTATGGTCTGTCTGTTTTCGTAGTTGCAAAGTGGGCATTATTGGCGATTTTATTGTTTGCAAAAAAATCATCCAAACTCTCCCATACATGGAGGTCAAGCTTGTGCCAATAGTCAAGCCCTGCACGTCTTACGGCTTTTTCATCAATATCAAAAGCGATAGGCTTTATAAGATGAAGCGATGCGCCGGCGTTAACGCATAGACGCCCTATTGCACCGGTATTGTTTGGGATTTGCGGATTTACAAGAACCAGATTAAATTTTACAATCATTAATACCTCTCAAAAACATCGTTTTTGTAGCTTTAGGGGGTTGTAGGGACAAATTGTCCCTGCCACCAAAATGGGCTTTGCTCATTTTGGTGTATATCATTTAGAAGATTACGGTTTTGTTTGCATATACAAAGATTCTATCTTCAAGAGCCAGCTTTAGAGCGCGTGAAAGGACCACTTTTTCTACATCTTTTCCTGAGCGCTGCATATCTCTCCAACCGTAAGCGTGATCTACATGTATAACTTCTTGAGCGATAATCGGACCCTCATCAAGATTGTTGTTTACAAAATGTGACGTAGCGCCGATAATCTTAACACCTCTCTCATAAGCCTGCTTATAAGGGTTTGCGCCTATAAACGCAGGCAAGAAAGAGTGATGGATATTTATAATTCTATTCTCATAAACATCTATAAATTTAGGAGTTAAAATCCTCATATATTTCGCCAGCACTATGTAATCAATATCATTAAACTCAGCCAAACACTCAAGTATTTTGTTCTCATGCTCGTCTCTATCAAGTCCTACATGTGAAATTGCGATAAATGGGATATTAAATTTGCAAACAAGAGATTCTAAGTCACTGTAGTTTGATATTACGGCCAAAATATTTGCCTCTAACTCGCCGGCTTCGTGACGTATCAAGATATCGCCAAGCGCATGCATCTCTTTTGTTGCCATAATGACAATATTTTTATTTTTGGGTGCGATAACCTCTATGTTCGCATTTTGCGGCATCACTTCACTAATGAGCTGATAGAGTTTATCAAGAACTATATCTCCCTCAACAACGCTTCTCATAAAAAATTTATTATTTTCTCTATCAACGAACTCGCTATTTGAGAGGATGTTCAGGTCATTTTGATAAAAAACCGTAGAGACTTTATGAACCAACCCTTTTTCATCGTTTGCATCTATAAGTACCCTGTATTGGCTCATTTTCTGTTTCCTCTCTCTAACTCTTCAACTCTTGAATCAATACTTACCAATATATACTCCAAAAAATTTAGCGTCATATCTACTTTGGCTTCTATATTTGTGTTGTTTGGCGCTTGAAAACCCTCAAAAAGCACTAGCAATCTCTCTCTCATTGATGTCAAAAACATCATCTCATTGCTCATCACAGGCTCTTCTTCAATTTCTACTTCTACTTTTTGCTCTATTTTTGCGCTCGATTCTATCTTTGCTTTTGGTACAAAATTAATTATTGTTTTTTGGTCATCAACACTTGGCTTCATATCTTCCAGCTCTGCTAAAGTGGAGAGAATTACATCTTTTAATTCCATAGCTTTAATAACCACCTTTCAAATTCGTTAAACTCAATCTCTTCTTCCATCTTTACAAAATAATTCTTCATTTGGCTATTTACATGTAAAAACTTTTTTCTCATGCCAGAGAGTCTTCTTATCGCGATTTTAGCATCACTATTTGAGGAATCTTTTTTCAAAATCTCTTTATATATCTCAAGAGCCTCTTCTTTTAGCCCCTGAAGTTCATAGATATTTGCTAATGTTAATGTTTTCATTTTGCCGCATAGTTAGCGATTATTGAGCCCATCTCGCTTGTGGAGCAGACCTCTTTGGCATCATACTGAGCCAAATCTTTTGTTCTGTATCCCTCTTTAAGCGCCCTTTTTACGGCAGCGTCTATTTTATCAGCCGCCCCGTTTTCACCAAGAGCATATCTTAGCATCATGGAAGCAGATAATATCGTTGCAATCGGATTGGCAATTCCTTGTCCTGCAATATCTGGAGCAGAGCCGTGAATAGGCTCATAAACGCCTATTCTTGCACCGACTGAAGCTGATGGCAGAAGACCGATTGAGCCTGAGAGCATACTTGCCTCATCGCTTAATATGTCTCCAAAAATATTTCCTGTAAGCATTACGTCAAACTGTCTAGGATCACGAATAAGCTGCATTGCAGCGTTGTCAACGTACATGTGGCTAAGCTCAACCTCAGGATACTCACGTGCTACTTCGGTTACAACCTCTCTCCAGAGCTGAGAAACATCCAAAACGTTAGCCTTATCGATAGAGCAAACTCTTTTGCTTCTTGTCATGGCAATCTTAAACGCCTGATGAGCGATTCTTACAATCTCCGCGCGGGTATAGACCATAGTGTTCCACCCTCTGTTCTCATCACGACCTTTTGGCTCGCCGAAGTATATTCCTCCGATTAGCTCCCTCACAACCATCAAATCAACGCCTTTAACTACTTCAGGTTTAAGCGATGAAGCATTTATAAGTTCGTCAAAAACTGTTGCAGGGCGAAGATTTGCATAGACACCTAGCTCTTTACGGAATCTTAAAAGCCCGCTCTCAGGTCTTTTTTCACGAGGCAGATTGTCCCATTTTTGACCGCCTATTGCACCAAAAAGTACGGCATCGCTGTTCAATGAGATGTTAATTGTCTCTTGCGGAAGCGGATCACCGGTCATATCATAAGCGCAGCCGCCCATTAAAGCCTCTTCGTAAGAGAACTCTATATCGCAGCACGAAGCCACGGCGTCTAAAACCTTTACAGCTTCATCTATAATCTCAGGGCCGATTCCATCGCCTTTTATCAGTGCAATTTTATAAGTTTTCATTATTTACCCTTAATTTCATTTTGTGCGAAGTTCATAAGTCCGCCAGCGTCTATAAGCTCTTGCATAAATTGTGGAATAGGAATAAATTTATAAACTTTTCCTGATGTTTTATTTGTAATTGTTCCATTATTCATATCGACGCTTATCTCATCGCCCTCGGCAATTTCTGCGCTCTCTTGAAGCTCAAATATAGGAAGTCCCATGTTGAATGCATTGCGATAAAATATTCTTGCAAAAGTAGGAGCGATAACGGCAGCCACACCAGCGGCTTTTAAGGCTATCGGAGCGTGTTCGCGTGAACTTCCGCATCCAAAATTCTCACCTGCAACTATAACATCGCCTCTGCTCATTTTTTTTACAAACTCCGGATCTGCATCTTCCATAACATGCTTTGCTAGCTCTTCAGGTACCGAAGTGTTTAAATAACGAGCCGCTATTATTAAGTCAGTATCGATATCCTTTCCAAATCTCCAAACTTTACCGTCAATATTTGCTTTTTGCATATAAATTCCTAACTTTATTTAAAATTATTTTTGCGATTATAGCCAAAATGAGATTGTAGTTTTATAAAAGGGAGTGACGAAGAGATAAAAAACTTATAAAATCAGCTTGATATTAATTCGTATCAAGCTGATTTAAGGAGTTGCTATCGCTTTAGATTATTTGTGGTTTGGAGCATTTCATCACTTGTTGTGATTACTTTTGAGTTTGAATCATAAGCTCTTTGACCTGTAATTAGGTCCGTTAATTCAACAACAAGCTCAACATTGCTAAGCTCGACAAAGCCCTGACGAAGCACTCCAAGACCATCCAATCCCGGAGTTCCCTCAACAGGCTGTCCTGAGCTGTCCGTCTCTATGTATAAGTTATCTCCCATAGAGTGAAGACCGGCTGGATTTATAAAGTTTGTCAGTGTAACCTGCCCTATCTGCGTTGCTTGTGTCTGACCTGCTTGAACAACCGTAACCGTTCCATCAGTGCCTACGCTGATATTTGTCGCATCCGGCGGAACAACAACCTCTGGAACCAGTCTGTATCCATCACTATTTACAATTGTTCCGTTTTCATCAATTTTAAATGCGCCATTTCTTGAGTAAACTTCAGTACCATCCGGTAATTCAAGCTTAAAAAAACCTTTGCCGGTAACCGCTAAATCAAGCTCATTATCAGTCTGTTTCAAGCTTCCCTCTGAAAATATCTTATTGATAGCGGTAGGGCGAGAGCCTAGACCAACCTCTATGCCGGTTGGACTTTTGGTAACATCACTTGTCGATGTTCCTGCATACTCCATGACTTTGTACATCAAGTCGGCAAACTCGGCGCGAGACTTTTTAAAACCAATTGTGTTTACGTTGGCAATATTGTTCGCCGTAGTATCTATTTGTGTTTGCATGCCCAACATTCCTGTTGAAGCAGTATAAAGTGATTGCATCATTGTCTAAACTCCTTAAGCTTTTCTAGCGATTTTTTCAATTGCATCGCGGTTCATATCATTCATTTGCGTATCCATTGCCTTTTGATACATTCCAACCAGACGGTTTGTCTCTATCATCTGTGTCATCATCTTTACGGCATTTACATTGCTCTTCTCAACAAATCCCTGCATAACTGCTCCACTTTGGTCAAAGTTTTCAAACTCTTCCACACCGTCATACCTGTAGAGACCGTTGCCCTCTTTTTTTAGAAGATCAATATTATCAGGCTGTGCTATAAAAAGTTTTGAGCCGGGAGTAAGGTTTACGCTGTTTGGAATATCCGTAAAAATCTGTCCATTTTTGTCTATCTCGATTATGTTATCCTCTTGATTAAACATTATGGGCTGATTTGTTATAAAGTAGTCGCTTGGAAGAACTTCATATCCACTCTTAGTTATTAGTTTGCCCTCGTCATTTTTTGTAAACGTTCCGTCTCTGGTAAGTCTAACTCCCTCAGGCGTTTTTACTAAAAAAAAGAGCCCCTCTTTTGAGAGAGCCATATCGAGCGGATTTGAGCTTTTTTGAATATTTCCGATAGAGTGGTCTGTATAAGCATCTACAACTTGCGGTGCTTTATTCATAGCTCTATTTAAAAATTGTGCCGCCTCTTTGGTTTGATTTGCGTTTGGCAGCTCATCTCTGGACTCCTTATAGAGGCGCAAAAAATCGCCAACTACAAGGTTGTCCTCTTTAAAACCTGCCGTATTAACATTGGCAAGATTATTTGCAATAGTATCAAGACGATTGAACTGAGTAACCATTCCAGCCGCCGAAGAGTAATATCCGCTTTGCATTTAATACCTTTGTTTGCATTTTTTTCAAGTTAAGCAAACCGTGTTCCAACATTCAAGGAAGAAATTGTTAAGACTTTTTCGGTATAATCCACTTTTGAAAAAATCTTATTCAACCCAAACAAGGCGCATCCATCCATGACAGCTAAAGAACTCAACAAAGCTATCGAATCATTTTTCGCAAATCAAAAACCAAAAGAGTGTTCTACCTACGAGTCGCTTATAGAGCTTTTTGACAAACAACCTACTTTAGCGCAAGCGGCAAATATTCATAAACTTATACAAAAACATAAAGCTTGTATCTACACGTCATCTGAACACGCAAAACTTCTTAACGATAAAGAAGCTGAGGCTAGAAAAAGCGCTCAAAGAAAGATGATAGAAAACAACGAAACGGACAGTTTTGACATACTAAAAGAGCATGAGCTTCTTGAGTGGTCTCGCTCTGACTCTCCTGTTCGTATGTACCTTCGCGAGATGGGACAAATTCCGCTTCTAACAAAAGAAGAAGAAATTGAAATATCCAAAAAAATCGAAGGCGGAGAGAGCATTATTATTGATGCTATATGTTCTGTTCCGTATCTTATAGACTTTATCCTAGATTATAGAGAACCTCTAATCAACCGCGAGAGAAGAGTGAAAGAGCTTTTTAAAAGCTTCGAGGATGAGAAAGAAGATGCAGATGACTCAGACATAAACGATGACGAAGATGTTGAAGATAACGAGTATGAAGAGGTTGAGAAGACACTGACTGCAAAAGACAAAAGTAGGGTTGAAAAAGTTACCGTAAGCTTTAAAGCTCTTGAAAAAGCCAAGAAAGAGTGGGTTAAATTAGCTGAAAAAATACCTGAAAACGGCGATGGAGAACTTACTCCCGAAACTGTTTTGCACTACCTGAGTGTTACATATAAAAAAGGTGTTTTAAAAGAGAAGTTATTGGACCTAGGACCTACATCAAAGCTTATAAATGAGCTTGTTAAGGCAATGGAGACGGCACTTAAGAGCGATGAGGGATATGATAAAGAGTTAAAAAGGCTTGAGTATAAACTTCCTCTTTTTAACTCTACTCTAAAAGCAAACCATAAAATTTTAGTAGAAAAAATTTGTGACTTAAACAAAGAAGATATCGCGGCGATGGTTCCTGAAGCCACAATGGTAAGCACATATATGGAGATAAAAAAACTTGTTCAAACTAAAGAGGCTTCAAAAAACAGCTTTAGCATGGAGCCCGAGAAGCTTGCAGATATTCTAGAGCAAATTAAACGCGGTAAGAATATCTCCGAGATATCAAAAACAAAAATGGCAAAATCCAATTTAAGACTTGTTGTATCTATTGCAAAAAGATATACAAACCGCGGATTGCCTTTCCTTGATTTGATTCAAGAGGGAAATATCGGTCTTATGAAAGCTGTTGATAAGTTTGAATACCAAAAAGGGTATAAATTCTCAACATATGCTACATGGTGGATTCGCCAAGCGATCTCTCGTGCAATCGCGGATCAGGCAAGAACTATTCGTATTCCTATCCACATGATTGAGACTATTAACCGTATCAATAAAATCATGCGTAAGCACCTCCAAGAGCATGGAAGAGAGCCTGATGTTGAAGTTATCGCACAAGAAGTCGGGCTATCTGTTGAAAAAGTTAAAAACGTTATCAAAATCACAAAAGAACCTATAAGCCTTGAAGCTCCTATAGGTAGCGAAGATGACGGACGTTTCGGTGACTTTATCGAAGACAAGATGTCACTCTCCCCTTCAGATGCGATACTAAAAGATGATTTAAGAGTTCAGATAGAGAGCGTTTTAGAGCAGCTAAACGAAAGAGAGAAAGCCGTTATTAAACTCCGCTTTGGAATTATGGATGATGAGTCTGATAGAACATTAGAAGAGATTGGCAAAGAACTCAACGTAACACGTGAGAGAGTTCGTCAAATTGAATCAAGCGCAATAAAAAAACTCAAACACCCTAAAGTTGGAAGAAAACTTAAAAATTACATAGAAGAGTAGTTGATTTAGTATGACATTTGAGCAGCAATGGCTAGAGTATGATTACAACCCGTTCGTGCTCTTTAGCTCGAGTGGAAAGATTTTATCGCTAAATGCGGAAGCTCAGTTTTTGCTTGGTGCTGTGACTACGGAAGAGCTCTTTAGTATTGCAAGCACCTACGCAAACCACTCTTACGGATTTAAGACAACCTTTTTAGAACTCGATTTTGGGCGTTATAAATTTTTTGCAATAACCATCGGGTATGAGAATGACGAAGCCATAGGAATCAAGCTGTATCAGTCACCATCTTTTAAACTAAACAAACCAAAACTTGGCGGAGAGGCGGCAAATATATATGCGCTTGTTGATCTATGTATCCTCACATACTCTATAAACTCAAAAATTGTTTTTAAAAAAGATTTTGACCCTACAATTCCCCAAATTATTATAGACTCCAATAACTTTATAAAAATTCTCAATAAAATCTACTCTTGTTTTGATAAAAATGAGAAGATATTAACAAAGATATTCTACAGAGTCGGCGAACATGTAAAGTTTGAGGATAAAAAATATAGTATCTTCTCGGTTGAGATAAGCTCGCAAACCATGGATGAAGAGAGAGTTAACGAACTAAAAGTTTTAGCCGCAAATACAAACTTCTACATAGATATCAAAAAGAAAATAACCATAAATATACCGATGATTACATCTTAGACTACAGCTATAACTCTTTTGAGATAAAGTAGCCTGCCACTATGCCAATAAGCAGAGACGGAAGATAGATAGATATGTCCAAGAGGGCATTATTTTTAAGCGCAATAAATCCAATAATCAAAAATAGATACGGAACGAGTCTATATAAAGAAACCCCTGCTCTAGCGCCTTTTTTAATCTCTCTTAAATTTAAAATCTTTATCTTTTTCTTCTCTTCTTTGACAATGGCTTTTAGGTCAAGGTCAGACTCTTTTGGAAACTCTTCATATAGTTCATATGGATCTTCAATCTCGTCTAAAACATCTCTTTTTTCTTCTACGTTCTCAAGCGCTACCTGATTTTTTATCACTCTTTTATAAGCGAACGCAGAACCTACAATGATAAAAAAACTGCTTAAAAATGCGACTTGCAGATTGATGAAAAATTCAAATTTGATTAATGCCGACAAGAGAATTAAAAATTCAATTACGGCAAAAATCTTAATATTTTTTTTCACCATAATCCTCATCGTCTTCGTCGTCTTGAAGCTTCTTTTTAATCGCATAACGCGGCTCTTTTGCAAGCTCTTCATACTCTTTGTACTGCTTAGAGTATGCCTTGTAAACATTAAGCACGGCAGCGGCAACGCCTATAAAAACGCCTATCCAGAGTGTCCAGCCTATTCCGGTAAATTTTTTAAGCAAAATACCTATTCCGACACCCATAAGAACCGCTACGACAATTGAAATTCCAAGTGAAAGGCTGTCAGCCGCCTCAATAATCGGTTTTATTCTTGGAGTCTCTTGAACACTTTCGTTTTTATTATCCATTATTTTTTATCTCTTTAAACACTTCCGCGCTCGCTTTAATGGTATCTTCAATCATCTCATCAGTTGTAGCAGTTGAGATAAATCCAGTTTCATATAGCGAACATGCAAAATAGAATCCTTTTGATAACATCATAGAGTGAAATTTTGCAAAAAGTTTTGCATCAGAGTTGCATGCGTCTGCAAAGTTTTTAACAGGCTTTTCGTTAAAAAAGAAGCCAAACATACTGCCTCTTGTGTCAATCTGCATAGTTATGCCGCTTTCAGACGCAGCCTGCTGCATCCCCTCAACCAATCTTTTTGCACGCTCATTTAAAACAGATATAACTTGAGCATTTTTCTTTAGTTTTGTAATTGCCGCAAGTCCAGCAGCCATTGCAACAGGATTTCCACTAAGCGTGCCTGCCTGATAAACAGGTCCCTCAGGCGAGAGTTTTGCCATGATTTCTGCACGTGCGCCAAAAGCACCAACAGGCATACCGCCCCCGATTACTTTTCCAAGTGTGACAATATCAGGTTTTACACCTGTAATTGACTCTGCACCATGCACCGTAGCACGAAAACCGCTCATAACTTCATCAAAAATAAGCAGGGTTCCATTCTCGTCACAAATTTTTCTAAGTTCATGTAAAAACTCTTTATCAGCAGGAACAAGCCCCATATTTCCTGCAATCGGCTCTATGATTACGCATGCAATATTTTTAGAGTCGTTAAAACACTTCTTTACACTCTCAATATCATTATATGTAGCCAAAAGAGTGTGCTTTGTAAAGTCAGCAGGTACGCCAGGTGAGCTTGGGTTTCCAAAAGTTGCGGCTCCGCTTCCTGCTTGAACCAAAAGTGAATCGCTGTGCCCATGGTAACAGCCCACAAACTTTACAATGTCATCACGGTTTGTAAATCCGCGAGCAAGACGAATAGCACTCATAACCGCCTCTGTTCCGCTGCTTACAAATCTTATCTTCTCTATTGAGTCAAACATGGAGATAACAAGCTCGGCCAAATCGCTCTCTGCCTGCGTAGGTGCGCCAAAACTAAGACCGTGTTTAACAGCTTCGATTACGGCATTTTCAATTGATTCGTCTCTGTGCCCAAAAATCAGAGGACCCCAACTTTGTACATAATCTACGTACCTGTTTCCATCAATATCAGTTAAATATGCGCCTTTGCCCTCCGCTATAAAAATAGGTGTTCCCCCGACACTCCCAAACGCTCTAACAGGAGAGTTTACCCCTCCAGGAATTAAACTCTGTGCTTGCTCAAAAGCCTTTATTGAACCGCTTATACTCATAGAAATTACCTTAATATTTTTTTGTCATTATAGCAAAGTTGTATTAATCTATATTAGTTATAATTGCTCAAAATTTTATAAGTAAACGGAACAGCTTGAATCGCTCACATTTTGCACTCTTTGTCGCCATCTTAATTCATCTCCTTCTGCTTCTGTCTTTTTGGTTTTTAGGAATAATCACTCCTGAGATAAAAAAAGAGCAAAAACCTAAAGAGAATAAAATAAAAGTCTCACTAAAAGAGATGCCTAAAAAATTTAAAGATGACGGAGAAATAAAAGAGGCATTAAAAAAAGAACTTCCGGTGGCTCTACCTATGCCAAAAGGTTCTCAACTAAAAGAGATAGTAAATCCGGCTAAAAAACCGCCTATAAAATATGAAGTAAAAAAAGAGACATTTGATAAATTTCCAACACAGCTGAATAAGCCTAAAGAAGAAGCGCCAAAAGAAGATTCTAAGCCAAAAACAGAGCCTCTTCCTCTTACTAAGCCCTATATACCGTTTGAACGCCCTACTCCTGCCAAGCCAAAAGAGAAAAAAAGCGAAGAGAGCTCACTTGACTGGCTATATGAAGACAAATCAGCAGAAGAGGCTAAAGAAAAGGCAGCAAAACAAGAAGTTGGCAGCAGTATTGGCAATACAGATCTCAGAGAGCTTTATGGGGATGAATTTGGCAAACTAACTCCAGGAGAGCAAAAATATCTCATTGATAACCAAGAGATGATGAGAAGAATTACGCAGGAAATTTTAAACAGAATCGCTAGAGTAAACCTGCGCCACGATATGAACGTAAACAAGGTCAATATAGTTGAATTTTATCTACACCCAAACGGAGATATGACGGACTTTAAATTTCTTCAATCAAGCGGATACCATATACTTGACCAAACTACGCAAGAGACTATTGAGTTCGCATACAGCCGCTACCCAAGACCTAGTGAGAAAATTTTAGTAAGATATAACGTCTTTTACAATCTTGCAAGATAGCTAGACATCTCAGCCTAGCTATCTTTATTTAGGAGCGCCAAGGCTCCTTTATAAATAGGTTCATCAATAAACCCAAACTCATCATCCTCAAAGCCCGTAATGCCCTCTTCTCTTTTAAGCTCAAAGAGTCTAATTATAGTTATTGCTCTGTTTATCTCTCTCTCATTATTTGCAAACATTTTATTTACAAGCTTTGCCTGTTCAGGAGAGATACACCCTTTGGCATCATAACCCATACTTTTTTCCAAAGCTATCCATTTTTCAAACTCTTCTAGGTTTTTAAACTCCTGAAACACAAAAGAGACAGGTCTTACACCGATAACCCTACATGTAACTAAAAATTGGGACAAAATATGGAGCATAACAGGGTTATCTCTTGTTATCAAACTCTGAGGCAAATTCATATCCGCAAAGAGATCTAAAATACCAAGATAAAAAGTAGTTACTCGTTTGTCAATTTTTAACTGCGATAAATTAGCCCAAGCGCCGCTTGTTTCTATGGAGAGGTGAAGCTCTGTTTTTTCATTCAAGAGTTCATAAACAGACTCTACCTCTTTTGCATCTCTTATTTTTGGAACCCTGATGGCATCTGGCATAAACTGGTTTAGATATGTTATCTCCTCATATCCGCCCTCAACTAGAGAATTTACACGAACTATAAGCTTCTTATCACATCTCTTATGGTGTGCGAGAAAAATCGCGCATAAAACAAGTCCGAACGGCTTATCTTTCTTGCTTACACCATCTTCAAGATTTAAAATTATGCAGTCCGCTTCAACTAAGTCTATCTTCATTAAATGCTCAAAATTATTACATGAGAGCATCAACACGGAGCGAAAATTTTTTCTTTTGTTGACCATTCTGTAAGTTGGGCTTGCCAGCGCATCTAATGCCGCTAAATCTCTTCTATCGTACGCTGCTTTTACTTCTTCATAATTATTTAACATGTAAACCGCTCCCTTTTTTCTTCTCTTGCAGATAAAAGTATAACGCTTTAATCTCTCCCTCTGTCAAGAAGTATCTAGGCATCCCGTTTTTTCTTACGTTTAAAGCTCTGTAAAATTGATTAAAATCCATACTGTTTATAGGCGGGCCGATAAAACTCTTTTGCTCTTTCTTATGCTCATATTTTGCGACCAATTTGCCCTCGCCCGCTTCACCGTGACACTTATGACACCCTATTCCTCTTGGATTTTTGTAAAGCGAGGATGCATACTCCATAGGTGTTATAAAACTGCTCTTCGCCAGCAACAAAAACGGCAGCAATATAAACAAAATAGTCCTCATAAAGCCATCCTTTAACATATAAAGGTATAATAACAAAAAAATAATATTATGAGGTTTAAATGCAACTTCTTGATGGAAAAGCACTCTCAGCAAAAATAGAAGCAGAAATTGTAAGTGAAGTTAAAAATTTAAAAAATAAAACAGGTTTAGTCCCTGGACTTGCCGTTATTTTGGTAGGTCAAGACCCTGCAAGTGCGGCTTATGTAAACATGAAGAAAAAGGCATGTGATAGAGCAGGTTTTTACTCAGTTACGCATGAGATGCCAAACGACATCTCCCAAGCGGCTATTGAGAACACGATTAAGATGATGAATAACAACCAAAATATTGACGGCATCCTTATCCAGCTTCCACTCCCAAAACAGATAGATACGACAAAAATACTCGAGCTTGTAGAGCCAAGCAAAGATGTAGACGGCTTCCACCCATACAATGTCGGCAGACTGACAACCGGGCTTGACGGCTTTGTTCCATGTACTCCGCTTGGCGTTATGAAACTTTTAGATGAGTACAGCATAGATGTAAAGGGGAAAAACTGTGTCGTTGTCGGTGCATCAAATATCGTTGGAAAACCGATGGCTTCGCTGCTTCTAAATGCCAATGCGACCGTTGAAATTTGCCATATTTTTACGGATGATTTGAAAAAACACACGCTTAATGCGGATATCCTTTTTGTAGGAGTCGGCGTCACAAATCTAATCAAAGAAGATATGGTAAAAGATGGCGTTATCATCGTAGATATCGGTATAAACAGAACGGATGACGGTAAACTTGTCGGTGACGTGGATTTTGAAAAAGTAAGCAAGAAATGCTCATATATTACCCCTGTTCCCGGCGGTGTTGGACCCATGACAATCGCCATGCTTCTTAGCAATACATTAAAAGCCGCAAAAGCTCACGCAAACGAAAGAGAGTAAATGAAAGAGATTCTACACAAAACATACAAATTTTCAAACTCATGGACGGGAACAATTATAATTGTTCTTTTTGTTATATTTTTTATTGCTCAGGCTTTTAAAATCCCAAGCGGCTCAATGAAGGACTCTCTGCTTATAGGTGACCATCTTTTTGCCAAAAAATTTGCATACGGCATACCTATGCCGCACCTTCCTTTTTTGGAAGTCTCTATCATGCCGTGGAGCGATAGTTTGCGTCTGATGGACGGCGATACACCTAAACGCGGTGACATTGTAATATTTCGACCGCCGCACAACACAAAACAGCACTTTGTAAAGAGATGTGTGGCTCTTCCTGATGATGAACTTTTTGTTCTTCACAAAGACCTATATATCCATTTTAGTGAGGGAGACGAGTGGATTGAGAAAAATTTTGTAGGGTATGACATCCTTCCATATGCCGGAAAACTATGGGTTAGAAATCCTTACATGAAAGAGCATTCAGGGATTCATCATGATGATAAAATTGTAGAGGGTGGAGGCTCTCCTGAACCAATCTTCAACTTTGCGCCGATAAGGGTAGAAAAAGGCTACTACTTTATGATGGGAGACAACCGTGACCACTCAAACGACAGCCGTTTTTGGGGCGCCGTGCCTTATGAAAACATTGAGGGAACGCCATGGTTTGTATATTTCTCAATTGATGAAAATTGGGAGATTAGATGGGAGCGCATAGGAAAAACTCCAACAGACCTAGAGTCCCCTGCACTGCTTGACAAAGCTATAGCAGAGAGAGTAAAACAAGATAAAGATGACTATGGAATCTATTGATTTACTAAAAATTTTAGCAGCCGTACTTGCACTTGCAGTAGCTATTATCGGGCATGAGATAATGCACGGATGGATAGCTAACATGTACGGTGATACAACCGCTAAAAATGCGGGCAGGCTCTCTATAAATCCATTAATACATGTAGATTTGGTTGGTACGATTTTAGTGCCCGCTGCAACCTATTTTCTGCCTATGCTTATGGGAGCGGATAGCGGCTTTTTATTTGGCTGGGCAAAACCCGTACCTGTAAATATGGCAACCGTAATAACAAAAGCTGGGTATAACGGAGCGATGCAGGTCGATTTGGCAGGAATTGTCTATAACTTTACGCTTGCTCTTGTCGCATCACTCTTTATAGTCTCTATGAGCCGGCCGACAAATATAGACAGCCTGCTCTATATATTTGCCTATCTCTTTGTATTTCAGCTGCTGATAATCAATGTGGTTTTGGGAGTATTTAACCTGCTTCCTATACCTCAATTTGACGGCGCACACTTCATTATGCATTTGGCGATGAAATACAAGATAAATTCCGTAGCGGAATTCTTCTATAAAAATGAAAGATATGGAATAATTATAGTCTTAATTATTCTTATGACGCCGTTAAAAAATTACGTCTTAATAATGCCTGTGCAGACAATTTTAAGTCTGTTGTTATCATAAAAGGGAGAAAATGAAATTTTACATTGCAACTGACCACGCCGGAGTGGATCTTAAAGATTATACGGTTGAACTATTAAAGCAAAAAGGTCATGAAGTTATAGATTTGGGACCATTTTCTAAAGATAGAGTTGATTATCCTGATTATGCCCTAAAGGTTTGTGAGGCTGTTTTAGCCGACAAAAGTTCACACGGTATACTTATTTGCGGCTCAGGCATAGGCATGAGTATGGCAGCCAATAGACACAACGGAATCCGCGCAGCACTCTGTCATGACGCCTATACCGCAACCGTTGCCCGCGGACATAACGATGCAAATGTGCTATGTTTTGGAGAGAGGATTATAGGCAAAGGCGTAGCCGAATCCATCCTTGATGCTTGGATATGCGGCAGTTTTGAAGGTGGACGCCATAGCGGACGTGTAGAAAAAATCGAAGCCATTAATCCTTAATGGTATAAAAGGAAAAGGTATGTTTGCTGAATGGTCACTTTTAACTGGACTCGCTATCGTCTCTGTTTATTTGTTTGTGAAGATGTTTTACTTTAAAAGCATCACAAGTAAGGAACAAAGAAGCAATGACTTGATGAAACTTACTCTCCAAGAGGCAGAGATACTTATAAGAAAATATCAAATACAGCTTCAGCGCGCACTTGGAAATGTTGATATTTTGAGTGAAGAGTTGACAAAACTAAGAAATGAGCTAAAAGTTTTAAAGCAGAGAAATACAAAGCATAGACAAGAGACAGATCGCCTAAACAACAAAATAAAAGCACTAGAGAGTCGCATAGACGCTCTACTATAACACAAGGACAGAATATGACACTTAGCAATACTGAAAGAAAAATCATAGAAAACTCAATAAGAGATATACAAGATTTTCCAAAACCGGGCATTGTATTTAAAGATATCACTACACTTTTGGGCGATAAAGAGGCTTTTGGCGTAACTATGAACCACCTTTATCAGAGATACAAAGAATATAACCTAGATTATATAGCCGGTATTGATGCAAGAGGATTTATCTTCGGTGCTACGCTTGCTCAGATGTTAGGCATCGGTTTTGTTCCTATACGTAAAAAAGGAAAGCTTCCATACACTACAATCAGCGAAAAATATTCTCTAGAGTATAGTGTGGATGAGATAGAAGTTCACATTGACGCTTTTAGCGCAATTCCAAATGCGAGAGTTCTTCTAATAGACGATTTAATTGCAACAGGCGGCACTGCAAAAGCTGCCGCAAAGCTTATAAATCAAGCAGGCGCCTCATGTTTAGAGGCTTGCTTTATTATCGGTCTAAACTTTTTAGACGGACAAAAAAACTTAAAAGAGATTACTGACGTATACTCTTTAGTTGAGGTAAACTGATGTATATTCCTTCTCCTTCGAAATTTGATCCAAATGAAAATGGACATTTTGGAATTTTTGGTGGCAGATATGTCCCTGAAACTTTGATGCCGGCACTCTTAAAACTTGAAGAAGAGTATAAAAGCATCCGCTTTGACAAAGATTTCTGGAGTGAGGTCGACTACTATCTTAAAGATTATGTAGGACGCCCTTCTCCGCTCTACTTTGCGAAAAACATTTCAAACGAAATTGGTGCAAAAATTTATCTCAAAAGAGAAGATTTAAACCATACAGGTGCGCATAAAGTAAACAACGTAATCGCGCAGGGGCTTATGGCTAAGCGACTTGGATATAAAAAAATCATAGCTGAGACGGGTGCAGGTCAGCACGGCGTTGCAACTGCTACGATTTGCGCGCTTTTAGATTTGGAGTGTGAGATATTTATGGGTGCAAAGGATGTCGCACGTCAGGAACTTAACGTTTTTCGCATGAAGCTTCTAGGCGCAAAAGTAAACTCTGTTGAGAGCGGAAGCAAAACTCTAAAAGATGCAATGAATGACGCAATTCGCCACTGGGTTACAAACGCAAGAGATACTTTTTATATCATAGGAACAGTTGCAGGTCCGCACCCATATCCTATGATGGTTAGGGATTTTCAGGCTATTATCGGCTATGAAGCAAGAGCTCAGATACTTGAAAAAGAGAAACGATTGCCTGATTACGTAATTGCATGTATCGGCGGCGGAAGCAATGCTATAGGGACTTTTCAGCACTTTTTAGAAGATAAAGAGGTTAGATGTATCGGCATAGAAGCAGGCGGGAACGGCATAGACTCAGGCGAGCACGGATGTTCTTTAAATCAGGGACGTCCAGGGGTGTTGCACGGACAGATGAGTTATCTGCTTCAAGATGATGACGGACAGATACTTGAAGCCCACTCAATTTCAGCGGGACTTGACTATCCTGGAATCGGACCTGAGCATGCTTTTCATCACGACAACAAATCCGTTAGCTATGATTTTATAACAGATAAAGAGGCGCTTGACGCGTTTGTATGGCTCTCACAAAAAGAGGGAATTATTCCTGCGTTTGAGAGTGCCCATGCAGTGGCATATCTTAAAAAAATGCCAAATATTAAAGACAAGCTTGTTATCGTAAATCTATCCGGCCGCGGCGATAAAGATATGATACAAGCAAAACAGTTACTAGACTTTGACAAATAGGAAAAAAATGAATATCAAATTGGTAGATAAAAAAATAGCTGATATAGATTCAGATATATTAATAGAGTTTTTAACAAAAGATGAGCTTGCAGAGTGTGAGCATTCTGATATTTTACAAAAAGCTGGATTTAAAGCAGAACAGGACACAACATGCTTTTTATATGAAAAAGGAATACTGTTTTGCGGAGTTGATAGCAAAAAGAGTGATGATTTAAGAAGTGCGGCGTCTTGTATGATAAAAATGCTCAAGTCTTCAAACTATAAGTCAGCAAAGATGAGTGTTATCAGTAAATCAACGCTCAGTGCATTAGTAGAAGGCATTATTTTGGGCGGATATGAGTTTAACGAATATAAATCTGAGCCAAAAAAAGCAGCATTAGAGGAGATATCTTTTGCTCTGAACGATTTTAAGCTTGACGAACTTGAGACTATTTTCAACGAAGCGCTCATTATAGCAAACGCTACATGTTACACACGCGATATCGTAAACAGAGCGCCGCAGGAGATAAATCCGCAAACTTTGGCGCATGCTGCGCAGAGTTTGGCTTATGAGAACTCACTTTTGTGCAATATCCTTCAAGAAGATGATTTGGCAAAAGAGAATATGAACGCAATGCTCGCGGTCGGACGTGCATCAGTGCATGGAAGCGCGCTTATTCACCTTGCATATAAACCTCAAAAGGCAAAAAAAGTAGTCACGCTTGTGGGAAAAGGTCTGACTTATGACAGCGGCGGACTAAGCCTTAAAGCTCCTACTTCAATGGTGACGATGAAGATGGACAAAGCAGGCGCATGTGCAGTTCTTGGAATCATAAAGGCCGTAAGTGAGCTAAAGTTAGATATCGAAGTTCATGCATTTATCGGTGCAGTTGAAAATATGGTCGGCGGAAATGCCTACAAACCTGATGATGTGCTTGTATCAAGAAGTAAAACAACCATAGAGGTTAGAAATACAGATGCAGAGGGTCGTTTGGTTTTAGCCGACGTACTTGACTATGCTCAAGATAAAGTAAAAGCCGACTATATATTCGACTTTGCAACACTTACCGGCGCATGTATGATTGCTCTTGGCCAATACACAACAGGTTTAATGGGGCACTCTCATAAACTAAAACATGATATTTCACGCGCTGGAAGCGACTCCGGGGAGATGATAAGCTCACTGCCGTTTAACAGACACCTTAAAAAACTTCTAAAGAGCGAGATTGCAGACATCAGCAACACAGCTTCAAAACCTTACGGCGGAGCGATAACTGCCGGCATGTTTTTGGATAAGTTCATAAAAGAAGAGAACAAAAACAAGTGGATTCATTTTGATATAGCAGGAACTGCCTATACTGAAAGCCCGTGGGACTGTAATGTTTATGGCGCAACAGGTGCGGGTGTGCGTTTAATGTGTGAGTTTTTAAGAGAAGTAAAGTAGATAGTCAAAGCGCATGATGATTTATATGATTTAAATAAAGGCGTAATTTATTTTTAAAATCATATAATCTTCCATGCATGATTTATCGCTTGAGACAATTTTATTTGCATTTATGCTCACACTCTTTGCGGGGTTTGCCACATCCATAGGTGCCCTTCTCGCATTTTTTTCAAAAAGCAAAAACTACACTATTTTATCTATCGGCATGGGTTTCTCAGCCGGTGTGATGATTTACGTCTCCTTTATGGAGATTTTGCCAAAATCCAAAAACTCTTTTATAGAGCTCTACTCTAGCGAAATAACGGCTGAGATATTAACTCTTGTGGCTTTTTTCGCAGGTATTGCCATAAGCGCCGTTATTGACTATCTTATTCCCGAGGATGTAAACCCGCATGAGACAAAAAGCAATAGCGAGCTTCTTGAGCTTAAGCCACAAACAAAAAGCTCCATTATCAGCGACTCTGCACTAAAGAGAACAGGAGTCTTTACGGCACTTGCCATAGGAATTCATAATTTTCCAGAGGGGTTTGCAACATTTGCCGCCGCGCTTGAAAATCCTACACTGGGTATTGCAATAGCGGTTGCAATCGCTATCCACAACATACCTGAGGGAATGGCTGTTTCACTGCCTATATACCACGCTACAGGAAACAAAAAGAGCGCATTTTGGTATGCTACACTCTCAGGGCTTGCCGAACCGCTTGGCGCAATAGTCGGCTTTTTTATACTTCTTCCTTTTATGGGCGAAGCAACTCTTGGCATAACGTTTGGCGTAGTTGCAGGAATAATGATTTACATCTCTTTTGATGAGCTTCTGCCGGCTGCAAGGGTTTACGGAAATGCGCACACAACGATAGCCGGAATAACTTTTGGAATGCTTATTATGGCAATTAGCCTGATTGGCTTTAAATTGGTATAGTGTCGAAATAGAAAAAATAGTTCTTAGGAAAAAAAATAACATGTACGTTGATATAAAAAAGCCTACACTTTTTTTATTTACGGATGCTAGCGTAGATCCGCAAACTAAAATCGGCTACGGCGCATACCTTCTAATGCCGGAATTCAGCCTCGAAGCGCCTATCTCAAAACACAAAATCAAAACAAGAAAATTTAAAAATACCACTTCATCAAAACTGGAACTTGAGACACTGCTTTGGGCTCTTGGGAAAATACCGACAAGAAAATGCAAAATTATCATTTACACGGACTGTCAAAACATAATTAGCCTAAAAGCAAGGCAAGTGCGCATCGTAAAAAATAACTACATGTCAAGAAAAAATACTCTTATAAGAAATCATGAACTTTATAAAAAATTTTATAAAATCACGGACCGCTATGATTGTGACTTTATAAAAGTAAAAGGGCATAAAAAAACTGAAGACAAAGATTTGGTAGATACCTTCTTTACACTTGTTGATAAAGCTTCAAGAGAAGCTCTAAGAGAAAAAGAGTCCCCCTTTTAATCACTATCTGCGCATATTTTAGCTATTATTACAAAAAAATATTTCACAGCACAGCAAAAGGTCAATTATGGGTTTAAGTATCGGTCTTGTAGGACTACCAAACGTAGGAAAATCAACAACTTTCAATGCACTTACAAAAGCGCAAAACGCGGAGGCGGCGAACTATCCGTTTTGTACGATAGAGCCTAACAAGGCTATCGTTCCCGTTCCGGATAAAAGGTTGTTAGAACTAGCGAAAATTGTTAATCCTGAGAGAATCCAATACTCCACGCTTGATTTTGTTGATATTGCCGGTCTGGTAAAAGGTGCAAGCAAAGGCGAAGGCTTGGGAAACAAGTTTTTGTCAAACATTCGTGAGACTGAGGTTATTCTGCATATTGTCAGATGTTTTGAGGATGACAATATCGTCCACACTGAGGCGAGCATTGACCCTCTTAGAGATGTTGAAATCATTGAAGGCGAGCTGATTTTAGCAGATATCGAAGTTTTGCAAAACAGAATGGACAGACTAAAAAAGCAGGCAAAAACAGATAAAACTGCGGCTGCCGTACTTGCTCTTGCGGAAGAGCTGGCTGAATTTTTAGCAGACGGCAACTTGGCTAGAAATTTTGCAAAAGCCCACAGCGAAGAGTACAAGCAGCTTAACCATGAAGTAAGACTTTTAACAGGCAAAGAGATTATGTACGGTGCAAACGTTGATGAGGACGGCTTGGTAGAAGACAGCGATTTTGTTATAAAATTAAAAGAGCATGCGTCTAAAAACAACTGTGAACTTATAAAACTTTGTGCAAAAATCGAAGAGGAACTTGTAGGTTTAGAAGACGAGGAAGCAACTGAGTTCTTAAGCTCTCTTGGCGTTCTTGAATCAGGACTTGAGCAGATTATCCAAAAAGGTTTTGACAAACTAGGACTTATGAGCTACTTTACGGCAGGTGTTAAAGAGGTTCGCGCTTGGACAATCAGAAAAAACACTACTGCACCAAAAGCTGCCGCTGTAATTCACAACGACTTTGAAAAAGGGTTTATCCGCGCAGAAGTTATCGCATATAACGACTTTGTAGCGTGCAGCGGCGAGAACAAAGCCAAAGAAGCCGGAAAGATGCGCCTTGAAGGAAAAGAGTATATCGTACAAGACGGCGATATTATGCACTTTAGATTTAACGTATAAAAATTTAAAAACTTCATAATATGGACAAAATAGACTCCTTTTACAACTTAGATTGCTTCGTCGTTCCTCCTCACAATGACCGTCATTGCGAACGAAGTGAAGCAATCTAAAAAGATAGTTATGAAGTCTAATGTAAATTACATTTTGTCTTCTCTCCTAAAATCAATCAACTGATTTTTGCTATCGCTTGAGCATACTTCACATTTTCACCTGCCCCTACATCAAGCTCTAACATCCCTTTTTGAGCCAAAATAACGATAGTCGAACCCATCTCAAAACAGCCAAAATCATCCCCTTTGTTGCAGTGGAGATTTTCATAATCATACGCCGCACTTTGCAGTGCATCCGCATCTGTCTTTATGCGTGGTTCAAACGCAACCTGCATCACACCGACATTTAAGGCACTCACAAGCACCATATAAAATCTTTTTTTATTGGTAGTTTCGCAAAGAAGTACAACCCGCTCATTTTCTACAAAAAGATTGAGCTTATTTTTTAGTGATGGCATATTGACAGGATAAAATTTCCCGGGGATATGCACCGCCCGCAACACTTTTAGGTTTGTCGGCATATGGTAGCGGTGATAATCTCTTGGCGAGAGGTAAAAGTTTATAAAAGTACCGTCATGAACCATGGCTTTTTCTTCACTGCTAAAATGCTCTCCCAAAAGCGCATCAGAGCTATAACGCATCCCTTTTATCTGAAGCGCATACCCACTCTCCAGCACACCGCACTCCGAGATAAGAGAGTCACACGGAGAGATAAAATCCTCACTATCAAGCGAAAAAACTCTATCTTCTCTTAGTTTTCTCGTAAAAAGCGCATTGAGCGAGTGGTAGGTTTGGGGTGCATGAAACTCACTCATGTCAAGCCCCATAAGTGCAACATAAGAGCTGTTTATAAAATTTTGAATCGGCGAGGCAAACTCTTTGTTAGCAAACTTTCCAAATGCTTGTGAAATCGCTGATGTGATGTGTTTTTGCATCATGACTCCTTTATCTCTCTCTTTGCTATCTCTTCTATGAGAACAGTTGCGTAACAACCCTTTGGAAGGTAGAAGTTAAGCTCATACTGCGCCTCTTCATCCTTGTAACGCCCGTCTATATCTTTTGGAAAAACCCATGCATAGCGTCGTCCGCCGTCCTCATCGATGGTATCGTCAAAATCTTTCTCTATCTCTCTAGCTAGTCCCGAGGCATGCTTGACTTTTTTACCGCACAAAAGCCCCGTAACCGAGACATCCCTCTCTAAAAATCTGCTCAAATCATGTTCCTCGCCGCAAAACTCAAAGAGTCTTCCGTATGGATAATGTTCCATGATATCGCCGCTGAGAAGTTTAAAAGGGTGTTTTTGCGCTTTCATCTTTGCAATCTCCTCTTTTGGGATATTTAAAAGGCTCTCCAACTCTTGCGGTGCAAATTTCTCGATAAGAGAGTTTATCTCAAGCCTTCTACTAAGCCAAAGGTTAAAAAGATGGCTCTGATAGGCACTGATAAGAAGCTGTTTTACCTTTGGGTTGCGCTCTTTTTTCTCGCCTTTTGCTATCTTTTCTCCATCAATATGGTTGTTTCCATCCGTGCCAAATCTCTGATACCCAAAGTAATTTGGCATCCCGTAAGTAGCGATATTTTTGAGTGCCTCATCTATTTTTTTACCAGAAGTCGGATTTACTTTTTTGAGCTTTATATAAAACTTGTTCCCACTTAGATGCCCTACCCTTATTTTGTTGTTATGGTAAGTTTTTGAGAGAATCTTCACATCTTCATGCTCAAACGCATCCATCATCTGCTCATATTTTCTATGCAAAGAGATATACTGTTTGGTCATAGCATGCTTATCTTTAAGCCCCGCATACCCTATCTCTTTGTTTTTGATACCCAAATACCTTGCAATCATAGAGACAAGCTCAAGAGTAGAAATCCCTTTTTTTCTAACAAAAAGCACAAGGTGTTCTCCCTCCCCGCAAAACTCATAAAGAGGCACCTCTTCCACCACAAAATCCCGTGGCGTCTGCTTAAAATGAAAATCGATACTTGAGTGAGAGAGCGAATAAAATCTGTCCATGTGAATCCTATTTATTTAAAAATGATGCGCTTTGCACCTGTTTTTGTAATTTTTTCTTACGCATTTTCCAATAATGGTTATCGGTGTTCTGCTCTTGGCAGCATGTCTTAGAAGAGCTTTTTTATCTCTTGGGTCAAAACCAAAGAGCATCTCATACTCTTCTCCGCTGCAGCCTACTCTTTTTAGAATGCGATTTTTAAATTTAAATCCAAGCCTATTTGCGGATGAGAGCTTCTCAAGGTCGCTAAAGAGACCATCGGATATATCCATACCGCAGCTGAGATAACGCGAACATGTAGAGACAAATTTATCTCTTAGCTCTATATTTACGAACTTCGATTTTTTATGAATCTTGCCCAAATTCATCAGTTTTTTAAGCTCTTTTGAACTTCTGCCGAGCTTACCACTGTATGCAATAAGATGACCAACTCTAAGCCCTTTTCTCATCAGCGGTTTGAGAGTTTCAGAGATAATAGTAACAGTAATATCAAGCTTGATATTACTGATGGTATCTCCGCCGATTATCTTAATGCCGTATTTAGCAGCACCTTCCTGAAACCCGCGCGCCAACTCTCTCATTTGGGCTTTTGTGATGTTTTTTGGCATTGCAATACTAAGAAGCGCGTATTTTGGCACTGCATTCATAGCAAACGCATCCGATATATTTACAATCATTGCTTTTGATGCTATCTGATAGTAACTCATCCATGAGGTCTTAAAATGGACATTCTCAAAAAAAGCATCTTTTGAATATACAGTGTTGTTTATCAAAGCCCCATCATCACCGATATGAACATCTTTAAATTGCGATATAAAATAATTTTCTAAATTCAATAAAACTTCTTAAAATGCCTTAAGTTACAATTAAAGCCAATGTATATAAAATAGTAGGACATTATACCATCTATATCAGGAAACAGTTATGAAAAACTCTATAAAAGCCATCTTTAAAAATCTATCCATGTTTCTTATTGCCGCTACGGTTTTTGCAGCACTTGGAGTGTTAGTTGCCCTTGAACATACGGGTTCATACGCAAAAATTGACAACTTGAACAACCAAAAAAAGATTGTCTCAGAAATCCTAAATCTTCCAACGGACAATTATGAACTCACTCTTATAAAACTCAGCGGAAAAACAACACAGCTTCAAAATGATACCGACAAGCTAAGAAGCCTCTATGAACGCAGCCTTGTTGAGAGATTTGTTCTTTTAAACTCAAAAGAGTATCTTGAGGACTTAAACACATTAGACTCTCTTGTTGGAGCATTCAATCTCAGCGCTAACGAATTCTATAACAATAAAAATGGAGATATAGAGCTAAAAGAGAGCGAATTAAAGCAAAATGCGGGGGCTCTTAAGGGGCATTTAGCCTCTGTTATATATAAAGCGATAGGATACGAAAGAAACAAATTCAATATCCACAAAAATATTACATATCTTGCTTTTATCATTATGCTTCTAGCGGCTCTTTGGTATAGAAAACAACTTCAGTTAATCTATAAAGATTTGGAATTTTTAACCAATGCGAACCAAATCCAGTATGATACATTCTCGCAAGAGGCAGATGCAATCTCACTAAGAATAAAAAGAAAACCCGTTGTTTCCGAAAATCCTGCCATGCTTGATGCCGTGACCGGAATCAACAACTTAAAGGGGATGATGAACTCATACGCTGAGAAAAAAGGAATGAAAGAGAGCAACTTTACTTCCGTCACTGTTTTTGAGGTCGATAACTTCTCAAAAACAGACAAACCATATTCACAAGAACTAACCCAATCTATACTCAAAAAAATTGCATTTTCAATCTCTTTGCACCAGCAGGCTGCAGATGTTATAGCAAGAACAGACTATAATCAGTTTACGGTTATTCTCTCAAGACCTAGCAAAGACCAAACATTCAAAGATGCAGAAAAGATTCGCGAAAGTATCTCTGAACTTAAAATAAGCTCTCCTGAACTTAGAGACATAGAGGTAACACTTAGTGGCGGGCATGTAATAAAACCAAAAAACATTACCCTTGAAGAGGCTATCAGAAAAGCAAAAAAAGTTCTTCTTCACTCTCAAAAAACAGGTAAAAATAAAATCTCTCAAGTAAAAGATGTAGCTCACAGCGAATTATAAGAAATAGATATTATCAGAGATGAGGCATAACGTAACAACTCATCTCTATTAAACTCTTTTTTATCATTCACAAAGGCTAAAAATAGTACAATCCGCCTTATTTTATTATTAACAAAGGAAAGCTAATGGGTATTCCTATTTATACTTACGATGCTATTATTGTTGGCGCTGGTCTAGCTGGCTGTGCTGCTGCAAGAGAGCTGCAGGTTGCAGGAAAAAAAGTTGCTGTAATTACAAAACTTCATCCTCTAAGAAGCCACTCAGGAGCTGCACAAGGCGGTGTTAATGCCGCTTTTAGCGATAAAGACAGTGTTGAGTTGCATGAGTTCGATACAGTAAAGGGAAGCGACTATTTGGCTGACCAAGATGCGGTTGAATTTATGTGTAAAAATGCACCTGAGACTATTCGTTGGATTGAGAGAATGGGTGCTGCATTTAGCAGAACCCCAGATGGCAAAATTGCTCAAAGACCTTTTGGCGGTCAGTCGTCACCTCGTGCATGTTATGCAAAAGACAGAACCGGCTTAACACTTCTGCAAACTATATATGAGCAGGCTTTTCGAGCAGGCGTAAAGTTTTGGGATGAGTGGTATGTATCTGATTTAATATATAAAGATGGCAAAGTATCAGGTGTTGTCGCATTTAACATTAGAGATATGCAGATGGCAATCTTCAACTCAAAATCTGTAATGTTTGCAACCGGCGGATATGCAAGAAGCTATAAGATAAACTCAAACGCGCATGCAAACACAGGCGATGGTCTCTCAATTGTAGCTCGCCACGGTCTTCCTCTTGAAGATATGGAGTTTGTTCAGTTCCATCCATCTGGTCTCTCAGGAAACGGTGTTTTAATCTCTGAAGCGGCGCGTGGTGAAGGCGGACGACTTTTCAACTCTCTTGGCGAGAGATTTATGGAAAAGTATGCTCCAAATGCGATGGAGTTAGCTTCAAGAGATGTTGTAAGCCGTGCTATTTTAAATGAGATTAGAGAGGGACGCGGTGTCGGACCAAGAAAAGATGCGGTTTTCATTGACGTAACACATTTGGGACGTGATTTGATTATGGAGAGATTGCCTGAGCTTCGTGATTTGGCTATCACATTTCTAGGTCTTGACATGATTAAAGAGCCTATCCTTATCTCTGCAACTGCTCACTACTCAATGGGCGGAATTCCGGTTAATATTGCAGGAAATGTTCGCAAAAACAATAACGAGTTTGTTGAGGGCTTTTATGCGGCCGGCGAGTGTTCATGCGTATCTGTTCACGGTGCAAACCGCCTCGGTGCAAACTCTGTTCTTGAAGCGCTTCTGTTTGGCCGCTATGTGGGTAAAACAATGGTTGATGAGATTGATGGCATCACTCTTCGTCCGGCTAATGAAGCTGACGCACAAAGAGCTATTAAAGAGATTGATTTTGTACTAAGCAACAACGGAAGTGAAACAATTCCTGTCTTAAGAGAAGAGCTCCAACAGTGTATGACTGCAAATGCAGGCGCATTTAGAACAAAAGAGACTCTAGAGATTGCAGTTGCAAAAATCAAAGAGCTTAGAGAGAGATTTAAAAATATTCGTATCAAAGATAAATCAAAAGTGTTCAATACAGAGATGCAAGAAGCTATAGAATTCGGTCATATGATTGACTACTCTGCGTTTATTGTAGAGAGCGCTATTGCTAGAAATGAGAGCCGCGGTGCACACTACAGAGAAGATTTTACGGTTCGCGATGATGAGAACTTCCTAAAGCATACTATGGCTTACATGGATAAAGATGGAAACATTTTACTTGACTACATGCCTGTCACACTCGGCAAGCATGAACTTAAAGCAAGAAATTACTAAGGAGCACTTATGAGTAAAAATGCAATTAATACACAAAAAGTAAACTTCAAAGTATTTCGTTTCAATGCCGATGAAGACTATCTGCCATACTATGAAAATTACACGATGGACATCACTTCTGAAGAGGTAGTTTTAGATGTTCTAAACAGAATTAAATGGGATCATGACGGTAGTTTTTCATACCGTAGAAGCTGTCGCCACGGTATCTGTGGAGCATGTGCCATCAAAGTAAACGGTCGCTCGACTCTTGCTTGTAAAGAGAGCATGACTACGATGATAGAGTACTTCGGAAACGACATCACTCTTGAGCCGCTAAGCACAAAAAGAGCTATTAAAGATATGATTATCGATAAAGCGGATTTTTGGGACAAACATGCTGCGGTTACTCCATATCTTGTTGCTGACATAGATGAGTGTCCGTCTTGCGAAAATCTTGTATCTCCCCATGACGCTGAAGAGCTAAACGAAGCAGATTTATGTATCCAGTGCGGCGCATGTCACTATGCTTGTCCAGTTGTTGAGATAAACAGTGACTTCTTCGGTCCTGCGGCTTTTGCTGCGGCTTACCGTTTTGAAGCCGACGTACGTGATAACGACAGCCAAAGACTTACAAATGTAAATGAAGAGAAGCAAGGTGTTTGGGATTGTGTCAAATGTTTTGAGTGTGCAGAGGTTTGTCCAAAAGATATAAATCCTATTGAGAAAATCACAAAACTGCACCAAATGGCATTTAAAAAAGGTGTTGCAAAAAACAATGTTGCAACACGCCATGCGGTTGGTTTCCTGCACTCTATCAAAAAACACGGTCTGCTTGATGAGGGCGGCTTAGTGCTCTACTCAGAGGGAGCTCACATAGTCAAACATATCCCTGTTGCGCTTCAAATGTTTAGAAAAGGCAAGATAGTAATGCCTTGGAATATGCCAAAATCAGACAACCTTGATGAGATTCAAAAGCTTATAAAATCATCATCAACTGTTAAGTTCTAGGAGTAGTTAAATGAAAAAATTAAAATATGCACTTTTTACGGGATGTACTGCAAAGCAGAGTACTCCGGAGCAGATGATGTCAACGCTGGCAGTAGCTAGAAAATTAGATATAGAACTTATAGAACTTACAGAGGCTTCTTGTTGTGGAGCTTCTCACCTGCAAGATTATGATGACTTTTTATCACTTGTGCTAAATGCTAGAAATATAGCTTATGCCGAAAAACATGGCCTTACAATGGTTACAATCTGTAATACATGTCAGTTAAACACAGCTATGACAAAACATAGACTAGATAAAAATGCAGAGTTAAAAGCAAAAGTAAACGAAAAGCTTGCAGAAATCGGCTTAGAGTATAGAGGTACATCAAATGTTATCCATTTCCTCTACGCTATCATAGATGACTTTGGACTGGATAAAATCAAAGAGATGGTTGTGAAACCTCTTAGCCAATTTAATATCGCTCCGTTTTACGGCTGTCACAACATCCGCCCTTCTGAGCTTCATGACGAGTCTCACAAACAAAAAGAGAATCCGTACAACCCTACTTCGCTGGATGACCTTATCATCGCATGTGGTGGAAAAAATGTTGACTATGAAGAGAAGAACAAGTGCTGCGGTTTCCATGTAGAGCTTCAAGCACCACACACTGCGGCAGTTTTAACAGGAACGGCTATAGCGGGTGCTACGGACAACAACGCTGACATGATGGTAACACCTTGTCCTCTTTGCCACCTGAAACTCGATACTCAGACAAAACATGCTTCTGAAGCAATAGGCAGAGAAGTTTCTCTTCCTGTTCTTCATATGCAGCAGATGGTAGGTCTCGCTCTTGGATGCACTCCTGCGGAACTTGGTCTAAAACACCATGTTACAGAGGTTAATTTTATCTAAATTATAAATTTTAGTATGCGTTCCATCTCCCCTGAGACTGTGAAAGAACCTCAAAAAAACATTTCAAAGAGTGCCTAAAACTCTCTTTGAAATAAGATAAAAATAGATTTAAAAACTCCCTATTTCAGTACTCTTAAACCCCAAAAAAGATACAATTATT